>NZ_CP017074.1:1069934-1710707 GCF_001717465.1 Luteimonas sp. JM171 | reverse complement strand
TCTCGCCCCGGGCCGGATCAAAGCGCGCCAGCCCCCCGTGGAACCCCAGCCAGACGTTCCCTGCATCGTCTTCCAGCAGGGCTTCCGGCACGTAGTCCTCGGTGTCGCTGTAGACATGGGCGACGTGACCGCTGACCGGGTCCAGCAAGTCGAGCACCCCGCTGTTGCCCACCATCCACATGCCGCCGTCGGCGGCCGGCGCCAGCGCCGTCACATCGACGTTGGCCGGCCCGCGCGGCTCCTCCGGATCGTGCAGGAGCACCGCGAACTGGCGCCAGTTCGGGGCGAGGTACCACAGCCCCGCGTCCTGGCTCCCCAGCCACAGCCCGCCTTCCCCGTCCTCGTGGGCCGCCGACCAGGCGGGCTTGATGCGCCCCTGGCGCAATTCGCTGTATGTGCCCACCACCTCGGCGCGGCCATCGCGGCCCATGGCCAGGCCGCCAAAGGCTTCCAGCCAGTACTGGCCGCCCGCGTCGCGGTGCAGGACGCTGTACACGCGGCCGCCCGGCCCTTCCTCGCGCCAGGGGACGGCGTGCGAAAACCGCCCGTCGGGGCCCACCACGCCCGCCCCCTGCGGCAGGCCGACCCAGACCCGGCCGTCGGCGTCGGGCGCAAGCCACAGCAGGATCGCATCCGCGGACAGCCCGGGGACGGTTTCGAATCCGTCCCCGTTCCAGCGGGCCAACCCGCCCCGGGTCCCCACCCAGAGCGTGCCGTCCGGGCCGGTGGCCAGCAGCGGCACGCTTGGCGAAGGCAGGCTGTGCGGATCGGCGGGATCGGGCATGAAGCTCCGGGTCCGTCCATCCGCGCCGATGCGGAACAATCCGGATCCGGCGGTACCAAACCAGACGGCGCCGTCGCCGGTGCCCGCCAGGCTCCAGACGATGCGCTCCTCCGACGCCTCCTCCGGCCCGGGCGCATCCATCCGCCGGAACCGCCCCTGCTCCCGGTCCATCAGCACCAGGCCGGCGGTGGTGGCCACCCACAGGCGGTCATGGGCATCCACGTGCAAAGCGCTGACCTGGTTGGCCGGCAGGCCATCCTCGCGCCGCCACACCCGGAAGCCGACGCCGTCGTACCGCGCCAGGCCGTCATCGGTCCCGATCCACAGGTAGCCGCTGCGATCCCCGGCGATCGCGTGGATCACGTTGGAGGGCAGCCCGTCACCCACCGTCAGCTGCCGCAGCCTCGGTGTTTCGGGCAGACTGGCCCGGGCGGTCGCCGCCGCCATGACGAGCAGGCCGATGATCGCTACCTTGCGCAGCATGCTTCCTGCACCCCCTCACCCCCCGCTGAATGCGCATCCTCGCAACGGCGCAGGGCGGGCGCAACTCCGGGCGGGGAACGCCGTCGGCCGCGCCCTCGCGGGGCTCGTATTGGCAGCATCGGTCGCCGCCAGCGGCCAGGCCGGCGCCCAGGCGCGCATGTACGCGCTGGACCCGGTGCACACCCGGGTGATGTTCGCGGTCGACCACGCGGGGTTTTCACGGGCCATCGGCACCGTTTCCGGCACCACCGGCACCCTGCGCCTGGACCCGGGCGACTGGTCAAGCGCGAAGGTGGAAGCCTGGGTGCCGCTGGCGCAGCTGGAACTGGGCGATGCGGAATGGAACCAGGCGGCCCTGGCAACTGGCCTGCTCGATGCCGGGCGACACCCGCATGCCGTGTTCGTGTCCGGGCGCGTGGAGGCAGGCGATGGGGGACGGCTGCGGATCCATGGCCAGCTCACGCTGCGCGGTGTCACCCGGCCGGTGGTGCTCGACGCGGTGATGAACGACGTCCGCCGCCATCCCCTGCCGCCCTTCCGGCGCACGGCGGGATTCTCTGCAGTGGCAATGCTCAGCCGCGCGGACTTCGGCATCAGCGCCTGGCCCGGCGTCATCGGCGATGTGGTGGAACTGCGCCTGGAGGTGGAGGCCGTCGCCGCGCCGGACGCCCGCTTCAGCGAGGGGCTGGACCCGCCGGACTGAGCGGAGACGGGCCCGGCCAGCGCAGCGTGCCGGTTATCCGCCCGCGCCGTCCACGAACGCCCGCGCCCTCGCCGCATCGAACGGCCAGCCGAGCTCGCGGCCCGAGCCTTCCTCGCGCAGCACCGGCACCCGCAGGCCGTAGCGGGCTTCCAGCGCGCCGTCCCCATCGATCCAAACGGTCTCGAACTCTGGCACGCGCGCCTGGGCCAATACCGCCAGCGCCTGGTCGCAGAGCGGGCAATCATCGCGCTGGAACAGCTTCAGGGCCGGGGCCGGGGCTGGAACGGAGTGGGGCATGGGCGGGCATCGGGACGCGTGGCGGGCCGGATAGAATAGCGGGATGGCCGTCAGCACTTTCGACCTCTACAAGATCGGCATCGGGCCGAGTTCCTCCCACACCGTCGGGCCGATGCGCGCCGCCGCGCGCTTCGTCGACCGCTGGCTGGTACAGGCGGGGCATATCGACGACGTGGCGCGGATCCGCGCCGAGGTGTTCGGCTCACTCGCCCTCACCGGCCGCGGCCACGGCACCGACAAGGCGGTGATGATGGGGCTGGAAGGGCACATGCCCAATGTCATCGACCCAGACATCATCCCCGGAGCGCTTGAGCGGATCCGCGGCAGCAGCCGCATCCGCCTCAACGGCAGCCACGAGATCACCTTCGTGGAGAAGCGCGACCTGCTGATGAACAAGCGGCAGAAGCTGCCGTACCACACCAACGGCATGCGCTTCTCCGCCTACGACGCCCAGGGCAACGAGATTGCCAGCCGCGATTACTACTCGGTGGGCGGCGGCTTCGTGGTCAACCAGGACGAGGCTGCCGAGGACCGGATCGTGGCCGACACCACGGCCGTGCCCCACCCTTTCTCCAGCGGCGACGAGCTGCTCGCACGGGCCCATGAAACCGGCCTGTCGATCGCCCAGATGATGTTCGAGAACGAACAGTGCTGGCGCAGCGCGGAGGAAATCCGCGACGGCCTGCGGGAGCTGTGGACGGCCATGCAATCGTGCGTGCAGCGCGGCATCCGCAACGGCGGCACCCTGCCCGGCGGCCTGAACGTCAGCCGGCGCGCGCCGGCGATGTATGCCGAATTGTCCGCCCGGCCCGAGGCGGCGGTGCGCGATCCGCTGACCACGCTGGACTGGGTCAACCTGTATGCGCTCGCCGTCAACGAGGAAAACGCGGCGGGCGGGCGGGTGGTCACCGCGCCCACCAACGGCGCCGCCGGCATCATCCCCGCGGTGCTGCACTACTACGACCGCTTCTGCCCGGGCTCCAATGAACAGGGCATCTTCAACTTCCTGCTCACCGCCGCCGCGGTGGGGATCCTCTACAAGGAAAACGCCTCCATCTCGGGCGCCGAGGTGGGCTGCCAGGGCGAGGTGGGCGTGGCCTGCTCGATGGCCGCCGCCGGCCTCACCGCGGCGCTGGGCGGCACCCCGGTGCAGATCGAGAATGCCGCCGAGATCGGCATGGAGCACAACCTCGGCCTCACCTGCGACCCGATCGGCGGGCTGGTGCAGATTCCCTGCATCGAGCGCAATGCGATGGGATCGGTCAAGGCAATCAATGCCTCCCGGATGGCGTTCCGCGGTGACGGCAAGCACAAGGTCAGCCTGGACAAGGTGATCAAGACGATGCGCGATACCGGCCGCGACATGCAGGACAAGTACAAGGAAACCTCGCGCGGCGGGCTCGCGGTCAACGTGATCGAGTGCTGAGCCGGCCCTGACCCCGGGCGGCTGCGCCGATGGATTAAAGATTTCCCGCCGGCGGCCGCTGACAGGGCCAAGGCCGGCGCCCGGGAGGTCCGGAACCGCCGGCCATGGGGAGGATGCCCATGGCGTTGCGCGTGATGACCTTGCTGGTGCTGGCCTGGTGCCTGCTGGCCGCGCCCGCACGCGCGCTCGATCCGGTGAAGGATTTCCAGCATTACGTCCGCGACAACTGGTCGGTGCCCGAAGGGCTGCCGCAGATCAGTGCACTGAGCATCGCCCAGACCCCCGATGGGTATATCTGGGCCGGCACCCAGGCCGGACTCTCCCGCTTTGACGGCGTGGGCTTCACCACCTTCACCCCGTCCATGGAGCCGGCGCTCAGGCACCTGTTCGTGCGCGCCCTTGCGGTGGATCCTGACGGCGCGCTGTGGATCGGGACCTATGCGGGCCTGGCGGTATACCGGGACGGGCGCTTCGAGGAAGTGCCATGGACGGGGGCGGGCGACGCGCCGCTGATTTCCACCATCCGCATCGCCGCCGATGGCTCTGCCTGGGCAACCACCACCGCGGGCATCGCCTTCGTCCGGGACGGCCGGCTGCATCCGCTGGAAGGCGCAGGTCCCAGCCGGGCACTCGCCTTCACCCCCAACGGCCAGATGTGGACGGCCGACGCGAGCGGCGGCGTCCAGCGGTGGGACGGCACCGCCTGGTTTCCCACGCACAGCGCCGACGGCACGCCGACCGCCGCACAGGACCTGCTGGTCGCGGGAGACACGGTGTGGGCGGCCACCGCTTCGGGACTGCAGGTCCATGGCCGCGGCGGCTGGCGCCCGGTGGCGGGGGCGTCAGGCAGCCATGCCATGGCGCTGCGATTCGTGTTCCGCGACGGCGACGGCAACATCTGGGCGGGGGGCGACCGCGGGCTGGTCCGGGTGCGGCCGGATGGGACGGTGGAACATGTGCGCGCGACTCCCACCAACGGCTTGGCCAACCTGTTCACCGCCTTCGAGGACCGCGAAGGCAATCTCTGGCTGGGCAGCCTCTCCAATGGCCTGAGCCGCATCCGCAATGGCTGGACGCGACGCTACAGCACCGGCCAGGGCCTGTCCCACGGCACGGTCTGGTCGCTGGCCCCGGCGGAGGATGGTGATGGCATCTGGGTCAGCGGCAACGGTGGCGTGGCCCGGTTGCGCAGCAACGGCCGCTTCGAGCCGATCCCGGCGGGCCCCGAGGTCTCAAGTACCACCATCGCCCTGCTCGTCGAGCCCGGCCAGGTGTGGATCGGGCTGCAGGACGGCGTGGCGCTGTATGAACCGGGCAGCGGCAGGCCGGCCGCCATTCCAGGCTGGGCACGCGCCGTGCGCGGCCGCGTGCGCGGGCTCTCGCGCGACCATGACGGACACCTGTGGATCGGCACCGACATGGGTCTTTCGCGCTGGGACGGATCCACCCTCAAGCGCTTCGGTGAAGAGGACGGCCTGCACGGCCTGCTGGCAGATTACGGCGTGGCGACGCTGTCCGACGGCCGCCGCCTCGCGCTGACCCGCGCCGGCCTCTTCGAGTTCGACGGCACCGGCTTCCGGCCGGCGCCGGAAGGCGAAGGCCTGCCGGCGGACAACGTCCTGTTCTCCCTGAACATCCTCTCCGGCGACTCGCTCCTGCTCTCGGACCTGGGCGACTCCCTGCTCTTCCGCCACCACGGCCGCTGGCACCGCGTGGATGCCTCGGCAGGGCTGCCACCGGGCAACATCTTCCGGGTCTTTGAACAGGAGGGCACCGCATGGATCACCAACATGTCCAGCGTCTACCGGATGGAAGTCGATGAGCTGAAGGCGTTCGCCGAAGGCCGGATCGCACGCATCCACCCGCAGGTGGTCCTCAATGAGCGCGGCACGCCCAACAGCGGGCAGCAGGGCATCTGCTGCAACGGCGCGGGTCCGAACGACGGATTCATCGCCGACGGCGCGCTCTGGGTCCCCACGCGCGATGGCGCGCTGGCCATCGACATCGCGGACATCCACGACAATCCGCACCCGCCGAGCGTGCACCTGGGGCGGGTTCGGGTGGGCGACGAATGGCGCACCCTGGACATCACCGGCGCCACCGTGCTGGAAGCGGACGAGCGCGACCTCACGCTGACCTTCGATGTCCTCAGTTTCCAGGAACCGCGCAGCAACCATGCCCGCTACCGCCTGCACGGCTACGACCGCGCGTGGCGCCCGGTCGAGCCGCTGGTGCGCGAGGTGCGCTACACCAACCTGCCGCCGGGCGACTACGCCTTCGAGGTGATGGGCAGCAACAACTCCGGCCTCTGGACGGACGAGCCGACGCGCCTGGAATTCAGCATCCGCCCCTGGTTCCACGAGACCGCCGCCTTCCGCCTGTTGCTCGCCGCTGCGGCGCTGCTGCTGGTCTACGCGGGCTTCCGCTACCAGCGCCACCGCTACCGCCTGCGCCAGGCCGAGCTGCAGCGGCTGGTGGACGAGCGCACCGCGGAGCTGGCCGAATCCAACCGCCAGCTGGAACTGGCCAGCCTGACCGACCCGCTCACCGGCCTGCACAACCGCCGCTACCTGGTGCAGCAGATCCCGGCCGATCTCAACTACTACGACCGCCAGCTCGCGGCCCCGGCCGCGGACGTGGTCGTGTTCTCGCTGCTCGACCTGGACCATTTCAAGCAGGTCAACGATGTCCACGGCCACGCCGCCGGCGACCGTGTGCTGTCGGAAGCGGCAGTGCGCCTGCAGCGGCTGGTGCGCGCGGGAGACTACGTGGTGCGCTGGGGGGGCGAAGAATTCCTGCTGGTGTTCCGGCCGATGTCGCCCTCGCAGGTGGCGGCCATGGGCGAGCGCCTGCGCCACGCCATCGGCCATGCGCCGTTCGACATCGGCGACGGCCGCAGCGTCAAGGTGACTGCCTCCGTGGGCTTGTCCGAATACCCGCTGTTCCGCGACAAGGGCGCCCCGCTGGGCTGGGAAGCGATGGTGGAACTGGCCGACCAGGCGCTCTACCACGTCAAGCGCAACGGTCGCGATGGCTGGGCGATGTTCCGCCCCACCCCGACGACCCGGATGGAGACACTGATGGCGGATCTCCAGCGCGACCTGGCCCGGCTGCTGCGTGATGGCGAGCTTGAGCTGGTGGGAAACGTTGGCACCGGGGCAGGGCCGGCGCGGCGATAATGCCGCGATGCGAAGCTTTCCCACCAGGGCCATCGCGGTGCTGCTGATCGGCTGCCTGGCATCCGCCGCCCACGGCCGGCAACCCGCGGACGTATCCGGCGATCCGGCGCCGGTCGCGAAACTCGTGCTGGAGCCGCGAGACGGCGCCACCCTGGCATGGGCCGAGAATCGGCTGGCAGGGCCCATCGAGGTCATGCTGCACGCGACGGGCGATGCGCCGCCTTCCGATCCGGCGCTGCCGGCGCGGGCGACGGTGCCGGCCCGCGGACGTACCCTGGTGGCGCGCGTGGGACCTTCACCGGCGCGCGGTGCCTACCTCAACCTCCGGGCCGTGCCCGGCCATCCGAACGTTCGCACCGGCGACGTCGAATATGGCTGGCCGCTGGACGGGGCACCCGTGCGGATTGCACAGGGCTGGGGTGGTGCGAGCAGCCACCGGGATGCGGCCAATCGCCACGCCATCGATCTGACGGCGCCGGTCGGCACGCCCGTGGTGGCCGCCCGGGACGGCGTGGTGATGCAGGTGGAAGCAGGTTTCACCCATGGTGCGGCCGATCCGCGCCTGGATGGCCGTGCCAACTTCGTGCGCGTGCTCCACGACGACGGCACCATGGCCCTGTACGCGCACCTGGACGCCAACGGGGTGTTCGTGCGCCCCGGCGACCGGGTGCGCCGCGGCGAGCGGCTGGGGCTTTCGGGCAGCACCGGCTTCAGCAGCGGGCCGCACCTCCACTTCGTGGTCCAGGCCAACCGCGGGATGCGGCTCGAATCACTCCCGTTCCGCATGTTCGGTCCGGGCGGGGTGCTGCGCTTCCATGAGCCGGGGCCATGACGGCCCGGGACATGGGCAGGGCTATGCCGCCCGCGCCAGGTCCTGCTCCAGCATCGCCTTCCACTGCGGCAGCCGGTCGCGCATGCCCACCGATTCCAGGTAGGCCTCGTCCACCGGTTCGCCACGGACCAGGGCCGTGGCCACGTGCAGGGCGCCGGTAACCCAGAACCCGGCGGCGCGGCGACGGCGCGGCTGGCGATGGAACGCCACCGCTTCCACGATCGGCATCGGCAGGCCCCACAGGCCCAGCAGGTAGGCACCGGCTTGCGGAGGGTCGGGGGCGTCCAGGCCATTGGCGGGCGGTGGCAGCAACCGCCCCACTTCCGCCAGCATCCCGGCGGTGGCGGCCAGCTCCGAGCTGGGTCCGGGCAGCAGCCGGCCCGCCAGGCGGGAGACACGCAGGGCGCGCTGCTGCATTTCCTCGCGCTCCTGCGCCGACATGCCCGGCGCCCGGCCGAACGCCTCGCTGGCCAGCACCAGGTGCTGCATCGTGCGCAACCCCAGCCGGGTCACGGCCGAGCGCGGATCGGTGATTTCCCGCCCCGCGGAAAAGTACGCCGAGTTGCACAGTTTCAACACCCGCGCCACCAGCGCGGGATCCTGTGACAGGGTGTCGGCCACCTTGCCCAGCCCCACCTCCGGGTCGCGCATCAGGCGCGCCAGCTGGAAATACATCCGCGGCGCAGCCGGGAGGGTGTCCACCCTGCCCACGTACTGCTTGAGCCGTGGGTCATCGAGCAGCTGGCGCAGTTCGTCCACGCGCTCCACGGCGTCGATCAGGTCCACCGGGTCCAGTGGCTCCTGCAGGACCCGATGAGCCCCTTCCAGCAGGGCCGCCGCGTCGGCGTCCTGGCCCGGGGCAAGCAGCAGCACCCGCACGGCGTCCGGATGCCGGTCACGCAGTTCCCGCAGCGCG
Source organism: Luteimonas sp. JM171 (assembly GCF_001717465.1). Taxonomy (NCBI): domain Bacteria; kingdom Pseudomonadati; phylum Pseudomonadota; class Gammaproteobacteria; order Lysobacterales; family Lysobacteraceae; genus Luteimonas; species Luteimonas sp. JM171. The sequence goes on along the minus strand of NZ_CP017074.1, from coordinate 1,702,087 downwards.
CGTTCCTGGTCCGGCCCATGGCCCAGGCGGCTGACCAGTACGTCCACCCGGCCGCCGGGCTGCCCGGGGCCACCCATGGTTTCCACGCTCCAGTCCAGGCCGAATTCGGCAATCGAATGCTCCAGGCTGGCAACCAGCCCGGGGCCCGGATCCACGACGACGATGTGCACTCCAGTTCCTCGCAATGCTCCGCGGCAACCTCCGCTACCGTCATTAGCGGCGGGTCCCGGCCGCGCTTGACCCCCCGGGGCCAGACACCGGTCACACTTTGCGAACGTTTATAATCGCGCCCCCCGCCTGCCGCCCGGCGCGCGCCCGCGCGCCCCACCCCATGCCCGACGTTTCAAAAGAAGCCGCCCGCCGCCGCACCTTCGCGATCATCTCGCACCCGGACGCAGGCAAGACCACGCTCACCGAAAAGCTGCTGCTGTTCGGCGGCGCGATCCAGATGGCCGGCTCGGTGAAGGGGCGCAAGGCCGCGCGCCATGCCACCAGCGACTGGATGAAGCTGGAGCAGGAACGCGGCATCTCCGTGACCAGCTCGGTGATGCAGTTCCCCTACGACGGGCGCATCGTCAACCTGCTCGACACCCCCGGCCACGCCGACTTCGGCGAGGACACTTACCGGGTGCTGACCGCGGTGGATTCGGCGCTGATGGTGATCGACGTGGCCAAGGGCGTGGAGGAGCGGACGATCAAGCTGATGGAGGTGTGCCGCATGCGCGACACGCCGATCATGACCTTCATCAACAAGCTCGACCGCGAGGGGCGCGACCCGATTGAACTGCTGGACGAGGTGGAAAGCGTGCTGGGCATCCAGTGCGCGCCGGTCACCTGGCCGATCGGCATGGGCAAGCGGCTCAAGGGCGTGGTGCACCTGGTCTCGGGCGAAGTCCACCTGTACGAACAGGGCCGCAACTTCACCCGCAAGGACTCCACCATCTTCCCTTCCATTGACGCGCCTGGACTCGAGGAGCGCATCGGCAAGGCGATGCTGGACGAGGTGCGCGAGGAACTGGAGCTGGTGCAGGGCGCCAGCGAACCGTTCGACCTGGACGCGTACCGCGCAGGCCGGCAGACGCCGGTGTTCTTCGGCTCGGCGGTGAACAACTTCGGCGTGCAGCCGCTGCTGGACTTCTTCGTCAAGCACGCGCCGGCGCCGCAGCCGCGCCAGACCACCACCCGCGAGGTCAGCGCCGATGAGCCAAAGCTCACCGGCTTCGTGTTCAAGATCCAGGCCAACATGGATCCTCAGCACCGCGACCGGGTGGCGTTCATGCGCGTGTGCTCGGGCCGGTTCGAGGCCGGCATGAAGGCCTTCCACACCCGCAGCGGCAAGGACATGAAGCTGGCCAACGCCCTGACCTTCATGGCCAGCGACCGCGAGATCGCGGCCGAGGCCTACCCGGGCGACGTGATCGGCATCCACAACCACGGCACGATCGCCATCGGCGACACTTTCACCGAGGGCGAGCAGCTCACGTTCACCGGCATTCCCAACTTCGCGCCGGAGCTGTTCCGCCGGGCGCGGCTGCGCGATCCGCTGCGGCTCAAGCAGCTGCAGAAGGGCCTGGAGCAGCTGAGCGAGGAAGGCGCGACCCAGTTCTTCCGGCCGCTGATGTCCAACGACCTGATCCTGGGCGCGATCGGCGTGCTCCAGTTCGACGTGGCCGCCTACCGGCTCAAGGCCGAATACGGCGTGGATGCCATCTTCGAGCCCGTGGGCGTGGTGACCACCCGCTGGATCCACTGCGACGATGCGAAGAAGCTGGAGGAGTTCCGCGAGAAGAACGCCTCCAACCTCGGCCTGGATGCGGCCGGCGAACTGGTCTACCTGGCGCCCACGCGGGTCAACCTGCAGCTGGCCCAGGAGCGCTGGCCGGACATCCGCTTCGACGCCACCCGGGAGCAGGCCCACACTTGACGCAGGTCCATGCCGTCCCTGCGGGGCGCGTGGTTTAATCAGGGGCCCTGCCTCCCCCGGGCCCCGAGATGCACACCCTTGAGCTGACGCCGCTGCAGCTGCGGGAGGAGCGCGCAAGCGCCCTCACCCATGCCGCCGGCACCGCCGCCGCGCTGGTTGCGGGTATCGTCCTGGTCACCCTGGCGGCGCTGCGCGGCGACGGCTGGCAGCTGGCATCGGCCATCGTGTTCTCCATCAGCCTGGTGCTGCTGTACCTGGCCTCCACGGTGTACCACTCGTTCCACGACCCGCTCGTCAAGCGCCGCCTGAAAGTCTTCGACCACTGTGCGATCTACCTGCTGATCGCCGGGACCTACACCCCATTCACCCTGGTGGGCCTGCGCGGCACGCTGGGTTGGAGCCTGTTCGCGGCCATCTGGTCGCTGGCGCTGGCCGGGGTGGTGTTCAAGCTGTTCTACACCGGGCGCTTCCGGATGCTGTCGACCCTGGTCTACGTGGCCATGGGGTGGCTGGTGATCGTGGCGATCAAGCCGGTGATGGTGGCCCTTGATGCCTGGACGTTCGGATGGCTGGTCGCCGGCGGGCTGTTCTATACGCTGGGCACGGTGTTCTACCACCGCGAATCGCTGCCCTACGCGCACGCCATCTGGCACCTGTTCTGCATCGGCGGCAGCCTGTGCCATTACGTGGCGGTACTGGCCCAGGTGGCCACACCGTCCTGACCGTAACCGGTCTATGCTTGAAGCCGAGCCCCCGCCGCCCCTTTTGCCATGACCAGATCCCTGCTGCTGCTCTGCGCCGCCCTGCTGCTCGGCGCCTGCCAGGCCGACGCCCCGGAGGCCGACGCCCCGGAGGCCGACGCCCCGGAGGCCGCCGCGCCGCAGGTGGCACCCGCCCCTGCCCAAGCCGATCCCGAGCGTGCCAACGACGGGCCGGTGGTGGCGGGGTACGCCTGCGAGGGCGGCAACACGGTCGAACTGGTGCGCGAGGGCCGCGTCGCCCGCGCGTCGCTCAGCGATGGCCGCACCATCCGCCTGGGAGAAATGGCCGGAAGCACGCCCCCCACCTGGTCGGACGTGGGCCTTCGCTTCGTGATCGACGGCGATTTCATCGAGCTGGCCCAGACCAACGGCGAGTACGGCCTCTCCTGCAAACCGATGTGAGTCCGGCCGGGCGCCGCTGCCTGCGCCTGAATCACCGGCAACGCGTTCACCCGGGTTCAACCCGGGCGCCGGGATGCTGATGGCACGCATCCCGCGGAGCCCACCATGCCAGCATCCGACCGCCGCCGGCCTGCCTTCGTTGGCCAGATCGCCCGCCATCCATGGCTGGCGGCAGCGGTGGCGGCGTCACTCGCGGTGCTGGTCCTGTTCCTGGTTTGGGACTGGAACTGGTTCAAGGGCCCCATTGAGCGCGCGGTTGAAGCGCGCACCGGCCGCAGCTTCGACATCGGTGGCGACCTCGATGTGGACCTGGGATCGACGGTCGCCATCCGCGCCGACAGGCTGCGCCTGGGAAACGCGGAATGGTCGGATGAAGACGAGATGGCCCGGGTGGAGCGGGCCGCGGTCCGGGTGCATCTGCCGTCGCTGCTGTTCCGGCGCGAGACCCGCATCCCGGAGATCACACTCATCCAGCCAAAGGTCCGGCTGGAAACCAGCGGGGAAGGCGGCAACTGGAACCTGTTTGGCGAGGCGTCCGGGGATGGAACCCCGCCGAACATCGAGCGGCTGTGGATCGAGGGCGGTGAACTGGTCTTCCTGCACCCGGCGGAGGACACCCGCGTCGACGTGCGCATGGAAAGCCGCGAGGCCGCGCGCGAGGGAGTCGCGCCTCCGGTCCTTGTGGAGGGCACCGGCCAGTGGCGCGGCAACGACTTCAGCCTGGAGGGCCAGATCGCTTCGCTGCTGGAACTGCAGCAGCCAGACGCGGGCGCGGGCTACGGTGTCGACCTGCGGGCCCGGGCCGGGCGCACCAGCACCCATGCGCGCGGGCGCCTGTTCAACCCGTTCCAGTTCCAGCGCTTCGACGTGCAGATGCAGCTGGAAGGCGCCAACTTGCACGACCTGTACCCGCTGCTGGGCATCGCCCTGCCGCACACCCCCGCCTATACCCTCGATGGACGGCTGGGCCGCAACGGCAATGTATGGACCTACGAGGAATTCGACGGCACCGTCGGAGACAGTGACCTGGGTGGCAACGTGACCGTGACCGTGGGCGGCGACCGGCCCCATTTCCGCGCCGACCTGGTGTCCGACCTGCTGGATTTCGATGACCTTGCCGGCCTGGTGGGCGGCGCGCCGGACACAGGCGAGGGCGACACCAGCAACCCGGAACTCGAGGCGCGGGCCGCCGAACGCGCCGCCAGCGGCCGGGTCCTGCCCGATACCCCCTATGCGCTGGAAAAGCTGCGCGCCATGGACGCGGATGTGCGGCTGCGGGCGGCACGGATCGACTCCCCGGTCCTGCCGCTGGATGACATGGACGCCAGCCTGGCGCTGGAGTCCGGGCTGCTCACCCTCGACCCCCTGGATTTCGGCGTCGCCGGCGGCACCATCCGCTCACACGTGCGGATGGACGCGCGCAATGAAGTGATCGAAACCCGGCTGGATGCCAGCCTGCGCAACCTGCAGCTGCCGCAGATGTTCCCCGATGCCACCCTGGCCGAAGACGCCCTTGGCGCGATCGGCGGGGAGATCGACCTTACCGGGCGCGGCAATTCCATTGCCGGGATGCTTGGCTCGGCCAATGGGGAAGTGATGGCCGGGATGGGCCGCGGTCAGATCAGCAACCTGATCCTGGAGCTCGCCGGCATCGATGTGCTTGAAGCGCTGCGCTTCCTGATCGCGGGCGACCGCGAAGTGCCCATCCGCTGCGCGTTCGCCGACTTTGCGGTGCAGGAAGGCGTGATGGAGGCGCGGGCGCTGGCGTTCGACACCTCCGATACCATCATCGTTGGCGAAGGCACCGTGGACCTTGGCGGGGAAACGCTGGACCTGGAGCTGCGGCCGCGCCCCAAGGACCGCAGCCTGCTGGCCCTGCGCTCGCCGCTGGTGATCGACGGCAGCTTTGCCGATCCCGGCATCCGCCCGGACATGGGCCGGCTGGGCGTACGCGGCGCGATCGCGCTCGCCCTGGGCAGCATCGCCCCGCCGGCCGCGCTGCTGGCCACCATCGAGCTGGGGCCCGGCGAAGACGCCGACTGCGGCGGCGAATACGCGCTCTAGGCGCGGTCAGCCGGCGATATAGCTGTGCAGGTGTTCCAGTTCGGTCTGCTGGTCGGCGATCACCGCCTTGACCAGGTCCCCGATCGACACCAGCCCCAGCACCGTCCCGGCGGCGTCCACCACGGGCAGGTGGCGGATGCGCTTGCGGGTGACGATCTCCATGCAGCCGGGCACATGGTCGTCCAGGCCCACCGTCACCACATCGCCGGTCATGATGTCCCGCACCGGGGTGTCGCGTGACGACAGCCCGGCCAGGATCACCTTGCGCGCGTAGTCGCGCTCGGACAGCATGCCGACCAGTTCACGCCCGCGCATCACCAGGACGGCGCCAACCTGCTTCTCCGCCATGAGCCGGATCGCATCCAGGACCGCGGCGTCCGGGTCGATGGCGTGGACCTCATGCCCCTTCTCCTCCAGCAGGTGCCTCACGGTACGCATCGTGCACTCCTCCGCCTGACAGGGTCGGCTCCGACTCTACCCCTTCCGCGGGCAGCCAGGTGTCCACGAGGTAGAGCGGCCGCTGCTTGGACTCCAGGTACAGCCGGCCCAGGTATTCGCCAATGAACCCCAGCGCCATCAGCTGGGTCCCGCCCAGGAACAGGATCACGGCCATCATCGTGGGCCAGCCCTGGACCGCGTCGCCATACAGCAGCGCCTTGGCCACGATCCACACCCCGTAGCCGAATGCCAGCAGCGCGGTGGCGAGCCCCGCATAGGTGGCGACGCGCAGCGGCGCGGTGGAAAAGCTGGTCACGCCCTCCAGCGCAAAGTTCCACAGCTTCCACACGTTGTACTTGCTGCGGCCGGCCGAGCGCGGCTGGCGCTCGTAGGGAATGGCGATCCGGTTGAAGCCGACCCAGCCGAACAGGCCCTTCATGAACCGGTGCCGCTCGCGCAGCTGCCGCAGCGCGGCCAGGGCGCGCGGTGACAGCAGGCGGAAATCCCCGGTATCGACCGGGATCGGCGTTTTCGACAGCCGCTGCATCACCCGGTAGAAGCCGTGGGCGGAAGCGCGCTTGAACCAGCCCTCGCCCTCGCGCACGGTGCGGGTGCCATAGACATCGTCATAGCCCTCGCGCCAGCGCGCCACGAACTGCGGCGCCAGCTCCGGCGGGTCCTGGCCGTCCGCGTCCAGGATCAGCGCCGCGCCCTCGGTCACCGCGTCCAGGCCGGCCGTCAGCGCGAGTTCCTTGCCGAAGTTGCGCGACAGGCGCAGCAAGGACACACGCGGATCCCCGGCGGCGATCTGCCGCATCACCTCCCACGTGGCGTCGGTACTGCCATCGTCCACGTACAGCACCCGGCCGCGAATGCCCTGGTCCCGGCGCAGCCCATCGAGCACGGCGCTGATGCGCGGGTGCAGCTCCGGCAGCGCCTCGGCTTCGTTCCAGGCGGCCACCACGATCGTCAACTGATCTGTCATCGCGCCATCGTAGCGACAAGCGCGCATGCGCGCGCACTGGCCGCGGTCAGAGCTTTTCCAGGTAGGACTCGCCGCCAATCTGCCGCATCTGGCGCTGGATCTGGCCCGTGCGCCGCTGCACGTACGGGCCGGGGTTGGAGGCGCTGTAGCGGCGGGGACTGGGCAGCACCGCGGCCAGGCGCGCGGCCTCGGCGGCAGTCAGCGCATCTGCATCCTTGCCGAAGAACGCCTGCGCGGCCGCCTGGGCGCCGTAGATCCCTGGGCCGAACTCGGCCACGTTCACGTACATCTCCAGGATCCGCTGCTTGGGCCACATCAGCTCCATCAATACGGTGTACCAGGCCTCAAGGCCCTTGCGCACCCAGCTTCGACCACTCCAGAGGAAGACGTTCTTGGCGGTCTGCTGGCTGATGGTGCTGGCACCGCGCAGGCGGCCGCCACGCGCATGCTGCTCGCGTGCCTTTTCGATGGCCTCGAGGTCGAAGCCGCGGTGTTCGGCGAATCGCTGGTCCTCGGCCGCGATCGCCGCCAGCGGCAGTGAGGTGGAGATCTGTCCGAGGTCCCGCCACTGGTAGCGCAGCCGGAAGTCCCCGTCGCCCTCCACCCACGCCCGGAGCCGGTGCTCCACCATCACCATCGAGACCGGCGGGTCCACGAAGCGCAGCGCGGCCACCTGCAGCACGCTCAGCAATACCAATGCCACCGGCAAGACCAGCAGGCGGCGTAGCCAGCGCCGGCGTCCCCGCGATCGTGTCATCGCCGGGCGCTCCGCTTGTACACCCGCCCTTGCATCCCCATACAGCACACTTCCCATTCTCAGCGTCGACGTGGCCCCATTATTGCCGCGTTCCCGCGCGCGCCCGTCACGAAACCATGAGCCCAACCCAACCTGATTCCGACCGCCTCGACCGCTTCCTCCTGCCACAGGCCGCCGTGCGCGGCGTGCGGGTGCACCTGGGGGATACCTGGGCCCAGATCCGTTCCCGCGTGGACGAACTGCCCCAGCAGGCAGCCATCCTGCTCGGGGAGGCGGCCGCCGCCTCCGCGCTGTTCACCGCCCACGTGAAGGTGGACGGCCGCCTGTCCATCCACCTGCGCAGCGACGGCGCACTGCGCACGCTGTTCGCCGAATGCACCGCCAAGGGCACGCTGCGCGGGATCGTCCGCCTGGCAGAGGGTACGGACTCAGTTCCCGCCGACCTGCGCCAGGCCGGCAAGGGCGCCACCCTGGCCATCACGATCGAGAATCCCGCCCACGGCCAGCGCGAGCCGGTGCGTTACCAGGGCCTGGTGGAGATGGCGTCCGAATCGCTCTCCGGCGCGTTCGAGGACTACTTCCTGCGCTCCGAGCAGCTCCCGACCCGGATCCTGCTCGCCGCGGATGACGATGCCGCCGCCGGCCTCATGCTGCAGCAGCTGCCGGGCAGCGACGGCGATGCCGATGGCTGGAACCGCGCCTCGACGCTGTTCGACACCCTCACCCCGGCCGAGCTGCTCGGCCTGGACGCCGACACCCTGCTCCACAGGCTGTTCCACGAGGAATCGCCCGAGGCCATGGGGGGACGCGAACTGAGGTTTGGATGCTCCTGCTCGCGCCAGCGGGTGGCCGACGTGCTCACTGCACTGGGCCGCGAAGAGGCCGATGCCGCCGTGATCGACGGGCAGGCCACCGTGCGCTGCGAGTTCTGCGGACAGGCGTATCACTTCCGGCAGGACGATATTGACGCACTCTTCACCACGAGGCAGGCTCCAATGGAGGCTCCGCCAGGTCTGCAATAGATATGGTGGCGTCGGGGGATTGTTAAGGAAACATAAACCGGATAGAGTCGGAGGCTCCTGGAGAAGGAACCTCCGGCCCGCAGACGGGTCGACCATTCATATGTCGCTGCGCATGGCCAAGCTCGTGTTTCCCGCCCTGCTCGCCCTGGGCGCAGCGGCGGGTGCGCATGCGCAGGAACGCGACCAGGCCGTCCTGCCGGTCTGGAACAACAGCGGCCAGATCGAAGCGCTGCTGGTCCTTGAGCCCACCGAGAACGACCCCCGCCCCGGCGCCCGCCTGCGCTTTGGCGGCAGCTCGCTCGATACCCGCTTTGGCCTGGAAACCGGTGATTCGCTGGCCCTGCTCTGCAACCACCAGGGCGGCCTGGCTGCGGCCCTGGGCAATCTGGCCAACAACTGCATGCTCGCTTCCCTGGATGGCGGGGATGCGCCTGCCGCCCAGCGCGGCACCGCCACGGCGGCGTTCAATCATGGTGAAAACCGGGTCGGCGTGACCATCGGCGAAACCCAGGGCAACCTGCCGGCGTGGCTGACCCCGGGGGCGGCTGGCACCGCCGGCCAGGTGGACGGCAACGACCTCACGGTGTTCGCCCAGCGCAACATCAGTGACCAGGGCTACGTCTCGATTGCAGGCACCGTGGCCAAGGCCCGCCTGATCCCCTACGCCCAGGCACCGGCCGGCATGGCGGACCGCTGGGACAGCCGCAGCCTCGAACTGGGCGGCGGCTACGGCAACTTTGGCGCCAGCATCGTCGGCCAGGTCACCGAGACCCCGGGCCAGGGCCGTTTCGACAGCGTCGGGCTGGGCCTGACCTGGCGCACCCCCTGGAGCGGGCAGCTCACGGTGGGCGCCGAAAACGTCGTCACCCGGGGCAAGAACCCCTTCTCACCACGCGGCGAGAATGGCGAGGACGAGGGCACCATCCCCTACGTCCGCTACGAGCAGGACCTCTGATTCCTGCTGTTTTCCCGCCGGTTTACCGCAACCGGGACGGTTTGTTAACGACACTTTAATTTCTCTCGCAAGGGGGCTAGTATCGGCCTCGGCCTTGCCGAATTTGGCGTCAGCATTGTCGCCAGCGGCGGGTTCCCATGGGAATTTCCCAAGACTCACTTGGAGAGAGAGATGACATTGAAGACCACCAAGCTCCGCGACGCGATTACTTTCGCGCTCGTTGCGGGCGCAACCGCCGTCGCCGGCACGGGCGTTGCCTTCGCCCAGGAGACCGGCGGCCAGGAGGCGACCACCCTGGACCGCATCGAGGTCACGGGTTCGCGCATTCGCCAGGCCGACATCGAAACCGCGCAGCCGGTGTTCACCATCAGCCGCGATGACATCGAGAACCAGGGCTTCGCTTCGGTTGGCGACATCCTGCAGAACCTGACGGCCGCCGGTTCGCCGCCGATCAGCCGCGCGCAGCCGCTGTCCTCGGGTGAGGCCGTTGGCGGCACCTACATCGACCTGCGCAACCTCGGCGCCAACCGCACCCTGGTGCTGGTCAACGGCCGCCGCCTGCCGATCACCACCGGTGGCCTGCAGGACATCTCGTCGATCCCGAGCGTCGTGGTCGAGCGCATTGACGTGCTGAAGGACGGTGCCTCCTCCATCTACGGCTCCGACGCCATCGCCGGCGTGATCAATATCGTCACCCGCAGCAACTTCGACGGCGCCGAAGGCAGCGTGTACTACGGCCAGTATTCCGAAGGCGACGGTGCCAAGACCCGCCTGGACGGCATGCTGGGCGTGAGCGGCGACCGCGGCTACGTCACGGTTGGCGTCGAGTACCGCGACGAGGAAGAAGTCTGGGCGCGCGACCGCTTCTTCAGCCGCGACTCCTACCCGGGCTTCCCGCAGTACAGCACCACCGTGGTTGGCCAGTGGGGCAACTTCTACAACCCCGCGGAAGATGCGTGGTTCGTCGCGGACCGTGGCTCGAGCGCCATCGGCCTGGAGAACTTCCACCCGCAGAACGCCGATGACGTGAGCCGCTCGGCGGACCAGATGCACCTGATCACCCCGCTCGAGACCCGTGCGCTGTTCGTGGGCGGCGCCTACGACATCACCGACCGGGTCCAGCTGGTCGTGGACATGAGCTACATGAACCGCGTCGCGGATTCGCAGCTGGCCGGCTACCCGCTGCAGTCCACCTCGTTCGGCATCCCGATGTCCGCCGACAGCTACTTCAACCCGCTGGACGAAGACATCAACTGGCGCCGCCGCGGCTGGGAAGTGCCGCGCACGACCGAGAGCGAACTGTCGAGCTGGCGCTTCAGCGCGGCGCTTGAAGGCTCGTTCGAGTTCGGCGACCGCTACGTCGACTGGCAGGTCGGCAACATGTACGGCGACAACGAGCTGAGCGTGCGCAGCCGCGGTGATTTCCACACCGGCTTCGTGGCCGACTCCGTCGGTCCGTCGTTCCTGAACGACCAGGGCATCGTGCAGTGCGGGACGCCGGACAACCCGATCCCGACCTCCAGCTGCGTGCCGTGGAACCCGTTCGCGGGCTTCGGTACCGGTTCGGTCGCCAACTCGCTGGCCGACCCGGCGATCCAGGCGCTGTTCTTCCCGACGTACCACACCGAGGGCAGCACCACCACCACCAGCTACTTCGCCAACATCAGCGGCAACCTGTTTGCCCTGCCCGCCGGCGACCTGAGCTACGCCGCCGGCTACGAGTACCGCAAGGAAGAAGGCAGCTACACGCCTGACGCCCTGCTGCAGTCGGGCGTGGCCTCCGGCCTGGCCGCTGGCCCGACCGCTGGCGAATACCAGCTCGACGAGTTCTTCCTCGAGTTCAGCGTGCCGCTGCTGGCGGACATGCCGGGCGCGCAGGAGCTGACCCTGAGCCTGGCCAGCCGCTACTCGGACTACGACACCTTCGGTGACACGCTCAACAGCAAGTTCGGCCTGGCGTGGAAGCCGATCGACGACCTGCTGGTCCGCGGCACCTGGGCCCAGGGTTTCCGCGCCCCCACCATCAGCAACCTGTATGGCGGCGGTTCGCAGACCTTCACCACCGGCTTCCGCGATCCGTGTGACTCGGTGTACGGCGACGCCCGCGGCACCCCGCGCTGCCTGCAGGACGTGGCTGCCGACTACCGCCAGCTGCAGCAGGGCTTCGTCCCGACCGACGGCCCGGCGGCCCAGACCCCGGTCCCGTTCTTCAGCGGCTCCAACCCGCTGCTGCAGCCGGAAGAGTCGCGCTCCTGGACCGCGGGCTTCGTGTACAGCCCGAGCCAGGTCGCCGGCCTGGACATCGCCCTGGACTGGTGGAAGATCCGCATCGACCAGACCATGGTGTCCGACAGCCCGAACGCGATCCTCGAGGACTGCTATGTCTCGCTGATCGAGTCGCGCTGCGCGCAGTTCTCGCGTGATCCGGTCACGGGCATCGTCAACGACCTGTCCTATGGCCTGCGCAACGCAGGTTACTCGGAAGTCGAAGGCTACGATCTCGCCGTCGGCTATCGCTGGGACACGGCGGCTGCCGGGGCGTTCTCGGTGAACTGGGACAGCACCTACTTCGCCGATTACGACTACAAGTCCACCAACGACGCCGACACCCCGGTGTCGCCGCAGGTGAGCTTCGGCTCCACCTTCCGCCTGCGCTCCAACCTGAACCTCGGGTGGACCTACGGCGACTTCGGTGCCAGCTGGACCGTGCGTTACTACTCGGCGATGAAGGAGTCGTGCTACTTCGACGAGTTCTGTACGGACCCGAACTACCAGGCTCCGGACACGCAGGGCACCATCACGCCGCTGAACCGCGTGGGCTCGTCCACGTTCAACGACGTCCAGCTGCGCTGGAACGCTCCGTGGAACGCGACGATCTCGGTCGGTGCGAACAACGTACTCGGCAAGGAACCGCCGATCATGTTCTCGCAGCCGAACTCGAACTACGCCTTCTACGGCGGCCACGACATCGGGCGCTTCATGTACATGAAGTACCAGCAGCGCTTCTGATCGTCCGCAGGCATTCGTGCTTGTTTACTACGGCCCCTCACGGGGCCGTAGTTTTTTGTGCGTTGGAAGCGTCGATGGGCGATACTGCGTCGCCGATGAAGCAGCACCTGCCTTCCCTGCTGGACGCCAGCGCCAGCGCCGCCCGGGCGGCCAGATGGAATGAGGCCCATGATTTCGCCCTCCGGGCGATCGAGGCCCAGCCCGATCTCGCCCATGGCCACTTCCTGGCGGGCGTGGCCCTGACTGGGCTTCACCAGCCCCAGGCCGCTATCGGGCACCTCGCGCACGCGGCGGCCATGGACCCTGCAAACGTGGCGTATGGCGTGCACCACGCGCGCGCGCTCGCCTCGGCCATCCGACTGGGAGCGGCGGCCGCGGAGCTTGAGCGGACCCGTCGCCTGGCCGGGGACGATCCGCTGGTCCTGGATACGATCGGCGAGGTGTACTACCGCTGTGGACTGCTGACGCAGGCCATGGATGCGTTCCGGGAAGCCGTCCGGCTCGCCCCGGACAACGCCGGCTTCCGCTACAACCTCGCCACCGCCCTTGCCCACCACGGCGATGCGGATGGCGCCGAGGAAGAGTTCGAAGCGTGCATCGGCCTGGCGCCGATGCACTGGCGCGCGCACCACTCGCTCGCGCAGCTGCGCAGGCAGACGCCGTCGCGCAACCACATCCCCCGGCTGCAATCGCTGGTCCCGGCCGCGCAGGGCAAGCCAACGGCCTCCGCGTACCTGCACATGGCACTGGCCAAGGAACACGAGGACCTCGGCGATCATGCGGCGGCGTTCGAGCACATGCGCACCGGCAAGGCCGGGCCGCGCCGGCTGACCCGTTACGACAGCGCGCGTGACGGCAGGCTGTTCCAGGCGCTCATGGACCTGTTTCCCGGACCACTTGATCCCGCCCCGGCCGGACATGGCTCGGACGAGCCCATCTTCATCTTCGGCATGCCCCGCTCGGGCACCACGCTGGTGGACCGGATCCTCTCCAGCCATCCGCAGGTGCAGTCGGCCGGCGAGCTGTTCAACTTTCCCGCGGCGCTCAACGACGTGGTGGCGCAAGGCGCCTTCAACGGCGTCGACGACCGCCCGCTGCGCAACCTGGACCTGGCGGGGGTGGACTGGGAGCGCCTGGGTGAAGTCTATCTGTCCAGTACCCGGCCATTGACGGGCCAGCTGCCACGGTTCATCGACAAGCTTCCCCACAACTTCCTCTACGCGGGTTTCATCGCGCACGCGTTTCCAAACGCGCGACTGGTGCTGCTACGCCGCAATCCGCTGGACACCTGCCTGGGCAATTTCCGCGTGCTGTTCGGACCCGAATCGCCGTGGTTTGATTACTCGTACGACCTGCTCGACACCGGCCGCTACTACATCCTGTTCGACAGGTTGATGGCGCACTGGAAGCGGGTGATTCCCGGCCGGATCCTTGAGGTCGGGTACGAAGCACTGGTGGAAGACCAGGAAGCGGTGACCCGGGGCCTGCTGGATTTCTGCGGTCTGCCGTGGGACGGGTCCTGCCTCCGCTTTGAACACAACACCACGCCGGTCTCCACGGCAAGCGCTGCCCAGGTCAGGCGTCCGGTGTACCGGGACGCGCTGCAGAGGTGGAAGCACTACGAAGCCCACCTCGGGCCCCTGCGCGAGCTGTTGTCCGACGCCGGCATTGCCGTGCAATGAACGAGGTTGGTTACATGGATCCAATGGAACGGGCGCGCATGCTTTTCGAGCAGGCGCTGGAGCACCACGGCCGGCAGCGGCTGGAAGCGGCCGAAAAGCTCTACCGCCAGGCGCTGGAGCTGATTCCCGACCGCATCTCGCTGTTGGTGAACCTCAGTGCCGTGCTGATCGCCCAGGGCCGGGCCGAGGAGGCCCTGGAATATTGCCAGCGCGCACTGGAACTGGAACCGGGGCATCCGGATGCCAGCGAACACCTGGCCGCCTGCCGGCAGGCGGCGCTGGAACCCGCTGCGCGCCTGCAGCTGCTTGAGCGGCAGCTTTCCCAGCGCCCCCGCGATGCGGGCCTGCTGAACAACCGCGGCGTGCTGCTGCATGAGCTCGGCCGCCATGCCGACGCGCTTGCCAGTTTCGGACTTGCACTGGGCATTGAAGCGGACAATCCGGGCATCCTGACCAACCGCGCCCGCACATGGGAGGTGATGGGCGAGCCGACCCGGGCGATGGAGGATTACCGGCACGCGCTGCAACTGGACCCGGACCACGAGCCTGCGGGAGTGGGTTTCATCAACGCAGCGATTGAAGCGGAGTTCGTGCCTCCTGCGGCCGACCCTGGCTATGAGGCATTGCTGGCCACCGCCCTGGAGCGCCCCTGGGCACGGCCACAGTCCATCGCCCCACTCGCCCAGGCCTACCTTGGCGTGGCCTCGAACGACCCGGCACGACAGGTCGACCTGCCCGTCGCCCTGCTGTGCAACGCGGTGGTGACGGATCCACGGCTTGAACAGGGGCTGGTCCGCCTCCGGACTTCCCTGCTGCAACAGGCGCTGGCCCAGCCCGCTCCCCAACCGGCGGCTTCCTACAGTGAAGTCCTGCACTGCGCGCTGGCCATGCAGTGCTTCCTCAACGAGTACGTGTATGCCGAACCGCAGGGCGAGCGCGACACCATGGAGGAGCTTGCGTCGCGCGTATCGCGGGCGCTTGCCGGCGGAGAGGCGGTGCCGGCATCCTGGCTTGCCGCAGTTGCCTGTTACGTGCCGCTACACACCATTGGAAGCGCCGACCGGCTGCTTGGAAAGGACTGGCCGCCGCACCTGCATCGCCTGATCCAGCAACAGGTCGCCGAGCCCTGGGCCGAACAGGAACTGCGCGGCACCATCCCCGCCATCACCCCCATCCGGGACAGCGTTTCGGTCGAGGTCCGCAAGCAGTACGAGCAGAATCCCTATCCGCGCTGGAGCAAGCTGCCGCGCGACACGGTGCGGACGGACCTGCCGGCCTTCCTCGCATCCCGCCTTGCGGCACCCCTCCCCCATAAGCTGCCAACGGCCTCCCGGGGTGGGATCGAGGCGCTCAATGCCGGCTGCGGCACGGGCCAACATCCCATCGACATGGTCCAGCGCATCGAAGGCCTGGAGCTGCTGGCCGTGGACCTGAGCCTGTCCAGCCTCGCCTATGCCAAGCGCATGGCGCAGGCGCTGGGGACGCAGGGCATTGAATTTGCCCAGGCGGACATCCTCGAACTCGGGTCGGTTGGACGCAGCTTCGACCTGATCGAGTCGACCGGCGTCCTGCACCATCTCGCCGATCCGGCGCAGGGACTGTCCGTCCTGGCCGGCCTGCTGCGCGAGGGTGGCCTCATGCGCCTTGCGCTCTACAGCGAACGCGCGCGGCAATCCGTGGTCGCCGCCAGGCAGTACATCGCAGAGCGCGGCTACCAGCCGGTTGCGGAGGACATCCGGCGCCTGCGCGGAGAGCTGGCAGCCTTCGGCTTGTCCGATCCGCGCGGGGAAGTGGCGAAATTCACGGATTTCTATTCGATGAGCGAGTGCCGGGACCTGCTCTTCCACGTGCAGGAGCACCGCTTCACCTTGCCTGGCATCCAGGCCTTGCTGGACCGCTTCTCGCTGGAGTTCGCCGGATTTGAACTGGGCGCCCGGGAAGTGGCGGGCTTCAGGCGCCAGCACCCGCAGCCGGAAGCGCTGCGTGATCTTGCCGCCTGGGATGCGCACGAGCGGCAGCGACCCGAACTGTTTTCAGGAATGTACGTGTTCTGGGTGCGGAAGCGCCAAAGCCCCGCCGGTTCCCGTTGACCGGGCGGCCGGGGGCGTCAACACACCCCGGCCGCGCAGCCTCCAGACTGCGCCGGGCCCATCAGGCGAGGGCGTCGAGTGCCCGGGCGGTCCGATCCGCTTCCGCTTTGAGTTTCCCGGGCAGGCGCTCCCCGAATTCGCCGATGAACTCCGCGATCGCCTTGTATTCGTGGCGCCAGCCGGCGGGATCCACCTGCAGCAGGCTGCGCAGGGTCTGCCCGTCCAGGTCCAGGCCATCCCGGTTCAGAGACGATGCTTCGGGCACCAGCCCGATCGCGCTCTCCACCGCGCCGGCTTCGCCCGTGACCCGGCCGATGATCCACTCCAGCACGCGCATGTTGTCGCCAAAGCCCGGCCACATGAAGCGGCCTTCCTCGTCCTTGCGGAACCAGTTGACGTGGAAGATGCCCGGCAGCTTCGAACCGGGCTGGTCGAACGAGAGCCAGTGGCTGAAGTAGTCGCCGAAGTGGTATCCGCAGAACGGCTTCATCGCCATCGGGTCGCGGCGGACCACGCCCACCTTCCCGGTGGCCGCGGCCGTGGTCTCCGAGGCCATGGCCGCGCCCACCAGCACGCCATGCGCCCAGTCACGGGCCTGGAACACCAGCGGCACCAGGGAGGCACGCCGGCCGCCGAAGACGATGGCGCTGATTGGAACACCCTGCGCGTCCTCGGCGTGCGGTGAATACGTCGGGCACTGGCTGGCACTGACGGTGAATCGCGCATTGGGGTGCGCGGCCGGGCCATTGGCCGGGTCATATGGGCGCCCCTGCCAATCGATCGCCGGCACGCGGTCATCCAGGCCTTCCCACCAGGGCTGGTTGTCCGCGGTCACCGCGACGTTGGTGAAGATCGTGTCGCGCTGGATGGAGGCCAGCGCATTGGGATTGGATTTGGCCGACGTGCCCGGGGCAACGCCGAAGAACCCCGCTTCCGGGTTGATCGCCCACAGCCGCCCGTCTTCGCCGCGGTGCATCCAGGCGATGTCGTCTCCCACGGTCCACACCTTCCAGCCTTTTGCGCGGTAGCCTTCGGGCGGGATGAGCATGGCGAGGTTGGTCTTGCCGCAGGCGCTGGGAAAGGCGGCGGCGATGTAGTGCGTCTCGCCCTGCGGGTTTTCCACGCCCACGATCAGCATGTGCTCGGCCAGCCAGCCTTCCTGGCGCGCCTGCCAGGAGGCGATGCGCAGGGCGTGGCACTTCTTCCCCAGCAGGGCGTTGCCGCCGTAGCCGGATCCGTAGGACTTGATGGCCAGCTCCTCGGGGAAGTGCATGATGAAGCGGCGGTCTGGATCAAGTTCGCCGGTGGAGTGCAGGCCCTTGACGAACGGCTTGCCCTGCGCCCCCTCGCGCTCGATGCGCGCAAGCGCGTCGGCGCCCATGCGGGTCATGATCCGCATGTTGGCGACCACATACGGGGAGTCGGTGATTTCAACGCCGCAGCGGGCCAGCGGGGAATCGATCGGCCCCATGCAATACGGCACCACGTAGAGGGTGCGTCCGCGCATGCAGCCGTCGAACAGGCCGTCGATCTTCGCGTGCGCTTCGTCGGGCGCCATCCAGTGGTTGTTCGGCCCGGCATCCTCGCGGGCGGACGTGCACACGAAGGTCAAGTGCTCCACCCGCGCAACGTCTTGCGGATCGGAGCGATGCAGCCAGCAGCCCGGATGCGTGTCCTGGTTCAGCGGCAGGAGCGTTCCGTCGGCCTGCATCGCCTCCAGCAACCGCTGGTATTCGGCGTCGCTGCCGTCGCACCAGTGGATCGCGTCTGGACGGGTGAGTTCGGCCACTTCGGCCACCCAGTCGTTCAGCGCCGCCAGCGCGCTGCCGTTCACGGGCGTGGCCCGTGCTGCGGGAACTGCATTCATCTTGCCTCCGGAAAATGCTGCCAAAGCCCGCACCACATGCGGGAAAGCGGCAAGCTTAACCGCTCGCGCACCGGGGCGCCGCGTTGCATCGCAGCATGGCCCCGCCGAAGGCTTCAGGCCGGGATCAGCGTCTGCATCACGTGGCCGATGTACTGCTCGTAGGTCTCGTGGTCGAGCCGCGACTGCGGCAGCTGGAGCTGCAGCTGGAGGAAGCCGACGTAGGCGCTGTACGCCAGGCGCGCGCGATGCTGCGCCTGCGGGCGGTCGAAGCCGACCTGCCGGAAGGAAGCGGTGAGGTATTCCAGCCGGCGCTCGGATACCCGGCCGATCACCGGCTGCACGATCGGGTGGTCCAGCGCCTGCAGCAGCGCGCTGTAGATCACGTGCGTCTGCATTTCCGACGCGACCATCAGGATCAGGCCGCGCAGGCGTTCATGGGGATCAGTGATGGCTTCCAGGGCGCCGAAGATCGCCTCCTGCTCCCCGGTTTCCCAACGCTCCAGCGCAGCCTGCAGCAGCGCATCGCGGGAAGGGAAATGCCAGTAGAAGCTGCCCTTGGTGACACCCAGCCGGCGCGCGAGCGGCTCCACCGCCACCGCGGCGACGCCCTGCTCGGCGATCAGGTCAAGCGCCGCCTGGGCCCAGTCTTCGGCGCTGAGGCGGCTGTTGCGCTCCTTTGGCTTGTTGGTCGGCTTCTTCTTGCCCGGAGCGGCTTTTTCCATGCGGCGAGTGTATCCATACGGGGGCGTTTCGTCATGCCGCCGCCCGGAGGCGCAGGCCGTTTGACAGCGTCGCCGGGCCTTCCCATACTGCCGCGTATGGTCTATCCGGCGGTTCGCAGGCAAGCCCGCCAGCGCGCCGCCGCTGCCGGAGTCCCGACATGAGCGCTGTGGTTCCCTTCCTCCTCCTGATCCTCACCGGCGCGTTTGCCGCCTACCACCGCCTGCGCCTGGCCACGTGGGTCGCGATCGCGGTGGCGGCGCTCGTCGCCGGCTGGCTGCTTGGCGCCAGCACCACGGCCACCGCAGTGGCGGCGGTGCTGCTGGCCCTGGTCAGCCTGCCGCTGCTGCTGGCGCCGGTGCGCAAGGCGCTCATCACCGCGCCGCTGCTGAAGTTCTTCCGCAAGGTGCTGCCGCCGCTGTCGCAGACCGAGCGGATTGCGCTGGAAACCGGCTCGGTCGGATTCGAGGGCGAGCTGTTCACCGGCGATCCCGACTGGGAGACCCTGCTGTCATATCCGAAGCCCGAGCTGACCGCGGAGGAGCAGGCGTTCCTCGATGGCCCGGTGGAAGAACTGTGCAGGATGGTGGACGAATGGCAGATCAACCATGTCCAGGCCGACCTGCCGCCCGAGCTCTGGGATTTCATCAAGAAACACCGCTTCTTCGGCATGATCATCCCGAAGGAATACGGCGGGCTGGGTTTTTCCGCGCTCGCCCACCACAAGGTCATCCAGAAGCTGTCCACCGCTTCCAGCGTGGTCAGTTCGACGGTGGGCGTGCCCAACTCGCTGGGCCCCGGCGAGCTGCTGATGCACTACGGCACGCCCGAGCAGAAGGAGTACTACCTGCCGCGCCTGGCCGTTGGCGAAGAAGTGCCCTGCTTCGCCCTGACCGGCCCGTTCGCCGGCTCCGACGCGACCTCGATCCCGGACTTCGGCATCGTCTGCAAGGGCGAGTGGAACGGTGCCCAGGTGCTGGGCGTGCGGCTCACCTTCGACAAGCGCTACATCACCCTGGCGCCGGTCTCGACGCTGATCGGGCTGGCCTTCCGCATGTACGACCCGGACGGGTTGATCGGCGACAGGCGCGACATCGGCATCACCCTTGCGCTGATGCCGCGTGACACCCCGGGCGTGGATGCCGGGCGCCGCCACTTCCCGCTCAACTCGCCGTTCCAGAATGGGCCGGTGCGTGGCAAGGATGTCTTCATCCCGCTCAGCCAGCTGATCGGCGGCGTGGACATGGCCGGCATGGGCTGGAACATGCTCAACGAGTGCCTGGCCGTGGGCCGCTCGATCACCCTGCCCTCCACCGCCAGCGGCGGCGTGAAGTTCGCGGCGGTGGTGGCCGGCGCCTATGCGCGCATCCGCAAACAGTTCGGGCTGTCGATCGGCCGCTTCGAGGGCGTGGAGGAAGCGCTGTCGCGCATCGGCGGCAAGGCCTACGCGGCCAGCGCGCTGTCGCAGGCGACCGCGGCCGCGGTGGACCGCGGTGACGTGCCGTCGGTGCCTTCGGCGATCGCCAAGTACCACTGCACCGAGATGGGCCGCCAGGTGGCCGGCGACTTCATGGACATCGTCGGCGGCAAGGGCATCATCCTGGGGCCGCGCAACATCGGCGGGCGCGCCTGGCAGGCCTCGCCGATCGCGATCACCGTGGAAGGCGCCAACATCATGACCCGCAGCCTGCTGATCTTCGGGCAGGGCGCGATCCTGTGCCACCCGTGGGTGATGAAGGAAATGAAGGCGGCGCAGGATCCGGACGAGGCGCGCGGGCTGGTGGAGTTCGACCGCAACCTGTTCGGCCACATCGGGTTTGCGATCTCCAACGCGGTGCGCTCGTTCTGGTTCGGCATCACCGGCTCGAAGATCGGCAAGGCCCCGGGCGACGGCTACACCCGCCGCTACTTCCGCAAGCTGGACCGCTACTCCGCCAACCTGGCGCTGATGGCCGACGTGTCGATGCTGATGCTCGGCGGCAAGCTCAAGTTCAAGGAGTCGCTGTCCGGGCGCCTGGGCGACGTGCTCAGCCACCTGTACATGACCAGCGCCATGCTCAAGCGCTATCACGACGAGGGCGCGCCCGAGGCCGAGCAGCCGCTGCTGGCCTGGGCGTTCCACGACAGCGTCCACAAGATCGAGACCGCGCTCTCGGCCGCCCTGCGCAACTTCCCGATCCGCCCGGTGGGCTGGCTGATGTGGGCGCTGGTGTTCCCACTGGGCCGCCGCGCGGTGGCCCCGGGCGACCGCCTGAGCCATCGGGTCGCCTCGCTGCTGATGAATCCCGGCCCCGCGCGCGAGCGCCTCGGCCAGGGGGTCTATCTCACCCCAGCCCCCAACAACCCCGGCGGCCGCATCAACAGCTACCTGGCCAAGGCCATCGCTGCCGAGCCGGTGGAACGCAAGTTCCTCAAGGCGTTGAAGAACAGCGACATCGAGGCGCTGGACTTCGCGTCCCAGCTGGAAGAAGGCGTGCGCGAAGGCTGGATCACCGAAGCCGAGCGCGAGCAGCTGCAGGAACTGCGCGAGCTCACCCTGGATGCAATCAGCGTGGACGACTTCGACACTGAAGAGCTGCGCTCGGCGGGCTACCGCGCCACGCGGGAAGAGCGCGAGACGGCCTGACGACAGGGCGGCGCATGGACTCCGGGTTCGTCCTGCTGCTCTTCGCACTCGGGGCGCTGCTGTTCGCGCTGCCGCTGCTGCCTTGAGCGTCGCGCCCGCGCTCAGGCAGTCGGGCGCGCGGCTTCCCCCTTCGCCTCGCTGCTCTGCTCCGGCAGGCGGCGCTGTTCGCGCACCACGCGCCAGGCGCTGAAGCTGAAGCCCAGCGCGATGCCCACGCCGAACAGGAACACGATGCCCGACCCAAACGCCGCCAGGGCCTTGTGGATCCACACGAAGGTGACGTCGCCGCCGCGGTAGATCGCGGTATCGATCACCGCCTTGGCCTTGTAGCGCGACTCCCGGTCCATGCGCGTGTACAGCGTCTCGCGCGCCGGCTTGTTCAGCGAGAACTCGCTGGCGCGCGTCATCACCTGCACCGCCGCCACCAGCAGCGGCAGCGGCGACATCGCCAGCAGCGAGAAGCCGATGAGGATCGCGATCGCCGGCAGCAGCAGCAGCGGCGCCACGCCGTAGCGGCGCAGCAGCCAGCGGGTCGCGAACAGCTGGATCACGATGGTCAGCCCGTTCACCGCCCAGTCGAGCGTGGAGTAGAACCGGGTGGCCGCCTCGGCGGTGGGGAAATAGGCCCGCACGATCGCCGCCTGCTCGTTGTACAGCAGGGTGCCGATGCCCACGCCAAAGAACATCAGCATGGCCAGCGCGCGAAGCAGCGGGTCGCGCCACACCAGCACCAGTCCCGCCCACACCGAACCGCCCATGGCCTGTTCGCCGCTCTGCTCGGCGTTTTCGAGCTCGCGCTTCACCGCCCACGGCCGCAGCTTGATGATGCACAGCAGGCACAGCGAGAGGAATCCGGCAGACACCAACAGCAGGTTCGCCACCCCGATGTGCTCGACCAGCAGGCGCGTGATCGCCGGCCCGGACAGCGCTCCGATGGTGCCGCCGGCTCCAATGTAGCCGTAGACCTGCTTGGCGTGCTCGTTGTCGAACACGTCGGCCATGAAGCTCCAGAACACCATCACCGCGAACAGGTTGAACACCGCGATGAAGATGAAGAACACCGCGCCGCGTCCGGAGGTGCCGGTGTCGAACGCCCACCAGAACCCGACCAGGCAGGCAATGAAGACGAGGTACACCACCGGCAGGAACACCCGCCGCGGGAACCGCGCCACTAGCCCGCCGTACACGGGCTGCAGCGCCAGCATGGCAATGAAGGTGCCGGAGAACAGCGCCTGCAGGGTGTATTCGCCCAGGTCCACGCCGCGCGCGGCCGCCCATTCCAGCAGCCAGGCGGGGAAGACCGCCGCCGGATCGCGGGACGCGCCCATGGCATCGCGCACCGGCCGCAGGACGTAGTAGCCGCACAGCAGGCAGAAGAAGTACAGCAGCGCCCACCACAGGGGCGGCGACGCCGAAAGCGCCGAGCGGAAACGCCCGAAACGGGATGCAGGTGGCACGGGACTGGTCACAGCTGGGGGCGGGGGCGGTGTTGCGGGCACAGTAGCCGAAGCCCGCTGTCAGCCGCTATCGCGCTCAGGAATCCTTGCCTTGCGGCCGGCCGGCGTCCGCCTGGTATTCCTTTTCGTCGATGAAGGAAGAGCCCACCAGCCGGTTGATGTCGTTCTTGATCCCCACGCGCACCGCGTTCTCGCGGCCGACGGCGCAGGCCAGGCGGATGAACTCGTCGTCGAAGTTCTTTGCCGCCTCGCGCTCGCGCAGGCCATCCTGCACGTCCCACATCGCCTCGTTGGCGGCCTTCAGCCCCTGCTTGAGTTCCTCCACGCCGGGGTACCGCCCGCGCAGCCCGTCCCAGATCGCGGTCAGGCCGTGCAGCTCGGTTTCAACGTTGCGACGCTTGTTGTCGTCGGCGATGCGCTCGGACTTGATCTCCAGGATGGTGATCTTGTCGAGCAGTTCGCCGATCGACATCGGCATCAGGATCGAACCCACTTTCATCTCCGGGGCGACGCTGGAGCGGGTGAAGGGAATCGAACCCTCGTCTTAAGCTTGGGAAGCTTCTGCTCTACCATTGAGCTACACCCGCCTGAAGCAGCCAGTCTAGGGCCGGCCCCCCTGTTTTGCCAAGCATGTGAATGGGGCGTGTGTTAAACTGGCCGGCGTTTGGTTCGACCTGCCCACACGTTTTCCATCCGCTGCGGCAGGGCCCGGGCCCCCACAACCAGGCGCGCGATCGAGTCCGCTCTCGCGCCGCACTGCGCTTGTGATCTCCCCGATCGTTTGCGTACCAGGATCCTTGGCCGGTCCTTCTTCGTGCGCGTTTGTTTCGTGTGCGTCCGCCGTGTCCCGCGGGCCCTCGTGGCCTGCCAGGGACCGTGCGTGCTGCGTCCGGCACCGGGACCCCTTGAACAGGAAGGAGGAAACCCACCCATGCAGGAAGACGATCCACAACCCCACCCATTCCCCGAGCAGGCGCTGCCCCCGTGGCGGCGCGCCGTCATCAAGGTGGGCAGCAGCCTGCTGACCGACGGCCGCGGCGAGCTCGGCCGCCACAATGCCGCTGCCCTCGCCGGCTTGATCGCGCGCTTCCGCGACCAGGGCCGCGAAGTACTGCTGGTGTCCTCGGGCGCGGTCGCTGCCGGCCGCGGCCTGATGGCCCAGCGCCGCGGCGGCATGATCCAGCGTCAGGCGCTCGCCTCGCTCGGCCAGACCCCGATGCTGGCACTGTGGCAGGACCTGATCGACGAGCCGGTGGCCCAGGTGCTGTTGAGCCACGACGACCTGCGCAACCGCCGCCGCTATCTCAACGCCCAGGCCACGCTGCAGGAGCTGTTGCATCACGGCGCCCTGCCGATCGTCAACGAGAACGACACCGTGGCCGTGGACGAATTGAAGCTGGGCGACAACGACAACCTGGCCGCCGCCGTGGCCACCCTGGTGGACGCCGACGTGCTGCTGATCGCCACCGACATCCACGGCCTGTACAGCGGCCATCCTGGACGCGACCCCAGCGCACGGCCGCTGCCGCTGGTGAAGTGCATCACTCCCGAGGTGATGGCCATGGCCTCCGGCGGGGCCGGCCGCCTGGGCACCGGCGGCATGGCGACCAAGCTCGAGGCCGCGAGCAAGGCCGCGGCCGCCGGGATCGATACCGCGCTGTTCTGCGGGCACGATCCGCGGGCGCTTGGCGCCCTGGCCGACGACCGGCTGCTCGGCACCCGCATTCCCGCGCACGGCCCTCGCCTGCTGGCGCGCAAGCTGTGGCTGCGCCACCAGCCGGCCAGCCGCAACCGGGTGCGGATCGACGATGGCGCCTGCCAGGCGCTGGCCTCGCGCGGCGCCTCTCTGCTCCCGGGCGGCGTGACCGGCGTGGAAGGCGATTTCAGCAGCCGCGCCGTGGTCGACCTGGTCAGTGAACAGGGCCGGCGCATCGGCCGCGGGCTGGTGCAGTACCACGCCAGCGACCTGCAGCGCATCGCCGGCTGCCACAGCGAGGAAATCGAAGACGTGCTCGGTTTCCACAATGGCGACACCGTCATCCGCCGCGACGACCTGGTCCTGTTCGACCAAGCCGCTGCCACCCATTAACGAGGTTTTTCGAAATGTCCTATATCCGCTCCCTTGCAGCGCGTGCGCGCGAGGCTTCCCACGCGATCGCCGCGCTTGAACCCGAACGCCGCGCAGGCCTGCTGCGCGCCATGGCCAGGGCCGTTGATGCCGGCCGCGCGCAGATCCTGTCCGCCAACGCCGGAGACATGCAGCGCGCCGAAGCCGCCGGCACCACCGGTGCGATGCTCGACCGGCTGATGCTGGATGATTCGCGCATCGACGGCATCGTGCAGGCGATCAACGAAATCGCCGACCTGCCCGACCCGGTCGGCCAGGTCACCCGCAGCGAAACCCACGACAACGGGATGAAGGTCGAGAAGGTGCGCATCCCGCTGGGGCTGATCGCCATGATCTACGAGGCGCGCCCGAACGTGACCGCCGATGCCGCCGCGCTGTGCCTGCGCGCGGGCAACGCGGTGCTGCTGCGCGGCGGCTCGGAAGCGCGCGAAAGCAACATCGCGCTCGCCCGCTGCCTGCATGCGGCGCTGGCCGAATTCGACCTGCCGGCCGAGGCCGTGGCGCTGGTGGAAGACACCGCGCGCGAACACGTGCTGGAGCTGCTGCAGCTCACCGACCTGGTGGACCTGGCGATCCCGCGCGGCGGCGAGCGCCTGATCCGCTTCGTGGCCGAGAACGCCCGGGTGCCGGTGATCAAGCACTACAAGGGCGTGTGCCACCTGTACGTGGACGCCGCCGCCGACCACGACACCGCCACCCGCCTGGCAGTGGACGGCAAGCTCTCACGCCCGGGGGTGTGCAACGCGCTGGAAACGATGCTGGTGCACGCAGACATCGCCAGGGAGTGGCTGCCCAACGCGCTGGCCACCCTGGCCAGGGGCGGCGCGGAGATCCGTGGCTGCGAGCGCACCCGCGCCCTGTTCCCCGAGGCCAAGGCAGCAGCGGACGAGGACTTCGACGCCGAATACCTGGCGCCCGTGCTTGCGGTACGCGTTGTCGATTCCATCGATGACGCCATCGCCCACGTCCAGCGCCACAGCTCGGACCACACCGAGACCATCTGCACCACCGACCAGCGCGCGGCCGACCGCTTCGTCTCCGCCATCCGCAGCTCGGCGGTGATGGTCAACGCCTCCTCGCGCTTCAACGATGGCGGCCAGCTGGGGCTGGGCGCGGAGATCGGCATCTCCACCACCCGCCTGCACGCCTATGGCCCGATGGGCCTGGAATCGCTCACCATCGAACGCTGGGTGGTGCGCGGCGACGGCCAGGTGCGCCACCCGCAGTTGCAGCCGGAGCAGGCGAAGGCCGCCTGACCCCGGCCGCAGGGGCCGCTCAGAAACCGCGGCCCAGGCTGAGGAACACGGCGGCGTTGCCGCCGCCGGCGTGGCTGACGGTGCCGCTGATGCCCACGTTGGCATCCAGGCCGAACATGCCCATGCGCGCGCCCAGGGTCACGGTGCCATAGCTGTCGTCGGCACCATGGGTCGGCACCGCGTACACACCGGTGCCGGCCATGGTCTGGGCGATGGCGAAGGCGTCTTCCGGCGCATCCTCGAATTCATGGTCCCAGGTGAAGCGGGCATACGGACGCACCGCGCCCTCGCCGGCCCGCGCCACCTGCCAGCCCAGGCTGCCGATCAGCGAATCAAAGTCCTGGTCCGGATAGGCCAGCGAGGTGGACAGGGCGGCATCGCTTTCAGCAAAGCCGTCCATGTCGATCTGCTGCCACACCAGCGAAGCCACCGGCCCGTGGCGAAGGTTGCCGCGCTGGAAATCCCAGCCGCCGTGCACCGCCAGCGCCAGCCGCTCGCCGTCGGTGGAGCCGCGGTGGCTGCGCGCGCCGCCGCCGATCACCGCCCGCCGGTGGGCGTCGAACTCCAGCTCCGACCAGCCGGCCTGGCCGGTGACCCACGCGC
This sequence comes from Luteimonas sp. JM171, assembly GCF_001717465.1. NCBI lineage: Bacteria > Pseudomonadati > Pseudomonadota > Gammaproteobacteria > Lysobacterales > Lysobacteraceae > Luteimonas > Luteimonas sp. JM171. The sequence continues at coordinate 1,675,341 of NZ_CP017074.1, read as the reverse complement.
CGTTGTCGGCGAACCAGCTGGCGTGGGCCCCGATGCCCACGTCCTCATAGCTGAAATCCCCGCGGTTCAGGCCCCAGTGCTGGCGCGTCTCGCCGTAGCCGGCGTACACGCCGAACACCGCGTTGCCGCTCACCCAGTCCACGCCCGCCGTCAATGCCGGGCCGAAGCCATCGTGAAATTCACCGTCGCCGCGGCGCAGGTAGTTGCCGGAAACGTCGAACCACCAGCCTCCGGCCTCAGGCAGGCCGTCCAGGTGCCAGGCCACGCGCTCGATGCGGGCCCGCCCCGTGGCACCGGCCGCCTGCGGCATTGCCGCCACCAGCGCCGGTGCCTCCAGCACCGACGCCGCGAAGTCCGCCAGCGCCGCATGGCCAGCGTCGGTCGGATGCACGCCATCGGCGAACAGCCAGGTCTTGGCTGCATCGGGCTGGACATAGCTGGCGGGGCTGCAGAGCAGCGCCGAGGGCGCGCTGGCCGGATCACAGGCGCTGGCGGTGACGTTGGCAAAGCCGAACTCGGCCGGGTTCGCCGCCACCTCGCGCAGGAAGCTGAAGGTATCCAGCGGGATCACCCGCAGGTTGTTGGCCGCCAGGCCGCCGAACAGCGCGTCGTTGTAGGCCGAGGCGAGGGCGGTCAGCTGCCCCTGCGCGACCGGGCCCTGGGCGCGCGCGGCAGGGGTGATGCCCATGTCCGGCAGGTTCGGCACCAGCACGTAGCGCGCACCGGCGCCCTGGAGGGCGCCGATCGCGCCGATCTGCGCCGCGACCGCGGTGCCGATGGTCTGCTCCGGCGGCGCGCCCGCGGCCACCGCGAACACGTCGTTGGCGCCGCCCCACACCGTGTACAGCGCGTCCGGATCAACCCCGCCCGCACCCATGAAGGACTGCACCTGGCTGACCACCGACGGCGTCGGCCCCAGGTCGCCAATCACGTCTTCGGCCACCCGCGCTCCCCCAACGGCATAGTTGTCGCCAGACTGGCCATTTCCGTTGGCAGACGCGTCGGTGCCGTAGCGCTCGGCCAGGTGTTGCGCCCAGACCCAGCCCGGGTTGGTGGTGAACTGCCCCGTCACCGCCTGCACCTCCGGCGGCAGCAGCGGCCGGAAGAACCCGCCGTCGGTCAGGCTGTCGCCGAAAAACACGGTGCGTGAAAACTGGCCTTCCGCGGCAAACGCCGGGCTGGCCGCGAGGGCGACCGCACTGGCAAGGATGGCGGGGACGAGGCGGGAACGGCGTTGGCTCATGGACTGCTCCTGATCGTGTTGACGTGCGGCGCTTGCATACGCCGGCGCATGGCCGCGCATCCTTCCATGAAGGCGGACGGCGCTCACGCCGCAGTGCGGCATCCCCGCCATGGTAGGCGCAACGGACGGTGCACGGGCCCGGAGCTGAACCGGCCGATTGGCGGGCCCCGGCCCGAAAGGGGACAATACCGGCATGGAAATCATGCTCAATGGCAACCCCCTCCCCCTGCAGGACGGCACCACCGTGACGGCCCTGCTCGAGTCGCAGCAGCTGGGTGAGCGGCGGGTTGCGGTGGAAATCAACGGCGAGATCGTGCCGCGAGGCCGGCACGCCGAACACGTGCTGGCGGCCGGCGACACCGTCGAGATCGTGCATGCGCTGGGCGGCGGTTGAGCAAGCAGGATCCGGTAATCCGATACGGCCACACGGAAGGCCGCGATGAACCGCGTCCAAGCGGCCGGCAGCCCCAACCCCACTTCTGCGCGATAATCGCGCGATGACCGACAAGCACACCACCGAAGACGCCCTTGTCATCGCCGGCAAGGCCTACTCCTCGCGCCTGCTCACCGGCACCGGCAAGTTCAAGGATCTGGATGAGACGCGCCGCGCCACCGAGGCCGCCGGCGCGGAGATCGTCACCGTGGCGATCCGCCGCACGAACATCGGCCAGGACCCTGGCGAGCCCAACCTGCTCGACGTGCTGCCGCCCGATCGCTACACGATCCTGCCCAACACCGCCGGCTGCTACACCGCCGAGGAAGCGGTGCGCACCTGCCGCCTGGCCCGCGAGCTGCTCGATGGCCACAACCTCACCAAGCTCGAGGTGCTGGGCGACCAGCGCACCCTCTATCCGGACGTGGTGCAGACCCTCAAGGCCGCCGAGATGCTGGTGGCCGACGGATTCGACGTGATGGTGTACACCAGCGACGACCCGCTGCTGTGCAAGCGGCTGGAAGAGATCGGCTGCGTGGCGGTGATGCCGCTGGCCGCGCCGATCGGTTCGGGCCTGGGCATCCAGAACGAATGGAACCTGCGCGAGATCGTGGACAACGCCAAGGTGCCGATCCTGGTGGACGCCGGCGTGGGCACCGCCTCCGACGCCGCGATCGCAATGGAACTGGGCTGCGACGGCGTGCTCATGAACACCGCCATCGCCGGGGCCAGGGATCCGGTGCGCATGGCCCGGGCGATGAAGCTCGCGGTGCGCGCCGGCCGCGACGCCTTCCTCGCCGGCCGCATCCCGCGCCGCCGCTACGCCAGCGCATCCTCGCCCGAAGACGGCCTGGTCAGCTGATGGCCGGGCTGCACCGCCGCAGGAGCGCGCCCTGACATGACGCAGGCCGGGCGCGGAAAGCCTTACACCGAGGGCCCCGACAGGCGGCGGGTGCGCAGCTTCGTGCTGCGCCAGGGCCGCTTCACCGAGGCCCAGCAGCGCGCGTTCGACGAACTGTGGCCGCGCTTCGGGCTGGATTACCAGGGCGCGCCCCGCGACTTCGCGGCCGAATTCGGCCGCACCGCGCCGCTGGTGCTGGAGATCGGCACCGGCAACGGCGAGGCCCTGCGTTTCGCCGCCGCGCACGATCCGGACCGCAACCACATCGGCATCGAGGTGCACGCCCCCGGCGTGGGCCGGCTGTTGAACGCGCTTGCGGAAGACGGCAGCACCAATGCCCGCGTCTACCACCACGATGCGGTCGAGGTGCTGGAGAACGAAATCACCGACGCCAGCCTCGATGAGGTGCGGATCTACTTCCCCGATCCCTGGCACAAGAAGCGCCACAACAAGCGACGGCTCGTGCAGCCACCGTTTGCCCAGCTGCTGGTGCGCAAGCTGGTGCCGGGCGGACGCTTGCACCTGGCCACCGATTGGCAGGACTATGCGGAGCACATGTGGGACGTGCTCGACGCCACCGCCGGCCTGCGCAACCGCGCCGGGCCGCGCGGCTACCTGCCGCGGCCGGAATGGCGGCCGCAGACCCACTTCGAGACCCGCGGCCAACGGCTCGGCCACGGGGTCTGGGACCTGATCTACGACCGCGTGGCCGACGGACGCACCTGACCATCTGAGACACCCCACCGGGCATGGACACCGCACTCGCGCTCACCACCGACATGAAGATCGTCCTCGGTCTGGTGGCGCTGACGATGGTGCTGTTCCTGTTCCAGCGCGTGCGTGCCGACCTGGTGGCGCTGGTGATGCTGGTGCTGCTGGGGCTGACCGGCCAAGTCGCGCCCGAGGACGTGTTCAACGGCTTCTCGTCCAACGCGGTCATCAGCGTCATCGCCACCATGATCCTGGGCCTGGGCCTGGACCGCACCGGCGCCCTCAACCGCCTGGCCGGCTGGCTGCTGCGGCGCGCGCGCGGGGTGGAGGAACGGCTGCTGCTGCTGACCTCGGCGATCGCCGGCGTCAACTCCTCGATCATGCAGAACCCGTCGGTCATGGCGCTGTACCTGCCGGTGATCTCGCGGCTTTCATCGCGAACCGGCATCAGCCTGTCGCGGATGCTGCTTCCGGTGGGCGTGGCGATCGTGATGGGCGGCACCCTGACCATGGTCGGCAACTCGCCGCTGATCATGCTCAACGACCTGCTGGTTTCGGCCAACGCCAACCTGCCCTCCGGCGCGGCCACCCTGACCCCGCTGAACATGTTCGCGCCGGCGCCGATCGGCCTGGCGCTGCTGCTGGCCGGGCTGGCGTATTTCCACTTCTGGGGCAACCGCCAGTTGCGCGGCGGCAAGGACGCGAGCGTGGCCCCCGGACGCACCCAGAGCTACTTCGCCCGGGTCTATGGCATCGAGGGCGACGTGTTCGAACTGACCGTCACCGCCGACAGCCCGCTGGTGGGCATGACCTTCGGCGAGGCGGAATCACTGCACAACGCTCCGGTGCTGCTGGCGCTGAAGGTGGAGGACGAAGCGCGCCTGGCGCCCGCGGCCGACGTGCGGATCTGGGTGGGCAGCGTGATCGGCGCGATGGGCACGCGCCAGCAGGTGTCCGACTTCGCCCAGAACAACTTCCTGCGCATGAGCACCCGGCTACGGCACTTCGGCGACCTGTTCAATCCCAGCCGCGCCGGGATTTCCGAGGCGGTGGTGCCGCCGAACTCCGACTTCGTGGGCAAGACCGCCAACGAACTGCAGCTGCGCCGCCAGCACGGGCTGCGGCTGCTGGCGGTCAACCGCGACAAGGACAAGGTGATCCGCGAGAACGTGCGCGACCTGCCGCTGCGCGCCGGCGACATGCTGGTGCTGCACAGCTTCTGGAAGAACCTGGCCGAGACCGCCGCCGACCGCGACTTCGTGGTGGTCACCGACTACCCCAAGGGCGAGCAGCGGCCGCACAAGTTCAAGATCGCGATGGTGATCTTCGCGGTCACCATCCTGATCGCGCTCTCGGGCCGCGTCCCCACGGCCATCGCGCTGATGACGGGCGTGGCCGGCATGCTGGTGACGGGCGTGCTGAAGATGGACGAGGCCTACGGGGCGATCAACTGGAAGACCGTGTTCCTGATGGCCTGCCTGATCCCGCTGGGGTGGGCGATGGACCGCAGCGGGGCTGCGGCGTGGGTCGCCGGCGCCACCATCGAGCAGCTGCCCGACGGGCTGCCGGTGTGGCTGATCGAGTTCGCGGTGGCGGTGCTGACGGCGGGCTTCTCGCTGGTGATCAGCCACGTCGGCGCAACGATCGTGATGGTGCCGCTGGCCATCAACCTGGCGCTGGCCGTGGGCGCCGACCCGACCTCGTTCGCGCTGGTGGTGGCGCTGGCGGCATCGAACAATTTCATGACCCAGTCCAACCCGGTGATGTCGATGATCACCGGGCCCGGCGGCTACCGGGCCAAGGAGCTGTGGATCGTGTGCGGCCCGCTGTCGCTGGCCTACATCCTGATCATCGTGCTGATGGTCAACCTGCTGTCCTGACCGCGCCGGCGTCCGGTACGCCTTCTTCGAGCACCACGTGTCCGTCCCGGACGGCGACCGCGACCGCGCGCAGGCGGTCTCCCTTGCAGGGGCCGGCCACGCATTCGCCGGCGCCAAGCTCAAAGCTCGCGCCGTGCACCGCGCATACCAGCAGGCCCTCCTTCGATTTCAGGAACTGGCCGGGCGCAAAATCCAGGCGCCGTCCGGCGTGCGGGCAGACGTTGAGCCAGGCCCGGACGCTCTCGCCCCTACGGTGCACGATCACCGACTCCGCGGCCCCGTCCACCATGGCCTCCACTTCCGCGAAGCCGTCATCGGCAATCTGCTCCAGCGCGATCAGGGACACATTGAACCTCGGAAATTAACAGTAAAATTACAATTCACGCCCCGTGGACACGATATCGTGGTGCCCCGGCTGCGAGCCGCATTGTGTCACGACGTATTACCTGATGATCCGACGTTTCATGCAAAACATGCTCCTGCGCTGGCGCACCACCGGTTTCAACGCCGTGTTCGAGCCGCGCAAGCCCCGCCATCCGCTGACCCGGCTGCTGTTCGGCCTGGCCGGCATCGCGCTGCTCGCAGTGCTGCTGGTGTTCGGCGTGGTGATCGGGGCGGCGATGCTGGTCGCCGGGCTGGCGATCCGGATGCTTGCCGGGCGCAAGGGCGCGGCCGCCGCCGCGGGCGGTGGAACGGTGCTGGACGGCGATTACCGCGTCGTCGACAAGCCGCTGCTGCGCTGATCCTGCGATGGCGGACGTGATCCCCGCCCCCGAACCGCCGCGCCTGCAGGTCCGCGGCGGCGGGACCTTCCCGGTGCGCCGGATCCACTGCGTGGGCCGCAACTTCGCCGACCACGCGCGTGAGATGGGCGCCCAGGCCCCGGCGTCGCGCGAAGCCCGCGGCCGCCCGGTGTTCTTCTCCAAGCCTGCCGACGCGCTCGTGCTCGACGGGCGCGTGCCCCACCCTCCGGCCACGAAGGAACTGCACCACGAGGTGGAACTGGTGGCGGCGATCGGCCGCGACCCGGGCCCCGGCGTCCTTGACCCCGCGGATGCCCAGGGCCTGGTGTTCGGCTATGCCATCGGCCTGGACCTGACCCGCCGCGACCTGCAGGCGCAGGCCAAGGCCGGCGGGCTGCCATGGGACATCGCCAAGGGCTTCGATCATTCCGCGCCCGTGAGCGAACTCGTCCGCGCCGCCGAAGCCGGCGACCTCGAAAGCCGCACGCTGTCGCTGGAGGTCAACGGCAGCCTGCGCCAGTCATCGCAACTGGGGCGGATGATCTGGAACGTGGCCGAGATCCTGCACGAGCTCTCGCAGCTCTATCGCCTGCGCGCGGGCGACCTGGTATTCATGGGCACGCCGGCCGGCGTCGCCGCGCTGGAACCCGGCGACCGCTGCACCGCCCGGCTGGATGACCTGCTCCGCCTGGACTGCGCTATCCTTCCGCCGTTGACATGACACGGCAGGGGGCCGGTAACGGATGAGCATCGCTTCGGAGTTCAAGGAATTCGCCATGCGCGGCAGCGTCGTCGACCTTGCGGTCGGCGTCGTCATCGGTGCCGCGTTCGGCAACATCGTCACCGCGTTCGTGGACAAGGTGATCATGCCGCCGATCGGCCTGCTGATCGGCGGGGTCGATTTCGCCGACTGGGTGATCACCCTGCGCGAGGCGACCGTGGACGCCGCGGGCGAGGAAATCCCCGCCGTGGTGATCGGCATTGGCGAGTTCCTCAACGCGCTGGTGCAGTTCGTGATCATCGCGTTCGCGATCTTCCTGGTGATCAAGACCATCAACCGCCTCAAGCGCAAGCAGGTGGCGGAAGTGGAAGAGGCGCCCGAGCAGCCGGCCGAAGACGTGCTGCTGCTGCGAGAGATCCGCGATGCGCTGAAGGAACGCCCGGCACCCTGACGGTCCGTCGCACCGGGCCATCCGGCACAGGCATCGAAGCCGCGGGCTGCTAAGCTCGCGGCTTCGCTTTTTCTGCACGCCCGGAGTCTCCATGCGCCTTGCCTCGCTGCTGCTCTGCCTCGCCGTTGCCTCGCCCGCCATCGCCCAGGATCAGACCACGATCCCGGAGGCCGCGCTTGAAACCGCGGCGCAGCTGCGCGAACAGGCGCTCGCCGACGACACCTCCTGGCGGGTGACCGAATCGCTCACCACCGAGATCGGGCCGCGCCTGCCCGGCAGCGAGGCCGATGCCCGTGCGGTGGCCTGGGCCGAGGCGAAGTTCAGGGCGCTGGGCTTTGACCGGGTCTGGACCGAGCCGGTGACCTTCCCGCGCTGGGTGCGCAACAGCGAGAGCGCGCGCGTGGTGGGCGCGCACGCGCAGCCGCTGGTGGTCACCGCCCTGGGCGGCAGCCCCGGCGGTGACGTGGAAGCGGAAATCGTCCGCTTCGCGGACTTCGCCGCGCTGGAAGCCGCACCGGATGGTTCGCTTGCCGGCCGCATCGCGTTCATGGATTTCCAGATGGAGCGCACCGCCGACGGCAGCGGCTACGGCGACGCCGGCCCGGTGCGCAGCCGCGGCCCGTCGGTGGCCAGCAGCAAGGGCGCCGTGGGCTACCTGATGCGCTCGCTGGGCACCAGCCACGCGCGCGTGGCCAATACCGGCATCACCCGCTTCGCCGAGGGCGTGGAGCCCATTCCCGCCGCGGCCCTGTCCCTTCCCGACGCCGACCAGCTCAACCGCCTGCTCGAGCGCGGGCCGGTGACGGTGTCGCTGTCGCTCGACGTCGGCTTCGACGGGGAATACACCTCGCACAACGTGATCGGCGAGATCACCGGCAGCGGCGGCAGCGACGAATTCGTGGTGATCGCCTCGCACCTGGATTCCTGGGATCTGGGCACCGGCGCGATCGACGACGCCTCGGGCGTGGGAATCACGATGGCGGCCGGGCACCTGATCGGGCAGCTGGAGCAGCGCCCCCGGCGCAGCATCCGGGTGATCGCGTTTGCCAACGAGGAGCAGGGGCTGATCGGGGCGCGGCAGTATGCCCAGCGGCACGCGGACCACATCGGGCTGCACCTGCTCGCGGCCGAGAGCGATTTCGGCGCCGGGCGCATCTACGGCTTCAATACCGGCGCGCCGGAGCATGCGCGCGCGGCTACGCGCCAGATTGCCCAGGCGCTGGCACCCCTGGGCATCGAACACATGGACGACCAGGGCGGCCCGGGGCCGGACATCATCCCGATGGTGCAGGCGGGCGTGACCTGGGCCTGGCTGGGCCAGGACGGCACGCAATACTTCGACCTGCACCACAACGCCAACGACACCCTCGACAAGGTCGACCCGCAGGACCTGGCGCAGAACACCGCCGCGTATGTGGTGCTCGCCTACCTGGCCGCCGAGGCGGAGGGCGATTTCGGCAGCGCGCCGCGCGCCGGTGACGACCGGTAAAAGGTTTCCGGCCAGCCTCAGGCGCGGGAGCGGGCCCAGGAGGCGAGGAAGACCGCCGTGGCGGCGGCCACGTTGAGGCTTTCCACCGCTCCTGTGCCGGGGATTGAAACGCGCAGGTCGCACGCCTGCGCCAGGCCCCGGTCCATCCCTTCGCCTTCCGCGCCCATGACATAGACCAGCCGCGGCGGCAGGCGCCCGGCGAACAGATCCTGGCCACCGGCAACGACCGTGGCCGCAAGCGTGAAGCCAGCGCCACGCAGCTGTTGCATGGCACCCTCCGCGGCGCCCATGCGAACCAGCGGAACAACCTCGGCGCCGCCTTCAGCCACCCGCGCGACGGCGCCCGAGAGCGCCAGCTCCGAGGCTTCGGGAAGAAGCACGCCGGCGATGCCGAAGTGCGCCGCGGAGCGAAGGATCGCGCCCAGGTTGTGCGGGTTGCCCACGCCATCAAGCCACAGCAGGCATTGGGGCCCCTGCTCCAGCGAGGACAGCCAGTCCGCCAACGCCGGCTCGGGCTGGCGGAGGACGTCGGCCACCACGCCTTCGTGCCGGTCGCTGCCGGCAAGCCGGGCCAGTTCGGCCTCGTCGTCCACCACGCGATACCCCACGCGGTTGGCGACGCACCACTTGAGCAGCGGCTGCAGCTGCGGGATGCGCGGGCCGGTGAGGTAGAGCTTGCGGATCGCCTCCGGCCGGCGGGCAAACACGGCCTGCACGGCATTCATGCCGTGCAGGCGGACCTCAGCGCGGCGGTCTGGCCGGGGCGCTGGAACCTGCGGCGCCGCGGAGGCGCTGGAAGGTTCCCTGCGCCGCGGCGGACGGGTGCCGCCGCGGCCGCCGGCCGTTCGTCGGCCGCGCGGCTTCCAGGGTCCGCCATCGCCTCCGGCGTTGCTCATTCCGGCTTCGGCCCGGACTGGCCAGTCCAGAAGTCCGCGTTGCGGATTTCAAGCTTGAGCGGATCGAAGGTGGGATCCAGCCCCAGCTTCTTCTGCGCCTCGAAGTCGCGCAGCGCGATGAGCGCCGGCTTCTGGATGATCAGGATCGCGATCAGGTTCAGCCACGCCATCAGGCCCACGCCGATGTCGCCCAGGGTCCAGGCCATCCCGGCGGTGCGCACGCAGCCGAAGGTGACCGCCGCCAGGATCAGGATCCGCAGGGCGAAGATCATCCAGGGGCGGTGGATCCTGCGGTTGATGTACGCAATGTTCGTTTCGGCCATGTAGTAGTAGGCGATGATGGTGGTGAAGGCGAAGAAGAACAGCGCCGCCGCCACGAAGCCGGCGCCGTATCCGGGCATCACCGCTTCCACCGCGAACTGGGCGAAGCCCGGCCCGGGCTCCACCCCCGGCAGGGCCTCGACCACCATCTCACCGTTGCGGGTGACGTTGAACATGCCGGTGGACAGGATCATGAAGGCAGTGGCCGAACACACCACCAGCGTATCGACATACACCGAGAAGGCCTGCACGTACCCCTGCTTGGCCGGATGCGAGACCTCGGCGGCGGCGGCATGGTGCGGCCCCGTGCCCTGGCCGGCCTCGTTGGAATAGATGCCGCGCTTGACGCCCCATTCCACCGCCAGGCCGAGCATGGCGCCAAAGCCGGCGTGAACCCCGAACGCGCTTTCGAAGATCAGCAGGAACATGGCCGGGATCTGCGCCATGTTGAGGAACATGATCACCAGCGCCGTGAGGATGTAGGCCAGGGCCATGAACGGCACCACGAAGCCGGCAAAGCTGGCGATGCGCTTGACCCCGCCGAAGATGATGAAGCCCAGGCCGATCACCAGCACCACGGCGGTGGCGGTCGGCGGCACATCCCAGGCGTTGGCGGCCGCCGAGGCGATCCCGTTGGCCTGCACGCCGGGCATCAGGAAGCCGGCGGCGCCGATCGTGACCAGGGCGAAGATCCACGCATACCACTTCTGGCCCATAGCCTTTTCGATGTAGTACGCCGGGCCGCCCCGGTACTTCCCGGACTCGTCCTTTTCCTTGTAGATCTGCGCCAGCGTGGACTCAACGAACGCGGTGGACGCCCCGAGCGCTGCCATCACCCACATCCAGAACACCGCGCCCGGCCCGCCGAAGGCGATGGCGGTGGCGACGCCCGCGATGTTGCCGATGCCGACCCGACCGGAAAGCGACATTGCCAGGGCCTGGAACGAGGACACGCCCGCCTCGGACTTCGTGCCCGCCAGCAGCAGCCGCACCATCTCCGGCACCTGCCGGAACTGCAGGAAGCGCGTGCGGATGGAAAACCACAGGCCCGCGCCCAGGCACAGGATGATCAGGGGCATGCTCCACACATACCCGTTCAAGGTTTCAACGAACTGCTCCACGCACTCTCTCCCCGTTTGTGTGGCGCCGCGGCCAGCGACGGCGCGACCGGCCGATTCTTACCGATCCCGCCGCACCGCGAAACCAGCCCGGCCCCCATGCGGGAATCAGGCCTGCCCGCCCACCGCCGGCGTCCTCGCCTCCAGCTCCTCCAGCTTGCGCGCCAGGGTCTCGGGCGAGCGGGTGTAGGGCGCCAACAGCGCATACAGCGACGGCACCACGAACAGCGTCAGCAGGGTGGCAAACGCCACGCCCGAGATGATCACCACGCCGATGGTGGCGCGGCTGGCCGACCCGGGCCCGCCGGCGACCACCAGCGGGATCGCCCCCATGATGGTGGCGGCCATGGTCATCAGGATCGGGCGCAGGCGCACCGCCGAGGCCTCGGCGATCGCTTCGTGCACGCTGCGGCCGCCGTCGCGCAGCTGGTTGGCGAACTCCACCAGCAGGATGCCGTTCTTGGCCGCCAGGCCCACCAGCATGACGATGCCGATCTGGCTGAACAGGTTGAGCGTGCCGCCGGTGATCCACAGCCCGAGCAGCGCCCCCAGCACCGCCAGCGGCACCGTGAACATGATCACCAGCGGATGCAGGAAGCTCTCGAACTGCGCCGCCAGCACCAGGTACACCACTGCCAGCGCGAGCAGGAAGGTCAGCACGATGGCGCCGCCGGCCTCCTGGAATTCGCGGGTCTCGCCCTTCCAGTCGATCTGGGCGTGGCCCGGCAGCTCCTCGGCCGCCACGTCGTAGGTCCACTGGATCGCCTCGCCCATGGTGTAACCCGGGGCCAGGCCGGCGCTGATGGTGATCGCGCGCAGCCGGTTGAAGCGGTTGAAGCTGCCCGGCTCGGCGACCTCCTGCAGCGTCACCAGGTTCGACAGCGGCACCAGCGTCCCGTCGCGGCCGCGCACCCAGGTGTTGGAGAGGTCGTCGGGCTCCATGCGGTCGTCGCGGGCCGCCTGCAGCATGACGTCGTATTCCTCGCCGTCGTCGATGTAGCGGGTCACCTGGCGCGAGCCCATCATGGTTTCCAGGGTGCGGCCGATCTCCTGCACCGACACGCCCAGGTCGGCGGCACGCGCGCGGTCGATCTCCACCCGCATCTGCGGCCGGGTTTCCTTGTAATCGGAGTCCGGATCCTGGATGCCCGGGTTCTCCTCCATGCGCACCAGCATGCGGTCGCGCCACTCGGCCAGGTCCTCGTAGTTGGGCCCGCCCAGCACCAGCTGGTAGCGCTGGCCGCGCGCGCCGATCAGGCCGCCGGGCACGTTGGCCCGCACCTGCACGCCGGGCAGCTCGGAGAAGCTGTCGCGCACCGAGGCCACCACGTCGGCGGTACTTTCCTCGCGCTCGCGCCAGTCCTTGAGGAACACGATCACCGCCCCAGAATGCATCTCCTCGCTGCCGCCCCAGCCGCGCGGGACGCGCGAGTTGGCGCGCTCGATCGGGCCGTCATCCCCGATGTGCTCGGCGAAGATCTGCTCCACCTGCTGGATCTGGGCCACGGTGTAATCGAAGCCCGCGCCCTCCGGCCCGTCCACCGCGACGAAGAACCGGCCGCGGTCCTCGGCCGGGGACAGCTCGCTGGGCACGCGCAGGAACAGCAGCGCGGTCACCACCAGGCACGCCGCCATCGCCGCCCCCACCAGCAGCGCGAGCCGGCCGGTGGGCAGCGCCACCAGCCTGCCGATGCTCCGCCCATAGCCGGCGCTCGCCCTCTGCAGGCAACGGTTGATGAAGGCGTTGAACCGGTTCTCCTTGCCGTGCGGGCGCACCAGCTTGGAGCACATCATGGGCGTGAGCGTGAGCGCGACGAACGCGGACAGCGCCACCGCGGAGGCCAGGGCCACCGAGAGTTCGCGGAACAGCCGCCCGCTGTTGCCCTCCATGAAGCCCACCGGCAGGAACACGGCCACCAGCACGGCGGTGGTCGAGACCACGGCGAAGGCCACCTGCTCGGTGCCGCGCTTGGCCGCCACCATCGGCGGCTCGCCCAGGTCCGCGCGCCGCTGCACGTTCTCCAGCACGATGATCGCGTCGTCGACCACCAGGCCGATGCACAGCACCAGCGCCAGCAGGGTCAGCAGGTTGATCGAGAACCCGAACGCATACAGGGCGATGAACGCGGCCACCAGGCACACCGGCACCGTCACCGCCGGGATCAGCGCCGCCCGCAGCCGGCCCAGGAAAAGCCAGATCACCAGGAACACCAGCAGCATGGCCTCACCAAGCGTCCAGTACACCCGGTCCACCGCCGCCTCGATGAACTGGGTGTTGTCCGAGGCCACGAAGATGTCGGTACCCTCGGGCAGCGACTCCTGGATCCGCACCGCCTCCTCGCGCGCGGCCTGGGCGACTTCCAGCGCGTTGGCAGTGGAGGTTCGCACGATGCCCAGGCCGACGTTGGGGATCGAATTGCTGCGCGCGTAGGAGCGCCGCTCCCGCGGCCCGATCTCCACGTGGGCCACGTCACCCAGCCGCACCACGTAGCCATCCTCGCCCTTGCCCAGCGGGATCGAGGCGAACTGCTCCGGCGTCTGGTAGCCGCGCTCCACGCGCAGGGTGAAGTCGCGGGTCAGCGATTCGATCCGCCCCGCCGGAAGCTCCACGTTCTCCGAGCGAAGCGCGGCCTCCACGTCGCTGGCGGTGATCCCGCGCGCGGCCATCGCATCGCGGTCGAGCCAGATGCGCATGGAGTAGCGCTGGCTGCCGCTGAGCTGCACCCGCGCCACGCCGTCGAGCGCCGAGAGCCGGTCGACGACGTAGCGGTCCGCGTAATCGCTCAGCTCCATGGTGTCCATGGTGCTCGAGCGCATGTTGAGCCAGAGGATCGCGTCGGCGTCCGCCTCCACCTTGGAGATGTCCGGCGCCTCGGCTTCGATCGGGAGACGGTCGGCGACCCGGCTGATGGCATCGCGCACATCGTTGGCGGCCGCCTCGATGTCGCGGGTGATGTTGAACTCGATGGTGACGTCCGAGCGTCCGTTGCGGCTGCGCGACTGGATCGTGCGGATCCCCTCGATGCCGGCCAGCGCATCCTCGAGGATCTGGGTGATGCGGGTTTCCACCACCGCCGCCGAGGCGCCCGGGTAGGTCACGTCCACGGAGACGATCGGCGGGTCGATGTTGGGCATCTCGCGCAGCGTCAGCCGCGAATACGACATCACCCCCAGTACCACCAGCAGCAGGCTCATCACCACCGCGAACACGGGCCGCTTGATCGAGAGGTCGGAAATGCGCATCGGTCAGATCGACTGCAACTCGGGGCCGGCCTCGGCGGGGATGTCCGCGGCGCGTTCGGGTTCCTCGGAATAGTCGGCCGGGCTCACGTCCCTGACCTCCAGGCCCGGCCGCAGCTTGGCGGTGCCATCGACCACGATGCGGTCTCCGGCCGACAGCCCGTCCGACACCTCCGCCAGCCCCGCGACCCGGGCACCCACCTGGATGCGCACCTGCTCGACGGTGGCGTCTTCACGCACCCGCCAGGCGAAGGTGTCCCGGCCCACCTGCACCACCGCGATCTCCGGCACCACCAGCGCCTCGCGCGCCGGGCGCTCAAGGCGGATCCGCACCAGCATGCCCGGGCGCAGCGCGTGGTCGGCGTTGGGGAAGGTGCCGCGCACGGTGACCGCGCGCGTGTTGGGATCCACCCGGGAATCGATCATCGTCACCACGCCGTCGAACTCGCGGCCGGGCCAGGCCGAGCTGCGGCCGGTGAGCTGCTGGCCTTCCGCGAGGTGGGCGAGCTGCACCTCGGGCACGGGGAAATCGACGTACACCTCTTCCACGTCATCCAGTGAAGCGATCTCGGTGCCCGGCTGCACCAGTGCGCCCGGGCTGACCCGGCGGATGCCAAGCACCCCGGCGAACGGCGCGCGGATGGCCCGGTCGCGCAGGTTGGCGCGGATCTCGGCCACCCGGGCACGGGCGGAATCGCGGATGGCGCGCTGGCTGTCGAGCTGGGACGTGGCGATGAGCTGCTGCTCGGCCAGCTGCGCCTGGCGCCGGTACAGCCGCTCGGCTTCCTCGGCAGCGGCCTCCGCCGCATTCAGCGCCGCCTGCTGCTGCTCGCCGCTGAGGGTCAGCAGCACCGAGCCCTCCGCCACCACGTCGCCGCTTTCAAAGTGCACGCCTTCGACGATCTCGCTGACCTTGGCCGTGACCACCACCGACTCGCGCGCGGCCACGGTGCCCAGCGCGTCGATGGTATCGCTCCACGGCTGCTGCTCGACCACTGCGGTGGTGACGGTCACCCCCGCGTCGGGGCCGGCGCCCAGCGGCGAATTGGTGCCGCCGCAGGCGGCCAGGAAAGCGGCCAGGAAAGCGGCCAGGAGGAGCGTTGCCACGGTGGGCAGGCGCAAAATCGGGGATTTGGACATGGACGGGGGGACGCGGACGATCATCCGGTCGATTCTAGGGCTTGGGGATGTCGTCGCCCTGTGTCGTCAGGCATGGGGAAGCGCACCTGGCCCGTGTCAACCGATTGCCATCGTGCGCGTTACACTCGGCCAGCCACCACCGTGGCGATGGCCCGGTGGCCCCCCACATATATCCGGAGCCCGCACATGATCCACGAATCGATCCTGGACACGATCGGCCGCACGCCGGTCGTGCGCCTGCAGCGCCTGGCGCCTGGGCACGTCAAGCTGTACGCGAAGGTGGAGAGCTTCAACCCCGGCGGCTCGGTCAAGGACCGACTGGCGCTGGCGATCGTACTCGATGCCGAAGACAAGGGCCTGATCAAGCCCGGCGACACCATCGTGGAGGCCACCTCCGGCAACACCGGCGTGGCGCTGGCAATGGTCTGCGCAGCGCGCGGCTACAAGTTCGTGGCCACGATGGTCGAAACCTTCTCGATGGAGCGGCGCAAGCTGATGCGCGCGTACGGCGCCCGGGTGATCCTCACGCCCGCAGCCGAGCGCGGCACCGGCATGGTGCGCAAGGCGCGCGAGCTCGCCGAGGAACACGGGTGGTTCCTGGCCAGCCAGTTCACCAACCCGGCCAACCCGGCCTGGCACCGCCAGACCACGGCCGCCGAGATCCTCGAGGATTTCGCCGGGCGCCGGCTGGACCACTTCATCACCGGCTGGGGCACCGGCGGCACGCTCACGGGCGTGGGCGAGGTGCTCAAGGTGGCGCGGCCGGAAGTGAAGGTCATCGCGGCCGAACCGGCCAAGGCGGCGATGCTGCAGGGCCGGGAATTCAATTCGCACAAGATCCAGGGGTGGACGCCGGACTTCGTGCCCGAGGTGCTCAACCGCGAGGTGGCCGACCGGATCGTCTCGGTGGATGACGACGAGGCGATTGCCTCGGCGCGCCGGCTGGCGGCGGAGGAAGGCATCTTCACCGGGATCTCGGCCGGCGCCACGGTGTCCGCGGCCCTGGAGGTGGCGCGCGACGCGGAGGAAGGCGCGGTGATCCTGGCCATGCTGCCCGACACCGGCGAGCGCTACTTCTCCACCCCGCTGTTCCAGGACGTCAGCGAGGGCTCGGACGACGAGTGGCTGGCCGGGCTGTAGGCCGGGGCTGCGCCCCTGACGCGCGCCCGATCAGCCCTGGCCGTCCCATTCCCCGAGGGCGGCCTGGCTGTTGGCGCGAGCGCGGCCGAGGACGATTTCCTGGGCTTTCGCGACGTTCCCTGACGGATCCTTCGCCCAGGCCTTGAGCGCCGCCTGCTGCATGGCGCGGCCATAGGAGAAGGAGAGCGGCCAGGGGTGCGGGCGCAGGCGGTTCATCGCATCCAGGTGGGCGGTGGCATCCTCGTCGGACTGCCCGCCGGAAAGGAACACGATGCCGGGGATGATCGCCGGCACCGCGGACTTCAGGCACATCAGCGTGGCCTCGGCCACCTCGTCCACCTCCGCCTGCTCGGCGCAGCGGCTGCCCGGCAGCACCATCGACGCCTTCAGGATCACCCCCTCGTACATCACCTGCTGGTTGTACAGCGCGTCGAACACGCCGCGCAGGGTGACTTCGGTGACCTCGTAGCAGGCCTCGATGTCGTGATCGCCTTCCATCAGCACTTCCGGCTCCACGATCGGCACCAGGCCCTGCTCCTGGCACAGCGCGGCATAGCGCGCCAGCGCGTGGGCATTGGCCTCGATGCAGGTGCCCGACGGCGTGTCCTCGCCGATGTGGATCAGCGCGCGCCACTTGGCGAAGCGTGCACCCAGGCGGTAGTACTCCTTCAGCCGGCCGCGCAGGCCGTCCAGCCCTTCGGTGACCACTTCGCCCGGGAAGCCGGCCAGCGGATGGGTCCCCGCATCGACCTTGATGCCCGGGATGATGCCGGCATCGTCCATCACCTTTGCGAACGGGACACCGGCGGCAGTGGACTGGCGGATGGTCTCGTCCTGGAGGATCGCGCCGCTGATGTACTCGCCAAGGCCGGGCGTGGTCAGCAGCAGTTCGCGCCATGCGCGGCGGTTGGATTCGCTGTGGGCGACCCCCACGGCGCCGAAGCGCTTGCCGATGGTGTCCGGGGATTCGTCGATGGCGATGATGCCCTTGCCGGCGGCCACCAGGGCCTGTGCAGTGTGTGCCAGATCTTCGATGCTCATGACTTCCAGGTGGTTCGCCGCAGGAGGCCTGCCAGTATAGTCCTGCGCCGCGCCCTTCCCCCGGCCGCGTGCCGGACCCCTGATGCCGCTGTCCCCACGCTGTCTCGCCGCCGCCTGCCTGTCGCTGGCCACCGCCTCCGCCGGTGCTGCCGAAGGGCTGCGGCTGGACGGCATCCCGGATGAGCCGCTGTGGCGCGAAGCACAGGTGTTCGACGATTTCCGCGTCACGTCGCCCTACACGCTGGATCCGGCGACCCATCCGACCCGCGCCCTGTTGCGCTCACTGCCCGAGGGCCTGGCCGTGGCGATCATTGCCCACCAGCCGCGTGACGTGCCGCGCCTGAAGCCGCGCGCCGGCCGCGATGCCAACGTCGACGCGGACCGGGTGAACTTCTCGGTGGACTTCGATGGCGACGGGCGGCTCGGCTACAACTTCATGGTCACCCTTGGCAACGCCATCGCCGACGAGGTGATCAGCAACGAGAGCAGCTACAACGCGGACTGGGACGGCGTGTGGGAATACGCCGTGCATGAGGACGTTGACCACTGGTCGGTGGAGATGCTGATCCCGTGGAGCGTGGCCGCCATGCGCGCGGCCGACGGGCCCACCCGCACCATCGGCGTCAACTTCGACCGCGTGCTGGCCAGCCGCGGCGAGCGCAGCGCCTCGGGGCCGGTGAGCTACACCCGCCCGCGCTACCTGTCGGAATTCCAGCGCGTCGACGTCGAAGCATATCCGCCGCGCGGCTGGCTCTCGGTAGTGCCGTACGTGTCCATGCAGCACGACCTGGTCAGCGGCGGCAACGACGGGCGTGCCGGCGTGGACGTGTTCTGGAAGCCGTCGGGACACTTCCAGTTGAGCGCGGCGCTGAACCCGGATTTCGGCCAGGTCGAGGCCGACGACCTGGTGGTCGACTTCGAAGCAGTCGAGGTGTTTTTCTCCGACAAGCGGCCGTTCTTCACCGAGAACCAGGGCGTGTTCGACCTGCGCACGCCCGACAGCGGGCGGCTGGTGTACACGCGCCGGTTCGGCGGCGCCAGCGACCACGATGGACGCGCCAGCGACATCGACGTGGCACTCAAGCTCAACGGCAGCGCGGCGGGCTTTGATTACGGGACCATGGCGGTGCTGGAATCCGACCACGCCGATGACCTGGGCCGCGCATTCTTCGTCCAGCGCCTGCAGCGCGAGCTGGGCGCGCTGAGCCTGGGCTGGCTGGGCACGTGGGCCGACCGCCCCTGGCTGGACCGGCGCGCCAACGTGCAGGCGGTGGATGCAACCTGGCGCCCGGACCCGCGCTGGCTGGTGAGCGGCCAGGTGCTGGCCAGCTCGATCCGCGCGCCCGGCGCCAGCCAGCGCGGGACGGGCGTCTGGGTGACGGCCGCGTTCAGTCCGGAGGCGCGGTTCGAGCACGCGCTGGAACTGGTGCACTTCGGCCGCGGGCTGGATTTCAACGACGCCGGCTACCAGCGGCGCGGCAGCTACAACGCGCTCTCTTGGAGCAGCCTGTGGCGGGTAACGGATTTCGACGACGGCGACTGGCGGCGCAGCCTCACCTGGGAGATCGAGCCCCTGCTGCACCGGAACGACAGCGGCCAGCGCCTGCCGCCCGAACTCGAGCTCAGCCACGACCTGCGCACCCGCAGCGGCGCCTCCTGGCAGGGGAGCCTGGTGTACAGCTGGGAGGGCTACGACGACCTGGTCTCGCGCGGCAACGGCGTGGTTGTGCAGGAAGCCCGCCTGCAGTCGCTGCAGCAGCATTACGAGCGCCCGCGGGTGGGCAACTGGACCTGGCGGCTGGGCGGCGCCTTGCTGCAGGAAGGCAACGACGGCTATGCCATCCAGCCGGAAGCCACCGTGCACTGGTTCCCGCGCGATGACCTGGACCTGCGCCTGCTGGCCTCCCCGCTGTGGTCGCAGGACTGGCTGCTGTGGGAGGAAGGCACGCTGTTCACCAGCCATCGGCGCCGGCAGATGCGGCTGGACGTGGACCTGGGCTGGTATCCCTTCACCCGCCACGAGCTGCGGCTTAAGGCGCAGTGGATCGGCATCGAAACCCGAGATCCCACGGCGTACCGGATCGGCGCCGGCGGCCGCCTGGTGGAAAGCGGCGACGAGGTCGCGCCCTTCACCGTCAACAGTTTCGGCCTGCAGCTGCGCTACCGCTACGAATTCGGCCAGCAGCGCGATCTGTACGTGGTCTACGGCCGCGGCGGCCAGGCGCAGGCGCTGCAGCAGCGCGGCGATTACCGCGGCCTGGGCGACCTGTTCGGCGACATCGGCGAGCTGCGCGACGCCGAGCAGGTGCTGGTGAAGCTGCGCTGGGGTTTCTGACGCGGCGGGCTAGAGTTCGCCCAGCCCCTCGGCGCGGCCTTCCTCACCCACCCGCAGCAGGCGCAGGGTGTTGGTGGCACCGTGGGTCTCCATGTGCTCGCCGCTGGTGAACACGATCCGCTCCCCGGGCGAAAGCAGGCCGTCCTCCACCAGCCGCCCCACGCTGCCGCGCGCGGCCTCGCGCGGGGTCTGGCCGCGGCTGTCGTAATCGATCGGGAACACCTCGCGCATCAGCGACATGCGCCGGCGGGCGCCGGCGTGGCGTGAGAACGCGTAGATGGGCGGCGCGGCGCGGAACCGCGAGAGGTAGCGCGCGGTGCCACCGGATTCGGTCATGGCGACGATGGCGCGCAGGCCGATGTGCTCGCTGAGGAACATCGCGGCCATCGCGATGGCCTGATCGGCGCGCTCGAGGTTGCGCCCGGCCGGGCCGAAATCGATGTCGTGGGTGAACTGGCGCTCGGCGCCCACGCACACCCGCGCCATCGCCTCGACCGCGCGCACCGGATACTGGCCGGCGGCAGTTTCGGCCGAAAGCATCACCGCATCGGTGCCGTCGATCACCGAGTTGGCCACGTCCAGCACCTCGGCGCGGGTTGGGATCGGGCTTTCCACCATCGACTGCAGCATCTGGGTGGCAGTGATCACCACCCGGTTGCGGGCCAGGGACTCGCGGATGATCTTCTTCTGCAGGCCCGGCAGCTCGGCATCGCCGATCTCCACGCCCAGGTCGCCGCGGGCCACCATCACCACGTCGCTGGCGTCGATGATCTCGGCAAGGTTCGCGATCGCCTCGGCGCGCTCGATCTTGGACACCAGCGAGGCGTCGGAGCCGGCTGCGCGGGCCAGCGCGCGGGCCTCCTCCATGTCGGCGGCGCTGCGGCAGAACGACACGGCGATGAAATCCACGCCCAGTTCGGCCGCGAACCCGATCCACTCGCGATCCTCGTCGGTGAGCGCGCCCAGCGACAGGCCGCCGCCGAGCCGGTTCAGGCCCTTCCGGTCGGACAGCACGCAGTCGCTCATCACCGTGGTGCGGATGCGCGCGCCGTCGATGGCCTCCACCTTCAGCTGCACGATGCCATCGTCAAGCAGCAGCACGTCGCCCGCGGACAGGTCGCGCGGCAGACCCGCATAGCTGACGCCCACCTGGGACTGGTCGCCGAGCTCCACCGAACCGTCGGCCACCAGGTCGAAGCGCTCACCGGCCTGCAGCTCCACGCGGCCATCGCGGAAGCGGTCAATGCGGATCTTGGGCCCCGGCAGGTCGGCCAGGATCCCGACCTCCTTGCCGATCCGGCTGGCCGCCTCGCGCACTGCGGCGGCGCGCGCGCGGTGCTCGTCGCGGCTGCCGTGCGAGAAGTTGAGGCGCACCGCGTCCACGCCTGCCTTGAGCAAGGCGTCGAGCACGCCCGGGCCATCGCTGGCCGGGCCGAGGGTGGCGAGGATGCGGGTGCGGCGCTGGTGTTCGGTCACTTCAAGTCTCCCGTCGTGGCCGGGAAACTAGCACAGCGCGATGACCCGATCGCGGCTTCAGGCCGCCTTGCGCTCGCCGGCGCGCTGCTTGAGCGCGGCCACCGCCGGCATCTGCTTGCCTTCCAGGAACGCCAGGAACGCGCCGCCGCCGGTGGAGATGTAGCCGATGTCGCCGGCGATGCCGTACTTGTCGACCGCGGCCAGGGTGTCGCCGCCGCCTGCGATCGAGAACGCGTGCGACTTGGCGATCGCGCGGGCGACGGTTTCGGTGCCGCGGCCGAAGGCGTCGAACTCGAACACGCCCACCGGCCCGTTCCACACTACGGTACCGGCCTGGCCCACCAGTTCGGCGTAGCGCTTGGCGGTCTTGGGGCCGATGTCCAGGATCATCTCGTCGTCGGCGACCTCGTCCACCCGCTTCACCACCGCTTCGGCGTCCGGGGCGAACTCCTTCGCCACCACCACGTCCTTCGGGATCGGGATGTCGGCGTGCTGGGCGCTGGCGCGCTCCATGATCTCGCGCGCGGTGTCGATCAGGTCCGGCTCGTGCAGCGACTTGCCGACCGGGTGCCCGGACGCGGCGATGAAGGTGTTGGCGATGCCGCCGCCGACGATCAGCTGGTCGACCTTGCCGCACAGGTTGGTCAGCAGCTGCAGCTTGGAGGAGACCTTGCTGCCGGCCACGATCGCCAGCAGCGGGCGCTCGGGATCGTCCAGCGCCTTGGCCAGCGCATCGAGCTCGGACATCAGCAGCGGGCCGCCCGCGGCCTGCTTCGCCTGCAGGATGACGCCATGGGTGGAGGCCTGGGCGCGGTGCGCGCTGCCGAAGGCATCCATCACGAACACGTCGCACAGCGCGGCGTACTTCTTCGCCAGCGCCGGGTCGTCGGCCTTCTCGCCCACGTTCATCCGGCAGTTTTCCAGCAGCACGATCTCGCCGGGCTTGACGTCCACGCCATCCACCCAGTCGCGCACCAGCGGCACCTCGGTCTCCAGCAGCAGCGACAGCCGCCGCGCCACCGGCCCGAGCGAAAACTCCTCACTCCACTCGCCTTCCACCGGCCGGCCCAGGTGCGCCATCACCATCACCGCGGCGCCCTGCTCCAGCGCCCGCCGGATGGTGGGCAGCGAAGCCAGGATGCGCTGGTCGGAAGTGATGCGGCCGTTGTCCAGCGGCACGTTGAGGTCCTGCCGGATCAGCACGCGCTTTCCGGACAGGTCGAGGTCGGTCATTCGCAGGATTGCCATTGTGTTCTGCTCGCGATCAGGGGTTTCGGCGACGCGTCGGCCGGTGTTCCCGGCCCCAGGCGCGTGACTCCCGCCACAGGCCGCGCATTGTCCGCCTCTTGCCCGGCAGTAGCAAACCGTTCGCGGGGCGCCGGGTGGGGGCACCCTCCAGTCTCCATGTCCCCCGGCCTGCGCTTCGCTACGGCCTCCTCCTTTACTTACGACTGGAGAGTGCCCCCACCCGGCGCTCCATTTTTCGTAGGCAAGGAGCCGCGAGCGAAGCGAGGCCCGCGCTTTCCGCAAGCCAAGCCCCGCCGTGGCTGGGAGGCCTTTTCGCGTAAGTAAAGGAGGAGGCCGGAGCGCAGCGGAGGCCGGGGGACATGGAGCGAAAAGGCCTCCCGGCCACGGCGGGGCCCCTCAGCTCACCGCTCAACAAGGCGAAGGAGCAACCCGGCAACCAAAAAAGAAGCCCCGCTCATGGCGGGGCTTCGGAAGCAGCGTATTGCTGGGCCTGTCAGCCGGCGACGACGCGGGCCATCTCCAGGCACTTGTTGGAGTAGCCCCACTCGTTGTCGTACCAGGTCACCAGCTTGACGAAGGTGTCGTCCAGCTGGATGCCGGCCTCGGCATCGAAGATCGAGGTGCGCGGGTCGCCGCGGAAGTCGGTGGCCACCACCGCCTCCTCGGTGTAGCCCAGGATGCCCTTGAGCGCGCCTTCCGACTGCGCCTTCATCTCCGCGCAGATCTCCTCGTAGCTGGCGCCCTTCTCCAGCTCCACGGTCAGGTCCACCACCGAGACGTTGGAGGTCGGCACCCGGAACGACATGCCCGTGAGCTTGCCGTTGAGCTCCGGGATCACCTTGCCCACCGCCTTCGCGGCGCCGGTGGACGACGGGATGATGTTCTCCAGGATGCCGCGGCCGCCGCGCCAGTCCTTCTGCGACGGGCCGTCGACCACCTTCTGGCTGGCGGTGGCAGCGTGCACGGTCGTCATCAGGCCGCGCTTGATGCCCCACTTGTCGTTGAGCACCTTGGCCACCGGGGCCAGGCTGTTGGTGGTGCACGAGGCGTTGGAAATGATGGCCTCGCCGTTGTACTTGTCGTGGTTCACGCCGTACACGAACATCGGCGTGGCGTCCTTGGACGGCGCCGACATGATCACCTTCTTCGCGCCCGCGTCGATGTGCTTCTGCGCGCCCTCGGCGGTGAGGAAGATGCCGGTGGACTCGATCACCACCTCGGCGCCCACTTCGTCCCACTTGAGGTTGGCCGGATCGCGCTCGGCGGTCAGGCGGATGCGCTTGCCGTTCACGATGAGGGTGCTGCCCTCCACGGAGACCTCGCCCTGGAAGCGGCCGTGCACGGAGTCGAAGCGCAGCATGTAGGCCAGGTAATCCGGCTCCAGCAGGTCATTGATGGCCACGACCTCGATGTCGTCGCCGAAGTTCTGCACCGCCGCGCGCAGCACGTTGCGGCCGATGCGGCCAAACCCGTTGATGCCAACCTTGATCGCCATGGGGACTTCGACTCCTGCCACCGCGCTGGCGGTGGATTGATGGGTGGGTGGAAAACCCGTTCATTTTAGCAGCTGTACACACCCGCGGCCCGTCCCCGCCTTGACCCCGATCAACGACAGAGCGTGCCGGAAACAGGACATTGGCAGGGATGTTTCAACCGCCAAAAAGGAACCACATGAAACTGCTCTCCCCCACCCTCCTCGCCGTTGCCGCGGCCTGCTTCGCCCTGCCCGCCGCCGCCCAGTCGGCCGGCGACTGGACCCTGGCCATCGGCGCCCACCAGGTCGCCCCCAAGAGCGACAACGGCTCGCTGGCCGGCGGCACCATGGACCTGGACATCGGCGACAGCGTCCGCCCGACCATCGCTTTCGAATACTTCATCGCCGACGGACTGGGCCTGGAAGTGCTGGCCGCCACGCCGTTCAGCCACGACATCAACATCGACGGCTTGGGCAAGGTCGGCAGCACCAAGCACCTGCCCCCGACCGTGAGCCTGCAGTACCACTTCAACCGGGACGGCCGGGTCCGGCCGCTGCTGGGCGTGGGCGTGAACTACACCACCTTCTTCAGCGAAGGCACCACCGGCGCGCTGGAAGGCGCCGATCTGGAACTGGGTGATTCCTGGGGCGTGGCGGCGCACGCCGGCATCGACTTCGACGTGGGCGACCGCGGCGCGATCCGCGTGGACGTGCGCTGGATGGACATCGAGAGCGACGTCAAGGTGGACGGCGTGAAACTGGGCACCGCCAACATCGATCCGCTGGTGTACGGCGCCGCGTACGTACTGAAGTTCTGACCCTCCCGGGCCGTGCGCCCGATGCGCGCCGCCGCCGGCACCGCGGCGCGCGCATCATCCGGGGCCGGTAGAATCGCGCCCATGAAAAAATTGCTGCTGGGCGCCGCCCTCCTGCTCCTGATTGCCTCCCCCGCCCACGCCTGGGGCCCG
Source organism: Luteimonas sp. JM171 (assembly GCF_001717465.1). Taxonomy (NCBI): domain Bacteria; kingdom Pseudomonadati; phylum Pseudomonadota; class Gammaproteobacteria; order Lysobacterales; family Lysobacteraceae; genus Luteimonas; species Luteimonas sp. JM171. The sequence continues at coordinate 1,650,372 of NZ_CP017074.1, read as the reverse complement.
CGCGGCCACCGCCTGGTGGGGCACGTCGCCGAAGCGGCGCTCACCCCCGCCGCCCGGGCCGAAGTCGAAAGGCTGCTGGAAGGGGTGGAGGACCCGGACCAGCGCTCGCTGGCGGGCATCTCCACCTGGGCCGACGAACTGCGCGCCCACGATCCGGACCTGGGCCGGCGCAGCGCGCGCTGGCACTACGTGAACATCGGCGAAAACGCCTGCCGCTACGAGCGTGAGCGCGACTGCCCGGATGGCAGCGACTGCGTGGTCGAAGCGATCAACGACCAGGCCGCGATTCTGGGCGACCGCAGCCGCAGCAGCCAGGAGCGCCTGCAGGCGCTGAAATTCGTCGTCCACTTCGTAGGCGACGTACACCAGCCGATGCATGCCGGCTACGCGCACGACCGCGGTGGCAACAGTACACAGGTCAACCTGCGCGACGGCAGCCGGAACGGCTTCGGCACTAACCTGCACGCGCTGTGGGACAGCGGCCTGTTCCGCGGACTGCAGGGGGGCGAAGAGCAGCATTTGGCCGACCTGCCGGAACTGCCCAGGGACGCCGAGCTCGAACCCCAGCCAGCACGCTGGGCAGAAGAGTCCTGCCAGATCGTCGTTGAGCAGGGCGTCACGGAGCCCGGCACCAAGATCAATTCGGATTACGTCGACCATTGGCGCCCGGTGGCCGAGAAGCAGATCGTCATTGGCGGCCAGCGCCTGGCCCGGCTCCTCAACCAGGTCCTGGATCCCGGCCACTGAGCCCGGGCAAACCGCCCGCGGCAATGCGCTACCTTTGCCGCATGTCCGCCGCCTGCCGACTCCTGTTCGCCGCCCTGACGTGCCTGGCGCTGGCCGCCTGCGCCGAGCACGCCGGGCCCCCGGATGCGCAGCGCGATCCGCTGCTGGTGTTCGCCGCGGCCAGCCTCAAGGAGTCCATGGACGAGGCCGCAGCCGCGTATGAAGCCACCGGCGCCGCGCAGGTCGAGGTCTCCTACGCCGCCAGCTCCGCGCTGGCCCGACAGATTGAAAGCGGCGCACCCGCCGATGTTTTCGTTCCAGCCGACGTGGAATGGATGGACTGGGCCGGGCAACGCGGGCTGGTCGACGCCGCCAGCCGCCGCGACCTGCTGGGCAACGCGCTGGTGCTGGTCGCGCCGGCGGATGCCGACGCCGGGCCGGTCGATCCCGGCGACGCGGGCGCCCTGCTCGCCCGGCTGGGTGACGGCCGGATGGCGATTGCCATGACCCGGAGCGTTCCCGCCGGCAGGTACGCGCGCCAGGCGTTCACCGCCCTGGGCGTGTGGGAAGCCCTTGCCCCACGCGCCGCCGAGACCGACAACGTGCGCGCCGCGCTGATGCTGGTGGCCCGCGGCGAGGCGCCGCTGGGCGTGGTCTACGCGAGCGACGCGCGCGCCGAGCCCCGGGTGCAGGTGGTGGCACGCTTCCCGGCCGCTTCCCATCCAGCGATCGTCTACCCGGTGGCGAAGGTCTCGGCGAGCGGCCATCCGGCCGCCGCTGACTTCATTGCGTGGCTGGCGGCGCCGGACGCCGGGGAAATCTTCCGCCGCCACGGCTTCACCGTCCTCTGACCCGGGCGCGGACGGCTGCCGGTGTTCACCCCCGAGGAACTCACCACCATCGCCCTGAGCGTGCGGGTTGCCGCGCTGGCGTCGCTGGGTGCGCTGCCCCTTGCAGTCGCCGTGAGCTGGCTGCTGGCAAGGCGGCGCTTCCCGGGCAAGGCGCTGCTTGACGCGCTGGTGCACCTGCCGCTGGTGCTGCCGCCGGTGGTGGTCGGCTATGCGCTGCTGGTGGCCTTCGGCAGCCAGGGGCCGGCCGGACGGTTCCTTGGGCAGTTCGGCATCGAGCTCGCGTTCCGCTGGACAGGCGCAGCGCTGGCGGCCGGGATCATGGGCTTCCCGCTGATGGTTCGGACCATCCGGCTGTCGATCGAGAACGTGGACCGCAGGCTGGAACAGGCCGCGGCCACGCTCGGCGCTTCGCCGTGGCGGCGGTTCTTCACCATCACCCTGCCGCTGGCATGGCCCGGGCTGGTGGCCGGCGCCGTGCTCGGCTTTGCCAAGGCCCTTGGCGAGTTCGGCGCCACCATCACCTTCGTGTCTGCGATCCCGGGTGAAACACGGACCCTTTCCTCGGCCATCTACGGCTTGATGCAGGTTCCCGGCGGCGAAGCGGCAATCTGGCGCCTGGCCGCGGTGGCGATCGCCATCTCCCTGTTCGCCCTGCTCGCCTCCGAATGGCTGGTCCGCCGCCAGCGCGGGCCGGAGGATGAGCCATGACTTCCGCAGTGGAGGCATCTGCGTGCTGAGCCTGGACGTCCATCTTCGCCGCGGCGGTTTCGCGCGCCACGTGCGGATCGAGGAGGACGCGCGCATCGTTGCCCTGGTGGGGCCGTCGGGTGCGGGCAAGACCACGGTGCTCAACGCCATCGCCGGGCTGCTGCGCCCGCAGTCGGGCCGGATCGAAGTGGACGGCCGGGTGCTGTACGACAGCGCGCGCGGCATCGACCTTCCCGCCCACCGCCGGCAGGTGGGCTACGTTTTCCAGGACGCCCGCCTGTTCCCGCACCTGGACGTGCGCGGCAACCTGCTTTACGGCCGGCATGGCGCGCGCGGCCAGGAACGCCGGTTTGAACTGGACGCGGTGGTGGACCTGCTGGGGATCGGGGCCCTGCTGGGGCGCCGCACGGCCAACCTCTCCGGCGGCGAGGCGCAGCGCGTGGCCATTGGCCGGGCCCTGCTTTCGCAGCCGGCGATCCTGCTGCTCGACGAACCGCTGTCAGCCCTGGACGAGGCCCGGCGCCGCGAGCTGATCCCCTGGCTGCTGCGGGTGCGCGACGCAACCCGGCTGCCGATGCTCTATGTCAGCCACCACGCCGGGGAAGTCCGCCAGCTCGCCGACGCCGTCCACCGCCTCGAGTGACCGCCTCGGAGCATCCCGGCCAGCAGGAGGCTGAACCCGAAAACCGCGAGCGAGATCGCCAGCGAAACCCAGCGTCCGTAGCCAGCGAAAAGGCAGACAAGCAGCAAGACTGAAAAACGGATCAATCGGTTCATCGGGTCTTCGAAAAGGGGCCGGCTACGCGCTGCCAATCGGGGCCGGTGCATCACCGCGCGCCTGTTCATCATCGCAGTCCCTCACCAATACCGGACCTGCCCAACGTCCCACGGCATCTGCCCCCACCCCGCGCCCCGGGCCGCTGTCGACGCGGCCCGGGACACCACCCGGCGTCAGCCCTCGCCGGCGGGCTGCTCCGCCTTGGGCTCGTACTCGTATTCGATCGGGACCCGGATCCAGCCCTCCACCGCCTGGCCGTCTTCAATGGCCGGCTCGAACTGCCAGCCGCGCGCAGCCTCTACGGCGGAGGCATCGAAGACGCCGGCTGGCTGCGAGTCTTCCACCACCACATCGCGCACGCTGCCGTCGACGCCGACGAGGATGCGCATCACGACCTTTCCACTCAGCCCGGATTCCATTGCGCTCGCCGGGTAGCGTGGCGGCGCCAGTTGCCTGGATTGGACGTCCACGCTTGCATCGCGGTCCGCGGCCGGGGCGGTTGCCTGCGCGGCGAGCACCGGCGTCACGGCGGTGTCGGCCGGCCGGAATGCCCAGGCCGTGTAGCTGGTGGCCGATACGAGCACGCATACCGCCAGGGCACCGGCCCGGCGCCGGCACGCGGCCGGTTGGGATTGCTTCAACATGAGGATTCGCTCCTTCAGGGATTGGCTGGACTGCCAATGGCAGCCGACCGGCAGTCCAGGGACGGCCAGCTGCACGTTCAACATGGCACCCGCGTAGCGGCGGCGGGCATGGGGATGGCGCGCGACCACCGCGGCGTCGCAGGCCAGTTCCTGGTCGAGCCGGAAGCTGCGCGCGGCGATGTGCAGCAGGGGGTTGAACCACTGCAGGCAGCGCACGGCGACGGCGACCAGGTTGGCGCGGGTGTCGCCGCGTGCAACGTGCGCCCGCTCGTGGGCCAGGACCAGTGCGGCGTCTTCGCGGCCGAAACGTGCTTCGAAATCCACTGGCAGGACGATGCGCGGGCGCAGCGCCCCCACCACCGCGGGCGAAGCCACGCCTTTGCCGCGCCAGGCCCCGTCGGCGCCGCGATGCAGCCGGCCAAGGCTCGCTACGAACCGGCGCTGCTTGCTGCCGAACCAGATCCCGGACGTCAGGATTCCCAGCAGCCAGATGGCGGCCACCGCGTGCCGGATGTCAAAAATTGCGCCGGCAACCGCACCCTCCCCTGCGGCAGCGACCAGCACGCCGGGGTGCATCGCCAGCAGGTCCGGAGCGAGCGCAGGCGCGACCGGCCGTGGCAGCATCGCCACCAGCAGCGCCACCGGCACCAGCGCCCAGGCCGCATACGCGACCTGCGGTCCGAAGGCGCGGCGCAGCGGTATCCGCATCACCAGCACCATCGCCGCGGCAATGCTGGCTGCCAGCGTCCCGTCGATCATCCAGCGCAGCAGGGCTTCAGCGCTCATCGTCGATCTCCCCGATCAGCCGGCGCAGCTCGTCAATGTCTTCCTGGCTGAGCTTGCCGCGTTCGCTGAAGTGCGCCACCAGGGGCGCCACCCGGCCGCCAAACAGCCGATCCAGCACGCCCTCGCTCTGGCTGGCGACCCAGGCGTTGCGGGTGAGCACAGGCGAATACAGGTAGCGCCGGCCGTCGCGCTCCGCGCGCACCGCGCCTTTCTTCAACAGGCGGTTGAGCAGGGTCTTGATGGTGGGCTCGGCCCAATCGCTGCGCGCGGACAGCGCCGCCACCACCTCGTCAGACCCCAGCGGGCTGCGACCCCACAGCACTTCCATCACCACCGACTCGGCCTCGCTGACCTGCATCGTTTACACCCGTAATCAATCCTGCCTGCAGATTACATCTGTAAATGCTCGTGTCAACCCGGGGGAAAGCGGGGCGGAGCTTCGCCCTACGCCAGCAGGGTGGCGATGCGGGCGCCGAGCGCGAGGTCGCTGACCTGGCCGAAATGCTGGCCGCGCAGGTTGCCGTCGGCATCGACCAGCACCAGCGTCGGCGTGCCCTGCATCCCGGAGGCCTGCATGGTGCGGGGGATGGCACTCGCAGAGCGCCGCGCACGGAGCATCGGCGATAATGGCCGCATGGAAACCAAGCTTGATCGCATCCGCGACGCGCTGCAGGCCTTCAACCCCGCGCACCTGGAAGTGCTGGATGAAAGCCACATGCACAGCCGCGGATTGGAGACCCACTACAAGGCGGTGATTGCCAGCGACGCGTTCAGCGGCCAGATGCGGGTGCGCCGCCACCAGGCCGTGTACGCGGCGCTGGGCCCGCTGATGCAGGAAATCCACGCACTGGCGCTGCACACGTACACGCCGGAAGAATGGGCGGCGCAGGGCGCCGCGCCGGATTCACCGCGCTGCCGCGGTGGCAGCAAACACGACCGGTAAGCGCCCGGGCCGCGGCCGCTGCCCCCGCGGCGTCAAAGCGCCTGCGCGGCTTCGACGATGGCGTCCGCAGTGAAGCCGAAGTGCCGGAACAGCACGTCGCCGGGCGCCGAGGCGCCGAAGCGGTCGATGCCGACCACCGCGCCATCCAGGCCCACGTACTTGCGCCAGAAGTCGCTCACCGCCGCTTCCACCGCCACCCGCTTGCGCAACGCATCGGGCAGCACCGATTCGCGGTACTCCGGGTCCTGGCGGTCGAACACATTGGTCGACGGCATGGACACCACACGCGTGCGGGTGCCCGCGGCGTCGAGCCTGGCCTTGGCTTCCATGGCGATCCCGACTTCCGAGCCGGTGGCGATCAGGATCATGTCCGGCGCGCCCCCTTCGGCGTCGGCCAGCACATAGCCGCCGCGTTCGATCAGGCGCACCTGCGCGTCGGTGCGGGGCTGGTGGGCCAGGGTCTGGCGCGAGAACACCAGGCAGCTGGGCCCGTCGCCGCGCTCGATCGCAGCCTTCCACGCCACCGCCGACTCCACGGCGTCGCACGGCCGCCACACGTCGTTGTGCGGGATCGCGCGCAGCGAGGCCAGGTGCTCGATCGGCTGGTGGGTCGGCCCGTCTTCGCCCAGGCCGATGGAGTCGTGGGTGTAGACGTGGATCGCCTGCGCGCCCATCAGCGCGCTCATGCGCACGGCGTTGCGGGCGTAGTCGGAGAACACCAGGAAGGTGGCGTCGTAGGGCAGGAAGCCGCCGTGCACCGCCAAACCATTGCTGATGGCGGTCATGCCGAACTCGCGCACGCCGTAATAGACGTAATTGGCATCGGCGTCATCGCCGGCCACGTCCTTGCTGCCGCTCCACATGGTCAGGTTGGAGCCGGCCAGGTCGGCCGAACCGCCCACCAGCTCCGGCAGGTGCGGGGCGAAGGCCTCGATGGCCATCTGCGAGGCCTTGCGCGAGGCCACCTTCGGGCCTTCGGCCTGCAGCCTGGCGATGTACTCGTGGGCGACGGCTGCAAAACCTTCCGGCAGCTCGCCGCGCGCGCGGCGGCGCAGTTCCGCAGCCTCCTGGGGGAAGGCCTCGGCATAGGCTTCCATCGCGCGGTTCCACTGGTCCTCGCGCTCGCGCCCGGCCTCGCGCGCGTCCCAGCCTTCGGCAATCGGCTGCGGGATCTCGAACGGCCCGTGTTCCCAGCCCAGCGCCTCGCGGGTGGCCTTGATCTCGTCGGCACCCAGCGGCGCGCCGTGGGTGGCCTCGCTGCCGGCCTTGTTGGGCGAGCCGAAGCCGATGGTGGTGCGGCAGCACACCAGCACCGGACGGTCATCGCCGGCGATGGCGTCGTCGATCGCCGCGCGGATCGCGTCGGCGTCATGCCCGTCCACGCCGCGGATCACCTTCCAGCCGTAGGCCTCGAAGCGCGCCGGAGTGTCGTCGGTGAACCAGCCGGCGGTGTCGCCGTCGATGGAAATGCGGTTGTCGTCCCAGAACGCCACCAGCTTGCCCAGGCCCCAGGTGCCGGCCAGCGAAGCCGCCTCGTGGGAGATGCCTTCCATCAGGCAGCCGTCGCCCAGGAACACCCAGGTGCGGTGGTCGATGATTTCGTGGCCGGGGCGGTTGAAGCGCTGCGCCAGCAGCTTCTCTGCCAGCGCGAAGCCCACCGCGTTGGCGAAGCCCTGGCCCAGCGGCCCGGTGGTGGTCTCCACCCCGTCGGTGACGAAGTTTTCCGGATGCCCCGGGGTGCGATGGCCCAGCTGGCGGAAGTTCTCCAGCTCCCCGATCGGCAGGTCATAGCCGGTCAGGTGCAGCAGCGAATACAGCAGCATCGAGCCGTGGCCGTTGGAGAGCACGAAGCGGTCGCGGTTGAACCACTTCGGGTTGGCCGGGTTGTGGCTGAGGTGGTCGTTCCACAGCACCTCGGCGATGTCGGCCATGCCCATGGGCATGCCGGGGTGGCCGGACTTCGCGGCCTCGACCGCGTCAATGGAGAGGAAACGGACGGCGTTGGCGAGGTCGCGGCGGGTCGGCTTGGTCATTGGATCCGGATCAATATGGGCGGCGCCCCGGCGGAAACCGGGGCGCGTATTGTCCCACGATCAGGCCGGACCGGGCCCCTGCCCCGCCGGTGGCGGCTCGTCCAGGGCGATGTCGTCGCGCTCGTGCCGGCTCTCGCTGCGGCCGATCACCACCGCGCCCACCATGTCGCCGCCGATGTTGACCGTGGTCCGGCACATGTCGAGGAACCGGTCCACGCCCAGGATGATCGCCAGGCCTTCGGGTGGGATGTTGAACATCACCAGGATCGCGGCGATCACCGGCAGCGAACCGCCCGGCACGCTGGCCGCGCCAATCCCGCCCAGGATGCACATGATGAGGATCATCACCTGCTGGGTCAGGGTCAGGTCCACGCCAAACAGCTGGGCCAGGAACAGCACGGTCACGCCCTCGTAGAGCGCGGTGCCGTTCATGTTCATGGTCGACCCGAGCGTGCACACGAACCGCGCCACCCGCCGCGGCACGCCCAGGTTGTGCTCGGCCACCTTCAGTGAGGTGGGCAGCGTGGCGGCACTTGAGGACGTGGAGAACGCGGTGAGCAGCGCCGGCTGCGCGCGCCGCAGCACTTCCAGCGGGTTGCGTCGGGCCAGGGTCGCCAGCAGCACCGAATAGGTGCCGAAGAACTGCACGGACAGCGCCACCACGGCCGTGAGCACGAACCAGCCCAACTGCACCATCAGGTCCAGGCCCATGCGCGCGGTCAGCGTGAACAGCAGCGCGGCCACTGCGTAAGGGGCGGTGCGGATGACCCAGTCGATCAGCTTCAGGCTGATGTCGAACACGCCCTGCACGGCGTCCACGAAGCTGCGTGTGCCGGCGCTGTTCACCACCGTCGCCGCCACGCCGAACATCAGCGAGAAGAACATCACCGCGATCAGGTCGTTGTCGGCGGCCGCCTGCACCGGGCTGCGCGGCACCATGTTCAGCAGCATGTCGATCACGCCCAGCGGCTCGCTGCCGGTTGGCACCACGGCCGCCGCGTCGGCCATGAAGGCGTCGCGCAGGGCCGGGTCGATGCCGGCCCCGGGCTGCATGATGTGGGTCACCACCAGGCCGATGGTCACCGCGATGGTCGTGGAGCCCACCACCCACAGCAAGGCCTTGAAGCCGAGCCGCCCCAGCGAACGTGGATCGCCGATCTCCACCACGCCCAGGATCAGCGCCGAGAACACCAGCGGCACCACCAGCATGAACAGCAGGCGCAGGAACAGCTGCCCGATCGGCTCGGTGACGTATTCGATTACGCCGTCCAGCCAGCCGGCCTGGCCGATCCACAGGTTGGCGGCAATGCCCAGCACGGCGCCGACCACGAAGCCGATCAGCATCTGGGTGTGCAGCGGCATCTTGCGCCGTGCGGCTGCGTTCGGGGTCATTGGCAACAGGCTCCGCTCGGGCAGGGAACGGCGCAGCTTAACAAAGCCGCAACGCCACAAAATGGCCCAAAGGCTGGCCCCGGGGCCGAGGTCATTGGCGCGGATACAGCGGGGGCAGGGGCTCGGCTGCCCCCTTGCCTGTGCCAGCGCCCGCCCAGCGCGGTCCCTTCGCGAAGGCCGCACGCAGGGCGGACCGCGCCGACACCGGATCGCCATCGGCCCAGCGCGCGCGCTGCAGCTGTTCCAGCGCGGCCCGCTGCGCGGGGTCGCCAAGCTGTGCCGCCAGGCTGTCGAGGTCTGCAACCGGCGGCTCTGCCAGCGCACACAGCGCATGCTCCACTTCGCCCAGGTCCCCGGTGTCAAGCATCAGCTTCAGGTGGCGCAGCTTCGCGCGCGCGGTGTCGTTCGTCCGCAGCGACCGGCCCGCCTCCGGCGCCGGGGCGTCCTTGCTGGACGGCGGCCGGCGGTGCAGCGCCCAGATCAGCGTTGCCAACCACAGCAGCGCGAACGCGGCCGCCGCCACGGCCCAGGGGCGCACTTCGCCCTGGACTCCCGGCACCTTCATCCAGCGCTCGCCCGGGCCGGCATCGGGCGACCCCGGGCCGGCAGCCGGCGCTGCGGCCGCGCCCTCGACCTGGATGGCAAGCGGCGCCGCCGCCGCGGTCCTGGCGATGCCTGCCCGCGCGTCCCACCATTCCACCGGCCGCGCTGTCACCGCCAGCGTGCCGGACCGGCGCGGGACGATCGAGAATCGCCGCGTCACCACCACCTGCGGCCGGCCGCCATCGAACTGCTCGCGCACCTGGGCCGGCTCCGGGAACAGCTGCGCGCCGTCACCCACCTCCAGCTCCAGTTCCGGCATCTGCGAGGCCGCCGCGCCATCGGCGCGCAGTTCCAGCACCACGTCGACCGCTTCGCCCACCCGCGCCTGCTGTGGAGCTTCCAGGAACCGCGCCTGCAGGCTGCGCAGCGGCAGCCACGGCTGTGGCGCCTGGTCGGGCATGGACCGCACCTGCAGCCGCTGGGGCTGGCCGTTGGCCCGCAGGATGCGCGGGCCGGATCCGAACATGTCGTCGAAAAAACCGCCGGTGCCGCGCCCGCGGAAACGCGCCGCGGGGATTTCCAGGGTGCCGCTGCGCTCGGGCACCAGCAGGAAGCGCCGCTCGACCACGTTGTAGCGGCGGCCGCCGATGTCACGGCTGTAGGTGACGTCATCCCCCATCCGCCGCAGCGCCGCGCCCTCCGGCTGGGGCTGCTCCAGCTCCCCCGAGACCAGCGGCGTGGCGTAGTGAAGGCGCAGGATGTAGCCCACCGACTGCTGCACCCAGGCCTGGCCCGTTTCCAGCTCCGCCTCCACGAAGGCGACCTCGCCGGCCTGGTCGGGCGTGTCGTCGGGCGGCAGCACAGTGAGCACGAGCGGCTGCGTGCGTTCACCATCCACGTCCAGCGCCGGCACGGTGAGCTCGCCTTCCCGGCGCGGACGCAGGGCCACCGCGTACAGCACCTGCGTACGCACCTCGCCGTCCACCACCTGCACCCGGCGGGTGCTGGTGTGGCCCCCGGCGTCGAAGTCCTGCTCCAGCGGCGACCAGTCCGGGGCGCCGCCCGCCGCGCGGTCGGTCTCGACGTTGAGGGTCGCGGTCTCCCCCAGGTGGATGCGGTCGCGATCCAGCCACGCCCGGGTGGCCGCGGCCGCCGGCAGCGCCGCCATCAACAGCAGCGCGGCTGCCAGCAGCAGAACTCCTGATGGATGCAGTCGCCTGGTCCGTCGCATCGGTTCAGTCTGCCCCCTGGCTGCGCCGGCGTTCATGCTCGAGCCTGAACCGCGCGCGCAGGAGCCCGCCGGGGTCATCGGGAATCCGCCGCAGCCAGGCGTCGGCGGCGGCGCGGCGCTCGGCCTCCTCCACGGCAGCGGCTTCGGCTTCCGGCGCGTCGCCGGCGGACTCCTCCTGCGCCAGCGCCTGCTGCATCTGTTCGCGCAGGGCCTGGTCGGCCTGGCGCTGGGCATCGGGGTCGGTGGTTTCGGGCGGTTGCTCACCCGGCTCCCGGCTCCCGGCGTCCGCGCCCTCCGCCTGGTCCGCGTTGGTGGCGTCGCCCGCGGGAGATTCCTGCGGGTCCTCACCGGGCGGCTCGCGGCCGTCGCCTCGGCCGCCCTGCGCGTCCTCGGCTTCGCCTTCGTCATCCCCATCCCCGCCTGCCTCAGGTTCCCCCTGGCCCGGCGTCGGCGGCTGCTGCTGCAGCGCTTGGCGCACGATATCCCGGTTGACGATGGCGTCCTCCATCGCGGGCTCCAGCGCCAATGCTTCGTCGTATGCCGCAAGCGCCTCCTCCAGCTTCCCGGCGCGGGCCAGCGCGTTGCCGCGGTTGTACGCCGCATCGGCGCCCGGCAATTGCTCCCAGGCGCGCGCGGCGCGTTCGTGCTCGCCGCTGCGATAGGCGTCCACCGCCCCGAGCGCGCGCTCGTACGCCTCCTGGTCGGCGCGCTTCCACAAGCCGCCGTCGGCCGCGCGCGCAGGCCCGGGCAGCAAGGGCAGGCAGACGGCCAGCGCCAGCAGTGGCAGCAGCGCGCCGCGGCGGAAGGCGAGCGCGGCCAGCAGCATGAGCGGCAGCAGCAGCCAATAGCCCTGGTCCGAGCGGAGGCTCACCTGACCGCGCCCGCCGCGCTCTCCCCCCGTGCCCGGCGAGGCCTGGAGGACGCCGGCCGGGTCGCCGTCGGCAAGCGCGATGAACCGGCCGCCTCCCGCGGACGCCAGCGCCTGCAGCGCGCCCGCCTCCATCCGGGTGGTCCCAAGACGCCCGGCGGCGTCGCGATAGGGCGCGCCGACCGCCGTGCCCAGCCCCAGCACGGACACCCGGTGACCCTTGCGCGCCGCCGCGGATGCGGCGCGGCGCGCGGCGGGCCCGGCATCGTGGGTGAGCAGCAGCACCTCGCCGCGATCAAAGCCCGCCTGCTCAAGCAGCTGCACCGCCCACTCAATGGCACGCTCCGGCCGGCTGCCCTCGGTGGGCATGATGTCGGGAGCCAGAGCATCCAGGAACAGTCGCACGTTGCCGGCGTCGCCGGTCAGCGGCGCCACCGTGTGTGCCCCCCCGGCAAACACCACCAGCGCCACTTCACCCCCGGCGCGCTGCTGCAGGATGCGGTCGATGGCCGCCCGCGCCTGCAGCAGGCGCGAGGGCTGCAGGTCCTCGGCCAGGGTCGCGCTGGAAAGGTCCAGGGCAATCACCAGCGGCGCGGCCTCCTGCCACACGGGCTGCTCCTGCTGGCGCCAGCCCGGACCGGCAAGCGCCAGCACCGCCAGGGCGAAGATCGAAAGCCCCAGCAGCACGCGGCCCAAACCGCTGCGCCGCGACGCCGGCGCCACCAGGTGCGGCAGCAGGTGCGGATCCACCTGCTTCGTCCACGCTGCGTTGCCCCGGCGCCGGTACCACCACAGGGCCAGCAGCGGCACGGCCAGCAGGGCCCACAGCCACTGCGGCCGCACGAAGTGCAGGTCGCCCAGCATCTGGATCACGGCGCCGCCCCCGGCAGTCGCCTCCCCCACTCCGCCACGCGCGTGCCGGCAAGCCCGAGCCCGGGCAGAAGCAGCAGCGCGGCGCAGGCCAGCGCCGCCCCAAGCGGCCACGCATAGCGCTCGATCCGCGGCCGCGCGGCTGGCGCGGGCCGCTCCACCGGTTCGATCCGGTCGATCTCCGCGTAGATGCCGGCCAGCTCCGCTGCGTCGCGGGCGCGGAACATGCGCCCGCCCGTGGCCTCGGCCACCGCCTGCAGCGTGTCCTCGTCGATGGCCTCACCACCGCCCGGCACCTGCATCCGGAATCCGAACATCGAAAGCCCGCCGCCGATCCCGCCAAACGCCACGGTGTGTACGCGCACGCCGTGCGCGCGCGCCAGCTCGGCGGCCTGCACCGGCTCGAGCATGCCGGCGGTGTTGACCCCATCGGTCAGCAGCACCAGCACCCTCTCGCCGGTGCCGGCGTCGTCGTCGCCGGCCAGGCGCTTGACCGCCAGGCCGATGGCATCGCCGATCGCGGTTTCCCGGCCCGCCAGACCCACCGCGGTGTCAAGCAACTGCTGGCGCACGGTGTCCAGGTCGTGGGTGGGCGGCGCGAGCATGTATGCCCGGCGGCCAAACACCAGCAGCCCCACGCGGTCGCCCTCGCGGCGGTCGAGGAAATCGGCCAGCACCGCCTTGGCAGCGGTGAGCCGGTCCACCGGGCGTCCGCCCAGCACCATGTCCTCGTCGGCCATGCTGCCCGACAGGTCCACCGCCAGCATCAGGTCGCGGGCCGCGTGCGGGGGCTGGACCGGGTCACCGAGCTGCTGGGGTCGCGCGGCCGCCACGCACAGGAGCATCCACGCCAGCGCGGCCAGCACCAGCCGAAGGCGGATCCGGGCATGGGGCCCGCGATTGCCGGAGGCGGGCTGGCCGCCCGCAAGCAGGCGCGCGCCATGGGGCATGCGCAGCGCGGCGCCGGTGGGCGCCATCGCCGGCAGCAGGCGGCGGAGTATCCACGGCAAGGGCAGCGCCAGCAGCATCCACGGCCAGGCGAAGCCGGCGAAACCCGCTGGCAGCAACGCGCTCACCGACGCCCCCGCGCCAGTTCCAGAAAACGCGTGCGCGCGGCCGCCTGCAGTGCCTCAGCGTCTGCGGCAGGCACGTTGCGACGGTAGCCACCCTCAAGCAGCAGCTGGCCCAGGCGACCATCGAAGACAGGCTCGCTTGCGCCCCGGTCCAGGAATGCGAGCCAGTCGCCGCCCTGCAGCGCGGCGGCCTGGGCATCCCGCTCGCGGGCCGCCCGCCGCAACAGGGCCGAGATCGCCGCCACCCGCGCCGCCGGATCGGTTGCCCGCTCCACTTCCTCATCGAACAGGCGCAGCAGCGCCCGGCTCTCACGGGCGCGGCGCCATATCACCACGGCGACGACGACAACGGCTGCCAGCACCAGTCCGGCGACCAGCCACCAACCGGGCGCGGGCGGCCACCAGGGCGGAGCCACTGGCTCATGGATGTCGCGCAGCGGCAGCGATGCGCCCGCGTTCATGCCCGCACGCTCCGGGGCACGGAGAACATCGGCAGCCATTCATCGCCGGAGCCATTGCTCGGCAGCGCGGCGGCTGCCACGCCCCACCCTGGCAGCCTGGCCAGGGCTCTCTCCAGGGGATCTCCGAACGCCTGCAGCCAGCGCTGGCGGTGCCGGGCGGATCCGAGATCCAATTCGAGCCGGCCGCCGTCCACGTCCAGGGCGAGCGGGCCTGCGGGAGGATCGGTTTCAAGCGGATCAACTGGCAGCAGCACCAACACCTGGCTGTGCATCGCCAGCGCGGGCCAGCGCCGGTCGGGTACGGTGGCAATGTTGGCCGGGTCGGCCAGCACCAGCAGCCGCGAACCCGGCCTGAGCACCCGCTGGGCATGCTCCAGGGCCATGTCCAGTCCATCGTCGTTGTCGGGCGGCGCGCCATACCAGCGGGCCAGGGCATCCAGCACCCGGAGTGCACCGCGCGCGCCGCCCGCCGGCGTCACCGGCGCTTCGGCGCGGGTCCCGCGCAGCGCCGCCATGCGGTCGCCATCACGGGCCGCAACCCATGCCGCGATGGCTCCGGCGCGAGCCGCCTGCACCGACTTGAAGCGCACCCGGGTCCCGAAATAGAGCGCTGGCGCGGTGTCCGCCACCACCAGGGTCAGGCGCTCGCGCTCGGCCTGGAACATCTTCGTGTGCGGCCGGCCGCTGCGGGCCGTCACACGCCAGTCGATATGCCGCACCTCGTCGCCCGGGGCGTACTCGCGCGACTCGGCGTATTCCATGCCGCGTCCTCGCACCGGCGATGGCGCCCGCCCGGCACCGGCCATGCGTGCGCGCCTCGGGAGGCGCCGGGCTGCGGCCACCGAGCGCAACGCCACCAGCTCGGCCAGGGTCGGCACCACGCCCTCGCCGCCTTCTCGCGGCGGTGCGACATTCAGCGTGCTGGCGGTTGCTCGAGCCACCGGTCAGCGCGCTCAGGGCAGCGGAACTTTCTGCAGCAGTTCGGCGACCAGCCGGTCTCCGTCCCAGCCTTCGGCGGTGGCCTCGTAGCTGGGCAGCACCCGGTGGCGGAGCACGTCGGGGGCAACCGCGTGCACGTCATCCGGCGTGACGTAATCGCGCCCGGCCAGCCATGCACGCGCGCGGGCACATCGCTCGAGGGCAATCGAACCGCGCGGACTTGCGCCCCAGGCGATGCGGCGCGCGAGGTCCGGGTCGTAGCGGCCGGGATCACGCGAGGCCAGCACGAGTTCGATCAGATAGCGCTCCAGCTGCGGCGCCAGGTGCACGTCGAGCACTGCCGCGCGGGCAGCGAATACGTCGGCCTTGGGCATGCGGTCAGGCGCGGCACGTGCCGGCGCGGCTTCATTCCGGGCCCGCTCGCGCGCCAGACGCAGGATCTCGGCCTCGGCCGAGGCATCCGGATACCCGACGCGCACATACATCAGGAAACGGTCCAGCTGCGCCTCGGGCAAGGGGAAGGTGCCCTCCTGCTCGATGGGATTCTGGGTGGCCATCACCAGGAACAGCTCCGGCAGCGGCCAGGTCTTGCCGCCGACGGTCACCTGACGCTCGCCCATGGCTTCCAGCAGCGCCGACTGCACCTTCGCCGGCGCACGGTTGATCTCATCGGCCAGCAGCAGCGAATGGAACACGGGGCCGGGCTGGAACTCGAAACGCCCTTCCTGCGGGCGCCAGACCTCGGTACCGGTGAGGTCGGCCGGCAGCAGGTCCGGCGTGAACTGCAGCCGCGCGAAATCGGCATCCATCCGCGCGGCAAGGGCGCGGATGGCGCTGGTCTTGGCCAGGCCGGGCGCACCTTCCACCAGCAGGTGGCCATCGGCCAGCAGGGTGACCAGGAGGCGCTCGATCAGCCCCTGCTGGCCAACGATCTCGGCCGACAAGGCATCGCGCAGGGCGCCGAAGGCGTCATGCAGCCGGGCTACATCGGGTTCGGTGACGGCTTTCTCCATGTGCAGGCATTGAAACGACGCGGACCGCGCCGGGATCCAGTTTGACCGAAAGCGGCGGCAGGGGTTCAGCCGCGTTCACGCGGGGTTCGAGCAGACCTGATCGGTTGGCGCAAAAGCAGACGGGGCCAGCCGGCCCCGTCGCTTGTTCCCTGCCCGCGCCTTCGTCAGCGCTGCGCGACCCGCAGCACCTTGGGAGTCACGAAGATGAGCAGTTCCGCCTTCTCGCGGTCCCTGCCGCGGCGCTTGAACAGGTTGCCGATTACCGGCAGGTCGGCCAGGAACGGCACCTTCGACATCTCGCTGCGGTCGCGGAATTCATACACGCCGCCAATCGAAACCGTCTGCCCGTCCTCGATGAGGACTGCCGTAGTGATATTGCGCTTATTCAAGTTCGGCACGGATCCGAATGCGCCCATATTGGTGTAGCCGGCGATCTCATCCTTGGTGATGTCCATCGAAAGGAAGACGCGGCCGTCGTTCGTGATGGTGGGCGTCACTTTCAGCTCCAGCAGGACATCCTTGAACTGGACGGTGGGAATGTTATTGCTCTGGCCACCGGTCACAGTGAGGTAACCAACCTCCTGGCCTTGCCGGATAACGGCTTCACGCTGATTGCTTGTCACAATCCGGGGATTGGAGATGACCTCCCCGCGCCCTTCTTCCTGCAGCGCCGAAATCTCCATGTCCCAGTTGACGTAACGCCCGAGGATGGTGAGCGCAAGCGAGCCAGCTCCAAGGTTGCGGTCCGCAGGATTGGAGAAGTTGAGCGCATCCTCGAACGTGATGCCTCCGGTATGGTCAGGATCGTAAGCCTGCCCCAAAGCGCCTGCATTGGAATCAAGATTTCCGGATGTCACCCAGCGATCGAAATTGTCCGATCCGTAAACACCGAAGCGGGCACCGATATCCCGGGCGAAGGATTCGTTCGCGATAACGATACGGGCCTCGATGACCACCTGGTCAACCGGCCGGTCAAGCTGCTGCACCAGCTCGCGGATGGTCGCCACCCGCTGTGGGATGTCCACCACCAGCAGCGTGTTGGTACGACGGTCGAAACTCAGGCTGCCGCGCGAAGACAGGAACCCCCGGCTCTGCCGGCCGGTCCCTCCACCGGCATTGGCACCACCACCTTGCCCACTCTTGCTCTCGTCGGTGAGCAGGATCGCAATGTCCTCCGCGTTGCCGTAGCTGATCGGAATGTACTCCGTGATCATTTCGACCCGCTCTTCAAGCTCTAGCCGGGCGTCCTCGCGCGACTGCTCATAGCTCGCGATCTCGTTCTGCGGGGCAATCCAGATGACGTTGCCATTGCGGCGCTTGTCCAGCCCCTTGGCCTGCAGGATGATGTCCAGCGCCTGGTCCCACGGCACGTTGTCCAGGCGCAGGGTCACGTTGCCCTGCACCGAGTCGGAGGCCACGATGTTGAAGTCGGACTCCTCGGCGATCATCTGCAGGACGGTGCGCACCGGCACGTCCTGGAAGTTGAACACCACCGGGTGCCCGGTATAGGTGCGCTCCTGCTCAACCGCGGCCGCGGCGAGCTGGCCGGCGGCGGTGACGCCCGTGGCGCCAACGCCACGCTCGGCGGTGGTGGCCCGCGGCACCAGCTCGACGATGTACTCGCGGCCGCTCTGGTAGGCCATCGGCTCGTACTCGCCGTGGGCGGTCAGGACGATGCGGGTGCCGGTGCCGCTCTGCACCGCGTCGATGCGCTGCACCGGCGTGGCGAAATCGGAAACATTGAGCGGGCGCTGCAGCGCGGTCGGCAGGGTGACGTTGCCGACGTCGATCACCACGCTGGCACCATCGGCGCGCATGTCCGGCGCCGCGCCTTCGCCATCGAAGCGGAGCACCAGCTTGCCCGAGCCGCCGTCGCCGCGGCGGAAGTCGATGTCGTCGACGGCGATCGCGCCAGGCAGTTGCTTGGCCGGGTCACCGGCCTGCGCACCCACCTGGCCCACGGCCACCAGGGGCACGATGCCTGGCGACGGCGCCGCCTGTACGCCCGATACCGCTGCCAGCAGACCCGCGGCCAGTCCCAAGGTGGCCGATCGGATCGGCAGGATGCGACGCGTCGCACGAGGGTCTTGCGCGTAGCTCATCATCAGACTTCCCCTAATCCCTAATTGATGTTTTATCCAAGGCGACACAGGTCATTCCAGCGCGATCGCGGCCGGCCGCTCGAGCCAGCCACCGGCGCCATCGGGCACCAGCTCCACCAGCTCGATGCGGTCCTCGGAGATGGACGTGATGCGCCCGTCGGCCTGGCCCGCGTAATCGCCGACGCGCACCCGGCGGGTCACCTTGTCCGGTGCCATCACCAGGCCGATGATCCCCGCGCCCCGGCCGATCGTACCGACCATTTCCAGACTGTCGAGCGGAAACTCCTCGAGCTCCTGCTTGCGGCGGTCCGAATCGGGCCGCGGGCCCACCCCGCCGGTGTCGGGGAATGCGTCGCTGAAGGGATCGCGCAGGCCCTGCGCGGAATATTCGAACGTCTCGAACTGCTGCATCACCGGCAGTGGCTCCAGCGGCGGCGCCGGGCGCGCGCGCACGTTGGCCACCCATTCCTCGAGATTCGGGGCGTCGCCCGGGGTGCTGGTGATCCCGCGGCCGCAGCCCGCCACCCCGAGCGCCACCGCCGCAACAAGCGCCAGCCGCGCCGCATTGCTCATCCTGCGCATGTCAGCGCCCTCCCCCGTCTTGGATCGCCGCCTGCTCCGCGGTTTCTTCCTCGTCCAGGTAGCGGTAGGTCTTGACCGTGCCGGCCAGCTCCAGGTTCGCTCCCGGGCGGATCGCACCGCCGTCGCGCGGCTGCAGGGAAATGTCATGCATGGTCATGATCACCACCCGCGGCAGCGAGGCCACGCCGCTCACGAACGCGCCGAACTGGTGGTAGCTGCCGCGCATGCGCAGCGAGATCGGCTGTTCGGCGTAGAACTCCTTGGGCACCTCGGCGCCGGGCCGGAACAGGTCGTTCTGGATGCCCGTGGCGACGGCCGTCTGCGAAATGTCGGTGATCAGGTCCGGCATCTCGGTACGGCTGGGGAGCTGGCGCAGCATCTGCTGCAGCTGCTGCTCCATCTGCGCCAGCTGCTGCTTGAGCGGCTCCAGATTGGTCGCGCGGCCCTGCTTTTCCTCGAACTCGGCGCGCTTCTGGGCTTCCTGCCGCTCCAGTCCTTCCAGGCTGTCGAGCTTGTCGCGCACCGTGAACCACCACAGGGCGCCGAACACGAACAGGCCGACGATCACGCAGAACCCGATCTTGTACTCGCGCGGCCACGAGCCCATGTTGTTGAAGTCGAGCTCGCGCAGCGACACCTTGCGTTTTGCGCTCACGATCCGGCTCCTTCTTCACTGGCCACTTCCGCGGCATCCCCACTTCCGGCGTCCGCCGTGGCGGCTTCCCCGTCATCGGCGGCGTCCTGCCCGTCCGGCTCGCCGTCCTCGCCGCTGGAGGGCGTGGAGAGCGTCACCGAGAGGTTGAACACGTACGGCAGGGCCGCGCTGTGCACGCCCGCCCCTTCCGGTTGGGCCTCGATCACGGTCAGCTGCGGGTTGGCCATCCAGCCGGCGCCTTCCAGGTTGCGCATGTAGGTGCTCACCCGTGCGTTGGACTGGGCGCGGCCCTCCAGGGTCATGCGGTCGCCTTCCTGCTTGAGGGTCGTGAGCATCACGCCATCGGGGATGGTCCGCACGAGCGCATCGAACAGGTGCACCATCTGCGACCGGCTGGCCTGCAGCTCCTCGATCACTTCCTTGCGCGCCAGCAGGCGGGCACGTTGCCGGTCCAGCTCCTCGATCTCCTTGATGGTTTCATCCACCTGGGCGATCTGCTGGTCCATGAACGCGTTGCGGGCCTGCTGGCCTTCGATCTGCGCGTTGTAGTAGCCGTTGACGAGGAACCACAGCGCCGCACCGGCCAGGACGGCCAGGCCGATCATGGCCATGAATTCCTTCTGGCGCTGGGCGGCGCGCTCGGCGCGCCACGGAAGCAGGTTGATCCTGGCCATCAGTCGAAGCTCCTCAGCGCCAGCCCGCAGGCGATCATCAGCGCGGGCGCATCCTGGGCCAGGGCATGGGCCTGGACCCGCGAGCCCAGGGTCATGTGCGCCAGCGGGTTGGCGACCGTGGTCGGCACGCCCAGCTGCTCCTCCACCATCTCCGGGACCCCAGCGATGGAAGCGCAGCCGCCGGCCAGGACGATCTGGTCGACGCGGTTGAACTCGCTGCCGGCATAGAAGAACTGCAGCAGGCGGCTGATCTGCTGCACCAGCGCTTCCTTGAACGGCTCCAGCACCTCGATCTCGTAGCTCTCCGGGAGCCCGCCCTGGCGCTTGGCCAGGCCCGCCTCCTCGTAGCTCAGGCCGTAGCGGCGCATGACCTCGTCGGTCAGCTGCTTGCCGCCGAACACCTGTTCGCGGCTGTAAAGGCTGCGCCCCTCGCGAAGGATGTTGAGCGTGGTCATGGTGGCGCCGATGTCCACCAGCGCCACGATGCCGTCGTGCGGGGTGTCGAGCGTG
The DNA here is from genome assembly GCF_001717465.1 of Luteimonas sp. JM171. Lineage (NCBI taxonomy): Bacteria > Pseudomonadati > Pseudomonadota > Gammaproteobacteria > Lysobacterales > Lysobacteraceae > Luteimonas > Luteimonas sp. JM171. Next base: position 1,629,990 of record NZ_CP017074.1, on the reverse strand, counting down.
CCGGCCAGCAGCTGGAAGGCGTTTTCGATCGCGAATGCCTCCACGTCGATCACCTTCGCGGTGAGCCCGCCGAGCTTCAGCGCCTCGGCGCGGCCCTCGACGTTCTCCGAGCGCGAGGCCGCCAGCAGCACCTGCACCATCTCCTCGTTGCCCGGCATCGGGCCGAGGACCTCGAAGTCCAGGTTCACTTCCTCGATGGGATAGGGGATGTAGTTGACCGCCTCCAGCTCGACGGCCGACTCCATCTCTTCCTCGTCCAGGTCGGCCGGCATCGGGATGTGCTTGGTGATGACCGCCGAGCCGGCCACCGCCGCCGCGGCGTGCTTGGCCTTGCTGCCCGAGCGCGCCATGGCCCGGGCGATGGCCTCGCCCACGGCCTCGACCTCGACGATGTTCTTCTCCACCACCGCGTTGGGCGGCAGCGGCTCAACCGCGTAGTGCTCGACGCGGTAGCGCTCGCCGCTGCGGGAGAGCTGCAGCAGTTTGACCGCCGTGGAGCTGATGTCGACGCCCACGAGCGGTGGCTGGCTTTTAGTAAATAACCCCACGGTTTTCCCCTATTGTCACGGGCGCTGCAGGCGCGCTTCGTGCCCCGGGGCATTTGATAACGGACTTTTCACGCATTGGCAACAGCCAACATGGCCGAACCGTGCCCCCCGCCGCAGTTCGGCGGCCCTTCGCCCGGGCTGAACGCCGGAACGCGCGGATGCGGCCGGGGAACGGTCGTCATCTATAATCCGCGGCCACGACCACTGCCCGGCCCGACCTCCGAATGCCATCCCTGAAACGCCTGTTGCGCTGGCTCGCCATCGCGATCCTGGGTCTGGGCGTGCTCGGCGCGCTGACCCTCGCCACGCTGTACTTCGTGGTCTCGGCCCGCCTGCCCGACGTGGAGGCGCTGCGCGACATCGAGATGCAGGAGCCACTGTACGTCTATGCCAACGACGGCCGGCTGATGGCGCTGTTTGGCGAGACCCGCCGCTACCCGGTGCAGATCGAAGAGGTGCCGGACCAGGTCAAGCAGGCCTTCATCGCCATCGAGGACGCGCGCTTCTACGACCACCACGGCATCGACTACCGCGGCGTCGCCCGCGCGATCTGGCTGCTGGCGACCACCGACGACCAGCGCGTGCCCGGCGGCTCCACCATCACCCAGCAGGTGGCACGGCAGTTCTTCCTCAGCTCCGAGTACAGCTTCACCCGCAAGTTCGCCGAGATGCTGCTGGCGCTGAAGATGGAGCGCGAGCTGACCAAGGACGAGATCCTCGAGCTCTATCTCAACAAGAGCTTCTTCGGCAACCGCTCCTACGGCGTGGCCGCGGCGGCGGAGTTCTACTACGGCAAGACCCTGGACGAGCTGACCCTGGAAGAGGCCGCGGTGCTGGCCTCGATCCCCAAGTTCCCCTCCAGCGGCAACCCCATCACCAACCCGGAGCGGGCCCGCATCCGCCGCGACTACGTGATGCAGCGCATGCGCGAGCTGGGCTACATCGACGAGGCCGCCGAGCGCGAGGGCAAGGCCACCCCCATGCACGCCAAGCCGCACGAGCGGCCGGTGGAGGTGTACGCGCCCTACGTGGCCGAGATGGTGCGCCAGGAAATGATCGCCCGCTATGGCGGCGACGTGCTGACCAAGGGCTACCACGTCACCACCACCATCGACCCGCGCCTGCAGGCGGCCGCCGAGGCCTCCCTGCGCGAGGGGCTGATCAACTACGACCACCGCTACGGCTGGAGCGGCGCGGAGCAGAGCTTCGAGTTGGGCGATGACGAGGATGCCGAAGCTGCGGCCGAGCGCCTGCGCGGGATCCCGGCCCAGTCCGGCCTGCGTCCGGCGATCGTCCTGCGCAGCGGGGAAGGCACTGCCGACGTGGTCCTCGCCGACGGCACCACGGTGACCCTGGACTCGGACTCCAGCGCCTGGACCCGGCGCGCGCCGTCGGCGCTGGTGGAACGCGGCGATCTGGTGCGCGTGCGCAGGGTGGAAACCGCGTCCTCGACCGGGGACGAGGACGGCGCCGCGGAGCCGGAGGTGAGCTGGCTTCTGGGCCAGCTGCCGCGTGCCCAGGGCACGCTCATTTCCATGGAATACGACGACGGCGCGCTGCGGGCGCTGGTGGGCGGCTTCAGCTTCGCCGGCCAGAAGTTCAACCGCGCCACCCAGGCACGGCGCCAGCCCGGCTCGGCGTTCAAGCCGTTCATCTTCGCCGCCGCATTTGAAAAAGGCTTCAACCCGGCTTCGATCGTGCCCGACGCGCCGGTGGTGTTCCGCATGCGCCGCGGGCAGGACTGGCGCCCGGGCAATGCCGATGGCCGCTTCATGGGCCCGATGCAGCTGCGCGACGCGCTCGCCCTGTCCCGCAACCTGGTGTCGGTACGGGTACTGGATGCCATTGGCGTGGATTATGCCCGCCGCTACATCAGCCATTTCGGCTTCGACGAATCCGAGCTGCCGCCCAACCTCTCGATCTCGCTGGGCACGCCCTCGCTCACGCCGCTGGACGTCACCCGCGGCTATGCGGTGTTTGCCAACGGCGGCTTCCGGGTCACGCCGTGGTTCATCGACCAGGTACACGACCGCAACGGTGAGCTGGTGTTCGAGGCCAACCCGGCCCGGGCCTGCCGCGGCTGCGCCACCGGCGGAGCCGTGGCGGCCGGCGAGCCGGTGACGCCGTCGCGCTCGCATATCGTGGATGGCTTCAACTTCGGCCCGGCGGCACCGGAACCCGAGCCGGAACCCGCGCCAGCGGCGGAAACCGTGGAATCGGAAGCGGGCATCGACTCGGCCACGGACGAGGGCATCGTCCTGCGCGAGGCCGATGACGAGTTCATCGTGGCCCCGCGGGCCATCGACGAGCGCGTCGCATGGCAGATGGTGTCGATGATGCGCGACGTGGTCAGGCGCGGCACCGGGCGCGCGGCGCTGGCGCTGGACCGGGAGGACGTCGGCGGCAAGACGGGCTCGACCAACGACTACCGCGACGCCTGGTTCGTCGGCTTCGGCGGCGACCTGGTCACCACGGTGTGGGTCGGCCGCGACGACAACCGCTCGCTGGGCCGGCGTGAGTACGGGGGCCGGGCCGCGCTGCCGGTGTGGATCGAATTCATGGGCGTGGCGCTGGAGGACGCGCCGCCGATGCCGCACGACCTGCCCAGCGGCATGGTCGAGGTGAGCGTGAGCGCCGGTGGCCGGCTGCTGCCGCCGGGTTCGGGGGGCCGCACCGAGTACGTCAAGGTCGAGGACCTTGAGCGCATGGCGGCCGAGGTGGACGACCCGTTCGACGACTCCATGCCGGCCGAGGAAGTGTTCGACATCTTCTGATGGTCGCGGGCCCGGCCGGCGGCCGTGTGCCGGTTCGGCTACAGTGCTCGGCACGCTTCGGCCAGGGAGAACGACATGCACCATGCCCGCCAGCGCGCCGAAGGCCGGACCCGCGAGCGGCGCATGCGCGTGGCGCGCGAGGCGGCCCGCCTGATGTCAGAGGGCGGCATCGGCGACTTCCGCATGGCCAAGCTCAAGGCCGCCGAGCGCCTTGGCATCCACGATGACGCCTCGCTGCCGCGCAACCGCGAGGTGGAGGAAGCGCTGCGCGAACACCAGCGCCTGTTCCTGGGCGCCTCCCAGGAGGACGCGCTGCGCGTGCGCCGGGAGGCCGCCCTGGAGGCACTGGAGTTCTTCGCGCCGTTCGACCCGCGCCTGGTCGGCCCCGTGCTGGAGGGGACCGCCGACGCGAACGCAGCCGTGGCGCTGCACCTGTACGTGGATGACGAAGACGCGGTGCCGCGGTTCCTGGAGGAGCATGGCATCCCCGCCACCGCGCGCAGCCGCCGCCTGCGGCTCGACCGGAGCCGCAGCGGCGACTTCCCGGTGTGGATCTTCAGCGCCCAGGAGCTCACCATCGATGTCACGGTGCTGCCGCACCTGGCACTTCGCCAGGCGCCGCTCTCCAGCGTCGATGAAAAGCCGATGCGCCGCGCCAGCGCCGCCCAGCTCAGGCTGCTGCTGGAGGAAAACGACAGGTAAAAAAACGCCCCGGGGGGACCGGGGCGTTTTCCTTGGCGCGAGCCGGGGCTCAGCGCTTGTCGACGGGCACGTAGTCGCGACTGTCGGAGCCGGTGTAGATCTGCCGCGGACGGCCGATCTTGGCTTCCGGATCGACCTGCTGCTCCAGCCAGTGCGCCACCCAGCCGGCGGTGCGGCCGATGGCGAACATGACCGTGAACATCTCGGTCGGGATCTTCAGCGCCTTGTAGATGATGCCGCTGTAGAAGTCGACGTTCGGGTACAGCTTGCGCTCGACGAAGTAGTCGTCCTTGAGCGCCGCCTCTTCCAGCTTCATCGCCACTTCCAGCAGCGGGTCATCGATGCCGAGCTCGCCCAGCACCTTGTGGGTCATCTCGCGGATGATCTTGGCGCGCGGGTCGAAGTTCTTGTACACGCGGTGGCCAAAGCCCATCAGGCGGAAGCCGGACTCCCTGTCCTTGGCCCGGGCGACGGCGGCATCGACGTTCTTCGGGTCGCCGATCTCCTCGAGCATCTTCAGCACCGCCTCGTTGGCGCCGCCGTGCGCCGGCCCCCACAGGGCGGCGATGCCGGCCGCCACGCAGGCGTACGGGTTGGCACCGGTGGAACCCACCAGGCGCACGGTGGAAGTCGAGGCGTTCTGCTCGTGATCCGCGTGCAGGATGAACAGCAGGTCCAGCGCCTTGGCCACCACCGGGTTGAGCTCCAGCTGGTCGCCCGGGGCCTCGAACATCATGTGCAGGAAGCGGGTGACGTAGTCGAGCTGGTTGTTCGGGTACGCGATGGGCCAGCCGATCGAGTAGCGGTAGGCGGCCGCGGCCAGGGTCGGCATCTTGGCGATCAGGCGCACGGCGGCCATGCGCCGCTGCTCGGGATCGTCCAGGTCCAGGGTGTCGTGGTAGAACGCCGACAGCGAGGCCACCGAGCCGCACAGCATCGCCATCGGGTGGGCGTCATGGCGGAAGCCGGTGAAGAAGTTCTTCAGGGCCTCGTGCATCATCGTGTGGTGGGTGACGTCGTGCTCGAACGCCTTCAGCTTCTCGGCGTTGGGCAGCTCGCCGTCGATCAGCAGGCTGGCGACCTCCAGGAAGGTCGACTTTTCGGCCAGCTGTTCGATCGGGTAGCCGCGGTACAGCAGCACGCCTTCGTTGCCGTCGATGTAGGTGACGGCGGACTTGCACGAGGCGGTAGCGGTGAAGCCGGAATCGTAGGTGAAATGGCCGGTTTCCTTGGGAAGCCGGGAGATGTCAATGCAGGAGTTGCCCAGGGTGCCCTTGAGCACCGGCAACGTCACCGGCTTGCCGCCGGCGTCCAGCGTGACCTGGTCATGATCTGACACGGCGCACTCCTAATCAGGGGGCCTGTGAGCGCGGCCTGGCAGCCGGGCATAGGCCCTGGAACGTGTTGGGGGAAGCGGCGGCGCGGCCGTCGCGACACCGCCAATTATCGCACAACGCGGGCGCCCGGCAGCGGCCCCGGCCGCTTGCACCGGACTGTTCCAGACGCGGAAAAGGCAACGGCCGCCCAAGGCGGCCGTCGTCCGGCGCGTGCACCCGGAGGGGTGCCGCGATTGCCTGCCGGCCCTGGGCCGGCGGCGGGATTACTTGGCGTAGCGCTTGCGGAACTTGTCCACGCGGCCGCTGGTATCCATGATCTTGTTCTGGCCGGTGTAGAACGGATGCGAGGCCGAGGACACTTCGATCTTGACCAGCGGATATTCGTTGCCGTCCTCCCACTTGATCGTCTCCTTGGCCGAGGAGGCCAGGGTCGAGCGGGTGAGGATCTTGAAATCGGAGGTCACGTCCTGGAACACGACCGGACGGTAATCGGGATGGATCTCGGCCTTCATGGCGGCACCGGCGTTGAATACTGGGAGCCGGACAGTATAGACCCCCGGCTGCCCCGCCGCAATCCACCCGCCCGGCGCGTTCACGGCGCTGCGAGCGCGTCCCGCACCAGTCGCTCGAACCGGTCCTGGTCGTACCGCAACAGCACCAGTGCATTGTCCTCCGCCCCGGTCTGCCGTTGCCAGTCCACGATGGTGGCGCCCCGGGTGTGGCGCCCTTCCAGTTCCACCACCACCGGCCTTTCGGCGGTTTCCCGTGCTCCCCCCGGCTGCAGTGCCCAGGCCATCGCCAGCGCGTCGGCGCAGAACCACAGCGGCCCACGACTGTCGGCGGACCAGCGGCGCGAGTGGAGCGAGATCGCGTCGTAGAAGCGGGCCCGCCCCGAGTCCGCCGCCAGCCACTGGTCCATGCGCTCGTGCGGCAGGCCATGTGCCACCGTGGCTTCCCAATCCGCCAGCTCCAGCCGCGGGAAGGCCCGGAAGACAATGTGCGCCGCCTCCGGATCGAAGGCGATGTTGAACTCTGCTACCGGGGTGACGTTGCCGCGCGCGGTCACGGCGCCGCCCATGACCACCAGCCGGGCCACCCGCTCCGGCAGGCTCGGGTCCAGGCGCAGGGCCAGGGCGAGATTGGTCAGCGGACCAAGCGCCACCAGCAACAGCCGGCCGGCATGCTCGTGGGACAGGCGCAGGATGGCCAGCGCCGCATGCTCGTCCGCCTGCCTGGCGCCAGCAGCCGGCAGGCCGGCGTCGCCGAAACCATCGCTGCCGTGCACGTGGGCCGCATCCATCGCGGGGTGGACCAGCGGCGTCGGGCAGCCGGGAAACACCGGCACGTCCGCGCCGCCCAGCTCCACCAGGCGCAGCGCGTTGGCCACGGTGTGGTCCAGGCCGACGTTGCCGGCCGCCACGGTCAGCCCCACCACCTCGTGGCGGGGATCATTGAAGGCCATCAGCACCGCCAGCGCGTCATCCACGCCCGGGTCGGTGTCGATCAGCAGGGGGATCTTTCCTTCCATGTCACTTCTTTCCTGTTGTTGTGGTTGTGCGCCGCCCTCAGGCGGCGGCATAGCGTGCGGCACGGCCTATCCAGCGTTCAACCAGGCGGTCGGCGGCGGCGGGGTGTTCGCGCAAGAGCCGCTCGCCGATCCGGTGCACCTGCGGCAGGAGGGCGGCGTCCCGCGCCAGGTCGGCCACGCGGAATGCCGCCAGACCGGTCTGGCGCGTGCCCAGCAGTTCGCCGGGCCCGCGCAGCTCCAGGTCCTTCTCGGCGATCAGGAACCCGTCGCCGGTCTCGCGCATCGTCTCCAGCCGCTGGCGCGCCATCTGTGACAGCGGGGGCTGGTACAGCAGCACGCAGCTGGACGCCTCGCTGCCGCGCCCCACCCGGCCGCGCAGCTGGTGCAGCTGCGAGAGCCCGAGCCGCTCGGCGTTCTCCACGATCATCAACGAGGCATTGGGCACGTCCACGCCGACCTCGATCACCGTGGTGGCCACCAGCAGGTCGATGGCGCCGTCCTTGAACCGGCGCATGGTGTCCTGCTTCTCCGCCGCCTTCATGCGCCCGTGCACCAGGCCCACGCCCAGCTCCGGCAGCGCCTCGGACAGCAGCTCGAACGTGCCTTGTGCGGCCTGTGCCACAACTTCGTCGCTGTCGTCGATCAGGGTGCACACCCAGTACGCCTGCCGGCCCTGCGCACACGCGGCGCGGATGCGTTCGATCAGTTCCGGGCGCCGCTCGGCGCTGAGCACCACGGTCTGCACGGGGGTGCGGCCGGGCGGCAGCTCGTCGATCGCCGAGACATCCAGGTCCGCGTAGGCCGCCATCGCCAGGGTGCGGGGGATCGGCGTGGCGGTCATCACCAGCTGGTGCGGCACCTGCCCGGCCACCGCGCCCTTGTCGCGCAGCGCCAGCCGCTGGTGCACGCCGAACCGATGCTGCTCGTCAATGATGGCCAGGCCCAGGTCGCGGAACGCCACGCCCTCCTGCATCAGCGCGTGAGTGCCCACAACCACCTGCGCGCTGCCATCGGCCACCGCCTCCAGGGCCTGGCGGCGCTGCCTTGCGGGCAGCTTGCCGGCCAGCCAGATGACGTTGACGCCCAAAGGTTCCAGCCATTGGCGGAAGCTGGCCAGGTGCTGCTCGGCGAGCAGCTCGGTGGGGGCCATCAGCGCCACCTGGACGCCGGCCTCCACCGCGGCCGCAGCGGCCAGCGCCGCCACCACGGTCTTGCCGCTGCCCACGTCGCCCTGCACCAGGCGCAGCATCGGCACCGGCGCGGCGATGTCCTCCAGCACCTGCGCCAGCACCCGCTCCTGCGCGCCGGTGAGCGCAAACGGCAGCGACGCGCGCAGCCGGGCGCCCAGGCCGCCGCTGCCACCAAGCACCGGCGCCGCGTGCTGCTGCAGGGCGATGCGGTGCCGGCGCAGGCTCAGGTGGTGGGCCAGCAGCTCCTCAAGCACCAGCCGCCGCTGCGCGGGATGGGTGGCGGCCAGCAATGCCTCCACGTCCGCATCCGCCGGCGGCCGGTGCACGGTCAGCAGGGCATCACGCAGCGTCGGCAGGCCCTGGCCCGCAAGCTCGCCGGCCGGCAGCGACTCCAGCGAATCATCGGCCGGCAGCCGGTCCAGCGCTTCGCCGATCAGCCGGCGCATCGTGGCCGCCCCGATGCCTTCGATCTGCGGATAGACCGGATCGAGCCGTTCGCCCAGCCCCTCGCCCTCGCCGGGCGCAAGCACCCGGTAGGTTGGATGCACCATCTCCAGGCCGTTCTGGCCGGGGCGCGCGGTGCCGTAGCAGCGCACCCGCACCCCCACCTGGAACTGCGCCACCTGCGCAGCGCGGAAATGGAAGAACCGCAGCACCACCGTCGCCCGCGAGCCATCGCTGATGGCCACGCGCAGCGTGGGCCGGTAGCGGAAGCCCCGCGCCACCGCCTCCACCACCCCTTCCACCTGGCAGGCCTGGCCGGGCTGGAGTTCGCGGATCGGCACGATGCGGGTGCGGTCCTCGTACTGGCGCGGCAGCTGCATCCACAGGTCCTGCACCGTCAGCAGGCCGCGCGCGGCCAGCTTTTCAGCGGTGCGCGCGCCGACCCCGGGCAGTCCGGTCAGCGGCTGTAGACCGGGATCAGGATTGTTCAGTCCAGCACCATCACCGCATCGACCTCGAACGCCACCCGCTTGGGCAGGCCCGCCACCTCGATGGTGGAGCGCGCCGGGTACGGGGCGTCGAAGTACTCGGACATCACCGAGTTCACCACCGCGAACTCGCCCAGGTCGGTGAGGTAAAGGCCCAGGCGCACGATGTCATCCATCGAGCCGCCGGCTTCCTCGGCCACCGCCTTGAGGTTGTCGAATGCACGGCGGGCCTGCGCCTCGATGCCGCCGGGCACGACTTCGCCCGTCGCCGGATCCAGCGGGATCTGGCCGGAAAAGTAAACGGTGTTGCCACTGCGCACGGCCTGGGAATAGGGGCCGATGGCGGCCGGCGCGCGGTCGGTGTTGATGGGGGTACGTGCCATGAAAGCTTCCGCGAACAAGGGAACCCGATGATAGTAGGAGCACGCCTTGCGCGCGAAGCCGCGTAACGATTGTCCGGGAGGCATGCGATTCCGGGCGGTCCGCCGGGGCAGCCCATTGCGGGACACGCCGTGAATACGTCCATGTAGGCTTGTCCGCGCCGTCCATGGCGCGGACAGTCCCGCAATGGGCTGCCCCGACGAACCACTCGTTTTCGCGGCCAGCGCGGGTGTCACACGACTTCGCCCGCAAGACGCGCTGCTGCAGCGCTGATTTCCTCAGATGCGCTGGATGCCGTGGACCACGTTGAGGCGGCGCACGCGCCGGATCACGTCGGCCAAATGCTTGCGGTTGCGGACCTGGATCGAGAACCGGATCGCCGCCACGTTGCTGTCGCGTTCCAGGTAATCAACCCCGTCGATGTTGGAATCAGCGCGCGCGATCGCCGCCGCCACCTGCGCCAGCACGCCCGGCCGGTTCTCCACCTCCACCCGCAGGCTGGTGCTGTAATCGCCCTCGACCTCGCGGTCCCAGCCGATCGCCACCCACCGGTCGGGCGACTTGCGGTATTCGGCCACGTTCGGGCACTCGATCCGGTGCACCACGATGCCCTTGCCGGCGGTGTGGTAACCCATCACCTCGTCGCCGGGGATCGGCATGCAGCAGTTGGCAAAGGTGACCACGCCGCGCTCGTTGCCGGTGATCAGGATCTGCTCGCCCTGCCGGGTCACGGTGTCCGGGAGCAGCACAGCACCCGGATCGCGTTGGGCCAGCGCGTGCGCCACCTGCACCGGCATCCGGTTGCCCAGCGCGATGTCCGCCAGCAGGTCCTCCAGCCGCCGGTAGCGCAGTTCCGCCAGGTAGGAATCCAGGCGCGCGGCCGGCAGGCGCTCGAGCGAGCTGCCGATGTCTTCCAGCGCGCGGTCGAGCATGCGGTGGCCCAGCTGCACGGCGTCCTCGTGCTCGAGCTGCTTGAGCTGCTGGCGGATCGCGGTGCGCGCCTTGCCGGTGGCCACGAACTCGAGCCACTGTGGCTTGGGCGTGGCCGATTTCGCGGTGATCACCTCCACCTGCTGGCCGCTGGACAGGCGCGTGCGCAGCGGCACGAGGCGCCGGTCCACGCGCGCGGCGACGGCGCGGTTGCCCAGGTCCGTGTGGACCGCATAGGCGAAGTCCAGCGCGGTGGCGTTGCGCGGCAGCGAGAGGATGTCGCCCTTGGGGGTGAACAGGTAAACCTCGTCCGGGAACAGGTCGACCTTGACGTTTTCCAGGAACTCGAGCGACGAGCCGGTGGCGCGCTGCGACTCCAGCAGGCTGGAAATCCACGAGTGCGCCCGCGACTGGGCGCTGGTTGGCGCGCCGCCGTGCTTGTAGGCCCAGTGCGCGGCGATCCCGCGCTCGGCGATCAGGTCCATCTCCTCGGTGCGGATCTGCACCTCGATCGGCGAGCCGTAGGGCCCGAACAGCACCGTGTGCAGCGACTGGTAGCCATTGGCCTTGGGAATGGCGACGAAATCGCGGAAGCGCCCGTCCACCGGCTTGTACACCGAGTGCACCACGCCCAGCGCGTGATAGCAGTCGGCCACCGAGCGCACGATGACCCGGAAGCCAAACACGTCCATCAGCTGCTTGAACGTCTTCCCCTCCGAGCGCATCTTCGTGTAGATGCTCCACGGCGACTTGACCCGGCTCACCAGCCGGTATTCGAGCTGCTCGTTGGTGAGCCGCTGGGCCAGCTGGGCCTCGATCCGTGCCAGCGCCTCGCGCCGCACCAGCGGCTGCGAGCGGATGCGCTTTTCCAGCACCGCGTGCCGGAACGGGTGCAGGGCGCGGAAGCCCAGGTCCTGCAATTCCGCCTTGATCAGGTTCATCCCCAGGCGCTGGGCGATGGGCGCGTAGATCTCGAGTGTCTCGCGGGCGATGCGCTCGCGCGCCTCGGCGGTCTGCGCCCCCAGGGTGCGCATGTTGTGCAGCCGGTCGCCGAGCTTGATCAGGATCACGCGCAGGTCGCGCGCCATCGCCAGCATCATCTTGCGGAAGCTTTCGGCGTTGGCTTCCTGGCGGCTGCTGAAGTGCAGCTTGTCCAGCTTGGTGACGCCATCGACCAGTTCGGCCACCGGCTCCCCAAACTGATCCGCAAGCGCCTCGCGGGTCAGCGGGGTGTCTTCGATGGTGTCGTGCAGGATCGACGCAACCAGCGTCTCCAGGTCCACCCGCAGGCCGGCGAGGATCCGCGCCACGGCCACCGGATGGGTGATGTACGGCTCGCCGGAACGGCGCCGCTGGCCTTCGTGGGCGGCCGCGCCCACGGCCCAGGCGCGGCGCAGCACCGCGCGCTGGTCGTCGTCGAGGTAGTCCGCCGCCTGCTCCAGCTCGCGCACGTAGCCGGGCACCGCCTCGTCGGCGGGGACATCAATGGAGTGGACGGCGGGCCCGGGTGCAGTCATGCCCCCGAGCCTAAGGGCAAACGCCCGGAATGGGGAGCCTTACAGGTCGTCGCCCTTGGCGAGGTCTTCATCGGCCACCACTTCGGCAGCGGCCCACTCCAGCGCCTCGCGCTCCTTGCGCTCGCGCTCGGCCTTGTCGACCGCCTCGATGTAGTCCTCGTCGATCGCGCGCGCGGCGATCTCGCGCAGCGCGAGCACGGTCGGCTTGTCGTCGTTCTCGGCGTTGTCGATCTGCGGCTCGACGCCGTTGGCCAGCTGGCGCGCGCGCTTGGCCGCCATCATGACCAGTTCGAAGCGGTTGTCGACCACTTCCATGCAATCTTCCACGGTGATACGCGCCATACGGGCTCCCGGCGGCCGCCTGGCCGCGCGAATGTTGGGGAAAGGACCCGACAGTCTATCCAAGGGGTTGACACTTCCGCAAGTATTAGCACTGAAAATCAATAGCTTGCGAGCGATTTCCACGCCCGGCCGGGCCAGCCGCGGCTCAGCCTTCCGCCAGCAACCCCTGCAGCAGGCGCCGGTGCCGCTGCTGCTGCTGGGCCCGCCGCAGCCGGCTTGCGGTGAAGATGGCGCACATCTCGTCCACCGCCACCTCGAACTCCTCGTTGACGATGAGGAAATCGAACTCGTCGTGATGCGACATCTCCTCGCGCGCGGCGGCCAGGCGCCGGGCGATCACCGCGTCGCTGTCCTGCCCTCGCTTGCGCATGCGCTCTTCGAGCGCGTCGCGCGACGGCGGCAGAATGAAGATGCCGACCGCATCGGGCACCTGCGCCCGCACCTGGCGCGCGCCCTGCCAGTCGATCTCGAGCAGCACGTCGCGCCCGGCCGCCAGCTGCGGTTCCACCGACTGCCGGGCGGTGCCCTTCCAGTCGCCGTGCACCCGGGCATGCTCGAAGAACTCGCCGGCGTCGATCATCCGCTGGAACTCGTCCTCATCCACGAAGTGGTAGTGCTCGCCCTGCCGTTCGCCCGGCCGCGGCGGGCGCGAGGTGAACGAGATCGACAGGCTCACCGAACGGTCGCGCGCCAGGCAGGCGTTGACGATGCTGGATTTGCCGGCGCCCGAGGGCGCGGCGACGATGAACAGCGTTCCGCGCATGGTCTCACTCAAGGTTCTGCACCTGCTCGCGCACCTGGTCGATCAGCACCTTCAGCTCCACCGCCGCCTGCGAGCTGCGGCGGTCGACGGACTTCGAACCCAGGGTATTGGCTTCGCGGTTGAACTCCTGCAGCAGGAAATCAAGGCGCCGGCCCACCGGGCCGTCCGCGGCCATCACCCGCCCGATCTCCTCGATGTGGCTGTCGAGCCGGTCCAGCTCTTCCTCCACATCCAGCTTCTGCAGCCACAGCACCAGCTCCTGCTCCAGGCGGCCCGGGTCCAGCGGCTGTTCCAGGTCGGCCACCCGGGCTTCCAGCTTCGCACGCTGGCCTTCGCGGATCGCAGGCATCATCGCGCGCACGTGGGCCACCACCTGTTTGATCCCGTCCACCCGCTCGGCGATCACCGCGGCCAGCTTGTCGCCCTCCCGGCGGCGCGCCTCCAGGAACTGCGCGAGCACCTCGTCCAGCAGCGCCAGCGCCTCGGCCTGCAGCGCCTCCGCGTCCACCTGCGGGCCCTGCAGCACGCCCGGCAGCTGCAGCAGGCCGGTCACCTCCGTGGTCAGCCCGGGAAAGCGCGACTGCAGCGACTGAACCAGCGCCGACAGCCGCTCCAGCGCGGCCTCGTCCACGCCCAGCGCATGCTGCGCAACGGTGCGCAGGCGCATCGTGAGGTCCAGCTTGCCGCGCGACACCCGCGCCGAAACCCGCTCGCGCAGCGCCGGTTCCAGCGCGCGCAGCTCGTCCGGCAGCCGGGTGCCCAGTTCGAGGAAGCGGTGATTCACCGCCCGCAGCTCGCAGCCGAGCGTGCCCCAGGCCGTTTGGCGCTCTGCCGCCGCATAGGCGGTCATGCTTCGTGTCATCGCGACGGGTCGTTCTGTCGGCTGCGCAGTATGCCATCCGCAAGGGCGCCGGCGCCCCGGCTGCTAGACTTCCCGGCCCCCCGCAACACGATCCCGGAGCCCATGACGACCATCCAGCGCCCCAGCGGCCGCGCCCCCGGAGAGCTTCGCCAGGTGCGCCTGGAACGCGGCTATACCCGCCACGCCGAAGGCTCGGTGCTGGTGAGCTTCGGCGACACCCGGGTGCTGTGCACCGCCAGCGTGGAAGAGCGCGTGCCCGCGTTCCTGCGCGGCAAGGGCGAAGGCTGGGTGACCGCCGAATACGGCATGCTGCCCCGCGCCACCCACACCCGCAGCGACCGCGAGGCCGCCCGCGGCAAGCAGGGCGGCCGAACGCTCGAGATCCAGCGCCTGATCGGCCGCTCCCTGCGCGCCTGCGTCGACCGCGCCGGCCTCGGCGAGCGCACCATCACCCTGGACTGCGACGTCCTCCAGGCCGACGGCGGCACCCGCACCGCGGCCATCACCGGCGCGTACGTGGCCCTGGTGGACGCGGTGCGCAGCCTGGAGAAGCAGCGCAAGATCCTGCGCAATCCGCTGTACGGCGCGGTGGCCGCAGTGTCCGTGGGCCTGTACCGCGGCGTGCCGGTGCTGGATCTCGATTACGCCGAGGACAGCGACTGCGACACCGACATGAACGTGGTGATGAACGACGGCGGCGGCTTCATCGAGGTCCAGGGCACGGCCGAAGGCCACGCCTTCCGCCGCGAAGAGCTGGTCGCGATGCTCGACCTTGCCCAGGCCGGCACCGCCGAACTGTTCCGCCTGCAGCAGGAGGCACTGGCCGGATGAAGCTGGTCCTGGCCAGCAACAACGCCGGCAAGCTGGCCGAGTTCGGGCGGCTGCTGGAAGGCAGCGGGATCGAGGTGGTGGTCCAGTCGGAACTTGGCGTGCAGGACATTGAAGAGACCGGCCTGACCTTCGTCGAGAACGCCCTGCTCAAGGCCCGCAACGCCGCCCGCGTGACCGGCCTGCCCGCGCTGGCCGACGACTCCGGCCTGTGCGTGGACGCGCTCGACGGCGCGCCCGGCCTGTACTCCTCGCGATACGCGGGCCCGGAGGGCGATGCGCAGCGCAACATCGCGAAGCTGCTCGATGCCCTTGCAGGCATTCCCGATGAGCGTCGCAGCGCCCGCTTCTGCTGCGCCCTGGTCCTCCTGCGCCACGCCGAAGATCCGCAGCCCCTGATCGCCGAAGGCCGCTGGGAAGGCCGGATCCTCCACTCCCCGCGCGGCAGCAACGGCTTCGGCTACGACCCGGTGTTCCTGGACCCGGAAAACAACCTCACCGCCGCCGAACTCGACCCCGCCATCAAGAACCGCGTCAGCCACCGCGGCCGCGCCCTCCAGCTCCTCCGCCAGCGCCTTCCCGAACTCAACCTCTGATCCCCACGCCCGGGATGCCCCGGGTCAATATCGCGGCGACCTGACGGGCCCCGCCGCGGCCGGGAGGCCTTTCCGCTCCATGTCCCCCGGCCTCCGCTGCGCTCCGGCCTCCTCCTTTACTTACGCGAAAAGACCTCCCGGCCACGACGAGGCTCGGCTTCGGATAGAGCGGTCGTGCCTGACCCTCAGGCCACCCCATAAGGCAGGGCGGGCCTGCCCTCGACAAAAGGGCGACCCGAGGCCTTCCCCACACCCTCCGGAGCGAGGGGGCGGTGCCCTCTGGCCGTAAGTAAAGGAGGAGGCCGCAGCGCAGCGGAGGCCGGGGGACATGGAGGCCAGAGGGCACCGCCCCCTCGCCCCCGCACAGGTTCAGCTTCAAAGGCCGCGCACCCAACACCGAACTACAATGATCAAATGTTGACCACCCCGCCGCTCACCCTCTACGTCCACCTCCCCTGGTGCGTAAGAAAATGCCCCTACTGCGACTTCAACTCGCACCAGGCCCGCGGCGAACTCCCCTTTGACGCCTACGTCGACGCCCTCCTCGCCGACCTCGACCACGACCTGCCGCTCGTCTGGGGCCGTCCCGTCCACGCCATCTTCTTTGGCGGCGGCACCCCCAGCCTGTTCCCTCCCACGGCGATCGACCGCTTCCTCCAGGGCGCCTCCGCCCGCCTGCGCCTCATGCCCGGGCTCGAGGTCACCCTGGAAACCAACCCCGGCACCGCCGAACACGGCCGGTTTGCCGACTACCTGGCAGCCGGCGTCAATCGGCTCAGCTTCGGCATCCAGAGCTTTGACGACGGCTGCCTGCAACGGCTGGGGCGGATCCACGACAGCGCCCAGGCCGAAGCGGCGGTCAAGCAGGCCCGGGACGCGGGCTTCGACAACTTCAACCTCGACCTGATGTACGCCCTGCCCGGCCAGGACCTGGCGATGGCCGAGCGCGACGTGGCGCGGGCGATTGCGCTGGATCCTGCGCACATCTCGCACTATCAGCTCACGCTCGAGCCCAACACCCTGTTCGCAGCGCGGCCTCCCTCCGGCATTCCCGATGACGACCTGGCCTGGGACATGCAGGAGCGCTGCCAGGCGCTGCTGGCCGATGGCGGCTATGCGCAGTACGAGATCTCCGCCTATGCGCGGCCGGGCCGGCAGTGCGCGCACAACCTCAACTACTGGCGCTATGGCGATTACCTGGGGATCGGGGCCGGGGCGCACGGGAAGATCACCCTGGGGGCGGAGCAGGCCATCGTCCGGCGGTGGAAGCTCAAGCACCCCACGGCTTGGCTGTCTGCAGCCGGCACCGACGCCGGGCTGGGCGGGGACGACCGGGTGGAGCCGTCCCAGCGTCCGTTCGAGTACATGCTCAACGTATTGAGGTTGGAGGAAGGCTTCCGGCTGGAAGATTTCGAGGCCCGCTGCGGGCTGCCGCGGGAGGCGATCGCCGGGCCGCTGGCACAGGCGATGCACCGGGGCTGGCTGCACGAACGCGATGGCCGCATACTGAAGACCGCGCTTGGGGGGCGCTTCGTCAATGACGTCATGGAGTTGTTCCTGCCGGACGAAAAGGGGCCTGCGCTGGCGCAGGCCTGAGCCGGCGTGCCCGGGTGGTGACCCCGGCCGGCTGCGGGGGGATGGAGCGTGAACAGCGCGCCCCTTGGCCTGTCTGCGGCCAACCTGCCGCCGCGGGTGCAGCGCACGCTTGAGCGCGCGCTGATCCTGGTATCCGAAGAGCTCGACCACGGCATGCAGCGGCTGGTGGAGGAATTCGAGCGCGAGCTGTTCCGGTTGGCCGACATGTCCCGCAACCCGGGCGCGGAAACCGGCTACATGCGCGCCCTGCGCAGCTTCCGCCTCAACCGCGCCGACCTGCTGCCGAGCTTCATGGTGCAGGTGGAAAGCGGCCTGGCCGGCCTGCGCAGCCCGGCCACCGCGCCGCCGCCGGTGCCGGTCGAGCCCGAGGCCCCCAGCTTCCGCAACCTGAGCCTGCTGGAAACGTCGGTCATGGACGAGGACACCGTGCTGGGCGAGATCGCCAGCCGCCACGAGGGCCGCGCCACCCTGGCGCTGCACCTGCTGGGCCAGCGTTTCGGAGTGCTCGCCGGCAGCCCGGCGTTCGATGCCGCCCGGCTGCCGCTGGGTCCATACGCCCTGTGCCGGGCCCTGCGCACGGCCGCGGTGGGCATGGAACTGGACCACGATGCACGGCTGCTGCTGTACCGGATGTTCGACCGCCAGGTGATGCCGGGCTACGAGCGGGTCCTGGACCGGCTCAACGAATTGCTGGCCGACCAGGGCATCCTGCCGGCGCTGGTGTTCGTGCCGGTACGCGCACGCCCCGCCCCGGTGGAAGCCCGCAAAGATGCCGATGAACCGCCGCCTGCGGCGGACAGGAACCCGGGAGAGCCCGCCCCCGGCCCAGGTGGGCGCAAGCCCGAGCAGCGCCTGTACACCGGCTGGCCGGGCCAGGCGGCCAATGCGGACGGCGCCGAAGACGACGACGCTGCCTTCGCGATGCTGCAGCAGCTGCTGTCGGGCCGCCGCGAACTGATCGACAAGCTGCGCGCCGAACGCGGCGCGGGCGGGCGGCGCCAGATGGACACGCCCGACCTGATGAAGGCGCTGCGCGGCCTGCAGCATGGCACGGCGGCCCGGCGCGGTGACCTGCCGGAGATCAAGCGCACCATCCTCGCGCAGGCGCGCCAGCAGTACGGCGAAGCCTCGGCGCTGTCGCCGCAGGACAGCGACACCTTCGAGCTGGTGGGCCTGCTGTACGAGCAGATCGAGAACGAAATCCGCGCCGACGCGCCGACATCAAGCCTGGTGCGCGAGCTGCAGCTGCCGCTGCTGCGCCTGGCGCTGCTGGACCGGGCGTTCTTCCTGCACAACAACCATCCGGCCCGGCAGCTGCTCAACACCATTGCCGAGAGCGCGGCGCGGGGCACCGACCAGGGCGACCTGGACCGGGCCATGGTGGGGCCGCTGCAGCAGGCGGTGAAGGACGTGGTCGAACGCTTCGACGACGACCCCGCCGTGTTCACCCGCGCCAACGCCGGCCTGCAGCAGCACATGCAGGTGCAGGCGCGCAAGGCGGAGACGCTGGAAAAGCGCCATATCGAAGCCGCGCGCGGCAAGGAGAAGCTGGAAATGGCGCGCCGGCGCGCGGCCGAGGTGCTGGACAAGGCCGTCGGCGACCGCCGCCTGCCGCACTTCGCCCGCGCGCTGCTCAACCAGGCCTGGGCCGATGTGCTCACGCTGACCCTGCTGCGCCAGGGCGAGGAATCGGAGGACTGGCGCCAGCAGGTGGCGGCCACCGTGGACGTCATTTCCGCCTGCCTGGGCGAGGAAGGCGCCGGCGGCCCGGAGCTCGCCGGCCACGTGCAGACTTCGCTGAGCCAGGTGGGCTACCACGAGGACGAGGCGGCGGTGATCGCCCAGCGCCTCACCGCCACGGCTGACGACGGGGACGACCCCGCCTCCCGCACCGAGCTGGCGATGAAGCTCAAGGCGCGGGTGCGCCTGGGCGAGGACAAGGTCAACGCCGAGAAGCCGCAGCTGCCGCCACGCACCGCGGCCGAGCAGGCGCGCTACGAGCAGCTGCGGGTGCTGCCGTTCGGCTGCTGGATGGAGTTCAGCACCAACCAGCAGGGCGACGTGGTGCGCCGGCGCCTGTCCTGGTACAGCCGGATCACGGACAACGCCCTGTTCGTCAACCAGCGCGGCCAGCGCGTGGCCGAGTTCAGCCTGGACCAGCTGGCGCGGATGATGGCCCGCGGCCAGGCCCGCCTGGTGACGGCCGAGCGCGGCCGCCTGGTGGACCGGGCCTGGCAGGCCACGATCAATGCGCTGCGCAGCTTTGCCGGCCGCGGCGACGAGGTGGGCACGATGAGGGCGGGCACATGAGCCAGGAGTTCCGGCGCGCGCGCAGGCGCAAGGCGCACGAGCCCATCCCGGTGACCGACGCCATGACCGGCGAGGTGATCGGCCAGATCGGCAACCTGTCCGAATCCGGCATGCTGCTGCTGGCCAACCAGCCCCTGGTCAACGATGCCCTGTACCAGTTCCGGTTTCCGCTTGAGGCGCCGGACGGGCGGCCATCGGAGCTCGAGATCGGTGCCCACCTGCTGTGGAGCGACGAGGCGCAGGCCCCCGGCCAGCACTGGATCGGCTTCCGCTTCATCGGCCAGGGGGAGGCCCAGCTGCGCCAGCTCCGGGCCTGGGTGAAGGCGCCGGGCAGCCAGTACGCCTGAACCCCGGTTTGGGGCCGTCCCGGAGGATGGGAGACAATGAGGGCCGATCCAAATCGGCCATCGCGATGACTTCCAGCCTCGCCCCCCTGTATCCCTCCCACCTGCAGACGCTGATGCAGCGCGCGTCGACTGCGCTCGAACGCGGCGGTTTCGACCACCTGGTGGTACCGAGCGGAACCATCCACTACCACCTGTTCGACGATCGCGACTATCCGTACGCGGTCAACCCGCAGTTCAAGGCCTGGGCGCCGCTGACCTCCATCCCGGGCAGCTGGCTCAGCTTCACGCCCGGCCAGAAGCCGAAGCTGGTGTACCTGCAGCCGTTTGATTACTGGCACGTGGTGCCGGAGGCGCCGTCGGGCTACTGGGCCGACCACTTCGACGTGGTGGTCATCCGCGAGCCGGACGAAGCGCTCCAGCACCTGCCCGCCGACCCGGCCCGGTGCGCCATCCTCGGCGAGCCGCAGAGCGCCCTTGGCGACTGGGTGCCCAACAATCCGCAGGCGGTGATCGATTACCTGGACTACCACCGCAACTGGAAGACCCCCTATGAGATCGCGATGATGCGCCTGGCCACCCAGCGCGGGGTGCGTGCGCACCGTGCCGCCGAGCGGGCCTTCCGCGCCGGCGCCAGCGAGTTCGGCATCCACCTGGCCTACTGCCAGGCCGCCGGCCAGGATGCCAACGAGCTGCCCTACGGCAGCATCATCGCCCTCAACGAGCACGCCGCGGTCCTGCACTACACCGAGCGCGACCGGGTGCCCCCGGCGCAGGTGCGCAGCTTCCTGATCGATGCCGGGGCCAGCCACGGCGGCTACGCCTGCGACATCACCCGCACCTACGCCGCCGATGCCAGCGGCGAGTTCCAGTCGCTGATCGACGCGGTGGACAGGGTGCAGCAGCAGCTCAATGCGAAGTTCACCGCCGGCGCCGACTTCCGCCAGGTGCACCTGGATGCCCACCTGATGCTCGCCGGCGTGCTGCACGAGTTCGGCGTGCTGCGCGCGAGCGCCGAGTCGGCGGTGGAGAGCGGGGTGAGCTCGGCGTTCTTCCCCCACGGCCTGGGCCACGGCATCGGCCTCCAGGTGCACGATGTGGCCGGCTTTGCCTCCAGTGACGCCGGCGGGCGCATCGAGCCGCCGGAGGGGCACCCGTTCCTGCGCTTCACCCGCAAGCTGGAAGCCGGCATGGTGATGACCAACGAGCCGGGGGTGTATTTCATCGACCTGCTGCTGGACAAGGTGCGCCAGGGTCCGCATGCCGACAGCGTGGACTGGGACCGCGTCGACCACTTCCGCCCCTACGGCGGCATCCGCATCGA
The DNA here is from genome assembly GCF_001717465.1 of Luteimonas sp. JM171. Lineage (NCBI taxonomy): Bacteria > Pseudomonadati > Pseudomonadota > Gammaproteobacteria > Lysobacterales > Lysobacteraceae > Luteimonas > Luteimonas sp. JM171. The sequence goes on along the minus strand of NZ_CP017074.1, from coordinate 1,609,186 downwards.
GGACGACCTGGTGGTCACCGACGGGGAGCCGGTCAACCTCACCCGCGACGAGTTCGCCAAGCCGGAGTGACGGTGCTCATGGCCGGGCGGCCATGAACTCCTCGACCTCGTCCGCACTGCGCGGCAGGCCTTCAGTCAGCACTTCGTGGCCATCGCGGGTGATGGCCACGTCGTCTTCGATCCGGATCCCGATCCCGCGCCACTTCGCATCCACCCCCGGCGCGTCCGGGGGCACATAGAGCCCGGGCTCGATGGTCATCACCATGCCCGGCTCGATCAGCCGCGACTGGCCATCCACCCGGTACTCGCCCACGTCATGCACGTCCAAGCCAAGCCAGTGGCCGGTCTTGTGGGGGCAGAAACGGCGGTAGCTTTCCTCGGCCAGCACCTTGCGCAGGCTGCCCTTGAGCAGGCCCAGCCGCAGCAGGCCCTCCGCGAGCGTACGCACCGAGGCCTCGTGGATGTTCTCGAACGGCAGCCCCGGCCGCGCCTGCTCCAGCGCTGCCCGCTGCGCCATGCACACCAGATCGTGCAGCGCGCGCTGCTCGCGGCTGAAGCGGCCGCTGGCAGGGAAGGTGCGGGTGATGTCCGCGGCATAGCCCAGGTATTCGGCGCCGGCGTCGATCAGCACCAGGTCCCCCGCATCGATCCTCGCGCGGTTGTCGCGGTAGTGCAGCACGCAGGCGTTGGCACCGGCGCCAACGATGCTCTCGTACGCAGGCTCGGCGCCGTGGCGGCGGAAGGTGTACTCCAGCGCCGCCTGCAGTTCGAACTCGTACATCTCCGGCTGCACGGCCCGCATCGCCGCGGCGTGCGCGCGCATGCTGATGGCCGCCGCGCGGCGCATCACCACCAGCTCCTCGCGGGCCTTGAACAGCCGCATCTCGTCGAGCAGATGGCCCAGCTCCAGGAACTCGTGCGGCGGCTGCGCGCCCATGCGCATCTGCTCGCGCACCCGGTTCAGCCAGCCGATGAGCTTGAGGTCGAAGTCGGTGTCGCGGCCGAAGTGGTAGTACACCCGGGTCCTGCCCTCGAGCAGCCCCGGCAGGATCTCGTCCAGATCGTCGATCGGGTAGGCGTCGTCCATGCCCAGCGCGTCCACCGCCCCTTCCGGCCCCACCCGCGGCCCGTCCCACGCTTCGCGCACCGGGTCGCGCTCACGACAGAAGAGCAGGTTTTCGCCATGGCTGCGGCCGGGCACGAGCACCAGCACCGCGCCCGGCTCGGTGAAGCCGGTGAGGTAGAGGAAGTCCGAATCCTGCCGGTAGGGGTAGTGGGTATCGCGGCTGCGCACGCGCTCGGGCGCGGCCGGCAGCACGAGGATCGCGTCCTCGCCCGCCATGCGCATCAGCTGGCGCCGGCGGCGGGCATGGCTGGCCTGCGGAATGCCCGCCAGCGGCCGCAGCCGTGCCCCGGGATCGAGCGCCGCGCCCCCCATCACAAGGGCCGTCAATTGAAGCTTTGGCGGTGGCGCGGCCCCAGCGCGCAGTCACCGTGGATGAGCAGCACCGCCACGCGCACGAACTCCTGGATCTCGGCGAGCGCCCGCTCGTCTTCCTCGTCCCCGTCTTCCTGCGGGTTGGCGGCGGCCAGCTTGGCGATGTCAGCCAGCGCCTCCTTCCCCTCGTCGGACAGGGGCGGCTCGGCGCCGGCTGCCAGGCCGAATCCGCCCAGGAACCCGCGGCACCAGTCAAACAGCGCCCCGGTGCGCTCATACAGGGGCGCACCCTGCCCCGGCAGCAGCAGCTGGAATCCGAACGACGGGTCCTCCATCTGCGCGCTGGTCGCCTTGCGCAGGGTTTCCAGCGTGCCGTCCGCCGCGCCCAGGGCGGGCTCGGCCAGCACCTCGGCAAGCCATCCCGGGCCGTTGGCACCACCGCCCGCCAGCCATCCGCTCAGGCCGCCGTGCAGCTCGGCCGCACCGGTCCCCAGACCGAGGGAGCGGATTGAATCCTGTACGTCGTCGATGGCGGGCAGGTCAGCGGGCATGGCTCGGGCCGGATTCGGGGAGCGGCCAGTCTAGCAATCCGCCATTGCGCCGCGCTTGTTGCCGCCCTGCCCGAGTGCATAAACTCAGGGCGGGCGCCGCTGCCGCGGCGCGGGGGAACAACGTGCCGACCGATCCCGCAGACCCGCGCGTGCTGGTCGCGATCCTGCTGCTGCTCGCGCTGGCGGCCGCGGCCGCGCTGGCTTACCGCAACCGCACGCGCCGCAGGCTCCGCCGCCTGGGCGAGCGCGGCGACCGGCTCAGGATGGCGCTGTGGGCCACGGGCGAGCATTACTGGGAATACGACGTCGCCAGCCAGGCCCTGCACCTGCTGCTGCTGGAGCCCGGCGCCGACCACCTTTCCGACGTCACCCGCGAGCAGGATGTGCGCCTGGAAAGGCTTGTGCACCCGGACGACCGCGAGGCGGTCGAGCGCGCGATCCAGGACTGCGTGGACGGCAGGACCCGCAGCGTGGTGGTCGAGGCGCGGGTGAACATCGATGGCCAGGAGCCGTTCTGGACCCGGGCGCGCGGTCGCGTCGTGCGCCGCGACCCTCACGGCAGGCCGCTGCGCCTGGCCGGGACCGCGCGCGACGTCAGCCGCAGCCGCCAGGCCGAGCGCGAACGCCGGATCGCCGCCCAAGTGCTGCACAGCATGGACGAGGCGGTCTCGGTGGTGGACGCGTCGTTCAACTTCATCTCGGTCAACCGGGCGTTCACCCGGATCACCGGCTATCCGGCGGAAGAGGCCATCGGCCGCGGCGCCGGGATGCTCGACAGCGACCAGCACGATGCGTCGTTCTACCGCCACATGCGCGAGACGCTGCAGCGCCAGGGCCACTGGAAGGGCGAGATGTGGCAACAGCGCAAGGACGGCGAGGAGTTCCTGTGCCGCCTGGTCTGCAGTGCAGTCACCGGCGGCGCCGAGGGCGAGGCCCAGTACGTCACCGTGCTCACCGACGTGACCCGGCAGAAGCGCGCCGAGCAGGAACTGCTGTACCTGGCCAATTTCGACACCCTCACCAACCTGCCCAACCGGTCGATGCTCTCGGAAAAGCTGTCGCGGGCCATCGTGCGCGCGCGGCGGCAGGACGGCCGCATCGCGCTGCTGTTCCTGGACCTCGACCGCTTCAAGGACGTCAACGACTCGCTGGGCCACGCGGCCGGCGACCGCATCCTGCGCGCCGCCGCCAAGCGCCTGCAGCAGACCCTGGGCGCACAGCACACCGTGGCCCGGCTGGGCGGGGACGAGTTCACCGTGGTGCTGGAGGACCTGGAATCCCCCGACCAGGCCGAGCGCACCGCGCGCGAGCTGATCATGGCGTTCGAGGCCCCGCTGCAGATCGATGGCGGGCAGGAGATCGCCATCTCGCCATCCATCGGCATCAGCCTGTACCCGGAACACGGACAGGTGCCGACCGAACTCATCAAGCGCGCCGATACCGCCATGTACCAGGCCAAGGCCGCCGGCCGGCGCACCTTCATGCGCTACGACGACGCCATGGACGTGGCCACGCGCACGCGCGCCACCCTCTCGGGCGCACTGCGCAAGGTGCTCGACCGGGGCGAACTGCGACTCGCCTACCAGCCGCGGATGTCACTGGCGGATTCGCGCATCACCGGGGTGGAGGCGCTGCTGCGCTGGAGCAGCGACGAGCACGGCGAGGTGCCACCGGCGGACTTCATCCCGCTTGCCGAGGAGAGCGGCCTGATCCTCGAGATCGGCGAGTGGGTGCTGCGCGAGGCCTGCCTGATGCTGGGCCGCTGGCAGCAGCACGGCATGGACAAGGGGTTGTCGGTTTCGGTCAATGTCTCGGCCCTGCAGCTGCAGCGCGGCGACTTCCCGCAGGTGGTCCGGCAGGTGCTGGAGGACACCGGGCTGGCACCCGGTTCGCTGGAACTGGAGTTGACCGAGAGCGTGCTCATGGCCAACGCCGAACAGACCGCGGCCAGGCTGCAGGCCTTCCGCGACATCGGCGTGCCGCTGGCGATCGACGACTTCGGCACGGGCTATTCCTCGCTCGCGTACCTCAAGCGGCTGCCTCTGACCGCGATCAAGGTGGACAAGGCCTTCGTGGACGATGTCAGCACCGATCCGGACGATGCGGCGATCACCAGCACCATCATCACCATGGCCCACTCACTGGGGCTGAAGGTGGTGGCCGAAGGGGTGGAAACCGAGGCCCAGGTGCGGTTCCTGCGCAGCCGCGGCTGCGACGAGATCCAGGGCTTCTGGGTCGCGCCGCCGATGGACGGGCACGCCTGCCTGGCCTTTATCCGCAGCTGGGAGCCGCGCCGGGCGCTGGCCACCGGCGCTGCGCCTTGACCGTGATCCCGGCCGTGCCTATCGTGACCCCATGGACAATCGCGACCAGGTCGAACGCATCCGCGCCCTCGTGACGCGCGTCGGCCAGCTGGTCGAGCGGACCCGGCAGCTCGAGGAAGAGAACCAGAGCCTGCGCCAGCAGCATGAACAGGTAAGCGGGGAACGCTCCCAGCTGCTGGTCAAGAACGAGCAGGCGCGTTCACGGGTCGAGGCCATGATCGCCCGGCTCAAGTCCCTGGAGCAGCACACGTGAGCCCTGCCACCGAACCGGTCAGCGTCCGCATCCTGGACCGTGAGTACACCGTGGGCGTGGATGCCGACGGGCGCGAAGCCCTGATGGCCGCCGCCCGCATCCTTGACGGCAAGATGCGCGAGATCCGCGGGGCCAACCGCATGGCCGCGGTGGATCGGGTCGCGGTGCTTGCCGCGCTCAACCTGGCCCACGAGCTGCAGGAACTGCGCGCTCGCGAAGCCGAGATCGACCGCAGCCTGGATGCGCTTGAGCGCAAGCTCGATTCCCTGCCCGGCTGATTCCCGGGGCCGCCCTGCATTCATCCTGGACCGGCGGCAGGGGCTATACTTCATGTGCGTCCTCTGCTGTGTCCGACAGCACGCGAAATATTTGCCTTGTCCCTAATGACGACCTAAGGGGCGGCAGCGGAATCCGGGAGTGCAAGCCCGCCTCGCAGCGGAAAGCCCGATGGAGACCGCAACCACCCCACCTGAACCCTGGGTTCAAGGTCGTTTCGCGGGCATCGGCTCGAGTGGAGGACGTACCCTTTTCCCGGACGCGGTGGCACCATCGCCTGCCGCCTCCAACGCAACGCCATTGCCGATGACCGATCCGCGCAACGCGCTGCGCCAGCAACTGCGCCAGACCCGGCGCGACATCCCTCCCAAGGAACGCATTGCCGCCGCCGAAGCCGTGGCGGGCCGGCTGCTCGCGCTTCCATTCCTGCCCCAGCGCGGCCATGTCGCCGGCTACTGGGCGATGGACGGGGAGATCGCACTCCACGTATTCCAGCTGCGCCTTCCGGCTGCGCTGGTGTATTGCCTGCCGGTGCTGGCGGACAGCAACGGCGAGAGCCGCCTCGCATTCGCGCCCTGGCGCGCCGGCGATCCGCTGGTGTCCAACCGCTATGGGATCCCGGAACCGGACGTGCGCCCGTCGTCGCTGCTCTCCCCCGAAGACATGGACCTGGTGGTCCTGCCGCTGGTCGGCTTCGACCTGGCCGGCAACCGGCTGGGCATGGGGGCGGGCTGGTACGATCGCAGCTTCGCATTCCGCCGCACCCGCCCTGCACCACCCTGGCTGGTTGGCGCCGCGTTCTCCCACCAGCAGAGCGAGGCCCTTGACCGGCAGGCGTGGGACGTGCCGGTCGACGCGGTTTGCACCGAGCTCGAAACCCATATCCCCGACGGGAACAGATGAACAAACCCGAGCGCTACTGGCTGATGAAGTCCGAGCCCGAGGACTTCTCCATCGACGACCTTGAACGTGTCGGCACCGAACCCTGGACCGGCGTGCGCAACTACCAGGCGCGCAATTTCATGCGCGACAGCATGCAGGTCGGGGACCAGGTGTTCTTCTATCACTCCAACACCAAGGTGCCCGGCATCTACGGCATCGCACAGGTGGCGAGCACCCCGTATCCGGATCCGACCCAGTTCGACAGGAAGTCGAAGTACTTCGACCCCAAGGCGACCGAAGAAGAGCCCCGCTGGATGCTGGTGGACGTGGGCTTCGTGCGCAAGCTGCGCGAACCCATCGCGCTGGCGCTGATACGGACCCGCAGCGATCAGCTCGGGGAGGACTTCCACCTCATCCGCAAGGGCGCGCGCCTGTCGGTGATGCCCGTGACCGCGTCGCAGTGGAAGGTGCTGCTGTCCCTTGAAGGAAAAGATTCGTGAGCGAAGCAAAGCGCCAGGCCGGCGTGAAGGCCATCGAGTTCGTGGAAGACGGCATGGTGGTGGGCGTGGGAACCGGTTCCACCGTCGCCCATTTCATCGACGCGCTGGCGGACGTCAAGCATCGCATCCAGGGCGCGGTCTCCAGCTCCGAGCAGAGCAGCGAGCGCCTGCGCACCCATGGCATCGAGGTTCTGGACCTCAATTTCACCGGCCCCATCCCGTTGTACGTGGACGGCGCGGATGAGTGCGATCCGCAAAAACGCCTGATCAAGGGCGGCGGGGCGGCGCTGACCCGGGAAAAGATCATTGCCGAGGCGGCGGAAAAGTTCGTGTGCATCATCGATGCGGGCAAGCAGGTCGAGGTGTTGGGGCGCTTCCCGCTCCCGGTCGAGGTCGTGCCGATGGCGCGCAGCTTGGTGGCGCGGGAGATCCTGGCCAACACCGGCGGCCAGCCGGTCTGGCGCCAGGGGGTGACGACTGACAACGGGAACTGGATCCTCGACATCCACGGGCTGATGATCACCGATCCGCTGGTGATCGAGCGGGAGATCAACCAGATTCCGGGCGTTGTGAGCGTGGGTCTGTTTGCGCGTCGGCCTGCGGATATTGTCATCGTTGGGGACGGGGACGGGGCGAAGATCCTCCCCTGAGCGCTTTCCGGCTGACGGCTCTCGCCGCTCCAGAACTGGCAATCATTTCTGGCGGGACCCCAAAAGGCGATGGCTCCGGGGAAACCGGCGCTGATAAGGACGCGGCGGCGTCGGGGGCGGGGCCCTCTGGCCTCCATGTCCCCCGGCCTACGCCTGCGGCTACGGCCTCCTCCTTTACTTACGGCCAGAGGGCCCCGCCCCCGCGCTCCCTATGACGAGGGAGCGCCTCAATCCTGACTTTGGCAGCGCCTGCACACTCGTCCTGGCTGTTCCGGCGCGCCAGCGGCCAATCCCAACAAAACGAACAAAGGGCCATTGATGCGACCGATCCGGCTACCCGCATAAAGCGGATTCCCGGTGATAGGAAGCTATCTCCCATCGGATCCGGAGCCTCGCCCCGGCGTGGTTGGGAGGCCTTTGCGCGTAAGTAAAGGAGGAGGAAGTTGCCGAAGGCGACTTCCGGGGGACATGGAACGCAGACAAAGAGAAACCCCGCAACCGGAGTTGCGGGGTTTTGGGTAAAGACCCTGGCGATGACCTACTCTCGCATGCTAGATGCACACTACCATCGGCGCGTGCGCGTTTCACTTCCGAGTTCGGAATGGAATCGGGTGGTTCCACGCAGCTATGTTCACCAGGGAGAGGGTGGAGGGTCGCGGGTCATGCCGGCGGATTGCTCCGGCGGAATGATCGCGCTCACGCTCTCAGAGGGGGGATGTAGCGAGGCCGATCCGAACCCAGACGTTATCGTCGAGTCCAAGGCCACTTGAGGTTATATGGTCAAGCCACACGGATCATTAGTACTGGTTAGCTAAATACATTGCTGTACTTACACACCCAGCCTATCAACCACCTGGTCTTGATGGTTCCTTCAGGGGAGTCAAGCTCCCGGGAGATCTCATCTTGAGGCACGCTTCCCGCTTAGATGCTTTCAGCGGTTATCGTTTCCGAACGTAGCTACCCGGCAGTGCCACTGGCGTGACAACCGGAACACCAGAGGTTCGTCCACTCCGGTCCTCTCGTACTAGGAGCAGCCCCTCTCAAATCTCCAACGCCCATGGCAGATAGGGACCGAACTGTCTCACGACGTTCTGAACCCAGCTCGCGTACCACTTTAAATGGCGAACAGCCATACCCTTGGGACCGACTACAGCCCCAGGATGTGATGAGCCGACATCGAGGTGCCAAACACCGCCGTCGATATGAACTCTTGGGCGGTATCAGCCTGTTATCCCCGGAGTACCTTTTATCCGTTGAGCGATGGCCCTTCCATACAGAACCACCGGATCACTAAGACCTACTTTCGTACCTGCTTGATCCGTCGATCTCGCAGTCAAGCACGCTTATGCCTTTGCACACAGTGCGCGATGTCCGACCGCGCTGAGCGTACCTTCGTGCTCCTCCGTTACTCTTTGGGAGGAGACCGCCCCAGTCAAACTACCCACCATACACGGTCCCCGACCCGGATTACGGGCCCAGGTTAGAACGTCAAGCACGACAGGGTGGTATTTCAAGGATGGCTCCACCACAGCTGGCGCCATGGTTTCAAAGCCTCCCACCTATCCTACACAGACGAACTCAACGTTCAGTGTAAAGCTATAGTAAAGGTTCACGGGGTCTTTCCGTCTTGCCACGGGAACGCTGCATCTTCACAGCGATTTCAATTTCACTGAGTCTCGGGTGGAGACAGCGCCGCCATCGTTACGCCATTCGTGCAGGTCGGAACTTACCCGACAAGGAATTTCGCTACCTTAGGACCGTTATAGTTACGGCCGCCGTTTACCGGGGCTTCGATCAAGAGCTTCGCCTTGCGGCTGACCCCATCAATTAACCTTCCGGCACCGGGCAGGCGTCAGACCCTATACGTCCACTTTCGTGTTTGCAGAGTCCTGTGTTTTTGATAAACAGTCGCAGCGGCCTGGTCACTGCGGCCCCCGACAGCTATAGCTCGCATGAGCCACCATCAGGGGCGCACCTTCTCCCGAAGTTACGGTGCTATGTTGCCTAGTTCCTTCACCCGAGTTCTCTCAAGCGCCTGAGAATTCTCATCCTACCCACCTGTGTCGGTTTACGGTACGGTCTGCGTAAGCTGAAGCTTAGGAGCTTTTCCTGGAAGCGTGGTATCAGTCACTTCGTCCCAATGGACTCGTCTCGGTGCTCGGTCTTGAAGGGTCCCGGATTTGCCAAAGACCCAAACCTACCGCCTTTCCCCAGGACAACCAACGCCTGGTAGACCTAACCTTCTCCGTCCCTCCATCGCACTTACGCGAGGTGCTGGAATATTAACCAGCTTCCCATCGACTACGCATTTCTGCCTCGCCTTAGGGGCCGACTCACCCTGCGCCGATTAACGTTGCGCAAGGAAACCTTGGGCTTTCGGCGTGCGGGCTTTTCACCCGCATTATCGTTACTCATGTCAGCATTCGCACTTCCGATACCTCCAGCAGACCTCTCGATCCACCTTCAACGGCTTACGGAACGCTCCTCTACCGCGCACATTGCTGTGCACTCCAAGCTTCGGTTCAGTACTTAGCCCCGTTAAATCTTCCGCGCAGACCGACTCGACCAGTGAGCTATTACGCTTTCTTTAAAGGGTGGCTGCTTCTAAGCCAACCTCCTGGCTGTCTATGCCTTTCCACATCGTTTCCCACTCAGCACTGAATTGGGGACCTTAGCTGTGGATCTGGGTTGTTTCCCTTTCCACGACGGACGTTAGCACCCGCCGTGTGTCTCCCATGCAGTCCTTCCCGGTATTCGGAGTTTGCAATGGTTTGGTAAGTCGCGATGACCCCCTAGCCATAACAGTGCTCTACCCCCGAGAGGATTCACATGAGGCGCTACCTAAATAGCTTTCGAGGAGAACCAGCTATCTCCGGGTTCGATTAGCTTTTCACTCCTAATCACACCTCATCCCCTACCTTTGCAACGGGAGTGGGTTCGGGCCTCCAGTTGATGTTACTCAACCTTCACCCTGGGCATGACTAGATCACCCGGTTTCGGGTCTACTGCCCGCGACTATCCGCCCTTATCAGACTCGGTTTCCCTTCGCCTCCCCTATACGGTTAAGCTTGCCACGAACAGTAAGTCGCTGACCCATAATACAAAAGGTACGCAGTCACCCCGAAGGGCTCCTACTGCTTGTACGCACACGGTTTCAGGGTCTATTTCACTCCCCTCGCCGGGGTTCTTTTCGCCTTTCCCTCACGGTACTGGTTCACTATCGGTCGGTCAGTAGTATTTAGCCTTGGAGGATGGTCCCCCCATGTTCAGACAGGGTTTCACGTGCCCCGCCCTACTCAATTTCATCGAAATGGCCCTTTCACATACAGGGCTGTCACCTTCTATGGCCAACCTTTCCAGGTTGTTTTGCTAGAACCAAATCGACTTTTGGGCTGCTCCCCGTTCGCTCGTCGCTACTCAGGGAATCTCGGTTGATTTCTTTTCCTCCGGGTACTTAGATATTTCAGTTCCCCGGGTTCGCCTCGTACACCTATGTATTCAGTGCACGATACCTCTTGCGAGGTGGGTTTCCCCATTCGGACATTGCCGGATCAAAGCTTGTTGCCAGCTCCCCGACACTTTTCGCAGGCTGCCACGTCCTTCATCGCCTCTGACCGCCAAGGCATCCACCGTGTGCGCTTATTCGCTTGACCATATAACCCCAAGTCGCCTCGGAGTTAAATTCTGCCGGTGGTTACAAGCCACCAGCGCGAATATTGCAACGACTCAAATTAGGAATCTTTCGATTCCCGCCTTAGCCTCAACGACACGTCTGGACAGTTTCGTCTCAAACGCTCGCTACATCCCATTTTCAAAGATCACGCGCCGGCCTCAGCGCCGTCGCAATCAGTCTTAATAGTGTGCGCAATCTCATCCAGCTTATCCGATGGTGGGTCTGGGAGGACTCGAACCACCGACCTCACCCTTATCAGGGGTGCGCTCTAACCACCTGAGCTACAGACCCGAAAACTATCGGACTCAGGGGTAAGCGTGGTGGAGCCAGTCGGGATCGAACCGACGACCCCCTGCTTGCAAAGCAGGTGCTCTCCCAGCTGAGCTATGGCCCCAAAGGGGACGCTCCCACGGATCCACCCTGCGGCGGATACCGGGAACTACTGGATGCAGGTCACTTGTGCGGACGCCTGGACAGGCAAAATGCCGTCCGGTCTCTAAAGGAGGTGATCCAGCCGCACCTTCCGATACGGCTACCTTGTTACGACTTCACCCCAGTCATGAATCACACCGTGGTAACCGTCCTCCCGAAGGTTAGACTAGCTACTTCTGGTGCAACCCACTCCCATGGTGTGACGGGCGGTGTGTACAAGGCCCGGGAACGTATTCACCGCAGCAATGCTGATCTGCGATTACTAGCGATTCCGACTTCACGGAGTCGAGTTGCAGACTCCGATCCGGACTGGGAAGAGGTTTCTGGGATTGGCTTGCCCTCGCGGGTTTGCAGCCCTCTGTCCTCTCCATTGTAGTACGTGTGTAGCCCTGGCCGTAAGGGCCATGATGACTTGACGTCATCCCCACCTTCCTCCGGTTTGTCACCGGCGGTCTCCTTAGAGTTCCCACCATTACGTGCTGGCAACTAAGGACAAGGGTTGCGCTCGTTGCGGGACTTAACCCAACATCTCACGACACGAGCTGACGACAGCCATGCAGCACCTGTGTTCCGGTTCCCGAAGGCACCCCCGCATCTCTGCAGGGTTCCGGACATGTCAAGGCCAGGTAAGGTTCTTCGCGTTGCATCGAATTAAACCACATACTCCACCGCTTGTGCGGGCCCCCGTCAATTCCTTTGAGTTTCAGTCTTGCGACCGTACTCCCCAGGCGGCGAACTTAACGCGTTAGCTTCGATACTGAGAGCCTGATTGCTCCCAACATCCAGTTCGCATCGTTTAGGGCGTGGACTACCAGGGTATCTAATCCTGTTTGCTCCCCACGCTTTCGTGCCTCAGTGTCAGTGCTGGTCCAGGCAGTCGCCTTCGCCACGGATGTTCCTCCCGATATCTACGCATTTCACTGCTACACCGGGAATTCCACTACCCTCTACCGCACTCTAGCCCGCCAGTATCCAATGCAATTCCCAGGTTGAGCCCAGGGCTTTCACATCAGACTTAACGAACCACCTACGCACCCTTTACGCCCAGTAATTCCGAGTAACGCTTGCACCCTTCGTATTACCGCGGCTGCTGGCACGAAGTTAGCCGGTGCTTATTCTTTGGGTACCGTCATTCTCTCCGGGTATTAACCGGAAAGTTTTCTTTCCCAACAAAAGGGCTTTACAACCCGAAGGCCTTCTTCACCCACGCGGCATGGCTGGATCAGGCTTTCGCCCATTGTCCAATATTCCCCACTGCTGCCTCCCGTAGGAGTCCGGGCCGTGTCTCAGTCCCGGTGTGGCTGATCATCCTCTCAGACCAGCTACGGATCGTCGCCTTGGTGGGCCTTTACCCCACCAACTAGCTAATCCGGCATCGGCTCATCCATCTGCGCAAGGTCCGAAGATCCCCTGCTTTCACCCGAAGGTCGTATGCGGTATTAGTCCCGGTTTCCCGAGGTTATCCCCCACAAATGGGCAGATTCCGATGCATTCCTCACCCGTCCGCCACTCGCCGCCAGGGAGCAAGCTCCCCGCGCTGCCGTTCGACTTGCATGTGTTAGGCCTGCCGCCAGCGTTCACTCTGAGCCAGGATCAAACTCTTCACTTAAGTCTTGCAGGGCCGAAGCCCTTATAGCTTGAGTGCAGTCGTCACCGAGCCCCTGAATCACTCGCTTGCATAAATGCATTTGAATTGACTTAGGTTCTCTTGTGAGCGTCCTGCTTGTGGATGGTCACCCACCTGCCAGACGCCCGCACAAGTCACCTGCGCACACTTTCAAAGATCCGGGAACCGGCCTCAGCGCCTGATCCCCATCCCCTCGCAGTTCCTGCCGAGGGAGCCGCACATTGTAGCGCGGTTTTGGCTTTCGTCAACACCCTGTTTCGGGGTTGGCTGCCGCCGTTCACTTGCCGTTTGCCCGGAGGCGTTCCGTCGAAGTGAGCCGCCCATTCTAGCGCGATTTCGAAGACTGTCAACACCTCGTGAAGCCATTCTTCGTCCCCGCCGTGGCCGATGTTGCTGGCCGCTCGTTGGCGGGGCGCGCATTGTGCACCTCTTGCCCGGGTTTGGGAAGGGGCCTGCAGGAAATCTTTGCACTTGACCCCCGCACAAGGCGGCATGATGTTGGCCCAGACGCCTGATGGAGCCTTGATATGCCGTGTATCCGCGCCCTTTTCCTGTCGCTGCTGTGTGCCTTTGCCGCCCTTCCGCTTGGCGCCTGCGCCAGCGAACCGCCCGCGGATGGCCGCTGGGTGGAAGTGGCCGGCGAGGTCTATCGGGTCGAGCTGGCGGTGACCGATGAGGAGCGTGCGGTGGGCCTGATGTTCCGCGACGAGCTCCCGGCCGGCACCGGGATGCTCTTCATCCACGCGCGCGAGGAGCCCCAGGCGTACTGGATGATGAACACCGAGATCCCGCTCGACATCCTGTACTTCGATGCCAGCCGCAGGCTGGTTGCCCAGCAGCGCGATGCCCAGCCGTGCAGCAGCGGCCTGGCGTGCCCGGCGTACCCGAGCGGCGCACCCGCGCTGTACGTGCTGGAACTCAATGCCGGCGAGGCAGCGCGGCTTGGCCTGGAGGACGGCGCCGAGCTGCGCTTTGGTCCAGGCATCCCCGCGCACGACTGAAGCTGACGGCCGCGGCCTTGCAAGCACGCGGCCCCGGCACCACGCTCAAGGGCATGGACGCAAGCAACATCCTTCCTTCATGGGACGCGCTGGCCGCGCGCGACGACGCCGACATCCCGCTGCTGGGCGCGGCGCTGCTCATCGCGCGCGACGAGTATCCCGACCTCGACCCCTCCCACTACGAACAGATGGTGTCGCATCACGTGGCACAGCTGCGCCCGCGGCTGGATGACAACAGCCCGCTCCCGCTGCGGATGATGGCGATCAACGAGTACCTGTTCGACGAGCTCGGCTATGCCGGCAACCACGACGCCTACTACGATCCCCGCAACAGCTATCTCAACGAAGTGTTCGAACGCCGCCTGGGCATTCCGATCTCACTTGCGGTGGTGCAGATGGAGGTGTCGCGGCGCCTGGGCATGCCGCTGGATGGCATCTCGTTCCCCGGGCACTTCCTGGTGCGTCTGCCGGTGGACGATGGCGTACTGGTGATGGATCCGTTCAACCGCGGCCGGCCGCTGGGCGTGGAAGAGTTGCGCGAGCGGGTGGAGCCGCATCTCGCAACTGGCCAGCTGGACGACGAAGCTCTGCACGACATCCTGCATCCGGCCTCGCACCGCGCGATCCTGGTGCGCATGCTGCGCAACCTGCAGGCGCTGTACGCGGAGCAGGAAGACTGGCCGCGCGCCGTCCGCTGCGCCGACCGCGTGCTGACGCTGCTGCCCGACAACCCGGACGCGCTGCGCGATCGCGGCATCGGTTACCACCGCCTGGGGCACGTGCTCGGCGCGCGCGAAGACCTCGGCCGCTACCTGATGCTCAACCCCGATGCCGACGATGCCCTGCAGGTGCGCGACATGCTGGTGGACGCAAGCGGCGGCAACGTCCGGCTCAGCTGAAGCCTCAGACCGGCTCCATCTCGAAGTCGTCCTTGGTGACCCCGCAGTCCGGGCAGGTCCAGTCCTCGGGCACGTCTTCCCAGCGCGTGCCCGGGGCAATGCCTTCCTCGGGCATGCCCGCGGCCTCGTCGTAGATGAATCCGCACACGACGCACATCCAGGTGCGGAAGGTGGCCTGCGTGGCGGTGGCGTTCATCGGATAATGGACCTGATGCGGCGGGGGAAGCGGCATTCTCCCATTGCCCGCCGCGCCAGGGAACCGGAGACATGAATGACACCCACACCGCGCGCCCGCGCGGGCTCTACCTGATCACGCCCGATGAACCGGACACCGCGCGCCTGCTGGAGCGGGTGGCGGCGGTGATCGGTCAGGCCTGCTGGCTGCAGTACCGCAACAAGGGCGCCGATGCCGGGCTGCGCGCGGCCCAGGCCAGGGCGCTGCAGGCGCTGTGCCGCGAGGCCGGCGTACCGCTGATCATCAATGATGATCCACAGTTGGCCCGCGACTGCGGCGCCGATGGCGTGCACCTGGGCGAAGACGACGGCGATGTGGCGGCTGCGCGGGAACTGCTGGGCGCCGACGCCATCATTGGCGCCTCCTGCTATGACGACATCGGCCGCGCCGCGCGCATGGCCGCCGCCGGCGCCGACTACCTCGCCTTCGGAGCGTTCTTCCCCAGCAGCAGCAAGGCCACCACCCGCCGCGCAACGCCGTCGCTGCTGGGTGATGCCGCCGCGCTCGGAAAGCCGCTGGTGGCCATTGGCGGGATCACCGCCGACAATGCCCCGGAGCTGGTTTCCGCCGGTGCGGACCTGCTGGCCGTCATTGGCGGCGTGTTCGACGCGCCCGATCCGGCCGTCGCCGCCAGCGCCCTGCGCCTGGCCTTCGCGGCCTGAATCCATTCGGCCCGACACCCAGGCGCCCCCTCCCCCGAACCTGGAAAGCACCCCAATGAAGCACGACAAGTCCCACGCCCTGTTCTCCCGCGCGCTCGAGCTGATCCCCGGCGGCGTCAATTCCCCGGTGCGCGCGTTCAAGTCCGTGGGGGGCGAGCCGTTCTTCGTCGAGCGCGCCGACGGCGCCTACCTGCATGACGTGGATGGCAACAGGTACATCGACTACGTCGGCTCCTGGGGCCCGATGATCGTGGGCCACAACCACCCGAAGGTGCGCGAGGCGGTGCAGGAAGCAATCGGCAACGGCCTGTCGTTCGGCGCGCCCACGCCGTCGGAAGTGACCATGGCCGAGACCATCAACCGCCTGGTGCCTTCGTGCGAGGTGGTGCGGATGGTGAACTCGGGCACCGAGGCTACCCTGTCGGCGATCCGGCTGGCGCGCGGCGCCACCGGGCGCCAGCGCATCGTCAAGTTCGAGGGCTGCTACCACGGCCACGGCGATTCGTTCCTGGTGAAGGCCGGCAGCGGGATGCTGACGCTGGGTGTGCCCACCTCGCCGGGCGTGCCGGAAGGGCTGAGCGAGCTCACTTCGACCATCAGCTACAACGATTTCGAGGGGGCGACGAAGCTGTTCGACGAGGTCGGCAGCGAAGTGGCGGCGGTGATCATCGAGCCGGTGGTGGGCAACGCCAACTGCCTGCCGCCGCGCGAGGGCTACCTGCAGCACCTGCGCGATCTGTGCACGAAGCACGGGGCGCTGCTGATCTTCGACGAGGTGATGACCGGCTTCCGGGTGGCCCTGGGCGGGGCGCAGGCACGCTATGGGGTGACGCCGGACCTGACCACGTTCGGGAAGATCATCGGCGGCGGGATGCCGGTGGGTGCCTACGGCGGGAGGCGTGATCTGATGGAGCAGATTGCGCCGGCAGGACCGATCTACCAAGCCGGCACGCTCAGCGGGAACCCGGTGGCGATGGCGGCAGGGCTGGCGATGCTGGAGCTGGTGCAGGAGCCGGGCTTCCATGACCGCCTCGAGGCGACTGCGAACAGGCTGTGCGACGGGTTGGAGGCGGCGGCGCGCGATGCCGGCGTGCCGGTGACCACCAATCGCGTGGGGGCGATGTTCGGGCTGTTCTTCACCGAGCAGAAGGTCGACACCTTTGCGGGCGCGACGGCCTGCGACATGGATGCGTTCAACCGGTTCTTCCACGCGATGCTGGAGCGCGGGGTGTTCCTGGCGCCTTCGGCGTACGAGGCCGGGTTCATCTCATCGGCGCACGATGAGGCCGTCATCAACGCCACCATCGAAGCCGCCCGTGAAGCCTTCCGCGTTGTCGCCGCGGCATAGGTGACGTCTCGACTTGAGGCTGCGTGGGCGGGCCGGCGGGGCGCCCCTTTCCGGGACACGCCGTGAACCCATCCATGGGGGTTTGTCCGCGACGACCATGTCGCGGACAGTCCCGGAAAGTGGCGCCCACCGGCCCCTCATACTGCGCGGTGGGGTTGCCGCACGCTTGCCGGTCAGGGATCGAGGAACAGGTCCGGCAGGAGCGGCTTGGAGGGATCGACCGCGTAACCTGACAGGTCGCTCACGCCGGCCTCCGCCAGCACTTCGTCATCAATCAGGAACTGGCCGCTGAAGCCCTTGGCATCGCGCACCAGGATGGCGTGGGCAGCGTCGGCGAGGATCTCGGGCTTGCGGCACTGTGCCGGGTCGACGCCGGGGATCATGCGGATGGCGTCGGTGGCGATAACGGTGCGGGGCCAGAGGGCGTTGGCGGCCACGCCCTGCGGGCCGAATTCCGCCGCCAGGCCGATGGTGACAAAGCTCATGCCCATCTTGGCCAGGGTGTAGCCGGTGTGCGGGCCCCACCACTTGGGGTCCAGCGACGGTGGGGGGGCCAGGGTGAGGATGTGCGGGTTGTCGGCCTTGAGCAGGTGCGGCAGGCAGGCCTGGGCGCACAGGAAGGTGCCGCGCGCGTTGACCTGCTGCATCAGGTCGTAGCGCTTCATCGGGGTGTCGAGCGTGCCGCGCAGCCAGATGGCGCTGGCATTGTTGATGAGGATGTCCAGGCCGCCGAATTCGGCGACGGTGGCCGCGACGGCATCGAGCACCTGCTGCTCCTCGCGGATGTCGCACTGGATCGGCAGCGCGCGGCCGCCGGCCTGCTCCACCTCCTCGGCCACGGTATGGATGGTCCCCGGCAGCTTTGGGTTGGGCACGCCGGATTTGGCGACGATGGCGATGTTGGCCCCGTCGCGCGCGGCGCGCAGGGCGATGGCGCGGCCGATGCCGCGCGATGCGCCGGTGATGAAGAGGGTCTTGCCTGCAAGCGTTGTCATCGGGTTCTCCTCGTGCGCGCGGGGCGCTCTATGGCCATCAGGGCTTGGGCCCCTGGCCTTCGTTGTCTTCCCATTTCAGGATCCGCCGGGTGACGAAGCGGTACACCGGTTTGCCGGTGCGGAACCACAGGTCGCGCACCCACGAGTGCCGCTTGAGCACGCGCCTTTCCACCGGGGTGAGGTGTTCGCGGCAGTACATGCGCTTGTGCTTGAGCAGGTGGCGCAGGTCCTCGCGGGCCAGCAGGCGCATCCATCGCGAGCGCGGGTTGCCCACCACCGCCAGCTGGAAATCGATGATGCCCGGGCGGCCGTCCTCGAGCACCAGCCAGTTGGCCTCCTTGGCCAGGTCGTTGTGGGCCACGCCGCGCCGGTGCAGCTCCTGCAGCTTGCGGCGGGCGGCGCGGAAGTAGGGCAGGTCGCCGCGCGGCGGGCGCTGGTACATCGCCGCGCCCTCCATGTAGCTGCGGTCCAGGCGGCGGCCGTCCCAGGCCAGCAGCTGCGGCACATCGGCCATGCCGCGCACCTGCTCCAGCCCGCGCGCCTCGCGCCGGGCCAGCCACCATGCCGGCAGGCGCAGCCACAGCGGCACGTGGCGCAGGTCGCGGCGCACGAACACGCTGCCATCGGCGCCGCGCATCAGCGAGATGCGGCCAAAGCTGTCGGCCTTGAGCGCCTTGATTTCCACCGCTGCGTCCTGGGTCATTCCGCCATTGTAGGTGCTGCCATAATTGCGCGATGACCAACGCCTGGTTCGACAACACCCTGGCCTGGATCAGTGCGCATCCGGTGGCCGCGGGCGTGGTGATCTTCCTGATCGCGTTCCTCGATTCGCTGGTGATCGTGGGCATCGTGGTGCCGGCGATGCCGCTGCTGTTCGCGGTCGGCGCGCTGATCGGGCTGGGCCACGTGGATGGCCCGTACGCGATCGCCTGCGCCGCGGCGGGCGCCTTCAGCGCCGATGCCTTCAGCTACTGGGTGGGCCGGCGCTGGGGCCCGGAAATGCGCAGCGTGTGGCCCTTCCGGCGCTACCCGCAGCTGTTCGACCGCGGCGAGAACCTGTTCCGCCGCCACGACGTCAAGAGCATCCTGGTGGCGCGGTTCGTGGGCGCGGTGCGGCCGTTCGTACCCGCGATCGCCGGCATGCTGCGGATGCGGCTGCGCCGCTACCTGCCGGTCAGCGCGGTGGCCGCCGCGGCGTGGGCGGCGCTGTTCCTGGCGCCGGGGTGGATCTTCGGCGCCTCGTATGAGGCGGTGGCCGCGGTGGCCGACCGGCTGGCGCTGGTGCTGCTGGCGCTGCTGGCGGTGCTGGCCCTGGTGTGGGCCTGCGTGCTCTACATCTACCGCTGGTTCGACGCTCGCGCGGAAGACCTGCTGGCCCGCGCCCTCCGCTGGACCCGGGCCCGGCCGCGATTGGGCCGGTATGCTGCGGCGCTGATCGACCCCAAGCGGCCGGAATCCCCCTCGCTGGCCATCCTGGCGGTGCTGCTGATCGGCATCGGCTGGGCCTGGTTCGCCCTGCTGACCACGGTGGTGATGCGCGGCGAGGCGCTGCTGGTGGACCTGCGCACCTGGGAGCTGATGACCACCCTGCGCAACCCGCTGGCCGACCGGCTCATGGCCGGGCTGGCCTCGATCGGCGATGCGGAGGTGCTGGTGCCCGCGGCCGGGCTGGCGATGATCTGGCTGGCATGGCGCCGGCGCTGGATGGCGATGATGCACTGGCTGGCGGCGATGGGCTTTGGCGTGGTGCTCACCGCGCTCCTGGAGGCGGTGATCAGCATGCCGCCGCCGCCCACGGCCCACGGCGGGTTCGGCTTCCCGTCCATGACGGTGACCATGACCACCATCACCTTCGGCTTCTTCGCGATCCTGATCGCGCGCGAGCTGCCGGGGCGTTCGCGGGTGTGGCCCTACCTGGTGTCGGGCATCGTGGTGGGGGCGATGGGATTTGCGCGCATCTATCTGGGCGCGCACTGGCTCACGGATGTGATCGGCGGGATGCTGCTGGGGATCGTGTGGCTGCTGGTGCTGGGCCTGGCCTACCGCAGCCACGTCAACCGCTCCTTCTGGATGCGGCCGCTGGCGGCGATCTTCTACGGCACATTCGCGGTGGCGGCCCTGTGGCATGCGCCCAAGGCGGTGGACCCGATGCTGGCGGCGCTCACCCCTCCCCCGCCGACGGCGACGATCGCCGCCGCCGACTGGTGGGACGACGGCTGGAGTACCCTGCCCCCGCGCCGCAATGAGCGCGACCACGCCCTGCGCTGGCCCCTGGACGTGCAGGTGGCCGGGCCGCTGGAACCGCTGCAGGCGCACCTGGCAGGATTTGGCTGGGAACCGCAGCCGCAGGCGGACTGGGAGGCCACCCTGGGCCTGCTGGATGACAGCCTGGAGCCTCAGGCGCAGCCGGTGCTGCCGGCCACGCTGGATACCGAGGCGGAAACGCTGCTGCTGCGCCGGCAGGTGACGCCGGAACACGCCCAGGTCCTGCGCCTGTGGCGGGCCCCGGTGGCGCTGGCCGATGGCACGCCGCTGTGGGTCGGCTCGGTGCAGACCCTCCAGTTCACCCGCCATTTCGACCTGTTCGGCCTGTGGCAGCCCCGCCCCGACGGCCATGCCGCATGGGACGACCTGCGCGAAGCCGTGGAAGGCCTCGACGCCCGCATCGAGCCCCACCCCCGGTCCGGCCTCCCCGTCATGCGCCTCCGCACGGTGCCGATGGCGAACGCCGGCCCACGTTGACGCGCGCCTGGCCGGCTTACGAAATGAAATCCAGGATCTTCTGCAGGCGGGCGTGCGGGTCGGATTCCTGCAGCAGGCCCAGCCGCTGGTTGGGCTCGAGCGGCAGCAGCTCGGCCAGGCGCCAGCCGATCCAGGCGGCGTCCTCCATCTTCTCCTTGGGCACCGCGTAGGGATCCGATCCCGCCTGTTCGAGGATCCCGGCCAGCACGTCGCGCAGCAGCGCGTGCTCGGGCCGCGGCGGAACCTCCGGATCGCGCGCCTGCCACTCCACCCCGGCCACCAACAGGCCGTTGTCGCGCACGCGCACCTGCTGCACCCGGAAGCGTCGGGCGCCGCGGACCTGCAGGGCCAGCAGGCCGTCTGCACCGCGGTCGAAATCCACGATCACCGCCTCGGTGCCCCAGGCCGCCGGCGTGGCCGGCGCACCAACCTCATCACCCTCGAGGATCAGGCACACGCCGAACGTGCCGCCGGTACGCCCGCACTCGCGCACCAGATCCAGGTAGCGCGGCTCGAACACCCGCAGCCCCAGCGACGCGCCGGGCACCAGCACCGAGCCCAGGGGAAAGAGCGGAAGCATGGTGGCCGGGCCCCCGTCCATCGCCGTGACCCGGCTCACGCCCCGGAGCGCGCCCGCAGCGCCGCCAGGAACCGCCGCGGCGCGTCGTCGAAGCCGCCGTTGGACATGAACACCACCCGGTCGCCCGCCCCGACGCGCTCCAGCACCGCCGCCACCAGCGCATCGGCATCCGGCACCGCCACCGCGTCGCCGCGCACCGCAGAGACCACCTTGTGCGAATCCCACTCCAGCCCCGGCCGGTGCAGGAACACCACCGCGTCGGCCTTGTCGAACGCCGGCGCCAGCGCGTCGGCATGTGCGCCCAGGCGCATGGAATTGCTGCGCGGCTCCATCGCCACCACGATCCGGGCATCGCCCGCGCTGGCCCGCAGGCCATCCAACGTGGTGGCAATCGCCGTCGGATGGTGTGCGAAGTCGTCATACACCCGGATGCCGTCCACCTCGCCCAGCAGCTCCATCCGGCGCTTCACGCTGCCAAAATCTTCCAGGGCTGGGATCACCGCCGCCACATCTACACCCACCGCGTGGCAGGCCGCCAGCGCCCCGAGCGCGTTCATCACGTTGTGCCGCCCCAGCAGCGGCCAGCGCACCGTGCCCACCGGCCGGCCGTCGTGCAGCACCTCGAACACGCTGCCGTCCGCCTCCACCAGCCGGGCATTCCAGTCGAACTTGCCGTCGATGCCAAAGCGCTCCACCGGCGTCCAGCACCCCATCTCCAGCACCCGCGCCAGGTTTGCGTCCTCGCCGTTCACCAGCAGCCGGCCGCTGCCCGGGATCGTGCGCACCAGATGGTGGAACTGGCGCTCGATCGCCGCCAGGTTCTCGAAGATGTCGGCGTGATCGAACTCCAGGTTGTTGAGGATCGCCACCTTCGGCCGGTAATGGACGAACTTGCTGCGCTTGTCGAAGAACGCGGTGTCGTACTCGTCGGCCTCCACCACGAACAGCGGATCGCTGCCGCGCCGCGCCGACACCCCGAACCCCTCCGGCACCCCGCCAATCAGGAACCCCGCCTCGCGGCCGCCCGCCTGCAGCAGCCAGGCCAGGATGGTGCTGGTCGTGGTCTTGCCGTGGGTGCCGGCCACCGCGATGGTGGTGCGCCCGGGCAGCACGTTCTCGGCCAGCCACTGCGCGCCCGAGGTATAGCTGCGGCCGGAATCCAGCAGCGCCTCCACCGCCGGATTGCCGCGCGAGAGCGCGTTGCCGACGATCACCTCGTCGACGTTGTCGGAGATGTGCTTCGGGTCATAGCCCTGGCGCAGTTCGATGCCCAGCCGCTCCAGCTGGGTGGACATCGGCGGGTACACCGCCTGGTCGCTGCCTTCGACGGTGACGCCGGACTCGCGCGCCAGTGCCGCCACCCCGCCCATGAAGGTGCCGGCGATGCCGAGGATGTGGATCTTCAATTCAGGCAGCCGTCTGGTCCGCGCCGATCGCCGACAGGATGCGCTCGAACACCTCGTCCAGCGTGCCAACGCCATCCACGGTGGTGAGCTGGCCCTGCTCGCGGTAGAAATCGATCACCGGGGCGGTCTGCTCGTCGTACACCGCCAGGCGCTTGCGCACGGTTTCGGAGTTGTCGTCGGCGCGGCCTTCCTGCTGGGCGCGGCCGGCCAGGCGCTCGATCAGCAGCTCGTTGTCCACCTCCAGCTGCACCGCCGCGTCGAACGGCTGGGCCAGGCGCTCAAGCAGTTCGCCCAGTGCCCTGGCCTGCGCGAGGTTCCGCGGGTAGCCGTCGAGGATGAAGCCCGTGCGCACGTCATCGCGCGCCAGCCGCTCCTCCAGCATTCCCAGCAGGATCTCGTCGGAGACCAGGTCGCCCCGCTCCATCACTGCCTTCGCCTGCTGGCCAAGCGGCGAGCCCGCCGCCACTTCCGCCCGCAGCAGGTCGCCGGTGGAAATGTGCGGAACCCCCAGCCGCTCCTTCAGGCGCGCGGCCTGCGTTCCCTTGCCCGACCCCGGGGCCCCGAGTAATACCAGTCGCATCGCCTTGCTCCCTGAGCTGTCTTTTGAATGCTGATCGGGCCGCCACACCGGCGGCGATACACTGCCTGCCGGGCGCCCGCTGGCGCCAGAATAACGCATCGAATCCGCGGTTCCCCCTCCCCCTTCGTCGCAGGCAAGCAGAGCACATGGCTTCCGGAACACTTCTCTATGCCCAGTCCGGCGGCGTCACCGCCGTCATCAACGCCACCGCATCGGCCGTCATACAGGAAGCGCGCGCGCGCAAGGTCAAGGTACTGGCCGGAAAGAACGGTATCCTGGGCGTGCTGCGCGAGGAGCTGATCGACACCAGCCGCGAGCCGATTTCAGCGATCCGCGGCCTGGCCCACACCCCCGGCGGCGCCTTCGGCTCCTGCCGCTACAAGCTCGGCACCCTGGAAGACGACCGCGCGCGCTATGAGCGGCTGCTTGAGGTTCTGCAGGCGCACGACGTGCGCTGGTTCCTCTACAACGGCGGCAACGACTCGGCCGACACCGCCCTCAAGATGTCGAAGCTGGCGGAAGAATTCGACTACCCCCTCACCTGCATCGGCGTGCCCAAGACGGTCGACAACGACCTCGCGCTCACCGACTGCTGCCCCGGCTTCGGCTCGGCGGCCAAGTACACCGCCGTGTCCGTGCGCGAGGCCGCGCTGGACGTGGCCGCGATGGCCGATACCTCCACCCGCGTGTTCATCTACGAAACCATGGGCCGCCACGCCGGCTGGCTGGCCGCGTCCGCGGGCCTGGCCGGCAACGGCCGGGACGAAGCCCCGCACCTCATCCTCTTCCCAGAACGGCCGTTCGACGAAGCGGAGTTCCTGGCGGCCGTGGACAAGGTGGTCGCGCGCGTGGGCTGGTGCGTGGTAGCCGCCAGCGAGGGCATCCGCACCGCCGACGGCAGCTTTGTGGCCGACGCCGGCGCCGGCAAGGACTCATTCGGCCACACCCAGCTGGGCGGCGTGGCCTCGCATTTGGCGGGCCGGGTGAAGGACGCCCTGGGCCACAAGGTGCACTGGGCCGTGCCCGACTACCTGCAGCGCTCCGCCCGCCACATCGCATCCAAGACCGACCTGGACCAGGCCATGGCCGTGGGCAAGGCCGCCGTGCAGCTCGCTATGCAGGGGCACAACGCCACCATGCCGATCATCAGGCGCACCTCTGACAGCCCGTATCGCTGGAAGATCGAGCCGGCGCCACTCAGCCGCATCGCCAACCGGGAGAAGACCGTGCCGGCGCGGTTCATCCGCAGCGACGGCTTCGGGATCACCGCCGCCGGGCGCAGGTACCTGGAGCCGCTGATCCGGGGAGAGGCGTACCCGCCGTATGGTCGGGACGGGGTCCCCGCGTACGTGGCCCTGGAGAACGAGATGGTGGCGCCGAAGCTGAAACCGTGGGACGGATGATCAAAAATCCGCCACCCCGGAAGCCGATCACAGTTCTGCCCACCTAGGGCAAACCCCAGATCAAAATATTGTCACTTTTGGCCAACAAGTGACGCGCCCCGTCAGGTGCCGACCGGCACTGGCGCCAACATCTGTGATCCCGCCCATAACTCGCAAATGACGGCGGCCACAAACCCCCAGTTGGCACGGGTCCTGCGTATATGATCTGGCACGTGCGGCGTCGCACGGCGGCCAACGGACCCGGATCCTCCGGGCCTCGCGGCACGTGAGTTCCAATCACTCCTAGGGGATTTTGAAATGAAAAAGATGCAGAAGGGCTTCACCCTGATCGAACTGATGATCGTTGTGGCGATCATTGCCATCTTGGCGGCCATTGCTATTCCGGCATACAACGACTATGTAACGCGGGCGCAAGTGTCTGAGGCAGTTAGCCTCGCGGGCGGTCTTAAGGCCCCCTTGGCAGAGTACGGCGCCAACGAGGCTGATTGGCCTGAGCTGGTCGGCCCGACGGCGACCGCCACGGCCACGCAGATCCCCGCGACGTTGGTTGGCGAATACGCCACGATCAGCTCCGAAATTGATGGTACCTATCCTGCTGGTGTCATCACTGCCACGATGACGGACGGTCGCGCCGACACTCAGATTCTGAACTTTGCGACCACCGATGGCGGCGCTACGTGGGAGTGCGGCGCCACTGGTACCACCATTGAGTCCAAGTGGCTTCCGCAGGCTTGCCGTTAATTGCGATAGGCGACTACACGAAAAAGACCCGGCTTTGGCCGGGTCTTTTTTTGGGCATCAAGATCGCTGCCCAGTAGCCTTGTGCGAAAGGGGGAGGCTAGGTGTCCCAGGAACAAGGAACACCAACTTCGCTCACTTCGCGGATTGGCTACCTCTTGGACCCGAAACAGGGGCAAGTTAGCATCAGAGAATTGCCAGCCTAGGTGCGGATAGTGCGCCCGCCCAGGTTAGGAGTCTGGCAACCAATCGGCTACTCCTCTAGGAATAACTAATGAACGCCGCCGTTACTACTAACCTGGTAGGAATAACAGGAATCGCCCGGCGCTTAGTGCTTGACGGCGCCTTGGATGAAGTAAGCGCACGCGAAGCGCTGGACAAAGCTACCGCCGAACGCAAACCGGTGGTCGCGTGGCTACGAGAAAAAAAGCTGGTGACGTCTGCTCAACTGGCCGCGGCTAATTCCGTCGAATTCGGGATGCCCGTCTTCGACCCGTCCGTGATGGACGCCGAGAGCAACGCCATCAAGTTGGTCAGCGAGGACCTTGTGCGCAAGCACACCCTGCTGCCGCTGTTCAAGCGCGGTGGCAAGCTGTTCGTGGGCACGGCGGACCCGACCAACAGCCACGCGATGGACGAGGTGAAATTTAACGCCAACCTCACGGTTGAACCGATCCTGGTGGACGAGGACATCCTCAAGCGCACCTTGGAACTGTGGCTGGACGCAAGCGACAGCTTTGGGGACGCGCTGGAGGACGCCGAAGGGTTGGAAGGCCTGGAAGTTGGCAACGATGAGACGGCAGACTCCGGAAACGACGCCAAGGGCGACGACACACCGATCGTCAAGTTCGTCAACAAGGTGCTGGTTGACGCGATCAAGAAAGGCGCCTCGGACATCCACTTCGAGCCATATGAGAACGACTACCGGGTGCGGCTGCGCATCGACGGGATCCTCAAGCAGGTCGCCAAGATGCCGGTGAAACTCAATACCCGCCTCACTGCGCGACTCAAGGTCATGGCCCAGCTCGACATCGCCGAGAAACGCGTGCCGCAGGACGGGCGGATCAAACTCAACCTGAGCAAAACCCGCCAGATCGACTTCCGCGTGAGCACCCTGCCCACCTTGTTCGGCGAGAAGGTGGTACTGCGAATCCTGGACGGCAGCGCAGCCAAGCTGGGGATCGATAAGCTCGGCTACGAGGAAGACCAAAAAGAACTCTTCCTAGAAGCCATCCAAAAGCCTTATGGGATGGTGCTGGTCACCGGTCCCACCGGCTCGGGCAAGACTGTGAGCCTGTATACGGCTCTGAACATCCTCAACGACGAGATGCGGAACATCTCCACTGTCGAGGACCCCGTGGAGATCCGGGTGCCGGGAATCAACCAAGTGCAGATGAACGTGAAGCGCGGCATGACCTTCGCCGCCGCCCTGCGCAGCTTCCTGCGCCAGGACCCGGATGTAGTGATGGTGGGCGAGATCCGGGACCTGGAAACCGCCGAAATCGCCATCAAGGCGGCGCAGACGGGCCACATGGTGCTCAGCACCTTGCATACCAACGATGCCCCACAGACCATTTCCCGCCTGATGAACATGGGGGTGGCGCCGTACAACATCACCAGCTCGGTGACCTTGGTAATCGCCCAGCGCTTGGCGCGGCGGCTGTGCGAGCGCTGCAAGAAGCCGCTGGAGCTACCGGAGGCAGCGCTGCTTGCCGAGGGCTTCTCCAGTGACGAAATCCACGCTGGACTGAAACTGTTTGATGCCGCGGGCTGCGACGAGTGCACTGGCGGCTACAAGGGCCGGACCGGCATCTACCAGGTGATGCCGATGAGCGAGGAGATCCAGGAGATCGTGCTCAAGGGCGGGAGCGCGCTGGACATTGCCGAGGCCGCGCAGAAGGCCGGCGTGCGGGACCTCCGGCAGTCGGCGTTGGTGAAGGTGAAGAACGGGGTGACGAGTTTGGCGGAGATAGACCGTGTGACTACGGATTGAGGCCGCGGTTCAGGCGGCTTCGCGCGTTAGACGCGCTCCTACAGGGGGTGGGGTTGTCAAACCCTGCGGGGCGTCACATGCATTCACTACATAACGGCCCGCGACCGGCTACCATGCGGGAGTGAGCCGGCTGGGGAGGCCGGACCCAGGGGAGTTGAATTATGGCCGTGACCCGATCTGCCGCCCGGACCGCTACAAAGAGCCGCAAACCTGCGCCCCAGCGCCAAGGCGTGACACTGGACACGTTTGTCTGGGAAGGCACCGACAAGCGCGGTACCAAGATGAAGGGCGAGGAGCAGGCGAAGAGCGCCAACTTGCTCCGGGCCGAGCTACGCAAGCAAGGCATCCGGCCCACTGTGGTCAAAGCCAAGCCCAAGCCGCTGTTCGGCGGTGCGGGCAAGACGATCACGCCCAAGGAAATCGCGGTCTTCAGTCGCCAGATCGCTACCATGATTAAGTCCGGCGTGCCTATCGTCCAGGCGTTAGAGATCATCGGCAACGGCCACAAGAACCCGAAGATGGCGGAGATGGTAAATGCCATCCGCGTCGACATCGAGAGCGGCAGCCCTTTCAACGAGGCGCTGGCGAGGTACCCGGTGCAGTTCGACGAGCTCACGCGCAATTTGGTGAAGGTGGGCGAGGCTGCGGGGGTGCTTGAGACGGTGCTAGATAGCATCGCCACCTACAAGGAAAACATTGAGACCCTGAAGGGCAAGATCAAAAAGGCGCTGTTCTACCCCGCCATGGTGATCGTGGTGGCCCTCCTTGTGAGCGCGATCTTGTTGATCTTCGTGATCCCGCAATTCGAGGCCGTGTTCCAAAACTTCGGGGCAGACCTTCCGGCCTTCACCCAAATGATTATCGCGGCTAGCGATTTTATGGTGAGCTGGTGGTGGTTGATCCTGGGAATAACCATTGCAGGGATCGTCGGCTTTATCATGGCCTACAAACGCTCGCCTTCGCTCCAGCACTCGATCGACCGAATGGTGCTCAAGATTCCAATCATCGGCCAGATCATGCACAACGCTGCGATCGCACGCTTCTCGCGCACCTTGGCAACCACTTTTAAAGCGGGCGTGCCGCTCGTCGAAGCGCTGGAGTCCGTGGCCGGCGCGACCGGAAACACGGTGTACGAGAAAGCTACCCTCCGTATTCGGGATGACGTGGCAGTCGGTTACGAAATGAACATGGCGATGAAGCAAGTCAACCTATTCCCACACATGGTCATCCAGATGACCTCGATCGGCGAGGAGGCAGGCGCACTAGACACCATGTTGTTCAAGGTCGCCGACTTCTACGAGGAAGAGGTGAACAACGCGGTGGACGCGTTGAGCAGCCTGATTGAGCCGTTGATCATGATCTTCATCGGCATTGTGGTTGGCGGCATGGTGGTGGGCATGTACCTGCCGATCTTCAAGCTGGCCGCCGTGGTCTAAGAACGCACCTCACAGTTTGGATCCCGGACGCCCCGGCCTTCCGGGGCGTACTGCTTGCCAAGGGTCGTCCCCAGTAGCCACCGTCAGGGCAGCCGCGCATGCTGGCCGCACCAGGGGGGATCCGCAGATCCTGGGAGGCACCATGAGCAGACGGATCCTGACGGCCCTGGCGGCCGGGGCGGTGGCATTGGGCATGTGCGGCGGCGTGGCCGCGGGCGAGACATCCGCGGCAATCGAGGCGCTCGAACGCGATCGCGCCGCGGCACTGCAAGATCTCGCGCGGGAGCGCGCGCCCTACCCGCGCTATTTCCAGCGCGCCTATGAGCGCTATCCGGACATCCCCCGCGGCCTGCTGGAGGCAATCGCCTATGCCCAGACCGGGTGGCGGCACGTGGCCCCTGATCCCGGGGAAGAGCCGGGCCACCGGCACATGCCACCGGCCTACGGGGTGATGGGCCTGTATCGCGGCGAGGGCTTTGCCAACCAGGTGCACGAGGGGGCGGAACTGCTTGGCGTGAGCGAGCGCCTGGTGATGACGGACCCGGAAACGAACATCCTGGCCGCGGCGGCCCTGCTGGATCGGGAAATCCGCCAGCCGGCCGGGCCGCAAGACCGCCTGGCCACCGCCCGCGACGGCCTGGAATCCACATCCGGCGCCCTCGCCCGCTACGCCGGGTACGGCCCCGGCGACAGCAGCATCCAGGGCTACGCCCGCCAGAGCTTTGCCTATGAAGTGCTCCAGACGCTGGCGAAGGGAGTGGACGGACATGGCGTGAAGATCAGCCGCCAGCCGATCCAGATGGAGCTGGCCTTTCCGGCCGACAGCCTGCGCCTGCTCACGGCACCGGCACTGCGGATGGACCACGAGGCGGACTCGGTGCGCCCGACGGACGAGCAGGTGGAACCGCTGCCTGCCCCTGGGGAAACGGCCACCCAAGGGCTGGCTGCCACTCCGGAAGCCGGCATCGCAGCGGTGGATTTCGGCGAGGCGATCTGGAACCCGGCGCACACGGCCAACTACAGCACCGCCGGCAATTCGATGACCGGGGTGATTATGCACACGGTGGAGGGCAGCTACGCCGGCACCATCTCCTGGTTCAAGAACCCCGCCCCGCCCAACACGTCGGCGCACTACGTGATCCGAAAGTCCGACGGGCAGATCACCCAGATGGTGCGCGAGTACCAGCAGGCCTGGCACGCGTACGCGCACAACTACTACACCATTGGCATCGAGCATGACGGCTACGCCTCGGACCCGAACAACTGGTCGCAGGCGATGCTCAACGCCTCGGCGCGGCTGGTGCGCAGCATCTGCGCGCGGCGGCCGGTGGACTGCGCCTCGGCGTGGAAGGGGCCGGGCTACGACTACTGGCACGTAGTGCCCGACAGCGTGCGCATCAAGGCGCACGGCATGCTCACCTACAACCAGAACCGCTACGACCCGGGCAAGTATTTCCCCTGGGCCAGCTTCTACACCATGATCAACGACGGTGCGCCGCCGCCGGCCGCCACGCCCACCTACTGGGTGGATACCTGGGCCGCGGCGCCAGGCTACCCCTCGCCCACCGGCGGCAGCCAGAGCGGCACGCTCCACCAGGGCACGCACTACGTGTACTGCAAGACCTGGGGCCGGCGGCAGGGGAGCGGCGCCGAGTTCAACCACTGGTGGCTGAAGACCGACCTGGACGTGGGGCCGGCCAACCAGTGGGTGTCGGCGTATTACCTCAGCCGCTGGGGCAACGACGAGGCGCGCGACAACGACGGCTACGACATCCCGCGCTGCGAGGTGCTGCCCTACGGCGAGATCGGCCGCAAGTACTACGCCATGGGCGGGGTGCGCAGCGACCTGGGCGTGCCAACCAACGAGGAAGCCGACGCGGCCAATGGCGGGCGCTGGCAGCAGTTCGCGGGCGGCATGATCCTGTGGCACGCCGATACCGGCGCCTTCCCCGTGTGGGGACAGATCCTGGAGCACTTCCGCGCCACCGGCTCCGAAGGCCGCTGGGGCTACCCGCTGATCGATGAGCTCGATGCCGGGGTGTCACCGGCCACCGGGCAGCGCGGCAAGTTCCAGTATTTCGAGGACGGGCTGTTCCTGTGGACCCCGGCCACCGGCGCGCACGCCATCCACGGCGCGATCCTCGCCCACTTCGAGGACAACGGCCGCGAGGAGGCCCTCGGCTATCCGCTGGGCGACGAGGAAGCCCACGGCAGCAACGGGCGCAAGCAGCGGTTCGAACAGACCACGCTCTACTGGACCCCGGCCAACGGGGTCTGGGCCGACTGAGGCGCCTTCCCGCGCCATCCCCGCAACCGGGGATGGCGCGGGGCGTCTGGGGCGTAGCCCCGACCTGCCACGGGTGTGGGGATCCCGATATCGCGGGTTCGCTGGCCGTAGGTCGGCCCTACGTGGCCGACGCGCGCGGTCTGGATCCTGGTGGCGAAGTGTGTATGATACACACCAATGAAGAGCGCGGGCTTGATCAGGGAAGTCGAGAGCGCCGGTTGGAAGCTGGACCGCGTGAAAGGCTCCCACCACGTGTTCCGCAAGGACGGAATGCGGCCAATCGTGATTCCCCATCCGAAGAAAGACCTCGGCAAGGGAATCGTGGCGGCCATCCGCAAGGCCGCCGGGATCAAGCAGGAGGTCTGATGCGCTATCCCATTGCAATTGAACCGGGGAACGAAGGCACCGCCTACGGCGTGGTGGTCCCGGACCTGCCCGGCTGCTTCTCTGCCGGCGACACGATCGACGAGGCAATGGCAAACGCCGAGCAGGCGATCGATGCCTGGATCGAGTCCGCGCTGGACCAAGGGCAGGAGATTCCGCCTGCGTCGACCGTGCAGCAGTTGGCCGGGAAACCTGAGTTCTCCGGCTGGACATTCGGGCTCGTCACGGTTGACCCCGCCGCCCTGGACGACAAGGTTGAACGCGTGAACATCACCCTCCCCCGGCGGGTGCTGCACCGCCTGGACGAACGGGCCAAGGCAGCCGGAGAGACCCGTTCGGGTTATATCGCCCGCATGGCGCTGGGCAGGGTTCCTGCCGACGAGCGCCGGCCCGGATAACCGTCGCATGCCGGCGCCTCCCGATCCGGGACGGGCTGCCGTGTCAGCCGGGTTGGGAACCGCTACCATGCGCCATCGGCCTCCGGCCGGGCGCATCGGGGAACGTGCATGCACGTGATGCGCCCGGGGCCGCGCAGGCTTCCTTTCTTTCGACAGCGGAATTTCGATGGCGTACCTGGATACCAACCCCGCGCTTGGCTACCCGCTGGTGGCCGGCATGGGGCTGCTGGTGGGCAGTTTCCTCAACGTGGTGATCCTGCGGCTGCCGCGGCGGCTGGAGTGGGAGTGGAAGCGCGATGCGCGCGAGGTGCTGGAGGAGACGGAGCTGTACGAGCCGCCTCCGCCTGGGATCGTGGTGGAGCGCTCGCACTGCCCGCACTGCGGGCACCAGCTGAGCTGGTACGAGAACATCCCGGTGCTGAGCTGGCTGGCGCTGCGCGGCAAATGCCGCAGCTGCAAGGCGCCGATCTCGCCGCAGTACCCGCTGGTGGAGCTGCTGACGGCGGCGCTGTTCGTGGCCTGCGTGTGGAACTTCGGGTTCGGCTGGCAGGGCTTCGGGGCGATGGTGTTCACCGGGTTCCTGATCGCGCTGTCGGGCATCGACCTGCGCACCCAGCTGCTGCCCGACCAGCTCACCCTGCCCCTGATGTGGCTGGGGTTGATCGCCGCGTCGGACAACCTCTACATGCCGGTGAAGCCGGCCCTGCTGGGGGCGATGGTGGGCTACGTGAGCCTGTGGTCGGTGTGGTGGGTGTTCAAGCAGCTCACCGGCAAGGAAGGCATGGGTCACGGGGATTTCAAGCTGCTGGCGGCGCTGGGCGCCTGGTGCGGGCTGGCGGGGATCCTGCCGATCATCCTGCTCTCGGCGCTGTCGGGCGCGATCATCGGCTCGATCTGGTTGGCGATGAAGGGTCGGGACCGGGCCACCCCCATCCCGTTCGGGCCCTACCTGGCGATCGCCGGGTGGATCGTGTTCATGTGGGGCGATGAGCTGATCGGCGCCTACATGAGCTACGCCGGGCTGGCGTGATCCGCGCGCGCGGGCTTGCAGTGCCGCGCGCAGCCGGTACAAAGGCCGCATGAGCGACTACATCATCGGGCTGACGGGCGGCGTGGCTTCCGGCAAGAGCGCGGTAGCGGGGCGGTTCGAGGCGCTGGGGGTCACGGTGGCGGATGCCGACGTGGCTGCGCGCGAGGCGGTGGCGGTAGGAAGCCCGGGGCTGGCGGAAGTGGTGGAGGCGTTCGGGCCGGACGTGCTGGCCGCCGACGGGTCCCTGGACCGCGCGGCGATGCGGCGTCGGGTGTTCAACGACGATGCGCAGCGGCTGAAGCTGGAGGCGATCGTGCACCCGCGGGTGCGCGCGGCGCTGCGCGAAGCCTGCGAGAAGGCGCCCGGCGCGTATACGGTGGCGGCGATCCCGCTGCTGGCCGAAGGCGGCGGGCGTGAGGCCTATCCCTGGCTGCAGCGGATCCTGGTGGTGGACGTTCCACGCGAGGTCCAGCTCAAGCGCCTGCTGGCCCGCGACGGGATCGACCAGGCCTTGGCCGAGCGCATGATCGAGGTCCAGGCCACGCGCGAGGAGCGGCTGGCGATCGCCGACGACGTGATCGTCAATGACGGCCCGATCGAAGCCCTTGATGCCCATGTCGCCGCGCTGGACAGGCGCTACCGGGCACTGGCGGCACTGCTCTAGCGGGGCGACTCAGGCGGGCCACAGCGCCCGGATGGCGGCGATGCCCTGGGCGCCGTGGCGGCGTGCCACGGGGATGTCAGCCGGTGCCAGGCCGCCGATGGCGTAGATGGGCAGCGAAACGGTTTCCCGCATGGCGGCGAAGCGGGACCAGCCCAGGCCCACCGCTTCAGGATGCGTGGGGGTGCGCTGCACGGGGCCGAGCACGGCGAAGTCGCAGCCCAGGCGCTGGGCGTACCCGAGCTCGGCCTCATCGTGGCAGGAAGCGGCGACCGGAAGCGCCGGCGGGAGCGGCCGTTCGCGCAGGCCGGCCAGCTGGCGGGCGCGAAGGTGGACGCCAGCGCCGAGGGCGCGGGCGAGATCGATATCACCTCCTATGAAAGCCTGGGCACCCGCGGCGTGGGCCAGCGCCACCCCTTCCCGGAGCATTGCCTCACGCCGGTCGCACGCGGGCGGCAGGCGCAGGTGCAGGCGCTGGATGCCGGCCTGCAGCGCGCGCCGGATGGCGGAGAGCCATGCGGCGCGGCCCTCATCCGAATCTTCCGGCGCCGGGGTCACCAGGTAGCGGTCGGGCCGGGTGAGCGCGGCGACCACCGGGACGTCCGCCGGCGGCATGGCGTAGTCGGCGAGCTTGTGCGGCGGCACCCAGGCCAGGGCCTGGCCCTCGTGGCCCTTGGGCACGCCCTTCCAGGCGCTCACCCGCCGCACGTCCAGGCGCAGGCGCTTGGCCGGATAGGCCTGGGGCACGGTGATGATGTGGCTGCCGGGCTGGACCTGGATGCCGAGCTCTTCGCGCAGTTCGCGCACCAGCGCGGCTTCGGCGGTCTCGCCAGCTTCGATCTTGCCGCCGGGAAATTCCCACAGGCCGGCGAGGTCGCGGCCGACGGTGCGCCGCGCCAGCAGCACGCGGCCGCGGGCGTCGGTGATGGCAGCTGCGACGACTTCTACGGGGCGTGGGGGACTCATGTGCGGCTTCGCGCGCATGGCGCGCTCCTGCAAAAGGAGCGGTGCCATGTGCGCGGTGGTCAGGTGATCTGCCCGTGGCAGTGCTTGTACTTCTTGCCGCTGCCGCAGGGGCACGGATCGTTGCGGCCGACCTTGGCACCTTCGCGCACCACGGTCTGCGGCCGGGGCATGGGCTGGCCCGGCTGCGCGCCGTGCTGGTAGTCGGGGGTGGCGGCTTCCTCGTCGGCGCCGTAGCCGCCGGCCTCGGCGTGCTGGAACTCGGCCTGGCGCAGGCGCGCCTCGATCTGCCGCTTCTCCTCGGCCTCCATCGCCGCGATCTCTTCCTCGGTGCGGATGCGCACGCGGGCCAGCATCGTCACCACTTCCAGCTTCACCTTCTCCAGCATGTCGGAGAACAGCTCGAAGGCCTCGCGCTTGTACTCCTGCTTGGGCTGCTTCTGGGCGTAGCCGCGCAGGTGGATGCCCTGGCGCAGGTAGTCCATGCGCGCCAGGTGCTCCTTCCAGTTCTGGTCGAGCACGTTGAGCATGATGTGCTTTTCCAGCATGCGCATGTTCTCGGCGCCAACCGCGGCTTCCTTGTCGGCGAACAGCTGGTCCACCTGCTGGTGCACGTGCTCGCTGATGCCCTCGGCGTCGAGCTCCTTCTCGCGCTCCACCATGCCCTGCAGGTCGAGCTTGAGGCCGAACTCCTCGAGCAGCGCGGCCTCCAGGCCCGGCAGATCCCACTGCTCGTCGATGGATTCGGGCGGCACGTGCCGCGAAACGATCGCGTCGACGGCGTCGTAGCGGATCGCGGCGATGTTCTCCTGCACGCTGTCGGCCTCCAGCAGCTCGTCGCGCTGGGAGTAGATGACCTTGCGCTGGTCGTTGTTGACATCGTCGAAGTCCAGCAGGTTCTTGCGGATGTCGAAGTTGTGGGCCTCCACCTTGCGCTGGGCGTTGGCAATCTGCTTGGACACCATGTTGCTTTCGATGATGTCGTCTTCCTTCAGGCCCATGCGCGCCATCACCTTCTGCACCCAGTCGGCGGCGAAGATGCGCATCAGGTTGTCTTCCAGCGACAGGTAGAAGCGGCTGGAGCCCGGGTCGCCCTGGCGCCCGGAGCGACCGCGCAGCTGGTTGTCGATGCGGCGCGACTCGTGGCGCTCGGTGCCGATGATGTGCAGGCCGCCGGCCTCCTTC
Source organism: Luteimonas sp. JM171 (assembly GCF_001717465.1). Classification (NCBI taxonomy): domain Bacteria; kingdom Pseudomonadati; phylum Pseudomonadota; class Gammaproteobacteria; order Lysobacterales; family Lysobacteraceae; genus Luteimonas; species Luteimonas sp. JM171. The sequence continues at coordinate 1,573,654 of NZ_CP017074.1, read as the reverse complement.
ACCAGCTGGTGGCGCTTTTCCCAGTCCGCGCGCACCTTGGCCTTCTGCTCCTCGGTGGCGTCCTCGCCGAGCTCGGCCAGCTCCACCTCCAGCGCGCCGCCCAGCACGATGTCGGTGCCGCGGCCGGCCATGTTGGTGGCGATGGTGACCGCGCCCGGGCGGCCGGCGTTGGCCACGATCTGCGCCTCGCGCTCGTGCTGCTTGGCGTTGAGCACCTCGTGCTTGATGCCGGCCTTCTTCAGCTCGGCCGAGAGCAGTTCGCTGACCTCGATCGAGGTGGTGCCCACCAGCACCGGCTGCTGCTTGGCGTTGCACTCCTGGATGTCGCGGATCACGGCGCGGAACTTGCCGGCGCGGTTGAGGAACACCGCGTCGGGATGGTCCTGGCGGATCATCGGCCGGTGGGTGGGGATCACCACCACTTCCAGCCCGTAGATGCTCTGGAATTCGGACGCCTCGGTGTCGGCGGTGCCGGTCATGCCCGAGAGCTTGTTGTACATGCGGAACAGGTTCTGGAAGGTGACGCTGGCCAGGGTCTGGTTGTCGCGCTGGACCGGCACGCCCTCCTTCGCCTCCACCGCCTGGTGCAGGCCGTCCGACCAGCGCCGGCCCTTGAGGGTGCGGCCGGTGAACTCGTCGACGATGATCACCTCGCCGTCGCGGACGATGTAGTCCACGTCGCGCTGGTAGATGGCGTGCGCGCGCACCGCGGCGTTGAGGTGGTGGACGACATGGATGTTCTGCGGGTCGTAGAGGCCTTCGTCCTCGTCCAGGATGCCGGCCTCGCGCAGCAGGCGCTCGGCGTTCTCCTGGCCGGCCTCGGACAGGTGGATCTGCTTCTGCTTCTCGTCCACCCAGTAGTCGCCCTCCCCGTCCTCCTCCTGCTGGCGCACCAGCGAGGGGATGATGCGGTTGACCTTGATGTACAGCTCCGGCGATTCCTCGGCCGGGCCGGAGATGATCAGCGGGGTGCGGGCTTCGTCGATGAGGATCGAGTCCACCTCGTCGACGATGGCGTAGTTCAGGCCGCGCTGGAAGCGGTCGTTCTTCGACAGCGCCATGTTGTCGCGCAGGTAGTCGAAGCCGAACTCGTTGTTGGTGCCGTAGGTGATGTCGGACTGGTAGGCGGCGGACTTGTCCGCGTGGTTCATGCCCGGGTACACCACGCCCACGCTCAGGCCCAGCCAGTTGTAGAGCCGGCCCATCCAGGCCGAGTCGCGCCGGGCCAGGTAGTCGTTGACGGTGACCACGTGCACGCCCTTGCCCTCGAGCGCATTGAGGTAGGTGGGCAGGGTGGCGACCAGGGTCTTGCCCTCGCCGGTGCGCATCTCGGCGATCTTGCCCATGTGCAGCACCATGCCGCCGATCAGCTGCACGTCGTAGTGGCGCATGCCCAGCACGCGCACGCTGGCCTCGCGGCACACGGCGAAGGCTTCAGGCAGCAGCTTGTCGAGGGATTCGCCCTTGGCGATGCGTTCCTTGAACTCGGGCGTCTTGGCCTGGAGCTCGGCGTCGGACAGCGCCTTCATCTGCTCTTCCAGGCCGTTGACCTTGTCGACGATCTTCTCGAACTGTTTCAGGAGGCGTTCGTTGCGGCTGCCGAAGACGCTGGTGAGCAGGCGATTGAGCATGTGTGGTCCGGGATCCGTTGGGAGGCCGGGCAGCGCCCTGGCCTGAAAAGGAAAAAGGGCGCCGGGCGCCCTTTTCACGGCAACTCATGATTGTAGCGTGGGGATCACCGCAGCGCGCTTCAAGGGATCCCCCTTGCCGCCCGGGGCCGGGCCCGCCGTCAGCTGGCGCGGCCGGCGTCGGCCAGGAACTGGCGCGGGTTGAGCACCCGTCCGTTCTCCCACACCTCGAAGTGCACGTGGGTGCCGGTGGAGCGGCCGGTGGAGCCGGCCTTGGCCACCTCCTGGCCCGAGCGGACCAGGTCGCCGACGCGCACCGTGTTGCGGGTGTTGTGGGCGTAGCGGGTGACGTAGCCGTTGCCGTGGTCCACTTCCACCACGTTGCCGTAGCCCGAGCGCCAGCCCGAGTAGCTCACCACGCCGTCGGCCACCGCCATCACCGGATCGCCGTGGCGGGCGCGGAAGTCGATGCCGCGGTGGAACGCGCGGCCGCCGCGGAACGGATCGGCGCGGGTGCCGTAGCCGGAGGTGATGTAGCTGCTGGCCACCGGCGAGCGCGAGGGCACCGCCGAGCGCTCGACCTGGCGGTCGAACAGCAGCGCCTCGAGGACCGAGAGCTGGCCGCCGGAGGCCGCCAGCTGGCCCTGCACCGCGTCCATGTCCTCGACCAGGCCGCCCACCGGCATGTCCTGCACCGGACCCACGCCGCCAAGGGCGATGGGTTCCTTGAAATCGAACTCGCCGTCGACGAGATCGCCCAGCTGGGTCAGGCGCTCGCCCAAGGCGTTGAGGCGGTTGGCCTCGGCCTGCAGCTCGGCCACGCGGGCGGCGAGCGCGTTGACCTCGCGCTGGGCCGCGCGGCGGGTATCCTCGATCGCCGAATCCTGGCTGGCCACCTGGGCCTGCAGGCGGGAAACCTCCGCCGAGCCCAGGCCCACGCCGGCGAGCATGCCGGCCAGGGCGATGACGGCGATGGCGCCGGCAGGCCTGCGCTTCATGGCATCGCCGGCGCGCTCCAGGCCCCGTGACAAAGCGTCCTGCAGGCGCCTGCGCGCCTCAACCCCTATGTTCTGTAAAGTCATGCGTTCAGATGTCTCGTTCCCGATCCAATAACGCGGGGCCCGCCCGCACTGCCCGGCCGGCGCTCGATGCGCTGCTGGCCGACGGTGCCGGCGATCCCGTCCGCCGGGCCATGTGGCTCGACACGCTGGACCGCAGGTTGCACTCCCTGCTGCCGCCGACGCTGGCCGCGCATGCGCGGCTGGGCAACGTCAATGGCCACAGGCTCGTCTACCTCGTCGATTCCCCCGTATGGCACGCCAGGTTGCGGCTGGCGGGCCCGGAGATCCTCGACGCTGCCCGTTCCATCGGGCTGGATGTCACTGAATTCGTCGTCAAGACGACCAGGCCGCAACCCCGGGCTCCCCAGCCCCGGACGGCCGCACGTCCTTTGTCGGCGCGCGCAAATGAAGCCCTGCGCGACGCCGTGGCGACGCTTTCCGGTGACACCACCGGCAAGGACACCTCCTGACTGCATCGCTCACGCCATGATCACCTTGGCCCAAGCGACGGGTCATGCTAACGGCGCGAAGTGCGGGCGGGGTTAACACGCCGCTAACAGGTGCGGAAAATTACGTTAATTTTCCGTTATCGCTTCACCAATCACTCACTTTTGTGAGCGGGCGCCCAGAATGAACGCGGGGGGCCTGGAGCCGCCCCGGAAACAGCCTCAGCGAGCGTTGCCCGGCCACGTGGCCGGGGCCTGCTTGACGTGTTCCTCGAGCCAGGCATCGGTCTCGTAGAGCATGTGCAGGATCGATTCGCGGGCGCGGTAGCCGTGGGATTCGCGGGGCAGCATGACCAGCCGCGCCTGCCCGCCCAGGCCCTTGATCGCCGCGAACATGCGTTCGCTCTGCATCGGATAGGTGCCCGAGTTGTTGTCGTCCTCGCCGTGGATCAGCAGGATCGGCTCGTCCACCAGGTCGGCGTGGTGGAACGGCGACATCGTCAGGTACGTCTCCTTGGCATCCCAGTAGTTGCGCTCCTCGGCCTGGAACCCGAACGGCGTGAGGGTGCGGTTGTAGGCGCCGCTGCGGGCGATGCCGGCGCGGAACAGGTCGCTGTGGGCCAGCAGGTTGGCGGTCATGAACGCGCCGTAGGAGTGGCCACCGATGGCGATGCGGTCCGGATCGGCCACGCCGCGGCGCACCACCTCGTCCACCGCCGCCTGGGCGCTGGCGACGAGCTGCTCCACATAGGTGTCGTTGGGCTCGGCGTCGCCCTCACCCACGATCGGCATCGTCGGCCCGTCGAGCACGGCGTAGCCGCGGGCCAGGAACCCGAGCGGGCCCCAGTAGCTGATGCGGTTGAAGGCGTGCGGCGAGCCGGTCACCTGGCTGGCGGCGTCGGCGGAGCGGAACTCGCGCGGATAGGCCCACATCAGGGTCGGCAGCGGGCCGTCGCGCTCGGCGTCATAGCCGGCCGGCAGGTACAGGGTGGCGGTAAGGTCCACGCCATCGGCGCGCTTGTAGCGGATCTGTTCCTTGCTCACGTCGCGCAGCTGCGGGGTCGGGTGCGGGAACGCGGTCAGCGCCGCCGGCTCGCGTTCGTCACCGGCCAGGTCCAGCACGTACACGTTGGTCGGCTCCACCGGCGATTCGCGGGTGAGCAGCAGGCGGGTGCCCGCGTCATCGAGCAGGGTGGCCGGGCGTTCCAGGTACGGCGGCCGGGAGTGGAACAGGCGCGTGGATTCGCGGGTGGCCAGGTCGAAGCGGTCCACGAACGGCCGGTCGCCCTCGGGCGAGGCGCCCTGCCCCGACAGGTACAGGCCGTTGCCGTCCGGCGTGGTCATCAGGCGGGCGTTGCCGGCCGCGTCGGTGACCAGCAGCGGGCGGCCGGGGTCGTTGTAGCGGTCCTCGGAGGAACGGTCGAACAGCAGTTCCGGCGCGCGCCCCGGCTCATCGGGGAAAATCCGCCACTGTCGGGTCTGGCGGTCGTGCCACCAGAACTCGTCCACCAGCGCCAGCTCGCCGTTGCCCCAGGTGGCATTGCGGAACCGGTAGCCCAGGTCCATCAGCTTCACCGGCTCGCCTTCGAACGGCGCCGCGTGGGCGAACAGGCTGTCGCGGACCTCGGCCTCCACTGCGGGATCGCCGCCATCCTGGGCCTCGGCCCAGACCAGGGTGGCGGGCGCGTCGGCGCGCCAGTCGATGCGGCGCACGCCGGTGGCGACCGCATCGCGGCCCACGGGCAGCCCTTCCACCAGCGGCAGGGCAGCGACCTCGTGCACCACGTCGCCACTGGCGCTGTCACGCACCTCGATCCGGCGCGGGAAGCTCCAATACGGCACCAGGTAGGAGAACGGGCGCTCGATGCGCTGGCTGAGCAACAGCTCGCCGTTGGGCGAGGGGCTGACGGAGAGGAACAGGTCCGCCGCGCCCAGCGGGGTCACGCTGCCATCCAGCGACACCAGCGCGGGCTGGCTGCGCAGGTAATGCTCGAACACCCGGGCATCATGCTCGTTGGCCAGCAGGTCCTGGTAGGTGCGCAGCTGGGTGACCTCGCCGCCCGGGCCGGTCTCCTGGATGTTGGGACCGGTGGGCACGCCATCGCTCGCCGGCGCCGGCCCGTGGCCAGCCGGCCGCAGCAGCACCAGCAAACGCTCGCCGTCGGGCATCCAGCTGAAGCCCGAAGTGCTGACCGCATTGAGCGGCTGGCTGGTGAGCCGGCGCGCGCTCAGCGCCTGCACGTCCACCAGCCACAGCTCCACCGCGCCGGCGCGGTTGTCCACGTGGGTGAAGGCGATATGGCGCTGGTCCGGGGACCACTCCATGGCCGCGAGCGCCAGCGGCTGCGGCAGGCCCTGCACCTGGCGCTCGGCCCCGCCGTCGACCGGCTTGATGGAAAGATCCGTGCCGAACGAGAACCGGCTGTAGGACCAGGTGCGCGGGTTGATGCGGGTGCCGGCCAGCCGCAGTTCCGGCTGCGCCACCACATCAATGCCCGGCAGGGAGGGCGTTTCGATGAAGGCCAACAGGTCGCGCCGGGGCGACAGGTCCATCTGCGGCGCCTGCGGGGCGTCGACGATGGCCTGCAGCTCCGGCGGCGGCAGGCGATAGGTGCTTTCCGCGGGCGCGCCGGCGGCCGGCGCTTCCTGGGCCAGGGCCTGGGGCGCGCCCATCAGGGCGGCGAAGGCAAGCGGGATGGCGAGGAAGCGCAGCGCGGGTCGGGCCATTGGGCAGTCGTCCAGACGGGTCAGTCCCCCAGCCTAGCCGCTGCCGCACCCTTCTGCCGCATGACTTCGGTCATGCCCGCGCCGGCCCGGGCGCGCGGGGCCGGGATATAATCGAGGGTCCGCCGAGGGGCGCTGCGACCGTGTGCAAGGCACGGCCAGGCTCGGCGGGAACAGGATTCCAACGGCGCCCGGTCACTCACCCCGCCCCTGCTGGCGCGGGGACAGAAACCGGAGCAGACATGAACGCACAGATGAAGACCGGCTCTGAACGAGCATTCTCCCAGGACGGCGACTACAAGGTGGCCGACATCTCGCTGGCCGACTGGGGCCGCAAGGAGATCGAGATCGCCGAGCACGAGATGCCGGGCCTGATGTCGATCCGCCGCAAGCACGCGCCCGACGCCCCGCTCAAGGGCGTGCGCGTGACCGGCTCGCTGCACATGACCATCCAGACCGCGGTGCTGATCGAGACCCTCAAGGACATCGGCGCCGACGTGCGCTGGGCCTCGTGCAACATCTTCAGCACCCAGGACCACGCCGCCGCGGCCATCGCCGCCACCGGCACCCCGGTGTTCGCCTGGAAAGGCGAGACCCTGGAGGAGTACTGGGACTGCACCCTGGACGCGCTGAGCTTCCCCGACGGCAAGGGCGGCTACCTGGGCCCGCAGATGGTGGTGGACGACGGCGGCGACGTGACCCTGCTGATTCACAAGGGCTACGAGCTTGAGCAGGGCGACGAGAGCTTCGTCAACAGCCCCGCCTCCAGCCACGAGGAGCAGGTGATCAAGAACCTGCTCAAGCGCGTTGCGAAGGAGCGCCCTGGCTTCTGGACCACCGTGGTCCGCGACTGGAAGGGCGTGTCGGAAGAGACAACCACCGGCGTCAACCGCCTCTATCAGCTGGCCTCGGCCGGCAAGCTGCTGGTGCCGGCGATCAACGTCAACGATTCGGTCACCAAGAGCAAGTTCGACAACCTCTACGGCTGCCGCGAATCGCTGGCCGACGGCCTCAAGCGCGCGCTGGACGTGATGCTGGCCGGCAAGGTGGCCGTGGTGTGCGGCTATGGCGACGTGGGCAAGGGCTCGGCGGACTCGCTGCGCGCCTATGGCGCGCGGGTGATCGTCACCGAGATCGACCCGATCTGCGCCCTGCAGGCGGCGATGGAAGGCTACGAGGTCACCACCATCGAGGAGACCCTGGGCCGGGCAGACATCTATGTCACCACCACCGGCAACAAGGACATCATCACCCTCGAGCACATGAAGGCCATGAAGGACCAGGCCATCGTCTGCAACATCGGCCACTTTGACAACGAGATCCAGGTGGAGAAGCTGCAGGCGCTCGAGGGCGTGGAGCACGTGAACATCAAGCCGCAGGTGGACAAGTACACCTTCCCGGGCGGCAACAGCATCTTCCTGCTGGCCGAGGGCCGGCTGGTGAACCTGGGCTGCGCCACCGGCCACCCGAGCTTCGTGATGTCGAACTCGTTCGCCAACCAGACCCTGGCCCAGATCGAACTGTGGGCCAACCAGGACACCTACGAAAAGAAGGTGTACGTGCTGCCCAAGCACCTGGACGAGGAAGTGGCGCGGCTGCACCTGGAGAAGATCGGCGTGAAGCTGACCAAACTCACCCAGGAGCAGGCCGACTACATCGGCGTGCCGGTGGAAGGGCCGTTCAAGCCCGAGCACTACCGGTACTGATCCGTCCCGGCCTGCAGGTCGGCATGGACACCCTGGACCGGCTGGAGGCGCAGAGCCTCCATATCCTTCGCGAGGTTGCGGCCGAGTGCCGCAACCCCGTGATGCTGTACTCGGTGGGCAAGGACAGCTCGGTGCTGATGCACCTGCTGGCCAAGGCCTTCGCGCCCGCCCCGCCATCCATTCCCCTGCTGCACATCGACACCACGTGGAAATTCCGCGAGATGATCGCGTTCCGCGACCGCCGCGTGGCTGAAACGGGGATGGCGCTGCGGGTGCACGTGAACCGGGACGGCGTGCGCGACGGCGTCGGGCCGGAGAGCCACGGGCCCACGGTTTACACCGACATCATGAAGACCCAGGCCCTGCGCCAGGCGCTGGCCGCGGGCGGCTACGACGCCGCGATTGGTGGCGCCCGGCGGGACGAGGAAAGGTCGCGCGCCAAGGAGCGGATCATCTCCGTGCGCGACGCCGGGCAGCGCTGGGATCCGCGCAGGCAGCGTCCGGAGATGTGGTCGCTCCACAACGCGCGCGTGGCTGAAGGCGAAAGCCTCCGGGTGTTTCCGCTTTCCAACTGGACCGAGCTCGACGTCTGGCGCTACATCCGGCGCGAGCAGATCCCCGTGGTGCCCTTGTACTTCGCGCGCGAGCGCCCGGTGATCCGCCGCAACGGCACCTGGATCATGCTGGACGACGACCGCCTGCAGCTCCGGCCCGGCGAGGCGCCGGAGCGTCGGAAGGTGCGATTCCGCACCCTGGGCTGCTATCCGCTCACCGGCGCCATCGAGTCCGATGCCGCCGATCTGGACGCCCTGATCGCCGAAATGGAGTCAAGCCGCGCCTCGGAGCGGGCCGGGCGGCTGATCGATCACCAGGAAGACGCGTCGATGGAAAGGAAGAAGCGCGAGGGCTACTTCTGATGGACCTGGTGGTCGTGGCCTGTGGCAGCGTGGACGATGGCAAGAGCACGCTGATCGGGCGCCTCCTGCATGACGCCGGCCGCATCAGCGACGACGAGCGCGAGGCGCTGCGCGCCGCCAGCGCCCGGCACGGGACGCGCGGCGGCGCGATCGACTACGCCCTGCTGCTCGACGGCCTGGAAGCAGAGCGCGAACAGGGGATCACCATTGACGTCGCGTGGCGGCACCTGGAAACGTCCGCGCGGCGTTTCCTGATCGCTGACTGCCCCGGCCATGTGCAGTACACCCGCAACATGGCCACCGGCGCTTCCAACGCGGACGCGGCCATCCTCCTGGTCGACGCCACCCGGGGGCTGCAGCCGCAGTGTCTGCGCCATGCCGCGATCATGGCGGTGCTGGGCGTGCCCGAAGTGGTGCTGGCGGTCAACAAACTGGACCAGCTCGGAGATCCCGCGGCGGCCTTCGGCGAGATCTCCAGCCGGTTCCTCGCCCATGCGCAGCGGCTGGGCCTGGGCAGGGTGCAGGCAGTGCCGGTTTCGGCCGTGGACGGGGACAACGTCGTCCACCCCAGCCGGCGCTGGACCTGGTATGCCGGGCAGCCGCTCCTTGGTCTGCTGGAATTCCTGCCAGCCCGGCCTGAACCCGGAACCGGCGCGCGCCTGCCCGTGCAGGGCGTGCAGCGCGACGGCAGCGGCGGGCGCTGGCTGACGGGCACCTTGCATGGCGCCGCGCTGGAAGCCGGCATGGAGCTGGAAGCCATCCCCTCCGGCCGCAGCTCACCCGTCGCCTCCCTGCGTGTTGCAGGCGTTGAAACGCACTCGGCGCCCGCCGGCGCGGCGATCGCCGTGCGGCTGGCTGACGACATCGATGTCGCGCGGGGCGACCTGCTTGTCGGCCCCGGCCCGCGTCCGGAAATCAGCGACCAGTTCGTCGCCGACCTCCTGTGGTTCGACGACGCACCCCTGCTGCCGGGCCGCCGTTACCGCTTCAAGCTGGCCACCACCAGCGCCGGGGCGTACGTGAGCGAGCTGCGTCATCAGCTGGACCCCATGAGCCTGCAGCCGCTGGCGGCCAAGGAGTTGCGCGCCAACGATATCGGCCAGGTGGCCCTGGCAGTGGACGCCCCGGTCGCATTTGCGCCCTATCGCGAGGACCGGGAACTGGGCGCGTTCCTGCTGATCGACCCGGTGAACCAGGCGACCCTGGGGGCGGGAATGATCCGGCATGGCCTGCGCCGCGCGGACAACCTGCGCTGGCAGGCCTTCGACGTTGATCGCCAGGTACGGGCGGCGCAGAAGGGCCAGCGACCGCTGTGCGTCTGGTTCACGGGCCTGTCCGGCGCCGGCAAGTCGACGATCGCCAACCTGGTTGAGCAGAAGCTTGTCCACAAGGGGCTGCACACTTTCGCGCTGGATGGCGACAACGTGCGCCACGGGCTCAACCGCGACCTGGGCTTCACCGATGCCGACCGGGTGGAGAACCTGCGCCGCGTCGGCGAGGTCGCCCGGTTGATGACCGATGCCGGCCTGATCGTGCTGGTGAGCTTCATCTCCCCGTTCCGCGCGGAACGGGCGGCCGCGCGCAGCCTGTTTGACGAAGGCGACTTTATCGAGGTGTTCGTCGACACGCCCCTGGCCGAGGCCGAGCGCCGCGATGCAAAAGGGCTTTACGCGAAGGCGCGGGCCGGCCAGCTGCCGAACTTCACCGGCATCGATTCACCCTACGAGCCGCCGGAAGCCGCAGAGCTGGTACTGGACACGACCGCGCATCAGGCGGCGGATCTGGCCGATCGGGTCGTGGCCGAGGTCCTCGCACGGCAGGATCAGGCCCGCTGAGGCCCGGTCTCCTGCGCGCGGGTCAGCGGGCAGCGCGCTTGCGGAACAGGCACCAGGCGGTGACCGCCACCGCAGCGCCAATCGCCATCCGCCGCTTGGCGGGCGACTCGCGCACTTCTTCCACCAGGCCCTCCACCACGTTGACCCGGTCGGCGGCGATGAGCATCAGCCAGTGGCGCAGGTTGTTCTCGCTGTGGCGGAAGGCGCGGCGCCGGATCATGCCGCTCAGGCCCCTGGGGGGCAGCCGGGTGCCGAAGGTGCGCGAGTGTTCCGGCCGTTCGACCGACTTGAGGATCTCCACGGTATGCGGCTGGCGCGGCGGCGGATCCTCCCAGGGCACGTCCAGGCGCGGCGGCGTGCGCTCCATAGGCACGGCGGGACGGTTTTCGCGCGGCAGGTCGCTGCCCCAGCCGGGGATGTGGGCGAACTGCGGCGGCGGGCTGCCGGCCCGGGTGGAGCCGGCTTGTGGCGTGGTCTGGTCCATGGGGTTCCGCCAGCGGTGCGGGGCTCAGGCTTCGGCGCGGGCGGACGGCGTGATGAGCACCGGCTTGATGCAGTTGTCGCGCTTGTTGACGAAGATGTCGTAGGCGTCCTCCACGTCTTCCAGCGGGATGCGGTGGGTGATGATCTCGCGCGGGGAGATGTGGCCGGCGCGGATGTGCTCGATCAGGCGCGGCAGGTGGCGCTTCACGCTGGCCTGGTTCATGCGCAGGGTCAGGCTCTTGTTCATGGCGTTGCCGATCGGGATGGCGTTGAACGTGGGCCCGTAGACGCCGACGATCGAGATCCGCCCGCCCTTGCGGGCGCTGTTGATGGCCCAGTGCAGGGCGATGGCCGAGCCGCCCTGGAGCATCATCACCTTGCCCGTGAGGCTGTGCAGCAGGCTGCCCGAGGCGTCGCAGCCAACCGCGTCGATGCACACATCGGCGCCGAGCCAGTCGGTCATCTTCTTCAGGTGCACCGCCATGTCGTCGACGTTGTAGATGAGGATGTCCGAGCCGCAGATGCAGGTGCGGGTGACGCGCACGATGCGTCGTTGGGGTGCTCGATCTCGGGCTCTGCAACGTGGGCCAGGCGCATGGTGCGCGGGCGCCGGTAGGTGGTGGCGAGCATGGGGTCTCCGGGCTGTCGACGCGGGGGAAGCGACGGCCCGACCCTGCATCACCAGTTGTCAAAGCAGCGCCTGCGCCGCGTGCAGGCCGCCTTCACCCTTGCAGGCATACGACCGCGGCGCGCCGGTTCAGCCGTTGGCGAGGACCCAGTCGATGGCGCCCACGACCGCGGCTACCTGGGCATCGTTGCACTCTTGCGGCGTGGCCGATGCGCTGTCCGGGTACACCTCGGTGGTGGTCACGTACGGGGCATCGGTAACGCTGGCGCACAGGCCCAGCGCCTTGAGCGGATAGTTGATGACGCCATGGGCGACGACCTTCGAGCCGATGATCTCGCCATTGGCGTCCGCCGGCGCGATGTGGGTGACCTGTTCGACTGCGCGGATGACCGCCTGCTGGAATTCCGGCTGCGGGTTTTCGCTGTCGCCCACCAGGTAGAAGCCGTCCGGAATGCTGCCGGGTTCAAACGGCTTGCCATCCCGGGCGGCCAGCGCCGGGCGGAACTCGGATTCGTCGGTGTCCGTGGTTTCGTGCAGGTCGATATGCATCTTCACCGGCCCCAGCGATGCCACCAGGCGCTGCAGCGCGGCGGATTCCGGCGCCGGGCTGTCGGGGAGGAAGGAGCGGTTGGGATCGACCGCCGCCGGGTTCCAGCGCTGGAAGTGCTCGTAGCCCCAGGGGCTGACGCAGGGCACGACCACCAGGTTGGCGCGGCCGGCGTATTCGGCCGCATGCGCGCGGACGAACTGCTGCGCGCCGTGCACGCCGCTGGTCTCGTAGCCGTGCACGCCGCCGGTCACCAGCATGGTGGGCAGGGCGGGATCCCAGCCGCGCCCCTTCAGGACCAGCAGCGGGTAGCGGCGTCCGTCGTACTCCAGCGCGCCGTACTCTTCAACGTGCCACTGGGCCGCCAGCTTTTCGACCGCGGCCACCACATCGTCCCGGTGGCTGCGAAGGCGCTTCTGGCGCGAGCGCCACAGCGCGCGCTCGGCGTCCCCCCAGGGCTGGCCCGGCGTTCCGATGGGATAGAAGGGCTGTGGCTCGGACATGGCATGGCTCCGGCATTGGGGGGAGGGGCAGCGACTCTACCAGCGCTCCGGCGAGCCACCAGCAATTGTAAACAGCAATCAGTCTCATTATCATTCCGCCCCGCCGCGCCGGTCGAGCGCGCGGCTTTTGTTCCGGCGAGCCAGGTTCATCTCAGCCAGCCACCCCACTGCTGGAGACTCCGATGACCAACCGCAGCGCCGCCTGGCGCTTGACGCCCCTCGCCCTGGCTTTGACCGGGCTGTGTGCCCCGATGGCCCTGGCCAACGACCGCCCTGATCCCACCAACCTGGACCGCGTGGTGGTCCGCAGCGCCGCCGGCTTCGAGCAGGCGATTGCCGACGCCCCGGCCAGCATCTCCGTGGTGACCCGCGAGGAGCTGGAAAAGAAGGCCTACGTGGACATCACCGACGCGGTGGAGAACATCCCCGGCCTGTACGTGACCGGCGGCGGCAACATGCAGGACATCAGCGTGCGCGGCATGACGCCGGCGTACACGCTGTTCCTGGTCGACGGCCGGCCGGTGTCGGCCGGCCGCTCGGTGAACACCAACGGCGCCGATGGCGGCAAGCAGATCGGCCTGCCCCCGCTGGCGATGATCGAGCGGATCGAGGTGATCCGCGGGCCGATGTCATCGCTGTACGGCTCCGAAGCGATGGGCGGCGTGGTCAATGTGATCACGCGCGCCACACCGCGCAAATGGGGCGGCAGCCTGGGACTGGACTACACCAGCGCCCACAACGACGTCAGCAACGACGCCTTCAACTCCAACTTCTACCTCGGCGGCCCGCTGGTGGACGACGTGCTGGGCCTGCAGGTCAACGGCTCCTACCACACCACCGACGAGAGCGACTACGCGGGTGGGTCCGACTCGGCCGCCAGCACGCCCGAATCCAAGCGCCGCACGCTCGGCACCCGGCTCACCTGGCAGGCCAACGAGGCCAACCGCTTGGCGCTGTCGTGGGACACCTCGCGCCTGGACTACACCCACACGCCCGGCCGCAGCGTGGCCGAGGACGCCACCGGCAGCTACTACCGCTACGACAAGGACGTGTTCGCCCTCACCCACGACGGGCACTACGGCAACCTGGCCATCAGCACCTACCTGCAGCACGACATCTCGGATCGGGTGCAGGAAAAGACCAAGAAGGAAGAGGTGACCATGCTCAACACCCAGGCCACCTGGTTCGGCGAGCGCCACACCTACACCTTTGGCGGCCGCTACAAGGTCGAAGACTTCGTGGACGAGACCAACGGCCTGCTCACGTCCGACATCCCCGGCGCGGTACGCAGCGTGGACCGCTGGATCGGCGCCGTGTTCGCCGAGGCCGAGTGGCGCCTGCACGAGGATTTCAACCTGACCACCGGACTGCGCTACGACGACGACGAGCTGTTCGGCGGCCACGTCTCGCCGCGCGTCTACGGCAACTGGCACTTCACCGACAACCTGACCTTCAAGGGCGGCATCTCCACCGGCTACACCCAGCCGTCGCTGGCAGCCGCCACCGAGGGCTTTGGCCGCGGCACCGGCGGCGGGGGCTCGCCCGCCCCGCATCCGCGCGCGCTGATCATCGGCAACCCGGACCTTGAGCCGGAGAGCAGCGTCAACTACGAACTCGGCTTCGTCTATGACAACGGCCCGGCCGGCCTGACCGCGGCGCTGATGGCCTTCCGCACCGACTACAAGGACAAGATCGCCGAGGACCGCTACTGCGACAACGGCGGCGACCGCAACGACCCGTCCACCTGGTCCTGCCCATTCGGCGGCAACAACTACCTGTTCCTGAGCACCCGCAAGAACATCGACGAAGCGCAGATCGAGGGCGTGGAGCTTTCGCTCGACTGGTGGCCGGCGGCCGACGTGCGCCTGAGCACCAGCTACACCTTCACAGACTCGGAGCAGCAAACCGGGGAATTCGCCGGAGAGCCGCTCAACAAGATGCCCCGGCACATGGCCAACGTGGGCCTGGACTGGACCGCCACCGACCGTCTGTCGCTGTGGCTGCAGGGCAACTACCGCGGCGAAACCAGCGACTTCCTCGGCCGCACCTCGATGAGCTCGGGCACGCCGGGCTATGCGCTGGCCGATGCCGGCCTGGTGTACCGGCTCAACCGCCGTGCGCGGGTGAAGCTGGGCCTGTACAACATCACCGACCGCACGGTGACCAACGATGCCTACGGGGTGGTGCTGGACGGCCGCCGCGTGACCGCAGGACTGACCCTCGATTTCTGACAAGGACCACCAATGAAACCAATCCACCTCATTGCCAGCGCCCTGCTGGCCCTCTCCGGCGCGCTGCAGGCGGCGCCGATTGAAGTCACCCATGCCCAGGGCGTCACGGTGGTGCCGGAGGCTCCGCAGCGCACCGTGGTGTTCGACCTGGCCACGCTGGACAACCTCCAGGCGCTTGGCGTGGAGCAGGTGGCCGGCATCCCCGATGCCAGGCTGCCCGCTCACCTCCAGAGTTTCGGCGAGGGCGAGGTGGCCCGCGTGGGCACCCTGTTCGAACCGGATCTGGAAGCCGTGCGCGCGCTGGAGCCGGAGCTAATCGTGATCGCCGGACGCTCGGCATCGTCCTTCCAGGCCCTGAGCGAAATTGCCCCAACGATCGACCTGACCGCTTCGACCGACGGCTTCCTGGCCGACATCACCCGCAACCTGGAAACGCTGGGCCGGATCTACGGCCGTGAAGCGCAGGCCGCCGCACGCCTGGCCGAGCTCGAGCAGGGCCGCCAGGCCGTTGCCGAGGCGGCCGGCGATGCGAAGGGGCTGGTGCTGTTCACCGTCAACGGCAACGTGATCCCTCACGCGCCAGGCGCGCGCTTCGGAATCGTCCACGATGCGCTGGGGCTGCCGTCAGTTCTGCCGGCACAGGCGCCGGAGACCGGACCGCGCCCGGAGCGCGGCTCCCCGGAGGCCGAAGCGGCCCGCAAGCGCCAGGCCGAGGCGCTGGCGGCAGGGCTGGCCGCCGAACCGGAGTGGCTGCTGGTGCTCGACCGTGGCCTGGCCACCGGCGGCACCGACGCCAGCGACCTCTCAACCCATCCGGGGGTCAGCGCCTCCCAGGCCTTCCAGGCCGGTCGCGTGCTCAAGCTGGACCCGCCCGGCTGGTACCTGGCCACCGGCGGCTTCAGCGTGATCCGGCACACCCAGCAGCAGCTGCTGGAACGCCTCGGCAAGTGATTCTTGCCGCCACTGGCGCCCCGCTCAGGGGCGCCAGTTGGCGTTGTTGTCCCAGAACTCCACCGAACGCCGGTAGGCCTCGCGGTCGATCGGCACGCCCGATCCGCCCTCTTCCACCCCCAGCGCGTTGCGCATCATGGTGATCGGCGCCATCGGGATTTCCTCGGGCTCCAGCGTGTACAAGCACCCCACCACGCCCCAGTCGCCCTGGAT
The DNA here is from genome assembly GCF_001717465.1 of Luteimonas sp. JM171. Lineage (NCBI taxonomy): Bacteria > Pseudomonadati > Pseudomonadota > Gammaproteobacteria > Lysobacterales > Lysobacteraceae > Luteimonas > Luteimonas sp. JM171. Next base: position 1,557,781 of record NZ_CP017074.1, on the reverse strand, counting down.
GGGCTGGCCTTCCTTCTGCAGCTGTTCCGCGCTGTAGAGGATCACCACGAAATACTCCGCCACCGGCGGCTCCACGCCCTCGAACCAGCGCACCAGCACCGGCAGCTCCTTCTTGGAGCGCGCCTCGTAGGCCGAGCGCAGCAGGTGCCGGTTGCCGTCGGTGATCGGCACGGTGAGGCAGCGGGTGGAGGTCCAGTTGCGGTGCACGTGCAGCTTGCAGAACGGCGCATAGCCGTCCAGCACCTTCAGCGGCGGCTGCTCATTGAGATGCCGCTCGAATTCCTCCGGCGTGCAGTCCTGGATGGTGTTGCCACGGCCCTGGTCCGGGAACAGCCGGGCGCGGGCAAAAGGGGTCAGTTCGATTTTCATGGCCCAAGTCTAGTCGTCGCACCCTCCGGGATGACCTGCACATCCATCGCGATAAAGAGATATGCTTTCCGGGTCCCAGCACGGCGGCCTGCGATGACCCAGATCAGCTTCGAGTTCTATCCACCCAAGAACGACCAGCAGCGCGCGCAGCTGGACCGCACCGCCGAGCGGCTCAAGGCCCACGACCCGGAATACGTCTCCTGCACCTTCGGCGCCGGCGGCTCCACCCTGCGCTACACCCCGGAGACCGTGCGCCGCCTGCACCAGGAGCACGGCTTCGTCGCCGCGCCGCACCTGTCCTGCGTGGGCGGCACGCGCGAGGAAATCCACGACCTGCTGCAGCTGTACCGCGCCATCGGCTGCAACCGGCTGGTGGCCCTGCGCGGCGACATGCCCTCGGGGATGGGCCAGATCGGCGAGATGCGCTATGCCTCCGAACTGGTGGAATTCATCCGCGAGGCCACCGGCGACCATTTCCGCATCGAGGTCGGCTGCTACCCGGAAACCCACCCCCAGGCCGACGATGCCCTGGCGGACATCCGCTGGTTCAAGGCCAAGGTGGATGCGGGCGCGGATGCCGCCATCACCCAGTATTTCTACAACGCCGACGCGTACTTCCACTTCGTGGATGCGGCGCGGGCCGCGGGGATCGAGGTTCCGATCGTGCCCGGGATCATGCCGATCTCCAATTTTTCCCAGCTGCGCCGGTTCTCGCAGTCCTGCGGCGCGGAAATCCCGCGCTGGATCAGCAAGCGGATGATGGCCCTGGGCGATGACGTGGACGCCATCCGCGAATTCGGCGCCGATGTGGTGGCCGCCATGTGCCGGCGGCTGCTGGACGGTGGCGCGCCCGGCCTGCACATCTACACCCTGAACATGGCAAGGCCCACCCAGGCGATCCTCAGCCGCCTGTAGGCCGGGTTTGCCCCGGCTTTGCGGGGCCGGGCGGTGGCGCTACGCTGGCCGGATGATCCGGGCCTGTCTCCCTGCAGTCTTGTTGGGCGTGCTCGCGGCCTCCCTCCCGCACAGCGCGCCCGCGCAGGCGGAGATCAACCGCTGCACCGCCCCGGACGGCACCTCCATCTACACCGACCGCGAATGCAGCGCGCTGGGCGCGGTCGAGCGGCTGCCTTCGGAGCGCGCCGAACCCGGCAGCGGCATTTCCAGGCCACGGCTTCCCGCCTACCGCGGCGGCTGCGCGCGCAGCGTGCACCAGCTGATCCAGCAGATGACGATGGCCATCGATGCCGGCGACGTGAACCGGCTGGCCGCGCTCTACCACTGGCCCGGCACTTCCTACAGCCACGGGCAGCGGCTGATGGACCAGCTCCAGCGGGTGGCCCGCGCCCCCGTGGTGGACATCGTGGCCGAGCGCGCGGCCACGCCGGTGGTGGCGACTCAGGAGCGGGGGATCAGCAGTACCTTCGCCAGCACCCTGCAGATCTCGCGCAACAGCCGCGCGGCCCCCGGCGCAAGCCGGAGCCCGCCGGTGGCGCTGCGCGTGCACCAGTCGGCCGGCACCGGCGCGGCCCCCTCCCGGACCCGGTTCGCCCTGCACCAGCACCTCGGCTGCTGGTGGGTCAGCCTCTGACGACCCCAGCGTGATTTGCCCGGGCTGCGGCAAACCCGCGACAATCGTGCGCATGACCGTCAGGAAGCAAGCATGAACCAGCCAGCCGAAGCCCCCGAGCGCGACGTCATGGAATACGACGTGGTCACGGTGGGCGCCGGGCCCGCCGGCCTGGCGTTCGCGATCCGGCTCAAGCAGCTGGACCCGGAGATCAACGTCTGCGTGATCGAGAAATCCAGCACCATCGGCGCCCACATCCTCTCCGGCGCGGTGATCGAGCCCGGGCCGCTGGACGCCCTGCTCCCCGGCTGGCGCGACAATCCACCGCCGATCTGCGTGCCGGCCAAGGAGGATGAGTTCTGGCTGCTGTCGAAGGACGGCGGCCGCAAGGCGCCCTTCATCCCGCCGGGGATGAACAACCACGGCAACTTCATCGTCTCATTGGGCGCCATGTGCGCCTGGCTGGCGCCGCAGGCCGAAGCACTGGGCGTGGACGTGTTCCCGGGCTTCGCCGCCGCCGAGACCCTGCACGCCGAAGACGGCACGGTGCTGGGCGTACGCATCGGCGACATGGGCATCGCCAAGGACGGGTCGCACAAGCCCGGCTACACCCAGGGCATCGACATCAAGGCCAGGGTGACCGTGCTGGCCGAAGGCGCGCGCGGGCACCTGACCAAGCGGCTGGTGAAGAAGTTCCAGCTCGACAAGGGCCACGACCCGCAGGCGTACTCGATCGGCATCAAGGAGCTGTGGCAGCTGCCCGAAGACCGGGTGACCCCCGGCAAGATCGTGCACACCCTGGGCTGGCCGGCCGACAGCCGCACCTACGGCGGCAGCTTCATCTACCACCTGGAGAACGACCAGGTGGCTATCGGCTACGTCACCGGGCTGGATTACGAGGATCCCAATTACAAGCCCTGGGAGGCGTTCCAGCAGTTCAAGCACCACCCGATGGTCAAGCCGCTGCTGGAAGGCGGCAACATCATCTCCGCCGGCGCGCGCGCGATCGCCACCGGCGGCTGGCAGTCCGTGCCCACCACCGAGATGCCCGGCGCCGTGCTGATCGGCGACACCGCCGGCCTGCTCAACGTGCCCAAGATCAAGGGCACCCACCAGGCCATCCGCAGCGGCATGCTGGCCGCCGAGCACCTGGCCGCGAACGAACTCAAGCCGGACGGCTACGACGCGAAGCTTCGCGACTCCGACGCGATGAAGGAGCTGCGCAAAGTCCGCAATGTGAAGCCGGGCTTCAAGAAGGGCATGTGGTTCGGCCTGGCCAACGCCGCCTGGGAAACCGCCGTTGGCGGGCTCTCGCCCTGGACCATGAAGGTGACGCCGGACTGGAGCTCGCTGGAGAAGGTGGACGAGTACGAAGCGCCCGACCGCCACTGGATCGTGCAGCGCGACCTCGCCCCGCGCGACCGCCTGGCCGGCGTGTACTTCGCGGCCACCGAGCACGACGAAGACCAGCCCGTGCACCTGATCGTGCACGATCCGGAAATCTGCGTGACCCGCTGCGCGGTGGAATACAACAACCCCTGCACCCGCTTCTGCCCGGCCGCCGTGTACGAGATCGTCGAGGACGCGGAGGCCGAGCACGGCAAACGCCTGCAGATCAACGCGGCCAACTGCGTGCACTGCAAGACCTGTGACATCAAGGACCCCTACGAGATCATCACCTGGGTGACGCCCGAGGGCGGCTCTGGGCCGAACTACCAGAACCTGTGACCACAACCTGGCTCGTCACCGGCGGCGCCGGCTTCATCGGCGCGAACTTCGTGCTCGATGCGGTGGCGGCCGGGGTGCGGGTGGTGAATCTGGACCTGCTGACCTACGCAGGCAACCTGGACAACCTCAACGCTTTGGACGGGCACCCGAATCACGTCTTCGTGCGGGGCGATATCGGCGATCACGAGCTGGTTGCGCAGCTGCTGCGCGACCACCGCCCCGCGGCCATCGTCAACTTCGCCGCCGAAAGCCACGTCGACCGCTCGATCGATGGCCCGGCCGCCTTCATCCAGACCAACGTCGTCGGCACGCTCGCACTGCTGGAGTGCGCGCGCGAATACTGGCGCTCGCTGCCGGAAGGCCGCAGGGACGCCTTTCGCTTCCTGCATGTCTCCACCGACGAAGTCTACGGCTCGCTCGGCGACGAGGGCCTGTTCACCGAGACCACGCCCTACGCTCCCAACTCGCCCTACTCCGCCTCCAAGGCCGCCTCCGACCACCTGGTGCGCGCGTTCCACCACACCTGGGGGCTGCCGGCGCTCACCACCAACTGCTCCAACAACTATGGGCCGTACCAGTTCCCCGAGAAGCTGATCCCGCTGGTGATCGCCAGGGGCGTGGCCGGCGAGCCGCTGCCGGTGTATGGCGACGGCCGCAACGTGCGCGACTGGCTCTACGTCAAGGACCACTGCACGGCCATCCGGCGCGTGCTCGAAGCCGGGCGCGTGGGCGAGGTGTACAACATCGGCGGCAACGCCGAGCGCCGGAACATCGAGGTGGTCCAGACCATCTGCCGGCTGCTGGACGAGCGCCGCCCGCGCGCCGACGGCCAGCCGCGCGCCAAGCAGATCGAATTCGTGCGCGACCGGCCCGGCCACGACCACCGCTACGCCATCGACGCCGGCAAGATCCGCCGGGAACTGGGCTGGACCCCTTCGACCGGTTTCGAGGAAGGCATCGCCATGACCGTGGACTGGTACCTTGCCAACAGCGCCTGGACCCAGCGGATCCTCGACGGTGGATACCGCCTGCAGCGTCTTGGACAGGAGGCCTGAGATGGCACGCAAGGGCATCATCCTCGCCGGCGGCTCCGGCACCCGGCTGTATCCGATCACCCGCGCGGTCAGCAAGCAGCTGCTGCCGGTGTACGACAAGCCGATGATCTACTACCCGCTGGGCGTGCTGATGCTGGCCGGGATCCGCGAGATCCTGGTGATCAACACCCCGCACGAGCAGCCGCTGTTCCAGCAGCTGCTGGGGGATGGTTCCCAGTGGGGGCTGGACATCCAGTACGCCGTGCAGCCCAGCCCGGATGGCCTGGCGCAGGCGTTCACCATCGGCCGGGATTTCATCAACGGGCAGCCGAACTGCCTGGTGCTCGGCGACAACATTTTCTACGGACATGGCCTGAGCGGCGCGCTCAAAAACGCCGGTGCGCGGCGCGAGGGCGCCACCGTGTTCGGCTACCACGTCAGCGACCCGCAGCGCTATGGCGTGCCGGTGTTCGGTGCCGACGGCCGGCTGGTCGATATCGAAGAGAAGCCGGAAAACCCGCGCTCCAACTTCGCCATCACCGGGCTGTACTTCTACGACGGCACCGTCGCCGATCGCGCTGCAACTTTGCGACCTTCGGCGCGCGGGGAGCTTGAAATCACCGACCTCAACCGGCTGTACCTGGCCGACAACGCACTGCACATGGAAACCCTGAGCCGCGGCACCGCCTGGCTGGATACCGGCACCCATGAGTCACTGCTGCAGGCGGCCGCCTTCATCGAGACCATCCAGACCCGGCAGGGCCTGCAGGTGTGCTGCCCGGAGGAGATCGCGTGGAAGGCGGGCTGGATCGACGACGAGCAGCTGCTGCGCTTGGCCGCGCCCTTGGCGAAGAACGGCTATGGCGCGTACCTGGAGTCCCTGCCCTCCCGCAGCGGGCCGGCGGCATGAGGATCATCGAGACCGACCTGCCCGGCTGCCTGGTCATCGAACCGCGGCAGTTCGGCGATTCCCGCGGCTGGTTCATGGAATCGTGGAACCGGGACCGCTACGCGGGGCACGGCATCGGGCCGGATTTCTTGCAGTCCAACCTCTCGCGCTCCGCCAAGGGCGTGCTGCGCGGCCTCCACTACCAGTGGCCCGACCCCCAGGGCAAGCTGGTGAGCGTGCTGGAAGGCGAGGTGTACGACGTGGCCGTGGACATCCGCCTCGGCTCGCCGCGCTACGGGCAGTGGACCGCTGCGATCCTGTCGGCGGAGAACCGGCGCCAGCTCTGGGTTCCGCCGGGATTCGCGCATGGTTTTGTTGCGCTGTCGGAAACCACGCTGGTGTCCTACCTGTGCACGGCGGCGTACGACGCCGAAGCGGACGCCGCGCTGTGCTGGGATGACCCGGACCTGGCGATCGACTGGCCGGTGGCCCGGCCGCAGCTGTCGGCCAAGGACACCGCGGCGCCCAGGCTGGGCGAAGTGGACGCCGCGCGCCTGCCGGAATTCGAGGCCCCCTGATGCGGATCCTGCTGACCGGCGCCAACGGCCAGGTAGGCCACGCGCTGCGGGCCAGCCTGGCGCCCCTGGGTGAAGTGGTGTGCGCGACCCGGGACGGGAAGTTGGCCGAGGACGGCTCGGCCTGCCAGATCGCCGACCTGGATCAGCCGGACAGCCTCACCCGCCTCGTCGATCAGCTGACACCGGACCTGGTGGTCAACGCCGCGGCCTATACCGCCGTGGACCGGGCCGAATCGGAGCCCGATGCCGCATTCCGCGCCAATGCCGAAGCCGTGGAGGCCATGGCCGCCGCCTGTGCGAAGCGCGGCGCGCTGATGGTCCACTATTCCACCGACTACGTCTTTCCAGGAAACGACCCGCGCCCCCGCCGCGAGGAAGATCCCACCGGGCCGCTCAACGTCTACGGCGCCAGCAAGCTGGCCGGCGAAGAGGCCATCCGCGCCAGCGATTGCCAGCACCTGCTGTTCCGCGTCTCCTGGGTGTACTCGGCGCGCGGCCGCAACTTCCTGCGCACCATGCTGCGCCTGGCCGAAGAGCGCGACGAGCTGCGGGTAGTGGACGACCAGATCGGCGCGCCAACGCCGGCGCACTGGATTGCGGAGGCCACGGCGAAGGCGATCGTTATCGCTGCACCATCCATCGGTGAGCACCAGGCAGCCCCCCCGAGCGGCATCTGGCACCTCGCGCCAGCCGGTGAAACATCCTGGCACGGCTTCGCAGATGCGATCTTCAACCTCGCCGTCGCAGAGGGCCTGGTGTCCCGGCGCCCCAAGGTCCTTCCCGTCGCGAGCTCGGAATACCCGACCCCGGCACGTCGCCCGGCCCGATCACTGCTCGATGCGTCACGATTGCAGCGGGATTTCGGCATTGGGCTGCCACACTGGCACGAAGGCCTGGCGCAGGTCCTGGCGGACCTCAAACGGTAGACGCGCGCAAGGTGCAATCCCGGGGGCCGCGGGTTCCGTGGACTTCCAGCTCTCCTTCTTCATAGGAGCCCTGGAGGCTCACGGTGCGCACCGGATAATCGCCCGTCTGATAGTGCCCCCTGAAGCGGATTTCAGAACCGTCCACCCATCCTCTCCAGGCATCGAAATTCGACCTTCGCTGTTCCCAATCCCCGCTGACGGCAATCAGCTGGTCGCCCGCAACCTGTATTTCCATCTTTCGCGTAAAGGGCGGCGCACTTCCGGCCGGCCCACATTCAAGCACTGCCGGGATACGCTGCTCGATGGAAGATCCCGAAGGCGGGAACTCCGCCGCCCAGAGCCTCTCGATTTCCCGCTGGACCTCATTGTCGATGCGTGGACGACCCCGTCGATCGTCCGCGGACGGCGTGCGCAGCCCCGCGATCCTGCGCTGCTCGCGCGGCTCCTGCTCCTCCATGATGGCCAGCAGGCGTGATTCCAACTGCTCTTCCAGCGACAGGACGTACGCGCTGGTCAAATGATGACGGTCGCTGTAAACCAGCGTCCCGCCGATGATGGGAGGACACATTTCCTCGTTGCAAAGATAATTCGACAGATCGATCAGACGCACGTTGGATGGCGCACGCGACGCGTCGAATTCCCCAGCCAACACTTCTTCCCGCGGGGCACCGCATTCGGTCAAGTCGGCAGGCGACCGGCTCAGGCACTCGGGAACACGCTCACGCATCCATGGGTTGTCGCGGATCGCAGCGACCCGGATCCCGGTTTCCGCCAAGGCCTCCCAGGGCGTGATGAACCGGTCGGGCGGCCGGGTTTCGGCGGCCGCGTTGGCGGTGGTGAACACCAGATCCGGCCTGGCTTCTTCGGTCAGGAACCGCATCGCCGCATCCATTAGGGTGTCGCAGCGCTGTCCCCCGTTGGTATTGGAGAGGCGACTGGGAACTTCGAAGCGGCACATGCTCCACGTCGAGTGGAGGATGCGCCAACCGTGCCGGTGGGCGATGTTCTCCAGCGCCGGGAACCACTGCGCGGAATGCGACCCCCCGACGATCGCGACGGTCCGCTCCGGGACATCGGTTTCGCCATAGGCACACCACACGGCTTCGTCCGTGTTGAGCCGTGCGTGACAACCCTCCCGCGACGGCCGTGGGACATCGCGCCTGGCGGTTCGCAGGTCCGGAATGAAATCGCCGGGTTCCCGATCGACCCTCCAACTTGCCGAGCCGTCGAGTGCACGCGCGCCCGGGAAATCCGCGACTTCAATCGGAACCTCCTCCGTGGGCAGGGCCTGCCAGGCGAACACGCCAATGAATCCCAGCAGGAGCGGCGTTGCGAGGGCAGCGATCGCCTTGCGTCGCATCCCAAGCCCCTTCTTCCTCATTTCCAGGAACGGCAATTCGACCCAGCGCCGCATTGCATACGCACCTGCAACGGACACCAGGATGATCACCAGCCCCGGAATGAGCCCCACCGTCGTCACCTGCGCCCACTCGCGATAGACCACGAGCAGCGGCCAATGCAGCAGGTAAATGCCGTAGGACACCGCTCCAAGCGAGAGGAAAGCGGGCGATCCCAGCACCCGTCCCACGGACCACCACGCGTCCGACCGGCCGCCGAACAGGACGAGGACCGCCGCCAGCGTGGGCACCAGGGCCGCCGCTCCGGGGAATACGGATCCGACCTGGAAGATCATCCCCACCAGCATGACGACCACCAGCCCGATCCAGCCGAGCACCGCCGGCAGGGCGAGGTTGCGACGATGATGCACGGCAAGCCCGAACACGCCGCCCAGACAAAACTCCCAGACCCTGGCGAACGTGTCGTAGTACGCCCAGACCTGGTTGCCGAAATGGGTCTGGTAGATCGAATACGCCAGTGAGACGACAACGATCGCGGCATAGGTGGCGGCCAGCGCCGGTACCAGTCCGCGGGAAGCCCATCGGGCGATCTGCAGCGCAGCGATGAACACGCAGACGGCGATGACGTAGAACTGGCCCTGGACGCTCATTGCCCAGAAGTGCTGCACCGGACTCTGCGCGTTCTCCCGCTCCAGGTAGTCGACTGCCTGGATAGCCAGCTGCCAGTTCTCAACGTACAGGAATGAGGCCAGCACCTCCCTGAAGGTCTCGAAGTACCGTGCCTCCGGCAGGAACAGGAAGGTCAGGACAACGACAAGAATCAGGACCAGACCCGCGGCGGGCAACAAGCGCATCGCCAGGCCGGAGAGGAAGTCCTTCCATTGCAGGCGCCCGGCATCATCAATCTTGTGCAGCAGGCTCAGCGTGATCAGGAAACCGGAGACCACGAAGAACACATCCACGCCGCCGGACACCCGGCCGAGGTAGATGTGATAGACCGCCACCAAAAGCGCGGCGACTGCGCGCAGCCCCTCGATGTGAGGGAAATACAGCCGCTTTGAATCCTTCAGCCTGACCACCCGGCAACCGCCCCGGACCACCGACGGCGCGGTGGTTCCGGCTTTCGACTTTCGACCTCGTCTCCTGAGGTCCCCCAGGCTGTATTTTACAGCAGGGGCACACCGGTCTTTTCGCGAAGCTCGTCTTCCGAGACCCCGGGCGCCAGCTCCACCAGCTTCAGCCCGTCATCCGTCACGTCCATCACCGCCAGGTCGGTGATGACCCGGCTCACCACGCCCACCCCCGTCAGCGGCAGGGTGCACTCGGGCAGGATCTTGTGGCTGCCGTCGCGGGTCACGTGCTCCATCAGCACCACCACGCGCTTGACGCCGGCCACCAGGTCCATGGCGCCGCCCATGCCCTTCACCATCTTGCCCGGCACCATCCAGTTGGCCAGGTCGCCCTTGTGGGTGACCTGCATGGCGCCGAGGATCGCAAGGTCAATGTGTCCGCCGCGGATCATGGCGAAGGAGTCGTGGCTGCCGAAATAGCTCGCACCCTTGCGCGCGGTGACGGTCTGCTTGCCGGCGTTGATCAGGTCCGCGTCCACCTCGTCCTCGGTGGGGAACGGGCCGATGCCCAGCAGGCCGTTTTCCGACTGCAGCCACACGTCCACGCCCTCGGGAATGTGGTTGGCGACCATCGTCGGCAGGCCGATGCCGAGGTTGACGTACATGCCGTCGCTCAGTTCCTGGGCGGCGCGCTGCGCCATCTGGTCACGGTTCCAGGCCATCACTTGCCTCCTTCGCGAACGGTGCGCTGCTCGATCCGCTTCTCCGGATCCGGGTTGTGGACGATGCGATCGACGAAGATGCCGGGCAAGTGCACGGCGTCCGGATCGATGTCCCCGATCTCCACGATCTCTTCCACCTCGGCCACGCAGATCTTCCCGGCCATGGCGCAGGCCGGGTTGAAGTTGCGCGCGGTCTTGCGGAACACCAGGTTGCCCGAACGATCCGCCCTCCAGGCCTTCACCAGCGAGACGTCCGCCGTCAGCGCAGTTTCCATCACGTAATGCTTGCCGTCGAACTCGCGGGTCTCCTTGCCCTCGGCCACCACCGTGCCGTAGCCGGTGGCGGTGAAGAAGGCGGGGATGCCCGCGCCGCCTGCGCGCAGGCGCTCGGCCAGGGTGCCCTGCGGGTTGAACTCCAGCTCCAGCTCGCCGCCGAGGAACTGGCGCTCGAACTCCTTGTTCTCGCCCACGTAGGAGGAAATCATCTTCTTGATCTGGCGGGTCTCCAGCAGCTGACCCAGGCCGAAGCCGTCCACGCCGGCATTGTTGGAGATGGCAGTAAGGTCCTTGACGCCGGAGTCGCGCAGCGCGGCGATCAGCGCCTCGGGGATGCCGCACAGGCCGAACCCGCCTACCGCCAAGGTCTGGCCATCGGCCACGATGCCTTCCAGGGCCGCCTGGGCCGACGGGAACACCTTGTCCCTGGGATTGCCCTTCGCGGCGGCAGGGTCGCCGGCCGCGGCTGTCGCCTCAACCATGGTGCAGTCCTCGAAGAATTGCCTGGCCCGAAGTGTAACGTGCCTGCCGGGCCGGCCCATCGGACGAAGGGGCAATGCCGCAAACGAAGGGCTGCCGTTGGCCTCCCGCCGATTAGCGAGTCAAGACGCGGCCGGCGTCTTGAGGAGCCCGGTAAGGATGGCGTGCAGCCGACGGGCAATCGACCGCCACTGGTATTCCTCCACCCCGGCCGGGTCCAGCTGGAAATTGTGCTCCCATGCGCCGCCCTGCTTGATCGTCACGAGGCTGGCGAGCGCCGAGGCAATGGCGTCTGCGCCATTTCCGCACACCATTCCCCGCCTGTGGGTTCGCATCAGCTGCGCCGCGACGTCATCGTCATGATCCCCGACGTGCAGGATTGGCCGCCCGGCACCCAGGTACTCGTACACCTTGCCGGGCACGTGCACCGGATCCTCGTTGGCGATGTTGACCAGCACATCGGCCGAACGCTGCAGCGTCACCGCTTGGGCGTGCGGCACGAAACCAAGCAGCCGCAACTGGCCGGGATGCTCGTCCAGCAGCGGAACCAGCCACTCCGGGGCACGGCTGGTGGCGATATTCAGGCGCGCGCCGGGGGTGGCGAGCACCGCGTCCACCAGCGCCCGCGGCTCGCGGAACTGGTAGAAACTGCCGGTGTAGAGCAGCTCCAGGCGCGCAGGATCAAGTTCGATTCCCGGATCCGGCACCGGTGCAGCAGGCGGGTCAAAGCCCTGCGTCAGCACCGATAGGCGGGACAGGGGCACGCCATGGCGCTCCGCCAGCATCCGCCGGGCGGCCTCGGTGGTGACCGTGACGGCATCCGCATTGCGGCAGGTCCAGCGCTCAAGCCGTTCCGATGCCTTCCGCCATCGCGCGGGCGTATAGAACGACAGCACCGGATCGCCGAGGTCCGCCACCCACGGGAACCCCCGCTGCTTCGCGATCCGGCCAAGCCGCAGGGTTGTGGCCGGCTCGTGCGAGCTGACAACCACGTCCGGCTGTAGCGTATCCAGCAGCTTCACAAGCCGCCTGCGTGCGTACGGCTCCCACCGGCCCCGCTCGTCGGGGAAGGTGACGCGGCTGATGAACGCGTTCATACCTTTGAGCGCACGACCCTTCCAGTTCAGCGTTTCAGGCGGCTTCGGGGCCGGAGGCCCTCCGGCTTTCGGCCCTTCGGCCTCACCGGCTTCCGCCTCCGGCGTTGTTTTCCCCGCATCCAGCCCGGGCCGGCCCCGGAGCCGTCGCCAACGCCTGGCCAGCGCGACAATTCCTGCCACCCCGCCCGGCCAGGCCCGGTGAACCACGGCGCCCGCAGGCGGCTGCGCATTGCCCGCCGGCCACCACGGTTCAGCCGTGAGCACATGCACTTCCACGCCCATGGCCAGCAGTTCGCGCACCAGGAACGCCCAGCGCAGGGACTGCGGGGACGGGCTGGGCGGGAATTCGTAGGCGATCAGCAGCAGGCGCAAGGCCATTGTCAACGCATCAAGTGGCGCTGGGGGATGAGCCCATCAAGATCAACTTGCTCTTAGCCTACCTAATTGGCGCGGATCAGACGAACCAATCGCTCTGCCGCCGCCGCCGCAGGTTCATCGACCGTGTTAACCACAAATTCGGCATTCGCCGGCGGCTGATAGTCCGAGTCGACACCCGTAAAGTTTTTAATCAACCCCGCACGAGCTTTCGCGTACAGACCCTTCACGTCACGCTCTTCGGCCACTTCCAGCGGAGTATTGACGTAAACCTCGATGAACTCGCCGTCCTCAAACATCTCTCGCGCCATTTGCCGCTCGGCCCTAAACGGGGAAATGAAACTCACCAGCACGATGAGACCCGCGTCGACCATCAGCCGCGCGGCCTCGGACACGCGGCGAATGTTCTCCACCCGGTCCTCATCGGTGAAGCCCAGGTCCTTGTTCAACCCGTGTCGGACGTTGTCACCGTCCAGCAGGTAAGTGTGGTGGCCCATTGCATTGAGCTTGCGCTCCACCAGATTGGCGATGGTCGACTTGCCCGAGCCGGACAGACCGGTGAACCAGACGCAGCGCGGGGTCTGGTGCTTGATCCTGGCGCGCGCGGCCTTGTCCACATCCATATGTTGCCAGTGGATATTGCCAGCCCGGCGCAGGGCAAAGTCCAGGATGCCCGCGGCGACGGTGCCGTTGGTCTGTCGGTCGATCAGGATGAAACCGCCCATCTCGCGGCTGTCGGCGTACTTCTCGAACACCACCGGCCGATCCAAGTAAAGGTTGACATGGGCGACTTCATTGAGCTCCAAATGCTTGGCCGCAAGCTCTTCCTGGGAGTTCACGTCGACCTTGTGCTTGATTTCGGTGATCTGCGCGCCAACCGTGGAACTGCCGATCTTCAACAAATATGGCCGCCCGGGCAGCATCGTGTCCCCGTCCAGCCAAAGCAGGTGCGCGGCGAACTGATCAGCCACCTCCGGCAGGCTGTGGGCGGCAACGATCACGTCGCCCCGGCTGGCGTCGATCTGGTCCTCCAGGGCCACAATGATGGCCTGCCCCTCCATCGCCCGTTTCGCCTCCCGATCGCCGACGAGGATCATCGCCACCCGGGAGCGCTGGCCGGACGGAAGTACCGTAATCTCGTCGCCCACAGCCAGCGAGCCGCCGAGTACCGTGCCAGCGAAACCGCGGAAGTTCTGATGCGGTCGGCAGACCCACTGCACGGGCAGACGGCAGCCAAGATTCTGCGCGTCGCGGCCAACGTCGACGGTTTCCAGGTACTCCAGCAGCGCCGGGCCGTCGTACCAGCCCATCTTTTCCGACTTCTGCAGGATGTTATCGCCGCGTAGTGCGGACACCGGAATCGTGACAACGTTCGGTACGCCGAGTTGGCGGGCCAGATCCCGGTATCCGGTGGCGATTTCCTGGAAAACGTCCTGGTCGTAATCCACCAGGTCCATCTTGTTCACCGCAAGCACCACGTGGCGGAGGCCCAGAAGCGAAACGATGTAGCTGTGGCGCCGGGTCTGCGTCATCAGCCCCTTGCGTGCGTCCACCAGCACCACCGCCACGTCCGCGGTGGACGCGCCGGTAGCCATGTTACGGGTGTACTGCTCGTGGCCAGGACAGTCGGCGACTATGAACTTGCGTTTCTCGGTACCAAAGAACCGGTAAGCAACGTCGATGGTGATGCCCTGTTCGCGCTCGGCCGCAAGGCCGTCGACCAGCAATGCAAAATCGATCCCGTCGCCCTGGGTTCCGTGGCGCCGGCTGTCCGCTTCCAGCGCAGCGAGTTGGTCGTCCAGCAGCAGCTTGGTGTCGTGCAGCAATCGCCCGATCAGAGTGCTCTTGCCATCATCAACGCTGCCGCAAGTGATGAAACGCACTAACCCCTTGGTCTCGTGCTGCTGCAGGTAGGCCGCAACGTCGGTCCGGCTGTCGCTCCGTGCCGTGCTCATCAGAAGTAGCCCTCCTGCTTTTTCTTCTCCATCGACGCGGAGGGATCATGGTCGATCACCCGGCCCTGGCGCTCGGAGGTGGTCGACACCAGCATCTCAGCGATGATGTCCTCCAGGGTCTCCGCCTCCGACTCGATCGCACCGGTCAGCGGATAGCAACCTAGGGTGCGGAAGCGGACCTTCTTCGTCTGCACCTCTTCACCGGGCAGCAGGTGAAGACGGTCGTCGTCGACCATGATCAGCGCTCCCTCCCGCTCAACCACCGGGCGCTCCCTGGCAAAGTACAGCGACGGCACGGGGATCTTCTCACGGAAGATGTAGAGCCACACGTCCAGCTCAGTCCAGTTGGAAATCGGGAAAACGCGCACCGACTCGCCTTTGTGAATCCGGGTGTTGTAGAGGTTCCACAGTTCGGGACGCTGGTTCTTCGGATCCCAGCGGTGCTGCGCGCTGCGGAAGCTGAAGATTCGCTCCTTGGCACGGGACTTCTCTTCGTCGCGGCGCGCGCCACCGATGGCTGCGTCGAACGCCCACTTGTCCAGCGCCTGTTTCAGCGCCTGGGTCTTCATCACGTCGGTGTGCACGGTGGCGCCGTGGCTGATTGGACCGATGCCACGGGCCACGCCCTCCGGATTCATGTGGGTACGCAACTCCACTCCTGTTTCCGACGCCCGCCGGTCCCGGAAAGCGATCATCTCGCCGAATTTCCAGCCGGTATTCACGTGTAGCAGCGGAATCGGGGGACGCGCCGGGTAGAACGCCTTCACCAGCAGGTGCAGAAGCACGGAGCTGTCCTTGCCCACCGAATACATCATCACGGGATTCTGGAACTCGGCGGCGACCTCGCGCAGGATGTGGATGCTTTCCGCCTCCAGCCGGTCAAGGTGGGACAGCACTTCAGGTTCCAGCATGGGCGGCGCGGCTCCGCGGAGACGGGGGGAGAAGCTGGACATTATGCCTGTTTGCTAGAACGGCCAAAAGCGTGGAATGGCCCACATTGCGGCCATGCCCACCACGAGCGACAGCGGCGCCCCAACCCGTACGTAGTCGGTAAACCGGTAGCCGCCGGGGCCGTAAATCATCAGGTTGGTCTGGTAGCCGATCGGACTCATGAAGCCCGCCGAGGCCCCGATCATCACCGTCATCACAAACGGCATCGGGTCCACGCCCAGCTGCTGCGCCGCGGCCAGCCCGATCGGGAACATCAGCACCGCGGCCGCGTTGTTCGTCAGGAGCTCTGTGAAGAGTACCGTGACCACGTAGAGGAATACGAGCGTCCAGAACGGGTCCGCCTTCGCCCAGGTACCCAGCGCGCCGGCAACCATGTCGGCGACGCCAGTCTTGTCGATGGCCGCTCCCAGCGCGAACGAACAGGCAATGACCGTAATCAACCGCAGGTCCAGGCTGTCCCGCAGCTCGCGGAAGCCGACACAATTGGCCACCAGCACGGCCGCCGCCGCGGCCACCGCCGACCACAGGATCGGGACCCCAAGAACCGTGTTGGCCAGGACCATCAGCGCCAGGATGCCGAGCGTGGCGGTCGCGCGCCTACGATCGACCCGAGGCGGGGTACCGATTTCGGTGACCACCAGAAAGTCGCTGGAGTTGCCGTGGCGCGTGGCGAACTCGTCGTCGGTTTCCACCAGCAGAGTGTCGCCGGCCTGGAGTTCCACGGCGCCGGGTTTGTGGTGCAAGCGCTGCCCGCGTCGGGAAATGGCCAGGACCGCGGCGTTGTAGCGCCTGCGGAACCCGCACTGGACCAGGGTGCGCCCGACCGCGGGGTTGTATGCCGACAGCACCACCTCGACCAGCTTCCGCTCGCCGTCACCTGTCAGCTTGAACAACTGGTCAGTGGCCGGCCGCAGGCCCGGGATCGCGCGCAGCTCGGCGATCGCGTTGGTGCCGCCGATGAACACCAGCCGGTCCGCATCTTGCAGGCGCATATCCGGGGAAACGGCAGGATAGGCGTGGCCCTTCCGGTGCAGCTCGACCAGATAGGATCCTGCGAGCTGCCGCAGCCCAGCCCCGGCAATGGTCTTCCCCGACACGGGGCCGTCGGCCTCGACCAACATTTCCACCGCGTACTCGTGCACGCCCGCGGCTTGTTGGAAGACCGATTGTCGCTCCGGAAGCAGCCAACCCCCGACCGTCAACAGATACAGGAAGCCTGCCGCCATCACCGCCAAACCGACCCCGAGCGGGGCGAACATGCCCAAGGCCGGCAGCCCCGCCGCTGCCACCAGTCCGGCGACGATCAGGTTGGTGCTGGTTCCCAACAACGTGGTCATGCCACCGAGAATCGTGGCGTAATTCATCGGCAGCAGCAGGTGTGAGGGGGGAACTCCGGAGCGGCGGCTCCAGTGCTCCACTGCCGCCGTTACGGTGGCGACGATCGGCGTGTTGTTGACAAAGGCGCTGAGAGGCCCGGAGATCGCGATCAGGCGTGTTTGGGTCCTGGCGGTGCTGTTGGAGCGGCCAAGCATCCAGTCACCGATCCAGCGGATGGCGCCCGTGGTCCTGAGTGCGGCCACCAGCACGAACAGCACGGCGACGGTCAGCACCCCTGGGTTCCAGAACCCCGACAGCGCCTCGACCGGCGTCAGCACACCTGTGACCATGAGGGCGCCCGCCGCCGCTATTAACACGCGATCTGGCGTAAAGCGTTCCCACAACAGCATCGCAAGCGTCGCCGCAACCACAGCGATGGTGAACCAGCCCTGCCAGCTGATATCCACGATCAAGGCCACGCCTTGAGTGCCCGCGATCCGCTTCCGGCTGCGGCGCGCTACGCCGCGCCCTGCGCAAAGAAGTGGGGGTTGTCGAGACCAGCTTTGCCGTAGCGCAGCGGCGCCCGGTCATGCGCCCGCAACACACTTCCGCCGGCAGCGGCCAGCACCGCGTGCCCGGCAGCGATGTCCCACTCCATGGTGCGGCCCAGGCGGACATACAGATCGGCCTTGCCTTCCGCCACCAAGCACAACTTCAGCGATGAGCCGGCGGCAATCTGGCGCGCCACCCGGCGGCCGGCGAGGAAGGCCTCCAGCGCGGCGGGATCGCCATGCGAGCGACTGGATACCACAGTCAGGCCTTCGTCGGGCACCGTACGCACCGCGATGGGCTTGCGTCCAGACCCGTCCTCGACGAAGGCCGGCACGCCCTCGCCGCCACCGTAGAGGCGACCAAGGGCCGGCGCCAGCACCAGGCCGAATACCGGGCGACCGTGATGGACCAGGGCCAGGTTCACCGTGAACTCGCCGTTGCGGCCGACGAACTCCTTCGTGCCGTCCAGCGGATCGACCAGCCAGAACAGTTCGCCCGCCGCCACCTGCACGCCCTGCGAGGCGGCCTCCTCGGAGATCACCGGGATCCCCGCGGAAAGCCTCTCCAGCCCCTCGAGGATGACCCGCTCGGCCCGCTCATCGGCTTCTGTCACCGGGGATTGGTCGACCTTCCCACGGACCTCGAAATCGGTTGAATAGACGTCCATGACCACGCGACCGGCCTCCCGGACCAGGGCGGTGAATTCTTCGACGTTCGACGGCAATGCGGATTGGGTCAAGCCGGGCTCCGGGTCGGTACGCTCGCGGGCGGAACGGGTAATTATCCCATGTTGGCCGGCGTAACCACACGTGGACGCGCGCGGACGCTTGGGATTAGAGTACCGCACCCGCTGCTGCAGGCTCGCCACATGGCCTCCTGGTTGGACCTCCTGCCCGGTTACGCCGCCAACGCGGCGTCGTTGTGGCCGGCCGACAGGCCGCTGCAGGCTCGCAAGCTCGATGACAAGGTCCAGCAACGGTGCGCGCGGCTGCAGGTTTCCACCGGGCAACTCGTGGAGTGAATCGGTGCAGCCGCGCATCGGCGCCAGTCTGCCGGCGCGTTGACGCTGTTCCTGATCAACTGCAGCAGTTCGGCCTCCCATTGGGTCGAACCCATGCTGGCCTCACTCCCCGGCATCCGCGCCTGCGGCGAAGTCTACGTGCCGACTGTTATCGTGAGCGCCTGTCCGGGTGGGAGGAGCTTGAACGCGCATGCTTCCTGGACGGGCTGCACCAGATCCACATGGAAACGCCCGCCACGCCCGGCGATGACGACATCCTGATCAACTCCGCCCACAGCTGGAGCCCCCACGACCTGGCGGGCAGCCGGGCGCAACCTGTGCTGCTGATCCGCGATCCGGTCGACGTCGTCATGCCCCGGACATTCCGCAAGCCCAACCTGCGCCGCCACGTCGCGCCCACCGCCGATGACAGCGCGAACTTCGAAAAGAACGCGGCCATGGCGGAAAAGTTCTACCGTTCAGCCCTGCGCCGGAAGCCGTCGACCATCATCCGCTACGAGTCCTTTCTAGTGCTGCCGGCGGAAGAGCTCGCCCGCGTGCTGAGAAGCATCGACCGTTCAACAGAGCCATGGCGGCTGGAGGAGATCGCCGCCCAGTACTCCCGTGAATCCCAGCGCAGCAGCGGCCAACGCCTCAGCAACGTCTATCAGGGCCCCACAACTGCGATACCCCGTGAACTGCTCGGGGAAGCATCGGAGCGGCTCGCCCGCCTGCGCGCGGATCTCGGCTACTCCTGAACCACATCGTCTCAGAAGTACCCCGCCCCAGCCCGGGCAGTTAGAATTGGCGTCTGGCCCCGCCCCGGCAGCCAGCCCGCCGGGCCCCAAATAGAAGGAACTCCCGAACGATGAAGATCCTCGTCGGCTACAAGCGCGTGGTGGACTTCAATGTCCGCATCCAGGTGAAGCCGGATGGCTCCGGCGTCGTCACCGAAGGCGTCAAGCTCTCCCCCAACCCGTTCGATGAGATCGCGCTGGAAGAAGCCCTGCGCTTGCGCGACGCCGGCACCGCCACCGAGGTGGTGGTGGCTACCATCGCCCCCGCCAACGCCCAGGCGCACCTGCGCAACGGCCTGGCCATGGGTGCCAACCGCGCCATCCACGTGGTTGCCGACGAGGAAATCCAGCCGCTCACCGCCGCGCGCACCTTCCTCAAGCTGATCGAGAAGGAGCAGCCGGACCTGGTGATCCTGGGCAAGCAGGCGATCGACGACGATGCCAACCAGACCGGCCAGATGCTGGCCACCCTGTGGGGCCGCCCCCAGGCCACTTTCGCCAGCAAGCTGGTGATTGGCGACGACAAGGCCAAGGCGACCGTCACCCGCGAAGTGGACGCGGGCCTGGAGACGATCGAAGTGGACCTGCCTGCAGTGGTGACCACCGACCTGCGCCTGAACGAGCCGCGCTTCATCAAGCTGCCGGACATCATGAAGGCCAAGAGCAAGCCGCTGGAGACCATCGCCTTCGCCGATCTGGGCGTTGAAACCGGCCAGGGCCTCAAGACCACCCACTACGCCCCGCCGCCCAAGCGCAGCAAGGGCGTGATGGTCAACGACGCCGCCGAACTGCTCTCGATGCTCAAGGAAAAGGGGTTGCTCTGATGTCCAACGTACTTGTCATTGCCGAACACCTGGATGGCCAGCTCAACGGCTCCACCGCCAAGTGCGTGGCCGCCGCGAAGGCCCTGAACCCGGAAGCCATCGACATCGCCGTGCTGGCCGCCGATCCGTCCGCCGTCGCCGACCAGGCCGCCAGGATCGAAGGCGTGCGCAAGGTGCTGACCGTGGCCAACGAAGCCAACGCGCACCCGATTGCCCAGATCCTCGGCCCGCAGGTGGCCAAGCTGGCCGACGGCTACAGCCACGTCTTCGGCCCCTCCACCACCTTCGGCAAGGACCTGATGCCGGTGGTGGCCGCCCTGCTCGGCGTGCCCCAGGTTTCCGATGTGATGACGGTGGAATCCAGCCACGTCTTCACCCGGCCGATCTACGCCGGCAACGCCGTGATCACCGTTGAGGCGCCCGCCGACCAGACCGTGGTGGCCACCGTGCGCACCGCCTCGTGGCGTGAAGCCGGCACCGGCGGCAGCGCGGAGATCGAAGCCGCAAGAGTGGATGCCGAGCTGCCCAACCACACCCGCTTTGTCGATCTGGCTTCGGGCGCAACCGACCGCCCGGACCTGCAAAGCGCCAAGCGCGTGGTCTCCGGCGGCCGCGGCGTGGGCTCGGAAGAGAACTTCAAGATCATTTTCGACTTCGCCGACAAGATCGGCGCCGCCGTCGGCGCCTCGCGCGCGGCCGTGGACGCAGGCTATGTGCCCAACGAGCTCCAGGTGGGACAGACCGGCAAGATCATCGCGCCGGAGCTGTATATCGCCATCGGTATCTCGGGCGCGATCCAGCATCTGACAGGCATCAAGGATGCCGGCACGATTGTGGCGATCAACAAGGACCCGGATTCGGCGATCTTTGAGATTGCGGATATCGGGCTGGTCGGAGACCTCTTCAAAGTTCTGCCGGAGTTGGAAGCGGCGCTCTGATCGCCGCTTCCCCTGCCTCAGTAAGGGTCATGCTCCCAAAGCGAGTCATGGTCGTCTTCGGCACGCGGCCGGAAGCCATCAAGATGGCGCCGGTCATCCGGGCACTGCAAGCCGCCCCTGAGATTGAGACTCAGGTGGTGGTGACTGCCCAGCACCGCCACATGCTTGACCAGGTCCTGGATCTTTTCGGGATCTCTCCCGATGAAGACCTCAACCTGATGCAGGCGAACCAGGGACTCCCGGATCTTTTTGCTCGCATCGTTACCGGCATGACCGAGGTCATCACCGGGAGCAAACCGGACCTGGTGCTTGTACACGGCGACACCAGCACTACCCTCGCCACCGCCATGGCAGCCTTCTATGCCCGCGTGCCGGTCGGCCATGTGGAGGCAGGCCTGCGCACCGGTGACATGGCCGCGCCGTGGCCAGAGGAAATGAACCGCAGGCTGGTCGCTCCGCTAACCTCGCTGCATTTCGCCCCGACGTCCCGCGCCCACGCCAATCTGGTCTCGGAGGGCATTCACCACAGCGATGTGCATGTGACGGGCAATACGGTTGTCGACGCTCTCCAGCACGTAGTTCGTCGGATCGAGACCGAGCCGGCACTGGCGGCGAACCTGGACGCCGCGTTTCCTTTCTTGGAACCCTCGCGCCGGCTGATACTTGTCACCGGACATCGGCGCGAAAGCTTCGGAGAAGGATTTTCTAGGATCTGCAAAGCCTTGGAGCGAATCGCGAAACTTCGCGACGTCCAGATCGTTTATCCGGTGCATCTGAACCCCAACGTGCAGGAGCCTGTGCGACGCTTGCTCGGCGGGCAGCCGAACCTCCACCTCATCGAGCCGCTGGACTATCTTCCTTTCGTTCGGTTGATGTCGCAGGCGAACCTGATCCTCACGGACTCCGGTGGAATTCAGGAAGAGGCGCCGTCGCTCGGCAAGCCCGTGCTCGTAATGCGCGACATCAGCGAGCGTCCAGAGGCGGTTGAAGCCGGAACGGCCTTACTGGTCGGCACCGATCCGGACCACATTCTGGCTGCTACTGCAAGGCTGCTCGAATCTCCCCCCACGCAGGCCGAGATGACCAATAGAAGCAATCCGTATGGCGACGGACACGCGGCCAATCGGATCCTGCAACATATCCAGCGCTTTTTGAGGTCGCGAGCCGGAGCCTCTTCGGCACAGCCCCACCACAACACGGACTGAAGCCTCCAAATGAAGATAGCCATTGCCGGAACGGGATACGTCGGACTTTCCAATGCCGTCCTGCTCGCCCAGCATAACCAGGTCACCGCGCTCGACATCGACGCGGACAAGGTTGAAAAGATCAATCGCAGGGAGTCACCCATCAAGGATGACGACATCACGCACTTCCTCAAGAATGTGCCTTTGGATCTGCGCGCAACTACCGATCCGCGCGAGGCATTTGAAGATGCGGAGTTGGTCATCGTCGCAACGCCGACCGACTACGACGAAAAAACCAACTATTTCAATACTTCCTCGGTAGAGGGCGTGATTCGCAATGCTCTTGATATCAACCCTGACCTGGTCATAGTGATCAAGTCCACAATTCCTGTCGGTTATACCTCCTCTCTAAGGGAGCGTCTGAATTCAGATAACATCCTCTTCTCGCCCGAATTCCTGCGCGAAGGATTGGCGCTCCACGACAATCTTCATCCCAGCCGCATCATCATCGGTGAACGGTCAGATCGGGCCCAGAAAATTGCAGACCTGTTCCGGCAGGGGGCGGCCGCTGCAGATGTTCCAGTTTTGTTGACCGGATCCACGGAGGCGGAAGCCATCAAGCTGTTCGCAAACACGTATCTCGCCATGAGAGTGGCGTACTTCAATGAACTGGACAGCTATGCTGTCGCGCATGACCTCGACACTCGCGCCATCATCGACGGCGTGTGCCTCGATCCGCGCATCGGAAACCACTACAACAACCCTTCATTTGGCTATGGGGGGTATTGTCTTCCCAAGGACACGAAGCAGCTGCTCGCCAATTATCGTGACGTCCCACAGAACCTAATCAACGCAATTGTTCAGTCCAACTCCACGCGCAAAGACTTTATTGCTCAAGAAATTTTGAAGCGCAATCCTTCGAAAGTAGGCGTTTACCGATTGATCATGAAAGCAGGGTCCGACAACTTCCGGACGTCGAGCATTCAAGGAATCATGAAGAGAATTAAAGCCAAAGGCGTGGAAGTTGTCGTCTACGAGCCAGAGCTCGCCGAGGACGAGTTCTACCACTCTAAAGTGATCCGCGACCTGGCAGATTTCAAAGGGCAAAGTGACGTTATCGTCGCCAACAGGGCTGATCCGGCGCTGGAGGATGTGCTCGCCAAGCTCTACACCCGAGATCTATTTGGTGCGGACTGACTCCGGAAGCTTGCCGTCAAGCACAGAGTTCAAAAATAGAACCTCCGGCGCGGAGGTGACGGTATTCTGTGGGCGTCCACCTGTAATCGTAAGCTTCCCCGTCAAGCACAGAGTTCAAAAGTAGAACCTCCGGTGCGTTCTTGACGGTATTCGCTGGGCGTCAGATTGCCCAGCGATTCATGGGGTCGCACTTCGTTGTACTCGAGCATCCACCAGTACGCCGCTTCGCGGACATCATCGAGGCGTGCGAACAGGTGCTGGTCCAGGACCTCCTCTCGGAAGGTCCGGTTGAAGCGCTCGATGTAGGCGTTCTGGTTGGGCTTGCCGGGCTGGATGTATTGGATGGCCATGGCGTTGGCCTTGGCCCACTGAATGAAGGTCTCGCCCAGGAATTCGGGACCGTTGTCGGTGCGCAACACCTGCGGCAGGCCGTGATCGCGCTTGAGCTGCTCGAAGATCCGGACCAGGCGGGTGGAGTTGATCGACGTGTCGACCTCGATATGCAGTGCCTCGCGGTTGAAGTCGTCGACCACGTTGAAGGTCCGGAACCGTCGCCCGCAGGCCAAGGCGTCGGACATGAAATCCGCCGACCAGACGGTGTCGGGCAGCCGCGGGACGTACAGCGGCACCCGCTCGCGCTTGGGCAGCCGGCGCCGGGCGGCGCGTCGCAGGTTGAGCTTCATAGCTTTGTACACTCGATACGTAAGCTTCCCCTCTAGGTAGAGTCCTCAGAAGTAGAACTTTCTGGCACATTTCCCAGCCAGGAGGTTCCATGAAGAAATCCCGATTCACCGAGACCCAGATCGTCGCCATCCTCAAGGAGGCTGACGCCGGTATCCCGGTCAAGGACATCTGCCGGCAAGCTGGCATCAGCGTGCCGACCTACTACAAGTGGAAGTCGAAGTACGGCGGCCTGGAAGCGTCCGAGCTGCGGCGGGTCAAGGAGCTGGAAGCCGAGAACAGCCGGCTCAAGCGGATGTACGCGGAGTTGGCACTCGACGCGGCCGCGATGAAGGATCTGATTGCAAAAAAACTGTAGGGCCGGCGCGTAAACGCGAGGCGGTGCGGTACCTGGTCGAGGTACACGCGCGGTCGGTGCGTCGGTCCTGTGCATGGATTGGGTTGTCGGAGGCGGCCTGGTATCGCCCGCCGCTGGATTGGACGGTACGCGACGGGGAGATCATCGCTGTCCTGTCGCAGCTGGTGCAGGAGCGCCCCAGCCGTGGGTTCTGGAAGTGCCGCGCATTCCTTCGACGCAGCCATCCGGAATGGAATCACAAGCGGATCTATCGGGTGTACAAGGCCAAGAAGCTCAACCTGCGACGCGCCGCCCGGCGCCGGCTGCCCAAGCGCGAGCGGGTACCGCTATATGTCCCGCGGCTGCCCGACACCGTCTGGTCGGCGGACTTCATGTCCGACGCGCTGGCCTGTGGTCGCCGGTTCCGGACCTTCAATGTGGTCGACGACTTCAACCGCGAGGCACTGCACATCGAGGTCGACACGTCGATCAACTCCGCCCGCCTGGTACGGATCTTCGAGCAGCTCAAGCGCGACCACGGCCTGCCGCAGGTGCTGCGCACCGACAACGGTCCCGAGTTCCTGGGCGAGACCTTCATCCAGTGGGCCAAGGCCAACGCCATGGCCATCCAGTACATCCAGCCCGGCAAGCCCAACCAGAACGCCTACATCGAGCGCTTCAACAGGACCTTCCGCGAGGAGGTCCTGGACCAGCACCTGTTCGCTCGTCTCGACGATGTCCGTGAGGCGGCGTACTGGTGGATGCTCGAGTACAACGAAGTGCGACCCCACGAATCGCTGGGCAACCTGACGCCCAGCGAATACCGTCAACAATGCGCTGGAGGTTCTACTTTTGAACTCTGTGCTTGACGGGGAAGCTTACGGATAGATCCGCTTGTGGTTCCATTGCGGATGGCTGCGTCGAAGGAACGCGCGGCACTTCCAGAACCCGCGGCTGGGGCGCTCCTGCACCAGCTGCGACAGGGCGGCGATGATCTCCCCGTCGCGTACCGTCCAGTCCAGCGGCGGGCGATACCAGGCCGCCTCCGACAGCCCAATCCAGGCACAGGACCGACGCACTGGCCGCGCATGTACCTCGACCAGGTACCGCACCGCCTCGCGTTTGCGCGCCGGCCCTACAGTTTTTTTGCAATCAGATCCTTCATCGCGGCCGCGTCGAGTGCCAACTCCGCGTACATCCGCTTGAGCCGGCTGTTCTCGGCTTCCAGCTCCTTGACCCGCCGCAGCTCGGACGCTTCCAGGCCGCCGTACTTCGACTTCCACTTGTAGTAGGTCGGCACGCTGATGCCGGCTTGCCGGCAGATGTCCTTGACCGGGATACCGGCGTCAGCCTGCTTGAGGACGGCGTCGATCTGGGTCTCGGTGAATCGGGATTTTTTCATGGAACCTCCTGGCTGGGAAATGTGCCAGAAAGTTCTACTTCTGAGGACTCTATCTAGAGGGGAAGCTTACGCCCTGACCTGAGCGGAAACCGCTGGGTCAGCACCCCCTCTCTGAGCCTCCTAAAGAGACGCCGCCTCCAGCAACCATTCACGCGCTTGGCCATTATTCACACCAGGTCAACTGGCACATGGTTAAGCAGGATCCGATGCGGCCAAATCTTGGATATTGCCGATCACGGTACCTGCGTTATCCAGCACCTTCTCTACTTCTCGACGGTTCCACTCTTCGATCCGCGCCCTATAACGTTCATCCACCTGGATACGAGCACCCAGCCGCAAGGCCGTAAGCGGGAAGACACATTTATTTAGAAAAATGTTGCGTCGATACCTCCTTCGATCGGGTGGCGAAGCCTCATCGAGTAGAGTGTTGTATCGCCGTAAACATTCGGCCATTTCAGCGCTAAGCGACGCATTCGCTTCATCCCGTGGCACGGAGCGATTGCCGAGCCACGGTAAATCCACCGCAGAGGAAAAGAGATCCCAAGTCTGATCAGCTGACGTCGGAGCCTTCGGAACCGCAACGGCAACTACTTTCGCAGCGCCGACCACAGAGGCCCACCTTTTCACGCTCTCACCGAACGCATATGTTTGCCAGTGGCCGCTTACATTATTCACTGAAGAATGAGACTCGTCGAACAGCTGTATAAACCCATCGAACGTCTCCGTCCCCCCGCTCTTTAAGTACTGCTGCCAAGCTGACGGAAGCACTCTAGGAAGGTCACGAAGAGTAAATACCACTTTATCCGGTACACCAATCTTCTCTAATAGCCGTTCTATTCCGGGGCGCATAAGCGTCGAGAGCGCCTCTGCAGAGACAACTATATTGAACCGCTTCTCTGACAAATCACGGCAGAGTTCGGCCCCGACCTTCGAATATTTTTCGGCCAGCCTAGGAGTAACCCAGGGAATGTCGGCTCCACAGAGCGAATAGAATCCATGTTGCTGATTCGACCTCTCGCCCGGATACATCCATCCGGCAGACTGCAAAGCGGTTCGATTCTGAGAAAGAATCGCCTGGACGTAAGTGGTAGCCGTCTTCATTGGTCCCGCATGAATCACAACCGCATTCGCTGTCACCTAACACCCCTTCTACGCCTGCGCGCCATTCTGGATTGAGAACATATGTAACACTTATTTAGACCCGACCCTCAACAGCCTGGTGCGAGGGCCGATCGGGCAAACTGGCTCAATGGACGGATGGCGGTGCAACCATCTGCGAACCATCACCCGCTCATCCTTACGATCAATGTCATCCACCACAATGAACGCTCCTTGCCTCAAAGCCCCTATCAGTATCGGCAATGCGGGAAAGCGCGCAGTTGGGCCCAGCTTACCAGGGGGACCATCGACAACGAGAAGATCAATTTCTTTGACGGCGAACTTGGATAGGTCATACCAAGCATATACTTGGCCATCGATCTCTTGCTCAATCAAGGGAGCCCACAGCACCTTCGCGCGATCCTCTAGTTTGCCATCGCTCAGAACGGCAGACAGGGACGCACAAAACTCTTGATCGTGCTCTAAAGACGTAATGACTCCGCCGTTAGCTTTGGCAAGGGCTCGCGCCATCCAGACCGAGCTTGCGCCGGATCCGCACTCCACGATGCTCATGGGTTTCATCTGAGAAATTATGCAGAGTAGAGCGGCAACAGAGATTGGCTCCATTGCCCATCCGCCGAGCAGACCAGCTGATATCGGCCCATCCCATCCCTGATATATCCGCATCAGCGCTTCTTGCTGCTGCAAATGGAGCACCGATTCATTGACTGGCGTCCAACGAGGAATACAAATGCCGTCGCGAAGCATTAGGAGACACCCTCCGGCATCCTACGACCGAGCCGAAACCTGGAGAACTGGTGCTCACGGTGAAAGCGAAACTTAAATGCATTGAGCGCAGCTCGCTTTTCCCAGTCCGCAGTATTTCTCTTTGAGTTGCTATTCCAAGCCAGCGAAAGCAGCGAAACACCTTCGTCCGTATGGACACATCCCCGACCAAATCGGGATATCAGACGATCCTTAAATTCGACATCACCGCGCGTGCGTACCTCCAAAAACTTACCGAGACCCTCAAAAATGGTGGTCCTAAACATCCCCGTCATCGGACCATCACCAACCACCAGCCCATTATTTTCGAATGCCAATGCTCCCTTGGGGGTGATACGAATATGACGCGTATATACAGCTTGAACGTCGGGTTGCAGCTCCATCCGAGCAACCTTCCTTAGCACATGATCTGAGTGCATCCAATCGTCCGAATCGTGTGTAGTGAAGTAGACCCCACTGGAATGACCTAGCCCGGTATTTCTACAAGCATATGGCCCGCTATTTACATCATGGCGAATCAACTTCACCGAGCGCTTGCGGAGCACATCCTCGGGAATCCTAACAGGGACGTCGCTACAATCGTCTACCACGATTATTTCAATATTACCATAACTCTGGTCAGCCACGGATCTTATGGCATAATCAAACGTTCTGCTGTCGTTGAAGTATGCCATGACAACCGTCACCAGCGGCTGGCTGCTGATTTTTCGGCCCGGATCTCCATTACCAACCACCTTCAGTCTTGCGAGAATGTTCCCGGCATTAGACTCCGAGTCGCATATAGGGAGCATGCCGTGGCGTAAGAGATCGCGATTCAGGCAATCTATTACAGCCCTATTGTGACCCATCTGACGCATTGCTTCTGCATACCAGAAAGAATGTTCACGCGCAGAAAGTGAATCCAAAAGCATAAGCGCGCCCTCTCCTTGAGGCCAGTTCTCTGTAGCGAGTAACACGCTAGCAACCGCGGCCCTTTTGGGAGGATCTAGAGTCATCCCGACCCGATGCCACACCATCGGATTGACGACGACGTTCGGCCTCCCCCTCAGCTCTTCAAAAAACTCTCGCTCCCAGCGGCCCTTCAGTCCGCGCTCTATCGCACTGAGTGCGGCGGACTCGGCCCAGTGCTCGTCGCGCCTCGCCGCTGCGATCGCCGCCGCTGATGTACCCCGTGGCCCCGAATTTAACGCGGCCACCACGGGGCCGGTAAGTGTCGGCCCCCCCTCATAAAACGCCGATGCAATCGCGACGTCAACCACCCCCTCATATACATGTTCACCAATCACGCTGATGATTTCATCATGGACTTCGAGCGCTTGAGTGACGAGGCCTATCGAAATGAGACTCCGAACCAGTGTTGGAACAACATCAACGCTCGGCGATTTCCTCCATGTAGACACCGCCACGACGGCTGCTTCCTCAAACGCGTGATCCTTCAAAAGGCGCTTGGCAAGCTCGGCATCACAAAGCAGCGGATCCTCCACTCCTTCCAAAATCTTCGCAACTACGGTCCGCGCTTCTGAACCCCGATATAAAGAGCGAACCGCAGCCGCCACTATCTCGCGCCATCCGGTTTCCAGGGCCAGTGCAGCAAGAGATTCACCCCACTTGAGAGAAATGGAACACAACGGAACACCTTGTTCCAACAGTCGTCCAAATTCGCTGAGCGCCCGAGTCCCGTCTGACCAGGAGCAACCGGCCTTTTCCATCGCTGCACCGATACTCGCAAACCCCCAAGGCGCAGAAGTACGTACGACGTTGTCATGCGCCGAGGAGTCCTTAATCGTATCGTCATATATTGATCCGGAAGCGCTTGCGTTAACAAAATCGCTGAGCCAACGGCTCTTTCGAGCCCTGCAAATGAGAGGTACCCCAGCCTTCTTAGCTCCAATGGCCAGCATTAAATCGGCCATTCCAGTTTGAATTAGAGGAGGAAGTGAGGATCTAAGAAGGGGACCGAACGCGGCGATCGTTCCGGTTCCGAGCACGGAAACAGCGATGTCATCGGAAAGCTCCGTGGTGTAGTGCTTTACCCATCTGTCGGCGAACCCAAGGGGCGACTCGGGATAAATTACCCCATGGATGCCTACGACACACATTCTCTGATACCTTTCAATACCGCTGATAAGGTGGGAAACGTGCGCCCCGGCGTAATCAAGATCATCATCGAAGGAGACGAAATAGAAATCCTCTTCTACCATGAAGACTGGGAGGAACTTCGCGTTATCCCTCAGATCACCGATGTCTTGACTCCGTAGGACAGTAATTTTGTCCGCATCCAAGAACTTCGGAACGTGAGCGTAACCATTTAGGGTGACGTAGAGATGGTCCAATTGCGGCAAAATCTTCGACACTACTCGATTAAGCAGTGCTTCTCGCCCGGGTATCGACGCTATCCCTCCCACAATTGGAACACCCGCACCCCTTCCTGACCCCTGGTGATGGACCAACTTACCACTTGGCAACGCGAGGTTTGCGGCCGCGCGGACGTTACAAGACTCACTGTGCATCGCCTTCCTCACACCGCTGGTTATATTCTCGGACCCAAGCCACGACCGGTTCTGCGGCTACTGATTCGCCTGCTAGCGTGCTTTTGACCATCATTTCAAGGGGGCCTCGCAAGGCCTCTGGTCCGTCGAAGGTAACTAATTTAAGGAAACCTGTGCCGCGGGAAGGCAACCTGACACCCCGAGCGTTCCGTAAAGCTCCAACGAGAAGCCAAACAACAACAACCTCTAACGGAGACAGCTTCCGCAATTCGATGTCGGATTCGTAAAAATTCGAAAGCACAATCTCCGCGCGGGAATAGTTTTGCGCCGAGACGAGCATCAAAGCGTGGCTCCAGAGCGCAGAAGTGCGCATGCGTCGAGGGACGTCTCTCAGCCAATACTGGCTCTCAGAAACAGAACACATGCCACCATCGAACCCGATAAACACCCCTTTATCCCCGAGCAAAATGGAGATTGTATGTGGCCTATCGCTCGCGTCGACCTCACTCCTGAGCGGCTTTTTCCATTTGAACGCCATCCGACGAACCCCATCTAGTTAAAAACGCCATTGAGCACAGAAAGCCCCTGAAACACCGATAATGGCGAAATGAAGAATCCACAATACCCTGTCAACAATCTTGCTGGCACAGGCAACCTCTGAATGCGCGCGCGGCCGGCCGTCTAATCTCAGGAGAAATTAATCCCCCCCCCTCACAGTTAAACTTAGAAAACTCAGTACGGCCATTAAAAAAAGGAGATTGCTGCGTCAGTGTGCACCCTCCTTCGCAGACTGTTCGAGCATCATTGTCGACTGTCGTCTAAGCTGGCTCCTAGCACGTTCACCAATCCCTTGCCAAATGCCTGCCAGCCTTTTCATCCACGCACGTTCGTGCGCGTGGATACTTAAACGACCGTACTCCCGATAAAGCTCCGCTAGCCGGAGTGCACCCCGAGGCCCCGAATTATAAGAATACGCTGCCAAAGTACCAAACACTCTCAATGGAGGGCGAGCAAAGCGCTTCAGCTGCTCGAGGGAGATTTCGCTTGAGCCCACGCGGGCATCCTTGCCCTCGATGAGGCCGTCCAGTCCATCTATAATTTCGCGAGATAGCAGGAACATTCGCTTATGAACCGCCCCAGGCGAGTATGTAAATTCACCAAAAACCGGTCCACCCGGGGTGTCATACATATCCACGCTTACGAACGGTGCGTCGACCTGCGTAGAAAGATATTGTGCCCACCAAAGCATCTCCGGAGCGTTTAGCGGAACGACTGGCGGGCCACCCTGAAGATTCGTCCGCACGATAACATAGTCTCGGCCATGCCTTAGAGGACGGAAGCTTCCGTCGAAAATTTGGCAGCGAGGAGGATAAGCATTTCTGTCATACTGGGCAATAAGAGCAACCGTTCCGTCAAAGCAATAAAATTTGTAATCAAATGGAGCCTTACCCACTGGAACGGTGGACTCCAAGAATTCCTCAACGAGCCAGACGCTCCGACCTCCAAAAGACTTTGCTACAGCGGATTGCGCTTGGATAATATATTCTGGAGTGCACTCTCTCAAGTTCATATGATCAAAGTATGTGCCATCGGCAGTTCGCTCCAGCAGCATCACCCCGCGACTCGACCAGCCGCGGGCAAACTTCAGGACAAATTTTTCAGGGAGCTTAGAAAAATCCAGCCCCTCCAGTTCATGAAGTGTGGCCAATCGCGCTGGGACGCTCATTCCAAGGTCTTTCACAAAAGGGTGAGAAGTGGACTTTTTTGACAACTCCAAGCGTTTTGCAGTGCCTCTTCTCTGAAACTCACTCGCAACGAATGAAAAAAAAGGCGAGTCTTCGTCGAGTCGATCAAAATCGGCCATTGAGCACGGACTCCTTACTGAACGCACTGCCCGTTCAGATTAGCGATCGTAAGCGATTGCGCCGAGTTCTGGCGCCAACGCTGAGACTGCTGCCTCGAAAATTGACCTGCGGTCTATTGAAGATGGCAGCCCCATGAAGCTGCTGAATAAATCTCGCCCGTTGTAGCCAGGGATGCCACGGAATGCCATGTCGGATTCGGACAGGGCACTTGCCCCCCATACGCCCATCCTGTGCTCCCAGTAGAGGGCTTCCTGGGGCTGATATCCAGTTCCAACTATGCGACTCCAGTTCGAGATACGCATGAACCTCTCGAATGCCTCGCGTGTCATGTTGCTGCCTGCATTTACATCGTACAAATTGGAGAGGGATTTTGGATTGGCCTCAGCAGTTTTAGGATAGAACCCACGCATTACTTCGCCACCGAACCCTCGCACGAAGAGTTCATTTTGATAAGAGCCACCGACATAGTGCTCAACCCAGCCGGAACCATTCCCACGAACGTAGCCGGTGTTATGCCGGAATGCGACAGAAAATGCGGTTGACGCGCCATCGAGCGGGGGCGGTGAGTGCAAGCGGATGACCTCCAGCTCCAAGCCGAGTACATCTGCCAACTCGCGGGCAGCACGCGTGTCAGCAGGATTTCCAGCACGGTCCGACGAACTTCGTACGAACGTGAAGATCCTTGGCTGCAGGTCATGTAATGCAGCTAAGACTCCGCGGCTGTCCCGACCCGCGCTGAGGCCAATGATTGGCCGCAGCTCCTTTGCGATGAAGTATTGACGGAGGCCTCTCAACTGTTCAAGCAGTGCATCAAGCGCCTGTTCCCGTGTGGCTTCCCTTATGGAGCTCCGAGGCCAATAGCGCCGAACCTGAGCTGCGCCGATGTCGAGGCTAGTATTCGGCGTGAGCTGTGCGACACCTGAGAATGGGGAATCGAGTCCCGGCAGATACTTTACATCCCTTTTTATATACCCACGCGACGTGATGAATGGTAGGACCCAAGGCTGCAGCCCCGCGCCGGTGACTTCGGCGACCAGCGCGGAGTGGGATGCCACCACGCCATTCGCATAAAAGACACTTCGGGAGCCCATCGCGTCATGAAAAAGCTCCACCTTCGATCCGGTTCGGGAGATCAATAAGAAGCGCCCTGCCAGCCCTTCTAGAAGATCAAGCGAATCTACGCCCATCGCCCAACGGGCGACGTCAGTGAAGACGGATGCCCGGGAGTGAAACGCATCGCCGACGATCCACACCTCCCGCCCGCCCGCGGCAGCGTGGTCCAGCGGAACCCGGGGATCTACCCGGAGCTCCCAGTCACCCACCCGCCATCGGTTCCAGCTTGCTACGGAGGCGGGGGCGCGCTCCGGCCGGCACAGGATGAAACCACGGGAATAGAGCAATTCTGACGCCTCGCCTTCATATTGGACGCTCGCAGCCGCACCTGGCCCAGGCGCTTCAGGGGTCTTTTGCATGACGGCGCGGCCCAGTGCTCTTATCGCCGTCGCCAGCGGCCCACGGGGTTCAGACATAAATCACGGACTCGTGTTGGGAGGTATGGCCGACTGACACGGTCCGATGCCTGTATACCTCCATGTTGCTGTTCCAAGTGTGGAAGCCCTGCTGGGCGCTGCGGAACAAAGCAAAGTTGAAAAAGTCGAAGGCCACGAAGTCAATTCCGGCGGCGTCGGCACGACGTAACAAATCCGTATCTGAGCCGCGGCGGCGGACATCCGAAAACGGAACTTCGCGCAATATTTCCATTTTTCCAATCAAGGTCCCACCCGCGATATGGATCCGCTCTTTGCGATTCGCGCGCCTGTATTGCCAAGCCCGCTCGCTCGCATATTGGGGATCCCAGCGGATCTCCTGATCACCTTCAGAGTAGATGAAGGCGGCGGGCTTGCCCCCCAATGAGAAGTTGGTTGCCCGGCGATACAGCATGATGTCGCTCAGGTAGTTGGGGCCGTAAAGATCGTCGTCGTCGAACTTCGCCCAGTAGTCGGCGTCCGTCTGGGAGGCGGCGAAGTTCAGGCACTCTCCGAGGCTCAGCTGCTTGCCAAACTGGAACACGGAGATTGGCTCACCGGGACGGACCAGGGAACGCGCTTGTGACAACGAGAAGTGCTGGCCATGCAGCACAACCACCAGCTCCTTGTGGGGATACAGGTCGGCCCGGAAACGATCCAGGCAACTTTCCAGCAGTTCCGGTCGCATGGTGATCAGTAGGCCCGCCACCGTCGCAGGCTTCCGTCCAAAGGAGACGTTGAGCCCAACATCGGACGCAATCTGGTTGAGACGATCGGCGAGGCAGTTGCTGCTGAACAGCTCGCGGAAAGCCAGATGACGCATCCGAGCGCGAGCGAGCGGGTCGTCAAGCAGCGCATCGATCCTTGGAGCGAGCGTCTCGGGTCTGCCCTGCAGTGGCAGACTGCCCCATTGCTGACCTCGTCCACTGCTTGTGGCGGCGATGGTTCCGCACGCGATCGAGCGTTGGATCATTTGCTCGCGTCGCCATTCCGGAATCAGCGGAGACTCACGGAACAATTCCGCGGCCACCATTCGCGCCAGGGCAGCCTTGCCCAGGCCGGACACGCATCCTGCCGCATTCCGCTTGAATTCTGGAACGTCGTTCAGCCGGACTCCGCCGAATTCCCACTCGCTTTCCGCCACCAGCAGGCGCGAATCCTTGAAATGACGCACCAGGGGATCAGAGTCCGCGCCTTCCATGAGGTCAAGCCAGCCGTCGAACAGCACCCGCTCATCAAACCCGCCGGCCCCGATCTGCTCCCATGAACGCAGCGGGTTATGCAGGGCGGGCTGGATTGCCGGAGGAAGGACGGCGACGGGCCGACCCACGCGTTCTTCCAGCTTCGACGCGACGTCAGGGTTTACGCCGTAGACGGCGTCAACGCGAGGCGCCATCCAGCCGAAGTGTTCGATCTCGCTGGAGTCAGCACGGAACCACAGGACAGTGGGGATCCCACGCTCACGCGCATATTCGAGGACCTCTTCGACCCCGGAGCGGCGCCTGCTTCCGTCGGCCATGCTGCCGCGCCACTCACGGTTGCCCACGTGCCAGACCGGCTCAAGCAGCAGCATCGAAAAGTTGCCTGCAGCAAGCTGGGAACGCCATCCCTCTTCCGGCAAGGCGCTGATTGCCGCCTCAAATGCGAGCTCGTTCGCCAGGTCGGGGGTGCCAATGAAGGCGATGCGTGGGGGATCGACTTCATCGCCAAAATAGGTGGACGCCGGAGCGCCGCCCGTTGCCCGCCCCCGCGCGAGCAGCGCGGGCGGAACAAGGCCTTCCATGGTCCAGTCGAGCTGCAGTATTTCGCAAACCTCGTTGGTGCGCTCCGCTTCGGCAGGCGTGCGTGCCAGCATGGATTCCGGAAGGTCGCCCGGCAACAGCGAATCGCCGAGATCGACGGCGGGAACGTCGGCCGCAGTTGGCGGGAGTTCGACTTCCACGTTGGCATCAATGGGAGGAGGCGCACCCAGCAATGCGCGGAAACGGCGTATCGGCGCAGTGATCTTCCACGACGTGCTGGAAAGGATCTGGCGCTTGGTTTCTTCAGCCAGCTGCGCGTCCCGCAACGCTCGCGCCGCCCGTCGCTCCGCCTTCTGCAAGTGGGCCTGCAACAACCTGATTTCCGCAGCTTCCGTGGCGTCTTCCGGCCCGCTCTTTTTTGCGCCGCTCTTCATGCGCTCGCTCCCTTAAATGAAAACCTGTTGTTCCAATGCTGCGCCGGAGCCGGCCGGCACAGTGCGCTGCAGCAGGTCGGTATCTGAGACCTTCCAGGTGTGGAATCCCTCATCCCCGCTCCGGAAACGGGCGAAGTTGAACGCGTCCGTTGCCAACAGGCTGTGGCCTCCCTCCAGGCATCGCTCGATGAACTCGGAGTCCGAGCCCCCTCTTCGCGAACTCGAGAAACCCTCGCTCTCCAGCACTTCGCGGGTACCCGCCAAGGTCCCTCCCGCCACCAGTGCCGCATTCGCCTCGTCCGGGTGATGCAGGAGGTTCGCAAGCGAAGCCCACTCCGCATCCCACCTCAGTTCATCCGTCGCACCCAGGTGGAGGAAGGCCGGCGGCTTGCCCATGAGCGGGGCGCGAATGGCGCGGCGGTAAAGCATCATGTCCCGGGTATAGGCAGGCCCGTAATGATCGTCATCGTCCATCTTCATCCAGAAGGGTGCTTCGGTGTGGGCGATCGCCATGTTCAGGCAGTCGCCCAGGCTTCGCGTGGAAGGTGCTTGCAACAGGCGGACCGGTTCGCTGTCCTTGATCAGTGCACGAGCCGCCTGGATGTCCACGCCATCACCATGCAGCACGACGACGAGCTCGCGCTCGGGATACAGGTCGTTGCGGAATCTGGCCAGGCAGCGCTCAAGCAGCTCAGGGCGCATGGTCACCAGGAGGTGTGCTACCGGCGTCGGCCCAGGCAGCCGGCCATCGTTCAAGCCCAGGTCTCGCCAGATCATCGCCAATCTGTCGGCAAGGCAGTGCTCTTGCAGCACGTTGCGAAACGCGAGATGCGCATCGCGGGCGTGTTCCACTGAAGTCGGCTGGAGAGTGCTGAAGGTCCCCGGTTCGGCTCCGTTGGGCAGTTCCCGGGCCTTCACCGGGGCGTGCGCATGCGCGCCCTTCGCGAAAATCGCCGCGCCGCTGGCTGCAGCGCGCAGCATCCGCTCCGTAAGACGCCACGGGCTTCCACCGGAATGTTCCAGGAACAATTCCGCGCTGCCGCTCCTGAGCAGGGCGGACTTTTCCAGGGGGGTCACGGAACCAAGTGCCAGCGACGCGTATGAGCCGATGTCCTGCAGCCGGGCCCAGGAGTAATCCCCGTCCGTATCCACGATACGCAGCCGGTCACCCAGTACACCCAACACCGGGTCGGAAACACGGCCGGACGAGACACTCCACCATCCATCGAACAGCACCGTGCCCGACAAAGCCTTTGCGCAATCCCTCAGGCCATAGCTTCGAACGGGGTTGAACAGGGCCGGCTGCACCGCTGGAGGAAGACACCCCACGCCCAGCTCGGGAAACCGCGACCGGAACCACTGTTCACCGGCGGCATCCACGGCATACACCCGCGCCACCCACGGCAAGAGCCACTGCAAGCGCTCCAGCTGTTGCGCGTCTTCCCGGGCCCAAAGGACCACGGGCACGCTGTGGCGCTGGCAATATTCGAACAGCGGGGCCAGCCGCTGCTGGGAGGATGGGCTGCCACCAAAGCCCGCGCCCCACCCCCCTTCGGGCTCCCATGCGCCATCGAGCAACAACGCATCCACCCGACCGGGCGCAAGCTGGTCGGCCCACGTGCTGGCATGGAGCGGCAGCACGGACGCATCAAAGGACAACTCCTGCCGGAACTCCGCACTGGTGATGGTGGCGACGCGCACCGGGTTGGGGAGGTCACCGTAATACCGCTCGGAATACGGCGACGCCTCTTCCCGCAGGCTTCCTTCCGCGACTGCAAGCGGAACCAGGGGCTGGATCGCAACATCCAGGCGCAGCGGACGATGGCTCTCGTTGAGGCGCTCGGGTGGCCCAGGCTGGACGAAGCGCTTTGGAAAGGCCCCGACAGCGGCCGGCAGCCGAGTGACGTCGGAGAGCACTGAATCAACCGAGGGCTGCGGGGCCGGGGACGCCGAAAGCCGCCGCCGCAGCCAACGCAGCGGTGCAGTGAGCTTGAATGAGTGGCTGCCGCGAAGCAGGTCCAGCTCCGCTTCGCGCAGTTCCAGCTGCCGCTCAGTCGCGCGAAGCTGCCTCCGCAGCCTGCGCAGCTCTTCGGCCACTTCGGCACCGGGCTCCATTGTTCGTGACGAAGGAGGCGGGGACTGTGGCATCACTCAAAGGCATCGGCATCGGCCGCAATCTGCGCTTCCAGTTCCAGCGCCTGGAGACGCTTCGACTTCTCGACAAGCCCCTTGTAGAACTTGATTGCTTCGGTCACCGACCCGACGAATTCCAGCTTGCCGTGGTGGAGAACGATGCCACGGTTGCACAGCCGCCGCGCCAACTCCATGTTGTGGCTTGCCACGACCACGATCTTGCTGCCCGTCACCCTGTCCACCAGGCGCTCGCGGGCCTTGCGGACGAATCCGAAGTCGCCGGCTCCAAACCACTCGTCGAGCAGCATGATGTCGTGTTGCACCACCGTGGAGATGGCAAAGCCCAGGCGCATCCGCTGGCCTGCGGACAAGGTAAGCAGCCGCCGATTCTCGATGTCGCCCAGTTCCGCGAATTCCAATACCTCGCCGACCATTCCCTTGATGCGACCGGACTCGATCCCCATCGCCGTCGCCCGCAGGAAAATGTTCTCGTGGACGGTTGCTTCCTGGTTGAAGCCGAGGCTGAGGTTCAGCAGCGCCTGGCGCGTGCCCGAGACCTCGATATGGCCGCTGGTGGGCGTGAACGCCCCAGTCATCACGCGGAGCATCGTCGTCTTGCCGGCGCCGTTGCGGCCCAGCATCACCACGCGGTCGCCCTCGTTGATGTCAAACGTGATCCCGTCAAGGAGTCGCGCGAACTTCCGTTTTGGCACGGCCGTGGCGGCGCTGACCAGGGTTCCCAGCCAATTCTGGGCTGCCTTGGCCGGCTGCTCGAAGTAAGGGACGTCCAGGACAACGTCGCGCACGCGGATATGGGCTGTCATCGGGGCCGACTCCTCAAATCCACAGCGGCACGAAGCGCGCGTATCGACGATAAACGACTGCCGCCAGGAGCCACCCGAGCACTGTCATGACGGCAACGAACCAGATGCTCGCCGATGGGACAGGCTCCCCGAGGATGGGGTTACGGACCAGCGTAATGAGGTGATAGGCCGGGTTGAGGTGAACCGCCCACCAACCGAAGGTCCCCGGCGGGAAGCGGTCGCCCACCCACAAAATCGGGGTGAGGAGCATGCCAAAGCGCATCACCGTAGTGACCATTTCCGACGAGTCGGCATGTCTTGCGCCCACCATCGACATGCAGCTGGATAACCAGAACGAATTGAGCATGATCAACGGGAAGGTGGCCAGCACGGTCAACAGGTTGACCACCGAAGTCTGCGGAGACCAGGCAACGGCCGCGGCGATGACCACGAACGCGCAAACGAAAAAGAAGAAGGCCTTGGCGATCGAGCGGAGGACGTAGTCCGTCATCCGCACCCGTCCATCCATGATGAATGGCTTGTGTGATCTGAGGATCGAG
Source organism: Luteimonas sp. JM171 (assembly GCF_001717465.1). Lineage (NCBI taxonomy): Bacteria > Pseudomonadati > Pseudomonadota > Gammaproteobacteria > Lysobacterales > Lysobacteraceae > Luteimonas > Luteimonas sp. JM171. The sequence goes on along the minus strand of NZ_CP017074.1, from coordinate 1,518,738 downwards.
CCTGATTCCGACAGGCACTGGGTCATGAAGCGGAACAGGACGAATCCGATCGCCAGGTACGGCAGGTAGAACTCCGGGTCGTGTCCCATGACGGTGGAGTACACCTGCCCGATCGCAGCCACGAACACGGCCGTTGGGATGATGATCCAGATGAGGCCAAGCCGCGTCCTGCGGTAACGGGTGATGATGTCCAGCCAGCTGGAGTACATCCAGAACTCCGGCCTGCGCAGGCTCTCCCTGAGGTCAGTAAAAAGGTTGGGCATTTCAGGCGGAACCCAGGGCGTTGCCCAGATCCTCCTGGAGGTCCGCGAGCGTCTCGATTCCAACGCTCAGCCGCACCAGTTCATCCCCCAGCCCCAGCTCCTTCCGCCGCTCGGCCGGCACGCTCGCATGCGTCATCACCGCCGGATGGTTCACCAAGCTCTCCACCCCACCCAGCGATTCGGCCAGGGTGAACAGCTTCGTCCGCTCGCAGAACCGCTTCGCCGCCTCATAGCCGCCCTTCAACCGAATTGAAACAATCCCGCCGAACCCGTCCATCTGCCGCTTGGCCAGCTCATGCTGCGGGTGGGAAGGCAGGCCCGGGTAGATCACTTCCTGCACCGCCTCGTGCCCCTGCAGGAATTCGGCGATCGCCTGCGCGTTCTCGCAGTGGGCCTTCATGCGCAGGTGCAGGGTCTTCAGGCCACGCAGCGCCAGGAAACTGTCGAACGGGCCCTGCACCGCACCCACGGCGTTCTGGAGGTAAGCGAGCCTGTCCGCAATCTGCCCGTCGTCACCGACCACCACCATGCCGCCGACCATGTCGGAGTGGCCGTTGAGGTACTTGGTGGCCGAGTGCACCACGATGTGCGCGCCCAGCTCCAGCGGGTGCTGCAGGATCGGCGAGCTGAAAGTGTTGTCCACCACCACGATCAGACCGCGCTTGCGGGCGATCTCCGCCACGGCGGCGATGTCGACCAGCTTGAGCAGCGGGTTGGTGGGGGTCTCGATCCAGACCATCTTCGTCTGCGGACGGATCGCGGCCTCGAACTTGGCCAGGTCGCTCAGATCCACCCAGTCGAAGTCCAGCCCCGCGCTGCGGCGGCGCACGCCTTCGAACAGCCGGTAGCTGCCGCCATAGACGTCGTCCATGGCGATGACGTGGCTGCCGGTGTCGAGCAGTTCAAGGATGGTGCTGGTAGCCGCGAGCCCGGACGCGAACGCAAAGCCGCGGGTGCCGTTTTCCAGCCCGGCAGCGCAGCGCTCGTATGCAAAGCGCGTCGGGTTGTGGCTGCGCGAGTACTCAAAGCCCTGATGCTCGCCCGGGCTGCTCTGCGCGTAGGTGGACGTGGCGTAGATGGGCGGCATCACCGCCCCGGTGCTGGGATCCGGCGACTGGCCAGCATGGATGGCACGGGTGCCGGGGCCCCATGCCTTGGAGCCTGTCCCGGCCGAATCGCGATGGTCCGTCATGCAGGGGGGTCCTGAGGAAAGCGAACAGGGGATTCTAGCATCCGCTCCCTGTACGACTGGCAGTGCGGCCATCCATTCAGGTTGGGCTGAGCCGGCCTCTGAAATCGGCTGGGAGCACGCTTGGCCCAGCCCGTTCAAGGGTGCGGAATCCGCGTTGTTGCCGCCTTTCGCCGAACCTTTCCAATCGTCGCTGGGCACGCGAGACCCCGGCACTGGCACCCATGGCTCGAGCCTCCTCCCGCATTCACCAACCCTCAAGTAAAGTTCCGCTGGATTTTTTCCGCCACCCTTCCGGAATCACCATGAACCGCCTTTTCCTCCTCGCTGCACTGTCGCTGCTCGTGGGGCTGCTCGCCTCCCCCGCCCACGCCGCCCTCGCCCCCTTCAAGGCCGACTACTCCGTCCGCTACCGCAACATCCCCGCCAGCGCCCAGCTCCGCCTGCAGCCCAGCGGCAACAACTGGATGTACCAGCTCACGGTGGGCAATGCGGTGGCCTCGATGAGCCAGGCGACAGTGTTCATGGAGCGGGGGCCATACCTGGTGCCGCTGGGCGGGAGCGATCGGATGCACTACCCGGGCGGCTCGCGGGCGATCACCACCCGCTATGCCTGGCAGGACCGGCAGGCGCGCTGGACCGGCGATGTGAAGCCCAAGCGGGCCGGCCCGGTGGAACTGCAGCGCGGCGACATGGATGCGCTGCTGGCGCAGCTGGCCCTGGTGCGCGACCACAAGGCCGGGCGGCCGGCCGAGTACCGGGTGCTGGAGAACGGGAAGGCGCGGCCGACGAGCTTCCGGCGGTCCGGCACCGAAACCATCACCGTGGCCGGGCAGCCGGTGCAGGCCACCCGCTACGTGCAGGCGCGCACGGGGAAGACGACCACGATCTGGGTGGCGGACAACATCCCCGCGCCGGTGCGCCTGACGCAGATGGAAGGGTCGCGCGAGACGATCCGGATGACGTTGAGTTCCTGGACGCGCTGAAGCGATCCCGGCGGCGGGTGAACCCCCGGTTTACGGCGCCCGCCGCCGCAGGAAGTTCAGCAGGTCGATCCGCGTGATCAACCCGAGGAACTTCTCCCCCTCGGTGACGATCGCCACCTGCCCCCGGTCGAACACGGGCAGCAGCGCCTCCACCGGCGATTTCACGTCCAGCACGTCCAGCTTGCTGGTCATGGCGACCGCAACCTCGTCGTTGAACCGCTCCTCGTCCCCGTACACGTGGAGCAGCACGTCGGATTCGTCGAGGATGCCGACGATGCGCTCGCCCTCCATCACCGGCAGCTGGGAGATGTCGTAGAGCTTCATGCGCTGGTAGGCGGTGACCAGCTTGTCACCCGGCGCCAGCACCACGGTGTCCTTCTGGCTGTACGGGCGGAGGATGAGGTCGCGCAGGTCGCCGTGCTGCTGGCGCTCGAAGAAGCCGTTGTCGAGCATCCAGTAGTCGTTGTAGAGCTTGGAAAGGTACTTGTTGCCGGTATCCGGCACGAACACCAGGATCTTCTTCGGTTCCGTCTGCTCGCGGCACCAGCGCAGGGCCGCGGCCAGCAGGGTGCCGGTGGAGGAACCGCCAAGCACGCCTTCCTTCGCCAGCAATTCGCGGGCGGCCAGGAAGCTCTCCCCGTCAGGAATGGAATAGGCGCGGGCCACGCGCGAGAAATCTGCGATCACCGGCGGCTTGGAGCTCTCGCCGATGCCCTCCACCAGCCAGCCGCCGGCCGGGCCCTCGGTGGTGCCGCGGGTGGCGTATTCGGCCAGGATCGAGCCCTCCGGGTCGGCCAGGATCAGCTCCACGCCCGGCGCGTGCTCGGCGAAGCAGCGCGACAGGCCGGTGACGGTGCCCGAACTGCCCGAGCCCACCACCACGGCGTCCACGCCGCCCACCTCATTCATCTGGCGCAGGATCTCCGGGCCGGTGCCCTGCTCGTGGGCGTCGGCGTTGTCGCGGTTGCCGAACTGGTTGACGAAGTAGCCGCCCTCGGTCTCCGCGGCGATGCTGGCGGCCAGATCCTGGTAGTGCTCGGGGTGGCCCTTGGGCACGTCCGAGCGGGTCAGCACCACCTCGGCGCCCATGGCCTTGAGGTTGAAGATCTTCTCCCGGCTCATCTTGTCCGGGATCACCAGCACCAGCTTGTAGCCCTTCTGCTGGGCCACCAGCGCAAGGCCGATGCCGGTGTTGCCGGCGGTGCCCTCCACCAGGGTGGCGCCGGGCTTGAGGTCGCCGCGGCGCTCGGCGGCCTCGATCATGTACAGGGCGATGCGGTCCTTGATCGAGCCGCCGGGGTTCTGGCTCTCCAGCTTGAGATAGAGCTCGCAGGGGCCGGTATCCAGGCTGCGGGCCTTGACGACGGGGGTGTCGGCGATGAGGTCGAGGACGGAATCGTGGATGGGCATGGCGGGCCGCGTCGTGGATGTGACGCCGGATTATCGCATCGCGCCATGCCGGGGGCGCGGACGGCGGCGGCCGACGAGGAGGAAGCCGCCACCGCCCGCGGATGGTCGATCGCGGAGCGTCAGTGCTCCAGGGTCTCGTACATTCTGGCCAGGCGGTCCTTGGCGGCGAGCTTCTCGCGCTTCATCTGGCTCAGGGTCACATCGTCCACCGGCAGCACGCCGAGTTCGGCGTCCATCACCTTCTTGTCGAGTTTCTTGTGGTGCTGGTACAGGCGGCGGAACTCGGGGTTGGACTGCATCACGTCTTCAAGCTGCGACTGTTGCCCTTCGAACATGAAAACCTCCTTCAGGTCTGGACAAACAAAACGCCCCGGCCTGCGGGAGGCACGGGGCGCTGGAGGGGGAGGAACGAAAATGCCGGGCCGGTGATGAGCTCCGTGAACGCCACCCTTTCCTGAACATCACCGCGGGATCCGTTGCCGGTCGCGTGCTGTTCGGGGTGGCTTGCCTGGATCATCGCTTTCGGCCCTCCGCGGGCGGAGCGGCTGGACAAAAATGCACCGCCCGCAGATCGACCCTACTCCTCCCGGCGAAGGGGGGCAAGCCTGCCAGCCACAACCGCATGACACCGCGATGACGCCCGGAAATGAATGCGACGGCGGGCGTGAAAATGCGCCGCCAGCCTGCGGCTCGGGCTACTGAAATCGGCGCCAAGCCGTTGATTTAACGGGATTTTAGCGTCAGTCCTCTTCTTCGAGGCTGCGCAGCAGCTCGGCCTCGCGGCGCTCGAGTTCGGCTTGGCGGGCGCGGGCGGCGCGGAGCTTGGCTGCCTGGTCGCTGGCCACGCCCTCGAGCACGCCTTCCACCTCCTGGCGGGCGCCGTGCTCGGCTTCGGCGGCCAGGCGAAGCCGCTCGGCCTCCTCGGCCTGGATCTGGGCCTGCACGCGCAGGCGCTCGGCTTCGGCGCGGGCGCGGGCGGCTTCCTGGCGGCTGGCTTCCACCATCAGGTCGGCGCGGTCCCGATCGAGCTGGTCGATCTCGCGGCGGATGACCTCCGTATTGACGGCGATCTCGGCCGTTTCCACCCGCCACTGCGCCACCTGCAGGGCGGCGTCGCGCTGGCTGGAACGGGCCGCTTCGAGCGCCTCCAGGGCCTGGCGGGCCTGCAGGCGCTCGAAGTTGGCGAAGTTGTTGCGCGAGGGATCGGCGTCGATTGCGCGCAGGCGCTGGGCGAGGCGCTCCACGTCCGGATCACCGCTGCCCTGCTGGGCAAGCGCGGGGGCCGAAAGGGCGGCCAATGCCAGGCCGGCGGCAAGGGCGATATGGCGGACGTTCATCGGTCCATCCCCAGCTGTTCGCGCAGGCGCGAGACCTGGGCCCTGCGCTGGGCGAGTTCGGTATTGGCCACCGCCTCGCGGCTGCGGGCCCGGGCCAGGTCGGCGGCGGCGGCGGCGGCGATCGCGGCGGTGCGGGCGTCGCGCTGGCTGCCCGAGGCCATGGCCGACTGGGCCTGTGCAAGCAGCGCGCGGGCGCGCTCGATGTCGGCGCTGGCGTACTGGTCGGCGTCGGCGTCGGACGCGCGGGCCACCGCCTGCTGGGCGGCGGAGAGTTCTGCGGTCGGCGGAGGGGTGCTTGCGCAGGCTGTGAGCGCCAGCACGATACCGAGCGCCGAGGCCTGCAGGATCCTTTGCAATTGTGCAATGCTAGGGTGCATTGGCGGCCGCATATTCGGGGAACAGGCGGCCATTGTCGGTAGCGGGGCGCCGGATCGCAACGACCGGTTGCCCAAACGAGGGGGTCTGTTCATGGACATCGGCTATTTCCTGAAGCTGATGACGGAAAAGAACGCGTCGGACATGTTCCTGACCACGGGCGCGCCGGTGCACATCAAGGTCGAGGGCCAGCTGCAGCCGCTCGGCAACACCAGCCTGCCGGCGGGCATGGTCAAGAAGATCGCCTATTCGCTGATGGACGAGGGCCAGGTGCCCGTGTTCGAGCGCGACCTGGAGCTCAACATGGCCCTTTCGCTGCCCGACTCGGGGCGCTTCCGGGTGAATGTGTTCCAGCAGCGCGGCGAGGTGGGGATGGTGATCCGTGCCATCCGCAGCGTCATCCCCTCCATCGAGGAGCTGCAGCTGCCGCAGGTGCTCAAGGAGATCATCATGGCCCCGCGCGGGCTGGTGCTGATCGTGGGTTCCACCGGCTCGGGCAAGTCCACCACGCTGGCCTCGATGATCGACTACCGCAACTCCAACGTGCCCGGGCACATCCTCACCATCGAGGACCCGATCGAATACCTGCACAAGCACAAGAAGTCGATCGTCAACCAGCGCGAGGTGGGGCTGGATACCCACAGCTTCCGCAACGCGCTCAAGAACGCGATGCGCGAGGCGCCGGACGTGATCCTGATCGGCGAGATCCTGGACGCGGAGACGATGGAGGCGGCCATCTCGTTCGCGGAGACGGGCCACATCTGCCTGGCCACCCTGCACTCCAACAACGCCGACCAGACCATCGAGCGCATCCTCAACTTCTTCCCGGAGTCCGCGCACAAGAACGTGCTGATGAACCTGGCCCTCAACCTGCGCTCGGTGGTCAGCCAGCGCCTGGTGACCGGCAAGGACGGGCGCCGGATGCCGGCTACCGAGGTGCTGATCAACACGCCGATGATCCGCGACCTGCTCCGCCGCGGCCACGTGCACGAGATCAAGCAGGCGATGGAGGAATCGCTGGAGGAAGGCATGGAGAGCTTCGACCAGTGCCTGTTCCGGCTCTACAAGGAAGGGCGGATCGAGCGCGAAGAAGCGCTGCGGGCGGCGGACTCGCGCGATGGCCTGGCGCTCAAGTTCCGGCTCTCGGAGGGCGGCACCGGCGCGCACGATCCCTACGCCGACGTGTTCGCGCCGGCGGAGGAACACCACGGTTAGCGGCGCGGGCGCGGCGGGTCAGGCCTGCGGCGCGTCGGGCTGGTTCTCGGGCCGGGCGGCGTCGAATTCCGGCAGTGCGAGGCAGGCGGCCTCGATCCTGCGCAGGGTGGGATACGGCGCCAGGTCGGTGCCGAAGCGCCGCGCATTGTAGAGCTGCGGCACCAGGCAGCAGTCGGCCAGGGTAGGCGTGTCGCCCTCGCAGAACTCGCCGGTGCAGGGGCTGTCGGCCACCAGCGCCTCCAGCGCGGCGAAGCCTTCCATCATCCAGTGCCGCATCCAGCCGTCGCGCTCGGGCTGGGGCACGTTCCACTCCTGGTCGAAGAACCGCATCACCCGCAGGTTGTTGAGCGGGTGGATGTCGGCCGCCACCACCTGGGCGAGTTCGCGCACCCGCTGCCGGCGGCGCGCCGTGCCGGGCAACAGCGGCGGATCGGGCCACACCTCGTCCACGTATTCCAGGATCGCCAGCGACTGGCGCATCCGGCGCTGGCCGTGCTCGAGCATCGGCACCAGCTTCTGCGGGTTGGCCGCGGCGTAATCGGGGGCATGCTGCTCGCCGCCGTTGCGCACCAGGTGCACGGGCACGGTGCGGTACTGCAGGCCCTTGAGGTTGAGGCCGATGCGCACGCGGTAGGCGGCGCTGGAGCGCCAGTAGGAATAGAGCGTGAGCGGTTCCGTCATGTTGGCCTCCCCTTGGGCGCGTCCTGCACCATGCGCCAGCTTACCCGCGCAGCGCGGCGCGGGCACGACCGCCGGTCGCGGCGGCGCGCCCGCCCGGCCCGGTTCAGGGCGCCTGGTACTGCTCGATGCGCTGCTCGATGGCGCCGAAGATCGACTTGCCATCGGCATCGAGCATCTCGATCCGCACGCTGTCGCCGAACGACAGGAACGGGGTGATCGGCTTGCCGTGCTCGAGCGCTTCAACCGTGCGCTTCTCGGCAAAGCACGAGGCGCCCTTGCTGGTGTCCTCGTTGGCGATGGTGCCCGAGCCCACGATGGTGCCGGCCGACAGCGGCCGGGTGCGGGCCGCATGGGCCACCAGCTGGGCGAAATCGAACTGCATGTCCACGCCCGCCTCGGGCGCGCCGAACCATTCGCCGTTGACGTGGGTGAGCAGCGGCAGATGGACCTTGTTGCCGCGCCAGGCATCGCCCAGCTCGTCGGGCGTGACGAACACCGGGCTCAGCGCCGAGCGCGGCTTGGACTGCAGGAAGCCGAAGCCCTTGGCCAGCTCGCCCGGGATGAGGTTGCGCAGGCTGACGTCGTTGACCAGGCCGATCAGCTGGATATGGCCCGCGCACTGGTCCGGGGAGGCCGCCATCGGGACGTCGTCGGTGATCACCACCAGCTCGGCCTCCAGGTCGATGCCGAACTCCTCGCTGGGCACCCGGACCGGATCGCGCGGGCCCAGGAAGCCGGCGCTGGTGGCCTGGTACATCAGCGGATCGGTGTAGAAGCTCTCCGGCACCTCGGCCCCGCGGGCCCGGCGCACGCGCTCGACGTGCGGCAGGTAGGCGCTGCCGTCGAGGAACTCATAGGCCCGCGGCAGCGGCGATGCCAGCTCCGCCATGTCCAGGTCGAACGCGCCTTCGGCCTGGCCGGCCTCGAGCGATTGCGCCAGGGCATTGAGCCGGGGCGCGGTGTTGGACCAGTCCTCCAGCGCCTGCTGCATGGTGGGGGCAATGCCCTCAGCCCGCACCGCGCGCGACAGGTCTCGCGAAACCACCACCAGCGTGCCGTCGCGGCCGCCTTCCTTCAGGGAACCCAGCTTCATCCCGCCTCCAGCAAAAAACGTGAACCGCCCATTCTAGTCCCCGAGGAATCCTTCCGCCCGCCAGGTCAGCACCAGGGTGTCGCGGTGGCCGTGGCCGGACACCGGCTGGATCGGGGTGGATTCGTGGATCACCCGGGCATCATCGAGCAGAAGCAGGCTCCAGGGCGCATCCAGGGTGAAGCGCTGGCCGTCCGGACCATCGGCCTGGAACACCCGGGTTTCGCCACCCTTGATGGCCTCGCGCTCCACCATCAGCACCGCCACGTAGTCCACGCCGTCGCGGTGCGCGCCCTCGGGCGTGGGCCGGCCGATGCCGTCGGAGGTGTCGATGCGGAACTGGTGCGCCTCGATGTGCCACCGGGGCGCCGCGCGCAGCGATGACCAGAGCCGGGTGAGCCCGGCCAGCAGCGCATTCCAGCCTGGCTGCCCGGTGATCTCCGGCTCCACCGGCTCGAACCAGCGCCGCATCCCGCCGTGCAGGGCGTTGTATTCGCGCGGCTGCCAGTGGGCGCGGTGCGGCACCTGGCGCAGGCCCTCGCCATCGGCGATGAAGCAGGAATGGCGCCGGCGCCGGTAGCGTCCACCGTCACGCAGGTAGGTATCGGGGGGCAGCCGGTCCCAGCTCTCGCCCAGGGCATCGAGCTGGTCGAGGCTGCAACCGCACAGCGCGGCGACATCGGCCGGGGCCAGCACGGCGAAGCCCTGCCTGCGCATCGCGGCGGGCACCTCGGCCGGAGGGATCGTGGGTGGGGGGAACATGGGAGCCATGGGCGGATTCTACGCGCGCGCAAAAAAAGACCCGCCTGGAGAGGCGGGTCTTTTCGGCTGTATGGCAGCCCCGGATGGATTCGAACCACCGAATGTCTGAGTCAGAGTCAGATGCCTTACCACTTGGCTACGGGGCTATGGAGCAAATTGTAACGCCGTCGGCGCCGGTTGTCCGCAGTTGATGCCACCGCGCGGGCAACCAGGCCGTGAAGCGGCTTAGCGCTTGGAGAACTGGGTCGCGCGGCGGGCGCCGTGCAGGCCGACCTTCTTGCGCTCCACCTCGCGCGCGTCGCGGGTCATGAACCCGGCCTTGCGCAGCTCGCCCTTCAGCGACTCGTCGTAGTCCACCAGCGCGCGGGCGATGCCCAGGCGGATGGCGCCGGCCTGGCCGGTGGTGCCGCCGCCGGTGGTGGTGACGGTGATGTCGAACTTGTCGGTGTTCTGGGTCAGCTCGAGGGGCTGGCGCACGATCATGCGCGCGGTCTCGCGGCCGAAGAACTCGTCCAGCGGACGACCGTTGACGTTGATGTTGCCGCTGCCCTTGCGCAGGAACACGCGGGCGACGGAGGATTTGCGACGGCCAGTGCCGTAGTTGTGCGTGGTCGACATATCAGATATCCAGGACTTGCGGCTGCTGGGCGGCGTGCGGGTGCTCGGGGCCGGCGTAGACCTTGAGCTTGCGGTACATGGCGCGTCCGAGCGGGTTCTTGGGCAGCATGCCCTTGACCGCGGTCTCGATCACGCGCTCGGGGTGGCGCTCCAGCGCCTGGCCCAGGGTCTCGGTCTTGAGGTTGCCGATGTAGCCGGTGAAGCGGTGGTACTTCTTGTCGGCCAGCTTGTTGCCGGTGACGGCCACCTTCTCCGCGTTGACCACGACGATGTAGTCGCCGGTGTCCACGTGCGGGGTGTAGACGGGCTTGTGCTTGCCGCGCAGGCGGCGGGCGATCTCGCTGGAGAGACGGCCCAGGGTCTTGCCGGTGGCGTCGACCACGTACCAGTCACGCTGTACGGTTTCGGCCTTGGCGCTGAAAGTCTTCATGAGGGAACTCGATTCGGTGGATGGTCGGGCTGGTTGCGCGGGCCGCTGCGGCCGGCGGAACTTCACCACGCGTTGTCAAAGCGCGGAGCGCAAGAGGCGAAATGATACAGGCACCGGGAATTCGCCGCAACCAGTATGATCGCGCCCATGAACACCGCCCGCCGCCTCAGCCCCCTCGACCACTTCCTGGCCCGCTCCCAGCACGCCATGGAAACCGTCTTCGGCCGCCCCGCCGCCGAACGCCCCAACCCGGCCGGCGACGCGCCCGACGTTGAACTGGACGCCGCCGAACGCCGCCACGCCGCGGGCCTGATGCGCATCAACCACGTCGGCGAAATCTGCGCCCAGGCCCTCTACGTCGGCCAGGCCGCCGTCGCCCGCGACCCGGACACCCGCGCCCACCTGCTCGAAGCCGCCCAGGAGGAAACCGACCACCTCGCCTGGTGCGCCGACCGCCTGGAAGAACTCCACGACCGCCCCAGCCTCCTCAACCCCGTCTGGTACGCCGGCGCCTACGCCATCGGCCTCGCCGCCGGCCTGCGCGGCGACGGCTGGAACCTCGGGTTTGTCGTCGAAACCGAACGCCAGGTGGAAGCCCACCTGGAAGAACACCTCGACACCCTGCCCCCCGCCGACAAGCGCAGCCGCAGGATCCTCGAGCAGATGAAGCTCGACGAAGCCCGCCACGCCGACAACGCCGAAGCCGCCGGCGCCAGGATCCTGCCCCAGCCGATCCCCGCGGTGATGTCGCTGGCCTCGAAGGTCATGAAGACCGTCGCCTACCGGGTGTGACCCTCCACCACGCCTACGCGGTACCCCCCCGCGTGACCTGCGCCCGTCGGCGATCGCGGCGAAAACGAACGGGCCGGCGCGGCAGCCCATGGCGGGACCGTCTGCGCCATGGATGGCGCGGACGAGCCTACATGGACGTATTCACGGCGTGTCCCGCCATGGGCTGCCGCGCCGGCCCGCCCCGCGAACAATGATCGCTGCCACCCCGCGGCAACCTGCCTGCACCGCGCACCCGGCTCAGTCGACCAGGTTCCTACCGTGGTAGAGCTCCTCGATCTCCCGCTTGAGCCGCGCCTCCACCTTCATCCGCTCCTTGAACGACAGGTTCCGCGCCTTCTCCTCGAACAGGTACTGGTCCAGGTCGAAATCCTTCAGGTGCATCTTCGTGTGGAAGATGTTCTCCTGGTAGACGTTCACGTCCAGCATCTCGTACCTGGCCTTGATGTTCTTGTGCAGGTAATCCTGGATCGAGTTGATCTTGTGGTCGATGTAGTGCTTCTTGCCCTTGATGTCGCGCGTGAACCCGCGCACCCGGTAGTCCATCACCACGATGTCCGACTCCAGGCTCTCGATCAGGTAGTTCAGCGCCTTCAGCGGTGAAATCACCCCGCAGGTGGCCACATCGATGTCCGCCCGGAACGTTGCGATCCCGTTGTCCGGGTGCGTCTCCGGATACGTGTGCACCGTGATGTGCGACTTGTCCAGGTGCGCCACCACCGCATCGGAGATCACACCCTTCGCATCGCGCTTGTCGATCACCGGCTCCTCGGAAATGAGGATCGTCACCGACGCACCCTGCGGATCGTAGTCCTGGCGCGCGATGTTGAGGATGTTGGCCCCGATGATCTCGGCGACGTCCGTGAGGATCTGCGTCAGCCGGTCCGCGTTGTACACCTCGTCGATGTACTCGATGTAGCGCTGGCGCTCGTCCTCGCTGCGTGCGAAGCACACGTCGTAGATGTTGAAGGAGAGTGCCTTGGTGAGATTGTTGAAGCCCTGCAGCTTCAGGCGGGGCAGAGGTTTGACCACGTCGATACGGCTCCGGGACGGGCAGGCGAAAGGCGAATTATGCGTCAAACTGGGTGCCCTCCGCGAGAACGGGTTTGCTCACCCGGCGTTGACGGCCTACCCTGCCTCGTCCCCCAATCCTGTTCAGGCTCAACGTAGAGGCTGCCGTGGCCCTGTCCCCCCTTCCGTACCATCGCCCCACCCATCCCCTGATGCCGTCGCCGGCGACGATCGAGCGCTTCCTCGCGCACTGCCATCGCCGCCGCTATCCATCCCGCACCGACATCTTCCGCCCGGGCGACCCGGCCGGCACGATGTACTACGTGGTGGACGGCTCGGTCAGCATCATTGCCGAAGAGGATGACGACCGCGAGCTGGTGCTGGGCTACTTCGGCGCGGGTGAGTTCGTGGGCGAGATGGGCATGTTCATCCAGTCCGAGACCCGCGCGGTGATCCTGCGCACCCGCACCCAGTGCGAGCTGGCCGAGATCAGCTATGACCGCCTGCAGGCCCTGTTCGAAGGCTCCCTGGCCAACGACGCCACCCGCATCCTGTATGCCATCGGCGCGCAGCTCTCGCGCCGGCTGATCGACACCAGCCGCAAGGCCGGCCGCCTGGCCTTCCTCGACGTCACCGACCGCATCACCCGCACCCTGCACGACCTGTGCCACGAGCCGGAGGCCATGAGCCACCCGGACGGCACCCAGCTGCGCATCTCCCGCCAGGAGCTGGCGCGCATCGTCGGCTGCTCGCGGGAGATGGCCGGCCGCGTGCTCAAGAAGCTGCAGGAAGACGGCAAGCTGCACGCGCGCGGCAAGACGATCGTCCTCTACGGCACCCGCTGACCCGGCTTCGCGCGCAAGGCGCGCGACCGGACGTATGCTCGGCCGACCTTCCCGGGGTTGGCCCCATGGAACTGACCGAGCTGTTCTGGTGGTTCGTGCTCGTGGGGCTGTCCGCCCAGCTGGTGGACGGCGCGCTGGGCATGGCGTTCGGCCTCGTCTCCTCCACCGTGCTGCTGAGCATGGGCCTGCCGCCGGCGACGGTGAGCGCCGCGGTCCACACCGCTGAGGTCTTCACCACCGGCGCCTCGGGCGCCTCCCACCTGGCCGCGGGCAACGTGGACCGCAGGCTGTTCCTGCGCCTGGCCCTGCCCGGTGCCGCGGGCGGAATCCTCGGCGCGTGGGCGCTGACCCGCCTGCCCGCCGACCTCGTGCGCCCCCTCGTCTACCTGTACCTGCTTGCCCTGGCGCTGCTGATCCTTGCCCGCGCCTGGGGCCGGCTGAAGCCGAAAGGCGAGCTGACGCGCGTGCCTCTGCTGGGTTTCGTCGCCGGCGCGCTGGATGCTTCCGGTGGCGGCGGCTGGGGCCCGATGGCCACCAGCACCCTGCTCGCCCGCGGCGGCCAGGCCCGCACCACCATCGGCTCGGTGAACGCCGCCGAATTCGTCGTCACCATTGCGATCTCGGCAACCTTCTTCGCCTCACTCGGCCTGCAGCACCTGGAACTGGTGCTGGGGCTGCTGGTGGGCGGCATCGTCGCCGCGCCGCTGGCAGCGGTCATCGTCAAGCGCGTGCGCGAGCGCTGGGTGCTGATTGGCGTCGGGGTGCTGGTGGGGACGGTCAGCCTGTGGCAGATCGTCCGCTCGCTCATCGCCCTGGCGTAGGGCTGGGCAACCGGCAGCCGGCGGATCGGCTGGCCCGGAGGTCCCCGAAGGCTCCTACGCCGGAAGCTGATCGCCCCCGCGGTCCTTGCAGCCCCAGTTGAGCACCGGCGTGTTGTTGCCCAGCACGCGGCGGAACATCGCCACCCGTCCGGGCTTGGGGTTGACCACCACCGGGTGCCGGGCCGCCTTGAGCAGCGGCAGGTCGGCGCTGGAATCGGAGTAGGCCACGTCGATCTGCGTGTAGCCGGCCTCGCGCAGCATCCGCATCTTTTCCTCGGCGTGGCAGTGGCGCGTCGCGATCACCGCGCCAAAGCGCGGCCCCACCGCGGTGCCGATCACCGGCACGCGCTCATGCGCGACGAACGACAGGATCGCCCGCGCCAGCTCCGGCGGCGCGCCCGTGGCGATCACCACCCGGTCGCCCGCATCCAGGTGCTGCTGCAACACCCCCAGCGCGTGCGGCAGCAGCCGCCTGCCGATGGCTTCGCGGTCGGCCGCGACGTACAGGTCGGTGAGCACGTCCACCGTGCTGCTGCGGTGCATGCCGACCGTGCCGATCCACACGAAGCCCGAGATGCCGAAGCGGCGCGTGGGCAGGAACGCGATCAGCGGGCCAAGCACGGGCGCAGCCAGCAGCGCCAGCGCGGTGCGCCACCAGCTGCGCCGGATCAGCCACGCGAACAGGTGGCTGCCCGAATCGCCGTCGTAGAGCGTGTGGTCGAAATCAAACACCACGGTCTTGCCGCTGGGTGCAGGCTCGCCCTCGTGCGCGGTTGCCTTGAGCAGGCTGGCGACGGCCGGCGCAGCGGCCACCAGGGCCGGATCCGCAGCCGCCGCGTCTTCGGACGCGGCGGGAACGGCCGTGTCCGCTTCCGGCGGCGCTGCCGGGGGCCTGGGAAAGAACAGCTGCTGCAGGGCCTGGCCCGGATCGGGTTCACGCATGAACGCCTCGCCGACCAGGAACGCATCCACACCGGCGCCGCGCATCCGCTCCACGTCGGCGCGGGTATGGATGCCGCTCTCGGTCACCAGCCGGCGGTCGCCGGGCACCACGTCGCGCAGGGCCAGGGTGGTGTCCAGCGAGACCTCGAAGCTGCGCAGGCTGCGGTTGTTGATGCCCAGCAGCGGCGCCGGCACCTGGATTGCGCGCTCCAGTTCGTCGCGGTCGTGCACCTCCAGCAGCACGTCCATCCCCAGATCCAGCGACAGGCCGGCGAGCTCGGCGAGCTGACCGTCGTCAAGCGCGGCCACGATCAGCAGCACACAGTCCGCCCCGAGCACCCGCGCCTCGTACACCTGGTAGGGGTCGATGATGAAATCCTTGCGCAGCACGGGCAGCGTGCAGGCCGCGCGCGCCGCCACCAGGTATTCATCCGCGCCCTGGAAGAAGTCCCGGTCGGTGAGCACCGACAGGCAGGCGGCGCCGCCCTGCTCGTAGCTGCGGGCGATCCCGGCCGGGTGGAACTGCTCGCGGATCACGCCCTTGGACGGGCTGGCCTTCTTGACCTCGGCGATCACCGCGGCATCGCCGGCGGCGATCCTGCGCTCGATCGCCGCCGCGAACCCGCGCGCCGGCGGCCCGTCCACCGCGCGCGCGGCGATGTCGGCCAGGGTCATCAGCGCGCGCCGCTCGGCCACCTCCTGGCGCTTGCGGACCAGGATCTTTTCGAGGATGTCGGTCATGGCTGGGCCGCAAGACGCTTGGTGACGGCCACGAACTCCTCCAGCTTGGCGCGCGCGGCGCCGCTGGCCATGGCCTCGCGGGCACGCTGGATGCCGTCGCCAATGTCGTCGGCCACGCCGGCCACGTACAGCGCGGCGCCGGCGTTGAGGGCCACGATCTCGCGCGGCAGTCCGGGCTTGCCGTCGATGGCGTCAAGCACCATCAGCTTGCTCTCGGCGGGGTTGGCCACCTTGAGGTTGCGGCTGGCGGCCATGGCGATGCCGAAATCCTCCGGGTGCACGTCGTACTCGCGCACCTTGCCGTCGCGCAGCTCGCCCACCAGGGTGGCGGCGCCCAGCGACAACTCGTCCATGCCGTCGCGCCCCCAGATCACCAGCGCGCGCTCGGCGCCCAGCTTCTCCAGCACCCGCACCTGGATGCCCACGAGGTCCGGGTGGAACACGCCCATCAGGATCGACGGCGCCCCGGCGGGGTTGGTGAGCGGGCCGAGGATATTGAACATCGTGCGCACGCCCATCTCGCCCCGCACGGCGGCTACCTGCTTCATCGCCGGGTGGTGGATGGGCGCGTACATGAAGCCCATGCCGGTCTGCTCGATGGACTGCGCCACCTGGGGCGGCTGCAGCTCGATCGCCGCGCCCAGCGCCTCGAAGGCATCCGCGCTG
This sequence comes from Luteimonas sp. JM171, assembly GCF_001717465.1. NCBI lineage: Bacteria > Pseudomonadati > Pseudomonadota > Gammaproteobacteria > Lysobacterales > Lysobacteraceae > Luteimonas > Luteimonas sp. JM171. The sequence continues at coordinate 1,502,567 of NZ_CP017074.1, read as the reverse complement.
CCGGACTTGGAGGACACGCTGCGGTTGCCGTGCTTGGCCACGCGCGCACCGGCCGCGGCGGCCACGAACGCTGCCGCAGTGGAGATGTTGAAGGTGTGGGCGCCGTCGCCGCCGGTCCCGACGATGTCCACCAGGTGGGTGCGGTCGGCGACCTCGACGGTGCGGGAAAACTCCCGCATCGCCACCGCGGCGCCGGCGATCTCCCCCACCGTCTCCTTCTTCACCCGCAGCCCGGACAGGATCGCGGCGGTCATCACCGGCGAAACCTGGCCGCCCATGATCTGCCGCATCAGCCCGACCATCTCGTCGTGGAAGATCTCACGATGCTCGATCGTGCGCTGCAGGGCTTCTTGGGGGGTGATGGACATCGGGGGGATTCGGCGGAATGGGCGACCGCCTAGGATACCCTGCGGCACCTTTCCCGCAGCCGCAGGCCGGGGGACATGGCGCGAAGAGGCCTGCCGGCCGCGGCGGGGCCCATCAGCGCCGGAGGAAGTTCTCCAGCAGCGCGTGGCCGTGTTCGGTGAGGATCGACTCCGGGTGGAACTGCACGCCCTCCACCGGATGCTCGCGGTGGCGCAGGCCCATGATTTCCTCGAACCCGCCGTCCAGCTCCGTCCAGGCGGTGACCTCCAGGCACGCCGGCAGGCTTTCGCGCTCGACCACCAGCGAGTGGTAGCGGGTGGCCACATAGCCGTCCGGCAGGCCGGCGAACACGCCCTCGCCGCGATGGCGGATGGCGGAGGTCTTGCCGTGCATGATCCGCTTGGCGCGCACCACCTTGCCGCCGCAGGCCTGGCCGATGGCCTGGTGGCCCAGGCACACGCCCAGGATCGGCGTGGACGGGCCCAGCCGCCGCACCAGCTCCAGCGACACCCCGGCCTCGTCGGGCGTGCACGGGCCGGGCGAGATCACGATCTTCTCCGGCCGCAGCCGCGCGATCTCGTCCACCGTCAGCGCGTCATTGCGCTCCACCCGCACCTCGGCGCCCAGCGCCTGCAGGTACTGCACGAGGTTGAAGGTGAAACTGTCGTAGTTGTCGATCACAAGCAGCATGGCTGCGGATTGGTCCCGGCGCGGCAAAGGTGCGAAAGCTTAGCAGCGCGCCGGGGGCAACGACGGCGCGCTTGATCCAGGTCACGGCGCCCGCGGCGGTCCGCCCGCAGACTGGCGCCATGACGTTTCCGGCCTTCTTCGACGATGCCCCGGTGATCCGCATGCGCGACGGCCTGGCGAAACTGCTTGGCACCGCCCGCGACGGGGTGCTCGAGTACCGCTATGCCGACGCCGCGCGCCTGGCCGGCCACTCCTGCCCCACGGTCGCCGGGGCCTGGCTGTCGGCCCGGGCCGGGCTGCGCACGCTCTATGGCGATGAACTGCCCGAACGCGGCGGCATCACGGTCAGCCTGCCGGAAGCGGAAGACGATGGCGTCGCCGGGGTGATCGGACAGGTGCTGACCCTGGTGACCGGCGCGGCAGGCGCCGGCGGATTCAAGGGGCTGGGCGGCCTCCACGTGCGCCGCAACCTGCTGCGCTACGGCGACCGATCCGCCGGGTCGCTGCAGATGCGGCGCAACGACACCGGCGCGACGGTGGAGGTGCGGTTCGACGCCTCGCCGGTCCCGGCCGACCCCGGGATGCGCACGCTGATCCCCCTGGCCCTGGCGGGAAGCCCCGACGCCACGGCCCGCTTCGGCCCGGCCTGGCAGGACCGGGTGCGCCGGCTGCTGATCGACCACGCCGACGACCCGGCCGTGGTCAGCGTGCGGCGGGTGAACTGACCGGCGCCGACGGCCGAACCCGCGCTACAGGCCCTTGGCCGCCTCGGCCACGGCACGGAACAGCGCACGGCCCTTGTTCATGGTCTCGTCCCACTCCTTCTGCGGGTCGGAATCGTGGACGATGCCGGCACCGGCCTGCACGTGCAGGCGGCCGTCCTGGATGACCGCGGTGCGGATGGCGATGGCCATGTCCGCATCCCCGTCCCACCCGATATAGCCGATGCTTCCCGCGTACACATTGCGGCGGATCGGCTCCAGCTCGCGGATGATCTCCAGCGCGCGGATCTTGGGCGCCCCGCTCACCGTGCCCGCCGGGAACGTGGCCCGCAGCACGTCCGCATAGCTCAGCCCGTCCTGCAGGCGCCCGGTGACCTCGCTGACGATGTGCATCACGTGGCTGTAGCGCTCGATGGCAAAGCGCTCGCCCAGCTCCACGCTGCCCGGCTCCGACACCCGGCCCACGTCATTGCGCCCCAGGTCGATCAGCATCAGGTGCTCGGCGCGCTCCTTGGGATCGGCCAGCAGCTCGGCCTCCAGCGCCTGGTCGGCCGCCGGCGTGGACCCGCGCGGCCGGGTGCCGGCGATCGGCCGCACCGTCACCGTCCCAGCCTGCTGCCGCACCAGGATCTCCGGCGAAGACCCGACCACCTGGGTACCGCCGACGTCCAGGAAGTACATGTACGGGGACGGGTTCAGCGCCCGCAGCGCCCGGTACACATCCACCGGCCGCGCGTTGAACGGCACCGACAGCCGCTGGCTCAGCACCACCTGGAACACATCCCCCGAGCGCACGTATTCCTGCGACTTCTCCACCGCCGCGATGAACCCCTCGCGCGTGAACCCGGACACGAAGTCCGCCTCGTCCAGCGCCGCCGGCTGCAGCGTCTCCGGATAGCCCGCCCCCGCATGCCGCAGCCGGTGCGCCAGCGCATCCAGCCGCCGGTTGGCCCGCGCCCACGCCTGCGGCTGGCCCGGGTCGGCGTGCACGATCAGGTACAGCCGCCCCTTGAGGTTGTCGAAGACCGCCACCTCGTCGGACTCCATCAGCAGGATGTCCGGCGTCCCCAGCTCGTCGGGCAGCGGATCGCGCGCCAGCCGCGGCTCGATGTAGCCGATGCACTCGAACCCGAACCACCCCACCAGCCCGCCCGAGAATCCCGGCAGTCCTTCCACCCGCGGCACCGAACATTCCGCCCGCAGCCCCTCCACCGCCGCGAACGGATCCTCCACCCGCCGCGTCTCCACCACCTCGCCGTGCTCGCGCACCGACAGTTCGTGCCCGCGGAACTCATACACCCGCCGCGCCGGCAACCCGATGATCGAATAGCGCCCGAAGCGCTCGCCACCCTCCACCGACTCGAACAGATACGTATACGGCCCGTCCGCCAGCTTCAGGTACACCGACAGCGGCGTATCCAGGTCCGACAGCACCTCCCGCACCACCGGCACCCGGGTATATCCCGCAGCCGCAAACCCTTCGAATTCTTCGCGCGTCACCATTTCCGCACTCTACCCATTCATTTCCACTGCGCGAACCGCAATCCCGCCGTCATCCATCCGTAACCGTTCCCCGCCAGCATTGAAGGCCATAGCAGGGACGACTGGCGGAGGCAGGATCAGCCTCCAATTCTTCCGGAGGCCGCGCCATCAGGTGCGGCCTTCTTTTTTCTGCCGGGCGCCGGGCGGGGGTGCCCTCCAGTCTCCATGTCCCCCGGCCTGCGCTGCGCTCCGGCCTCCTCCTTTACTTACGACTGGAGGGCACCCCCGCCCGGCGCTCCAGTTTTCCCAGCATCCGAGCGGCGAGCAAAGCGACGTCGCCCCCCTTCCCGAAGCCGAGCCCCGCCGTGGCCGGGAGGCCTTTCGCGTAAGTAAAGGAGGAGGAATTCGCCGCAGGCGGGTTCCGGGGGACATGGAGCGAAAGGCCTCCCGGCCGCGGCGGGGCCCTCCAGCTCCAGCGCCCACCCCGAAGCCCGCGCTCCAGCCCCAACCCCAGCCTACGCCTTCAATTCCACAGCGCGCGCAATCTCCGCCCGCATCCGCCCGATCACATCCGCATAGTCCGCCTGCCCAAAGATCGCCGACCCCGCCACGAACGTATCCGCCCCCGCCGCCGCGATCTCACCGATGTTCTCCGGCTTCACCCCCCCATCCACCTCGAGCCGGATCGGCTTGCCCAGCGCATCGATCCGCGCCCGCACCTTCCGCAGCTTCTCCAGCGTCGAGGGAATGAAAGCCTGGCCCCCAAATCCCGGGTTCACCGACATCAGCAGCACCAGGTCCAGATCCTCGAGCACGTAATCAAGCACCTCCACCGGCGTCGCCGGATTGAGCACCAGCCCCGCCTGGCAGCCCTCGGCCTTGATCAGCTGGATGGTGCGGTGCACGTGCCGGCTCGCCTCCGGATGGAAACTCACCAGGCTCGCCCCCGCCTTGGCGAAATCCGGCACGATCCGGTCCACCGGCTCCACCATCAGGTGCACGTCGATCGGCGCCGTCACCCCGTGCGCGCGCAGCGCCTCGCACACCATCGGCCCGATGGTGAGGTTGGGCACGTAGTGGTTGTCCATCACGTCGAAGTGCACCCAGTCGGCCCCCGCAGCCAGGACGCTGTCGACCTCCTCCCCCAGGCGGGCGAAGTTGGCGGAAAGGATGGACGGGGCAATGACGGCAGGCAGCATCTCGATACTCGGTTCAGTGAGGAAGGACGGCGCCCGCGCGTTGCTAGCCGCGCTTGCGGCGGCGGGCCTTGATCTGGTCGTAGGCGGCGTTGATCTCGCGCGAGCGCTTCTCGGCCTGGGCGCGCAGCTCCGGCGCCGCGCCCGGCAGCCGGTCGGGATGGTATTGCGACATCAGGCGCCGGTAGGCCTGGTCGATCTCGGCATCGCTGGCGTCCATCCCGACCCCCAGGGTATCGAAGGGCGCGGAGCGCCGCGGGAACAGCCAGTCCGCATCGAAGGCGTGGCCGATCAGCAGGCCGATCAGGCCCCCGAACGGATGCCGCAGCAGCAGCCAGCCGGCGATGAAGCCCAACAGTTTCCCGTACCAGCGTTTCATGGGCGCATTGTAGGGCCACTTGGCCCCGGGCAGACGCGACGCTGACTCGCGAACGCGAATGGCACTAAACTGGCCGGCCCGCTGGCCACCGGCTTAGCAAGTGCCAACGACATTGACCACTGCCGAACTGCCCGGCCTGCCGCTCTTCCACCGCGGCAAGGTCCGCGACGTGTTCGACCTGGGGCGGCAGCCGCCGTCCGCCGACGGCGCGCCCGATCCGGGCCAATGCCTGCTGATCGTCGCCACCGACCGCCTCTCCGCCTTCGACGTGATCCTGCCCGACCCGATCCCGGGCAAGGGCGAGATGCTGTGCCAGATCAGCAACTTCTGGTTCCAGCGCACCGAGCACCTGATGCGCAACCACCTGACCGGCATCGAGGTCGCCTCGGTGCTGCCGGAAGGCGTGGACCCGGCGCTGTATGAAAAGCGCTCGGTGGTGGCGCGCAAGCTGCGGCCGCTGCCGGTGGAGGCGATCGCCCGCGGGTATCTCATCGGCAGCGGCTGGAAGGACTACCAGCGCACCGGCCACGTCAGCGGCATCCGCCTGCCCGACGGCCTGCGCCAGGCCGAGCAGCTGGCCGAGCCGGTGTTCACGCCTTCCAGCAAGGCGGCGCCGGGCGAGCACGACGAGAACATCGACTTCGACGCCATGGTCCACCGCATCGGCGGCGAGCTGGCCGAGCAGATCCGCGACGCCACCCTGCGCCTGTACCGGTTCGCCGCGGCGCACGCGGCCGAGCGCGGGATCCTGCTGGCCGACACCAAGTTCGAATTCGGCACCGACGCCGACGGCCGCCTGTACGTGATGGATGAGATGTTGACCCCGGATTCGTCGCGCTACTGGTTGGCCGACGAGTACGAGGTGGGCACCAGCCCGCCCAGCTACGACAAGCAGATCGTGCGTGACTGGCTGGAAACGCAGGACTGGAACAAGACCGCGCCCGGCCCGCGCCTGCCGCCGGAGGTGATCGAGCGCACCCGCGCCCGCTACGCCGAGGCACTGCGGCTGCTCGCCGGCATCACCATCGACTGAGGACCCGGACATGGACCCCGCCGCCGGACGCCCGATCGACCGCTGGTTCGCCAGCTACTCGGACGACCACCGCAACCAGACCAACCAGCGCATCCACGTGGTGGCGGTGCCGCTGATCCTGTGGAGCGTGATCGCGCTGCTGTGGTGCATTCCGGCGGGCGGGCTGTTCCAGCAGGGGATCTGGGCGGCGATGGCGATGTTCGCGGCGTGGCTGTTCTACTACCGTGCCTCGCGGGCACTCGGGCTCGGGATGCTGCTGGTGTTCGTGGCGATGGCCGCGCTGACCTGGTGGCTGCACGCCCGCCTGGGCACGCCGGGCCTGCTGTGGCTGGCGGTCGGCGTGTTCGTGGTGGCGTGGATCGCCCAGTTCGTGGGCCACAGCAAGCTGTACGAAGGCAGGAAGCCCAGCTTCCTCACCGATCTGCGCTACCTGCTGATCGGGCCGGCCTGGGTGCTGGCCAAGCTGTACCGCCAGCTCGGCCTGCGCTGGTGAGGCCATGAGTCCCGCGTTCAAGGGACTGGTCGGTCGCGACCTGGTCCTGGTGCTGTTGATCTGCCTGTTCTGGGCGCTGAACTTCCTGGTCTCGGCGTACGCGCTCCAGGAGATCCCGCCGTTCCTCTACACCGCGGTGCGGGTGGCGATCCTGACCCTGATGCTGGTGTGGTTCATCAAGCCGCCGCCGCGCGACCAGTGGTGGCGGATGGCGGCGGTGGCGGTGCTCAACGGGGCGCTGCATTTCGGCACCAGCTTCCTGGGGCTGAAGCTGGCGGGGAACCTCTCCTCGCCGGCGATCGTGGCGCAGAGCTACGTGCCGATGGCGGTGATCCTGGCCTGGTGGGTGCTGGGCGAACGCTTCGCCTGGCGCACGGCGCTGGCGATCACGATCAGCTTCGCCGGGGTGCTGGTGCTGGGCCTGGACCCGATGGTGCTGCAGAGCCCGCTGGCGCTGGTGATGATGCTCCTCTCGGCGCTGATGCTGGCGCTGGGCACGGTGCTGATGCGCGGCCTGCGCGGGGTGGACATGGTGAGCCAGCAGGGCTGGACGGCGATCATCGCGCTGCCGGTGCTGCTGGCGATCAGCGCGGTGTTCGAGCCGCAGGGGTTTGCGCAGCTGCGCGAGGCGACGTGGGTCGGCTGGGGCGGTGCGCTGTACGCGGCGGTGTTCGCCTCGCTGCTGGGGCACGGGCTGTTCTATTACCTGGTGCAGCGGCACCAGGTGGCGCAGGTGACGCCCTACCTGCTGCTCACGCCGGTGCTGGCGGTGCTGCTGGGGATCGTGTTCTGGGGTGACCGTCCAGGGCCGGCGATGTGGATCGGCGGGGCAATGGTGCTGGGCGGGGTGCTGGTGATCGCGGTGCGCACGCTGCAGAAATCGCGCACGCCGGTGAACGATGCGGCGCCAGCGGCGGCGGTGGCCGTGGCGTCTGATGAGGCGGTGGCGGGAAACCGGCAGTCGTAAGGTTCGCGGGCGGGCCGGCGGGGCAGCCCTGTGCGGGACACGCCGTGAACCCGTCCATGGGGGCTTGTCCGCGCCGTCCATGGCGCGGACAGTCCCACACAGGGCTGCCCCGCCGGCCCCTCAGACGTGGCCGCCGTCAGATTCCGGCGGGAAGAAGGTCTGCGCGGTTGGGTGGAAACCGCGTGGCGCATATCCGAAATCGCGCTGGGCTGGCGTGGCATCGAAGACGAGGTCTTCGCGCATCCGGGCGATCGCGCCTGGAGGGAGACCCTGCAGACGACCGGTGGCGCGGGCGGCTGAGAGCGCCACTCGGAAGATCGGACCAGGAAGTTCGAGGAGGCTGGGTTTCGATGGGAGCGCGGCCAGGGTGCGGGCGACCATCTCGCGGTAAGGCAGGGTTTCGCCGCCCGGGAGCGCGTACGCCTTGCCATGGGTGGCCGGGCTGTCAGCCGCGTCCGCGGCCGCGGCGGCGAGGTCTTCCACGTGGACGGGCTGTCGCAGGCCGGTGGCGCCGCGCGGCAGGGGGAAGAAGCCGGCGCGGGTGGCCAGCCGGGCGATGCGGGTGAGATTGGCATCGCGGCCGGCGCCATAGACCAGGGTGGGCCGGAGCAGGGTGGCATGGACACCGCGGGCGGCGGCCGCATCGAACACGCGCTCTTCGGCGCGGCGCAGGACGTCGGCCAGCGCGCGTTCGTCTGGATCCTGCGCGTGGCGCTTGACGTCGCGGCTGGTGGAGCCGAAGGCGAGGATGCGCCCGCAGTCCAGGCCGCTTCCGGCGTACCAGATCGAAAACAGGTCGAGCGGACCGCAGCTGAAGATGGCGTCGCAACGGCCGGGCAGGCCCTGCGACGCGGCGGCCGGATCCAGGCACCCACGCAGCCAGCGGACCCCGTCGCGGTCCTCGCGCCGCTCGCGAGAGATGGCCAGGCAATGCCAGCCCTGCGCCGCCAGGCGCGCGAGCAACGCGTGGCCGATCTGCCCGCTGCCACCGAACACCAGGGCCACGGGCGCACTCATCGCACGCCCGTGCCGTGGGGGTCTGCGCCGCGCGCGGCGGCGGCTGGGAGTCGCACAGGCATCGGACAAGGATAGCCCGCCGGAAAGCCGAATCGGCCTGCTAGAATCCTTCGGCGTCTTTGCGCGCTGGCCGCGCGCACCCTTCCCCCAAACCGTGTGCATAAAGGAGCCCGATGCTGGAGGTACTGTTGGCCTTGCCTTTCGTGCTGGCGCTGTCGGTGGCGGTACTGCGTACCGTGCCCCGCTCAGCGACCGCGTGGATGGCTGCCGCTGCACCCCTGCTTGGTCTGGCAATCCTTGCTTCATTCACGCCCACGGTTATGGGCGGCGACGTGCCGCGGGCGGTCCATGAGTGGATTCCACAGTTCGGGCTGATGTTCGACCTGCGCCTGGACGGGCTGGCGTGGATGTTCGCCGGGCTGGTGCTGGGCATTGGCGGGCTGATCGTGATGTACGCCCACTATTACCTGGCCAGCAACGATTCGGCGCCGCGCTTCTTCAGTTACCTGCTGCTGTTCATGGGCTCGATGCTGGGCCTGGTGCTCGCCGGCAACCTGCTGCTGATGGTGGTGTTCTGGGAGCTCACCTCGATCAGCTCGTTCCTGCTGATCGGCTTCTGGTCGCACCGCCAGGACGCGCGCCAGGGCGCGCGCATGGCGCTGACGATCACCGGCCTGGGCGGTCTGGCGCTGCTGGGCGGCGTGCTGCTGATCGGCCGGGTCACCGGCAGCTACGACCTGGACGTGGTGCTGGCCTCGGGCGAGCTGATCGCCGCCAGCCCGCTGTACCCGGCGATTCTGGGGCTGGTGCTGCTGGGCGTGTTCACCAAGAGCGCACAGTTCCCGTTCCACTTCTGGCTGCCGCAGGCGATGGCGGCGCCGACCCCGGTCTCGGCCTACCTGCACTCGGCCACGATGGTGAAGGCGGGCGTGTTCCTGCTCGCGCGCCTGCACCCGGCTCTGGCCGAGGGCGACCTGTTCTTTTACGTGGTCAGCTCGATCGGCGCGATCACCCTGGTGGCAGGCGCCTGGTTCGCGATCTTCCAGCACGACCTCAAGGGACTGCTGGCGTATTCCACGATTTCGCACCTGGGCCTGATCACGCTGCTGTTCGGGCTCTCCACCCCGATGGCGGTGGTGGCCGGGCTGTTCCACATCATCAACCACGCCACCTTCAAGGCGTCGCTGTTCATGGCGGCGGGCATCATCGACCACGAGACCGGCACCCGCGACATGCGCCGCCTGGGCAACCTGCGCAAGTACATGCCCTATACCAGCGCGCTGGCGATCATCGCCTCGCTGGCGATGGCGGGCATCCCGTTGCTCAACGGCTTCCTGTCCAAGGAAATGTTCTTCGCCGAGGCGCTGGAAGTGCAGGGCCCGGAGATGTTCCGGTGGGCGATGTCGATTGTGGCGCTGCTGGCGGGCGTGTTCGGCGTGGCCTACAGCCTGCGCTTCGTGCATGACACGTTCTACGGCCAGGGTCCGCGCGACATCGACGTGGTGCCGCACGAGCCGCCACGCTGGATGCGGATCCCGGTGGCGGTACTGGTGCTGCTGTGCCTGGCAGTGGGCGTGCTGCCGGCGATGGTGGTGGGGCCGTTCCTGGAAACCGCGGTGCGCGGCACGCTGGGGCCGGCGGCGCCGGAGTTCACGCTGGCGGTGTGGCACGGGTTCAACCTGCCGTTGCTGCTGAGTTTCCTGGGGCTGGTGTTCGGCGTGGCGCTGTATTTCGGCTTGCGCCGGCTGTTCGACATCCACGCGGCGATCATCCGCACGCACGGGCGCAACTGGTTCCACTTCCACGTGGAAGGACTGTTCAGCGCCGCGCGCGGGGCCTCGGAGTGGGTGGTCGCCGGCGGCATGCGGCGCAGCCTGTTCTGGCTGCTGATCGCGGCCATGGCGCTGGGCGCGGCGCCGTTCCTGGCCGATCCCGCCGCGCTGCTCGAATTGCCCGGCACCTCGCAGCACCTGCCGCTGATGGGCTGGGTGGTGTGGGCGGTGCTGGTGGTGGGCACGCTGGCCACCGTGGCAATGCACAGCAAGCGCCTGACCGCGCTGATCATCATCGGCTCGGTGGGGCTGATGGTCAGCCTGGTGTTCGTCTACCTCTCCGCGCCGGACCTGGCGCTGACGCAGATCCTGGTGGAGATGGTGACCATCGCCATGCTGATGATGGCGCTCAACTACCTGCCCAAGCAGTCGCCGCAGCAGCGCTCCAGGATGCGCCGCCTGCGCGACATCAGCCTGTCGGTGGCCGCGGGCGGCGGCGTTGCCGCGCTGGCGTACGCAATGATGGTGCGCCCGTCGCAGACCATCGCAGGCGAGTTGCTGGCCCGCTCCCTGCCCGAGGCCTACGGCGCCAACGTGGTCAACGTGACCCTGGTGGACTTCCGCGGCCTGGACACCTTCGGCGAGATCGCGGTGTTCGGCATCGCCGGGCTGGTGGTGCACGCGCTGCTGCGCTGGGCGCGGCTGCGGCCCGACCAGGTCATGCCGGGGCCGCCGGTGCCGCTGCCGATCCCGGCCGACCTGACCCAGCTCATCTTCCCGCTGACGCTGACGGTGTCGATCTACCTGTTCCTGCGCGGGCACAACGCGCCCGGGGGCGGCTTCATCGCCGGCCTGGCCATCGCGGTGCCGGTGCTGATCAAGTACGTGCTGCAAGGGGCCCGGACGGTCGAGGCCACGTTCGGCTTCGACTATGTGCGCGGCATCGGGCTGGGCCTGCTGATCGCTGCCGCTGGCGGCATCGGCTCGTGGCTGTTCGGCCTGCCCTTCCTCACCAGCGGCCACCTGGACCTGCACCTGCCCGTGATCGGCTACCTCCCCATTGCCAGCGCCCTGGTGTTCGACATCGGCGTGTACGTGGTGGTGTTCGCCAGCGCGCTGCTGATGCTCTCGACGATGGGTACCGTCAAGCACCGCCAGCAGGCGTACCAGGAGCCCTATTGATGGAGTTTGCACTGGCAACCGCGATCGGCGTGCTGACCGGCGGCGGGGTCTACCTGCTGCTGCGCGCGCGCACGTTCGACGTGATCCTCGGTCTGACGCTGCTTTCCTATGCCACCAACCTGCTCATCTTCTCCGCCGGCCGGCTGGTGGTGGGCAAGCCGCCGGTGCTGATGGACGGCGTGGAGGCCACGCTGGCCAACCACGCCGATCCCCTGCCGCAGGCGCTGGTGCTGACCGCGATCGTGATCGCGTTCGCGATGACCGCGGTGGCCGTGGTGGTGGCGATGCGCAACCACGCCGACCTGCGCAGCGACCATGTCGACGCGGATGAGCCGTCGGAAAACCAGCGATGATGATGCACCTTCCCACCTTCCCGATCCTGGTGCCGCTGGTCGCGGGAGCGATCCTGCTCCTGCTCGAACGCAAGCAGAGCACCAGCGTGCTGCGCGTCGGCGCGTGGATCTCGATGGCGGTCCAGGTGGCGGTGGCAGTGGCGCTGGTCAGCGCCGCCTCGGGCGGCGAAATCATCGCCTACCTGGTGGGTGACTGGCCGGCGCGGCTGGGCATCACCCTGGTGATCGACCGCCTCAGCGCGCTGATGGTCCTCACCACCACGCTGCTGGCAGTTCCCTGCCTGCTGCACGCGTCCGCCGGCTGGGACAAGCGCGCGCTGCATTTCCACGCGCTGTTCCAGCTCCAGCTGGCCGGGCTCAACGGCTCGTTCATGACCGGCGACCTGTTCAACCTGTTCGTGTTCTTCGAGGTGATGCTGATTGCCTCGTACGGGCTGCTGCTCAGCGGCGCGCTGGGCCCGCGCATCGCGGCCGGGCTGCATTACGTGGTCTTCAACATCGCCGCCTCCACCCTGTTCCTGATCGCGCTGGGCCTGCTCTACGGCATGCTCGGCACCCTCAACATGGCCGAGATGGCGGTGCGGGTGGCACAGACCGCGCCAGAGGACGTGGCCATGGTGAAGGCCGCGGCCGGGCTGCTGCTGGTGGTGTTCTGCGCCAAGGCGGCGCTGCTGCCGCTGTACATCTGGCTGCCGGAGACCTATTCGCGCGCGCCGGCGGCGGTGGCAGCACTGTTCACGATCATGACCAAGGTCGGCCTGTATGCCGTCCTGCGGGTGTACACCCTGGTGTTCGGCAGCACCGCCGGCCCGCTGGCGGACTTCGCCTGGGATGCGCTGGTGGCCGCCGGCGCGGTGACGCTGGTGGTGGCAGCCATCGGCGTGGTGGGAGCCACCCGGCTGCGCGCCGCCGTGGCCTACCTGGTGATGCTTTCGGCCGGGACTCTGTTCATTGCGTTCGCGCTGGCGAACGCTGAAGCGATCAGTGGCGGCCTGTACTACCTGGCGCACAGCGTGTTTGTCACCGCGGCGCTGTTCCTCATCGCCGACCTCGTGCAGCGCCAGCGCGGCAGCATGGGCGACCACCTGTTGCCGATCGCCCCGCCGACCCGCTCGGCCTCCGGGATGATGTACGCGATCGCCGCGGTCTCCGTGGCGGGCCTGCCACCGCTGTCGGGCTTCATCGGCAAGTTCGTCGTGCTCGACGCGGTACCCGCCGCGGACACCGCCTGGGTCTGGGCCGCGATCCTGGGTGGAAGCCTGCTGGTGATCATCGGCCTGTCCCGTACCGGGACCCGCCTGTTCTGGCGCGTCGAGGCCGTGGGCGACGCCAAGCCGCCGCCCTCGCCCCGCCCGATCGAGGTGGGTGCGACCGTCCTGCTGCTGGCCTATGGCGTGGCCATGACCGTGGCCGCCGGCCCGATCCTGCGCTACACCGACGCCACCGCCCGCCAGGTGCTTGATCCCGGCAGCTACATCCAGCGGGTCCAGGACACCCAGCCGCAGATCCGGGAGCCGTCGCCATGAGACGACAGACCTTGAGGAAGCTGCTGTTGCTGCGCCGCAGGTGGCTGCCGTCGATCCCGCAGAGCCTGACGGTGCTGGCGTTCTGGCTGCTGATGGCCGAGACGGCCGTTCCGGCCAACCTTCTCATGGGCCTGCTGCTGGCCGTGGTCATGCCGATGATCGCCGCGCGCCTGGAGCGCGAGTTCGCGCGCATGGCCCGGCTGGACGTGTTCCTGATGCTCGCCGGACTGCTGCTGTGGGACCTGGTCAAGGCCAACTTCACCGTGGCCCGCCAGGTGCTGGGCCCCGAGCGCAAGCTCACTCCGCACTTCATCTGGATTCCGCTGGAGCTGACCAACATCCACGGGATCTCGGCCCTGGCGGCGGTGATCACCCTGACCCCGGGGACCGTGGCGGCCGCCCTGTCGGAGGACCGCAAGCACATGCTGGTGCACGTGCTGAGCACCGACGACCCCGAGGGCATGATCAAGTCAATCAAGCAACGTTACGAAGTCCCGCTGCGGAAGGTGTTCCCATGATCCAGATCGCCATCCTCCTCGCGCTGTCGGTGGTGGGCGTTGCCATGCTGTTGTCGCTGTGGCGGCTGTGGCGGGGCCCGACCGCGCCCGATCGCATCCTCGCCCTCGACACCCTCTACGTGAACGCGGTGGCGCAGCTGATCCTGTTCGGCATGGTTCTGGACTCGGAGATCTACTTCGAGGTGGCGCTGATCATCGCCATGCTGGGCTTCTTCGGCACCGTGGTGCTGAGCAAGTACGTGATCCGCCGGGACATCGTGGAATGAACCAGTCCCTCGACATCCTGCTGGTGATCCTGCTGGGCTTCGGAAGCTTCTTCGCGTTCCTGGGCGCGTTCGCGCTGATCAAGCTCAGCAGTTTCCTTCGCCGGCTGCACGGGCCGACCAAGGCGAGCACCATGGGCGTGGGCTGCATCCTGGTGGCCTCGGTCATCTTCCACACGTTCTATGGAACCGGCTTGCACCCGCGCGAGCTGCTGATCATGGTGTTCCTGTTCCTGACCGCCCCGGTCAGCGCGCACATGATGTCGCGCGCCACGTTGTCGCTGATGGGCGAGCTGCCGCCGCGCGCCTCGCGCCTGCCCGACCCCGACGGCAAGGTCCGCGAGGACGTGGACAACCGCAACGCCTGACCAGGCCTGGACAGACGCAGCGATCGCCGCGAGGCGTGGCTGCGCCCGGCCTCCCCGCTGCCCGCCGCATTCTCAGCCCCGCCAGAACCTGGGCAGGAAGAGGACGAGGACGGTGAACACCTCCAGGCGCCCCAGGAGCATCAGCAAGGACAGGACCCACTTGGCGGTCGCAGGCAACGGGCCGAACGTCCCGGCTGGGCCGATCATGTCGCCCAGGCCCGGTCCCACGTTGGACAACGCGGAAGCCGCACCACTCGCGCTGGTCAGGAAATCAAGGCCCAGGCCCATCAGGACGATCGTGCCGGTCGCGTAACAGATGAAGTACACCGCAAGGAACGCCACGACCGAGCCGATGACCTCCTCGGGAATCACATGCGGCCCGTAGGTTCGCGGAAAGACGCCCCGCGGATGGATCAGGCGCAGGAAATGCGCCCTGAGCATGACGAACGTGACCTCGAAACGGAAGATCTTGATGCCGCCGCTCGTCGAGCCGGTACATCCTCCCACGAACAGCAGCCCGAAGAAGACCGCCACCATGCCGCCCCCCCACCGGCCGTAGTCGGCTGAGGAGTAGCCAGTGGTGCTGATCACCGACACGATGTTGAACGTGGCGTGCCGGAACGCCGGCTCCAGCCCGTATTGGCCGGTGGCGGCGAGCCACAGTCCCATCCCCGCGGCCCCCAGGGCGACGAGGGCCAGCATCGCCTTGACCTGCCTGTCGAAAATCGCCCGGCCATCACCCGCGAGCATTCGCACGTACAGCACGAAGGGAACGGCACCACTGAGCATGAACGCGGCCGCGAACCACTGGATGCCGTTCGACTCCCAGGCCCCGAAGGAAGCATCGGACGTCGAATATCCGCCGGTGGCGATCGACGTCAGCGCGTGTGCGACCGCATCGAAGATCGCCATGCCTGCCCACCAGTAGACCAGCACCGCCAACAGGGTCAATCCGAGATACACGCCGCCGATCGTCATCGCGATCTGGCGCACCCTGGGCATGGCCTTGGGGGAACGGTCGGAGGACTCGGTGCGGAAGAGCTGCATGCCACCGATGCCGAGGGTCGGAAGGATCGCTATCGCGGTGGCGATGATGCCGATTCCGCCTAGCCACTGCAGCAGCGCCCGCCACAACAGGATCCCGGGCGGCGCCTGCTCCAGCCCGGTCATGACAGTGGCTCCGGTCGTCGTGATGCCCGACACGGACTCGAACACGGAGTTGGCGAGGTTACCGCCAAGCTGGGGTTGCTCGGAGAAGTAGAACGGAAGCGCGCCGATCGCAGCCACCATGGTCCAGCTGAGCGGGGTCAGGATGAAGGCCTGCTTCCGGGAGAGGCCCTGCCGGAGCATCCCCCGGTTTGGCCACGCCAGCGCGGCGCCGACCAGCGCCGCCACGCAGGTCGCCATAGCGAACGACGTCCAGTCGCGGTGCCCGACGTGGAGGTCGACGGCCAGCGGAAGCAACATGAAGCCTGACGCCGCCAGCAACACCTGCCCCACCAGCAACAGCACCGGGCGCATTCCGCCTGCCTGGGCCAGTACCTGCGGGGGCTGCCAGCGCAGCCCGTCGACACTCACAGCAGACGCCTCCGGGAGCCGCCCAGGATCGCTTCCGCCATCCGCAGGTTGGCGTACGTCACCAACACGATGACATGGTCGCCAACCTGGATCCGGGTATCGGAAGCGGGCATGACGACCTTCCCGTCACGGACCAGGGCGCCGACCTTCATTCCTGCAGGCAGCTCAAGCCCGGCGCAGGGCGGCCGGAGGAGCCTGGAACCCTCGTCCACCTTCACCTCGACGACCTCGCCGAAATCCTCGCGCAAGGTGTGGAGCGCCTCGATGGTCCCACGGCGCACGTGGCGGAGCACGGTCGACACGGTGACCGCGCTTGGGCTGACCACGGTCCTGATCCCCAGGCTGGGAATCAGCTCCTCGTAGGAGCGCTTGTTGACCAGGGTGATGGCCCGCTTGCACCCGATCTGCTTGGCAAGCACGGACGAGAAGATGTTGGTCTCGTCATCGTTGGTGACCGCGACCAGGGTGTCTTTGCTTCCGGCCTGGGCTTCTTCGAGCAACCCGCGATCCAGCGCGTCGCCCAGCAGCACCGTGGCCCGCGTGCCCAGCGTGCCGGCGATATGGCCGGCGCGCTCCCTGTCGCGCTCGATGATGTGCAGGTTGATGCCGGGGAAGTCCCTGGTGATCCTGGAGGCCAGGTGCAGGCCCACGTTGCCGCCGCCCACGAGCAGCACGCTCCTGGCCATCCGCTCGTGGTGCCCGAAGAGCGTCATCGCCGCATCCAGGCGCTCGGCGGGCACGATCGCATGGACGTCGTCGCCCACTTCGATCCGGTCTCCCGGGTCTGGAATGAACATCTGTCCCTTCCGCCCAAGTGCCACGATGGACAGGCCCTGGTAGTCCTCGTCGGCGGCGATGTCCTGGACGCGCTCGCCCACGGCGGGGCAGTTCACGTCCAGCACGTGCATGGCCAGCAGCTCCACCAGGCCGCCCGCCATGGGGACGATGTCGAACGCCCCGGGTGTGACCAGGCGCCGGGCGATGCTTCGGGCGACCTCCGCCTCGGGGGAAATGATCACGTCGATGGGCAGGTGTTCGGCGGCATACAACCCGTCCGAGTCCCTGGACTCGTAACCCGAGTGGCGAAGCCTGGCGAGGCGGCGTTTGACGTTGAAGAGCGAATAGGCCACCTGGCAGGCGACCATGTTCACCTCGTCCGAGCGGGTGACCGCGATCAGCATGTCCGCATCCATCGCCCCGGCCACGCGCAGGACTTCCGGATGCGACCCGTGGCCCACGACGCCCCGGATGTCGTGGCTCTCGTCGATGAGGCGAACCCGTTCGGGGTCCGTATCGATCACGGTGACACTGACGCCCTCGGCCGACAGGTGCCGTGCAATCGTGGTCCCGACCTGTCCGGCTCCGCAGACGATGACCCTCATGCCGGCTGGTTTCGCAGGTTGCCGCCCTGGATCGCTGGCTGCATCGACAATGGATATCCCTGGAAGGAACCGTAAAGGCCAAGGCCGCCGCGCGGCCTCTGGGGGCGCATTTTACACAGCGCAGGCCGGCACCATGCGGCAGTCGCCCGGACTCAGCTTGCGCCCGGCCCGGTGCTGGCGAAGTTCTTCCGCAGTCCCGCCCAGCAGGCCTGGTAGTCGCGCTGGCGGTGGGCCGCGTCCAGGGCCTGTGCCGTTGGCCTGAGCACGGCGCGGGTCTCGAACATGAAAGCCATGGTGTCGCTGATCACGTCCGGCTTCGACAGGTCGGCGCTGGATGCCTTGTCGAACGTCGCCGCATCCGGTCCGTGGCCCGTCATGCAGTTGTGCAGCGAGCAGCCGCCCGGCGCGAAGCCTTCGGCCTTGGCGTCGTAGGCGCCGTGGATCAGGCCCATGAACTCGCTGGCCACGTTGCGGTGGAACCACGGCGGACGGAACGTGTCCTGGGCCACCAGCCAGCGCGGCGGGAAGATCGCCAGGTCCATGTTGCTGGTGCCCGGGGTGTCGCTGGGCGAATGCAGCACCAGGAAGATCGACGGATCCGGGTGGTCGAAGCTGATCGAGCCGATGGTGTTGAAGCGGCGCAGGTCGTACTTGTACGGCGCGTAGTTGCCATGCCAGGCCACCACGTCCAGCGGGCTGTGGCCGATCTCCGCGCGCCACAGGTGACCCTGGAACTTGGCGATCAGTTCGAATTCGCCCTCGTCCTCCTCGTACGCAGCCACCGGGCTGAGGAAGTCACGCGGGTTGGCCAGGCCGTTGGAGCCGATCGGGCCCAGGTCGGGCAGCTTCAGCAAAGCCCCGTAGTTCTCGCACACGTAACCGCGGGCCGGCCCATCCGGCAGCTCCACGCGGAAGCGCAGCCCGCGCGGGATCACCGCGATCTCCTGCGGCTCCACCTCCAGCACCCCGAGCTCGGTGGCCAGCCGCAGCCGGCCCAGCTGGGGGACGATCAGCAGCTCGCCGTCGGCGCTGTAGAAGAAGCGCCCCTGCATCGAGGCGTTGGCGGCGTACATGTGCACGCCCACGCCGGTGCCCACGCGCGAGCCGCCGTTGCCGGCCATGGTTGCCAGGCCGCTGACGAAATCCACCGGCTGGCTGTCGGCCGGCATCGGCAGCGGGTCCCAGCGCAGCTGGTCGGGCGTCACCGGGCCGCTGCCGAAGTCCTCGTGCAGGCGCGCCTGGTGGAACGGCTCGAACGGCCCGTGCATCGCCGCAGGCCGGATGCGGTACAGCCAGCTGCGGCGGTTGGCGTGCCGCGGCGCGGTGAAGGCGGTGCCGGTGAGCTGTTCCGCGTACAGGCCATAGGCGACTTTCTGCGGCGAATTGCGACCCACCGGCAGCGCGCCGGCGATCGCCTCGGTGGCGAACTCGTTGCCGAAGCCGGACATGTAGCCGGCGCTGGAATCGCTGCGGTTGGACATCTGTGTGTTCCTCGGTCTCGGGCGCGTGGCGGCGCCTGTGGAAATCGCGAATAATCCCCGGGCGAACCGGCCTCAGCCGGCGCATTCACTCCAGGGGAAAAAGGAAAACTTATTGATGGACAGCGCACTCAACGACGTGCGGGCGATCGTGCGCCCGCTTACCGACGGCAAGTTCTGGATGAAGCTGCTGGGGGTCATGATGATCATCAGCGGGGGGCTCCAGGTCCTGTCGATCATCGGCATCCTGTGGGCATGGGTGCCCATCTGGCTCGGCGTGCTGCTGTTCCAATCGGCGAGCGCGGCCGCGGAAGCATCCGCCACCGGTGACGTCGCGGCCGCCACCCGCGCCACCGACAAGCTGCGCCTGTTCTTCATGATCCAGGGCATCCTCATGCTGATCGCCCTGGTGGTGGTCGGGCTCATGTTCCTGCTCGGCGGCTTTGCCATGCTGGCCGGGCTGTCCGGGATGGGCAGCGCCTACTGATCCGGGGGCCGGGGCCGGGCCTCTGCCCGGCCCCAGCGCCAGTTGGCGTCAGAGCACGCCGCGCTTCATCTGGTCGCGCTCGATCGACTCGAACAGGGCCTGGAAGTTGCCCTCGCCGAAGCCCTCGTTGCCCTTGCGCTGGATGATCTCGAAGAAGATCGGCCCGAACGCGTTCTGGCCGAAGATCTGCAGCAGCTTGCGGCTCTTGGTCTCCGGGTCGGCGTCGATGAGGATCGCGTTCCTGCGCAGCCGCTCCACGTCCTCGCCGTGGTTGGGGATGCGCTGGTCGATCACGTCGAAATAGGTATCGGGCGTGTCGAGGAAGGCGATGCCCGCCTCGCGCATCTTCTCCACCGTCTCGTAGATGTCGTCGGTGAACAGCGCGATGTGCTGGATACCCTCGCCCTTGTACTCGCGCAGGTACTCGTTGATCTGGCTCTTCTCGTCGCTGGACTCGTTGAGCGGGATGCGCACCACGCCGTCGGGCGCGGTCATGGCCTTGGACAGCAGGCCGGTCTTGGCGCCCTTGATGTCGAAGTAGCGGATCTCGCGGAAGTTGAACAGCTTCTCGTAGTAGTCCGACCACTTCTGCATGTTGCCCAGGAACAGGTTGTGGGTGAGGTGGTCGATGAAGGTCAGCCCGAAGCCCTTGGGGTTCTGGTCCACGCCCGGCAGCGGCTCGTAGTCGGCGTAGACGTCGTCGCTGCTGTCGTCGATCAGGTACAGCATGCAGTCGCCGATGCCCTTGATCACCGGGAAGTCCACCACCCGGGTCTCGACCTTCTGGTCGTGCGCCTCCCCGCCGTTGGCGAGCACGTGCTCGAGCACCTCGGCCGGCTTCTTCTTGAAGCGGATGGCGAAGCCGGACGCCGACGGACCGTGCTTGGCGGCGAAGTCGGCGGCAAAGGAATCCGGCTGCTCGTTGAGCAGGAAGTTGATGGTGCCTTGGCGGAACAGGGTGATCTCGCGCTCGCGGTGCTTGGCGATGGCGGTGAAGCCCAGCTTCTCCAGGTAGTCGCGCATGCGCGGACCCTCGCCCGCCGGCGCGGCGAACTCGACGAACTCGAAGCCGTTGATGCCCATCGGGTTTTCGAAGGTGGTGACCTCCATGCCGAGGTTGGGGCCTTGGGACTGGGTCTGCATGTTCATGGGGGAAAACTCCGTGGATTGGGCCGGGGCCGCGAACGCGGCTGGCAAGTTGAGCGGACCCGTGGTTATAGTTTCAGCTGAAACCATATGCAAGGCGCATCGCAGCATGACGCAGCCTGACGGCAAGCTCCGCGCCACCCCCGACGAAGCCGGCGCCCCGCACGAAGTGCTGGAGCTTGAGCACTTCCTGCCCTACCGCCTGAGCGTGGTCTCCAACCACATCAGCCAGACCATCGCCAACGCCTACGCCGAGCGGTTCGGCATCAGCATCACGGAATGGCGGGTGCTCGCTGTGCTCGGCCGCTATCCGGAACTGTCGGCCAACGGCGTGGCCGAGCGCACCGCCATGGACAAGGTGGCCGTGAGCCGCGCCGTGGCGCGGCTGCTCAAGACCGGGATGATCGAGCGCGAGACCCACGACAGCGACCGTCGCCGTTCGGTGCTGCGCCTGAGCACCGCCGGATATCGCATCTACGACCAGGTGGCGCCGATGGCGCTGGATTACGAACGCCGCCTGCTGGCCGGTTTCAGCGACGCCGAGCGTGCGACCCTGGCCAGGCTGATCGACCGCCTCGACGAAGCGTCGAGGCCGTAGGGCGGGCCGAAGCCCGCCCGCCGCCTTCGTCAGTAGCGGCGCACGTTACCGCCCCCGTCCGGATCAATGCCCGGGGCGCCGGGCTCAGCGACTTCCTGCTGGCCGGCCAGCGCGCGGTCCTGCCGCAGCTGCTCCTCGTCCTGGTGCATGAGCCTGGCGATGAAGGGCGAGACCAGGATCACCGCCGCACCCACGATCACCGCCACCCAGCCCACGGAACTGTAGACCTCCAGCACCTGGTTGGAGGCGGCCGCTTCATCAAGGCCTTCGCCACCGGTTGCCGCGGCGATGATGCCCGCGATGTAGTTGCCGGCCGCCGTGGCCAGGAACCAGGAACCCATCACCAGCCCCACCAGGCGCGAGGGCGCCAGCTTGGTCATCGCCGACAGCCCCACCGGCGACAGGCACAGCTCGCCCATGGTGTGCAGCAGGTAGATCAGGAAGATGAAGATCACCGGCGTCAGCCCTTCGCTGGCATTGGCGCCCCAGACCAGCACGAAGAAGCCCAGGCCCAGCTGGATGAGGCCCAGCCCGAACTTGGCCGGGGTCGACGGCTCCAGGCCGCGCTTGGCCAGCCACAGCCACAGCCCGGCGAAGAACGGCGCCAGCATGAAGATGTACATCGCGTTGATCGACTGGAACATGCCCGCCGGCACTTCCCAGCCAAGCATGGTGCGATCAACGCTGCGGTCGGTATAGACGTTGAGCGAGGAGCCGGCCTGCTCGAACAGGGCCCAGAACAGCGGCTGCAGGGCAATCAGGAACAGCGCGGCCAGCATGCGGTGCCGGGCGATGCGGTCCATCTTCCACACCGCCTCATAGAGGAAGTAGATCACCACCAGCGCCGCACACGCGGCCAGCATCCACCCCACCACGTGCTGGTACTGGATCAGGAACCAGACCACCACCACGCCCACCAGGCCCCACAGGTAGATCCAGTGCTCGTTGCGGATGCCCAGCACCTTCTCCGTCAGCGCCGCCTGGCTGGGCGCCTCGCCTGCGCCCAGCAGCGCAGGCCGGCCCCAGATGAACACCAGCAGACCCAGCAGCATGCCGATGCCGGCGGCACCGAAGCCCCATGCCCATCCGAAGGTCTGGCCCAGGTAGGCGGCCAGCAGTGAGCCGCTGAACGCGCCCAGGTTGATGCCCATGTAGAAGATGGTGAACGCCGGATCGCGCCGTGCGTCACCCGGCTCGTACAGCTGCCCCACCATCACCGAGATGCTGGACTTGAGGAAGCCCACGCCCATGATGATGAAGGCCAGCGCCAGCCAGAACACGTTGAGCAGCGGCGAGTCCTGCCCGCCCGAGCCTTCGAACGCCATCAAGCCGTGGCCGATGGTCAAAAGGATCGCGCCGTACTGCACCGCCCTGCGCTGGCCGATGTAGCGGTCGGCCAGGTAGCCGCCCAGCACCGGGGCGATGTACACCAGTGAGCCGTAGGCGGCGTAGATCGCATAGGCGCGCTCGTCCGAGAACAGCCAGTGCTGGATGAGGTAGAAGATCAGGATCGCGCGCATCCCGTAGAACGAGAAGCGCTCCCACATCTCGGCGAAGAACAGGACGAACAGGCCGCGCGGGTGGCCGAGGAAGGTCTTGCCCCCGGCGGTCGGATTCGGATTGGACACGGATCAGGTACTCCAGGTTTGCCGGCCGCCCCACGCGGGCGAACCGGTGGAATTTACACCACGGAAAGCCTGGCGGCCGTCCGCGCCGCCGTCAGGGCGCAAGGTATTCGTAGCTCGAGCCCACCCCCAGCGGGATGCCCAGCGCCCAGAAGCCGATCAGGAACAGCGTCCAGATCACAAGCAGCGACACCGCGAACGGCAGCATCAGCGCCAGCAGCGTGCCAACGCCTGAACCCTTCACGTACTTCTGGCAGAACACCACGATCAGCGGGAAGTACGGCAGCAGCGGCGTGATGATGTTGGTGCTCGAGTCACCCACCCGGTATGCGGCCTGGGTGAGGTCCGGGGAAATCCCCAGCTGCATCATCATCGGCACCATGATCGCGCCGATCAGCGCCCACTTCGCCGAGGCCGACCCCACCAGCAGGTTCACCGCGCCCGACAGCAGCACCAGGCCCACCAGCATCAGCGACATGTGCAGCCCCATTGCCTGCAGCGCGTTGGCACCCTTGATGGCGAACAGGACGCCCAGGTTGGACTGATTGAAGGCGTAGATGAACTGCGCGGCGAAGAACGCCATGACGATGTAGTAGCCCATCCCGCTCATCGACTTGCTCATGCCCTCGATGATGTCGCGGTGGCTTTTGGCGGTGCCGGCGACATAGCCGTACACGACGCCCGGGATCAGGAAGAAGATGAAGATCAGGGCCACGATCGACTGCATCAGCGGGGCACTGAATGCAAGCAGCGGATGGGTCCCCGGGGCCAGTGTCGCCGGGTCGGCGGCCCACGGCGTGCCCTCCGGCAGCAGGGTCAGGATGAACAGGCCGATCGCCACCGCCATGGCCACCACCGACCACGTGAGCCCGCGCCGCTCCGCCGGCTCCAGGCGCTCCATGGTCGGCATTTCGCTGGTATCGCCATCCACCGGGGTCGACTTCAGCCGCGGCTCGATCACCCGGTCGGTCAGGAACCAGCCGACGAGGATGACGAGGAAGGTGGAGGACGTGGTGAAGAAGTAGTTGTTGAGCGGATTGATCTCCATGCCCGGATCAAGGATCCGCGCCGCCTCCTGGGTCAGGCCGGCTAGCATCGGGTCGAGACTGGAAGGCACGAAAAACGTTGCCGAGAACCCGCCAGAAACGCCGGCGAACGCCGCCGCGATGCCTGCAAGCGGGTGCCTTCCGGCGGCATAGAAGATCACCGCCCCCAGCGGGATCACCAGCACGTAGCCCGCGTCCACCGCAATGTGGCTGAGGATGCCCACGCCGATCAGCGCCGGGGTCAGCAGCATCTTCGGGGTCACGCTGAGGATGGCGCGCAGCAGCGCATTGATGAAGCCGGTGTGCTCGGCCACGCCCAGGCCCAGCATCGCCACCAGCACCACGCCCAGGGGGGCAAAGTTGACGAAGGTCTGCACCAGGCTGGCCAGGAACGCGGTCAGGCTGTCACCCGAGAGCAGGTTGGTCACGGTGACCGGATCGCCGGTGCGCGGATCGATCTCGGAGAACGTCCAGCCCGACATCACCGCGGAGACCACCCAGGTGACCAGCATCAGGATCAGGAACAGCATCGCCGGGTCCGGCAGCTTGTTGCCGATGCGCTCGACCCCGTCGAGCAGGCGGGTCACCACGCCGCGGGGCGCGCTGGCGTCATTCGGGTCCGGGTGGCTCATTTGTGACTCCTGCGTGAAGATCGAACCCGCCGCATCCTAGCAGCCCCCGGCCGCCGCGGCGCCAGCCGGAAGCCATGGCGCTACATCGGTCGCTCGGGCCACAGGTACACCTTGTCGTCGAAGGTCGCGCACCACTGCGGCCGATACACCACGATCACCGCGATCAGGGTGCCGGTGAGGAAGGCCTCGGCGAACATCAGCAGCGGGGTCGCGGCCAGGTACGCCGCCGCGGAACGGCTGCCCAGCCAGGCCGCGACCGCGAACTTGGCGAGCACCGAAGCCGCCGTGGCCAGCATCGAGGCGAAAAAGCCGTTGCCCATGATGTAGACGAAGATGTTGTGCGGCAGCCAGCGCCGGGCCGCGCGCGACGCCGCCGCCGTGACCGCCACCGGCAGCGCCCCGGTCACCAGGAAATCCATCCCCCAGCCATGCCAGGCCGCTCCCATCAGCGTCCCCGACAAACTGGCGAGGGCCATCACCGCCAGCGCCGGGCGCGGGCCCAGCACCAGGGTGGCGAGGCTGGCACCGGTCAGGTGCAGCATCACCCCCTGCAGTGGCGCGGTGTTGAACCATCGCAGCGCGGCCAGGGCCAGCGCAGCCGCCAGCAGCACCCGCAGCCGGGTGCGGTCGTTCCCCTTCAGCACCTGCGCAAGCGGCGCGGCCTGGCCCGCCAGCACCAGCAGCGACAGCACCAGCGCCGCCACCTGGATCCACCCGGGCACCACCGGCGCTGGGACGTCCACGCCGCGTCCGGCCTCAGCCGGCGAGCCCGATACGGGTGCGGGCGTCGAACAGCTCGGGGAAGAACGACAGGTCCAGCGCCTGCTTGAGGAAGCCGACCCCGCTGGAACCGCCGGTGCCCTTCTTGAAGCCGATGATCCGCATCACCGTGCGCATGTGGCGGAAGCGCCACAGCTGGAACTGGCTTTCCAGGTCCACCAGGTCCTCGCACAGCGAATACTCCCGCCAGCAGCGGTCGGTATCGGCATAGATCGCGGCGAACACCTCCACCAGCGCATCGTCGTGCACGTGCGGCAGGCTCCAGTCCCGCTCCAGGTGCCGCTGCGGCACCGGATGGCCGTGGCGGGCCAGGTACTGCAGGAACTCGTCATACAGCCCGGGCGCCTCCAGCACCTCGCGCAGCGACTGCTGGCCGGCGGGGTCGTGGGAGAACACCTTGAGCATGTCGGCGTTCCTGTTGCCCAGCAGGAATTCCACCGTGCGGTACTGCAGCGACTGGAATCCCGACGACGGGCCCAGGATGTCGCGGAATTCCGCGTACTCGGCCGGGGTCAGGGTTTCCAGCACCGACCACTGCTCGGTGAGCTGGCGCAGCACCTGCTTGCAGCGCGCCAGCACCTTGCGGCAGGGGCCGCGCTCGTCCTTGCGCAGGTACGCGAGCGCCGCGCGCAGCTCGTGGATCATCAGCTTCAGCCACAGCTCTGAGACGTGGTGCTGGACGATGAACAGCATCTCGTCGTGGTGCTGCGGGTCGGAGATCGGCCGCTGCGCGTCCAGCAGCACGTCCAGGCGCAGGTAGCCGCCGTAGGTGAGGCTGTCGTCCAGGTCGGTGCGGATGCCCGCCTCGAGCGGGCGCTGGTTGCGGTCCTCGGTCATGCGCGCAGGTTACCCGACTGTGCGGGGCGTCATGCAATCGCCACGGGGCGGGTGCAGAATCGGGGCCACGGGGGCCGGACTCAATCCAGGAAGGGGAGTTGACGATGAGCATGTCCGTACGCGGCCTGTTGGCCGGCCTGCTGGTGCTGTGCGGCCTGGGCGCCGCCGGCCACGCCCAGTCGGAAGTGGTGGTCAGCCAGGTCTACGGCGCCGGCGGCAACAGCGGCGCGGTCTTCGACCGGGATTACGTGGAGCTGTTCAACCGCGGCGGCACGCCAGTGCCGCTGGCCGGCAAGTCGGTGCAGTACGCCTCGGCCACCGGTACCGGCAACTTCGGCGCCAATGCCAACCAGATCGTGGTGCTGCCGGCGGTCACCCTTGAGCCCGGCCATTATTTCCTGGTGGGCCTGGCCGGCGGCAGCAACGGCGGGCCCCTTCCCGCGCCCGATGCCAGCGGTACCATCAACATGTCCGGCAGCTCGGGCAAGGTCGTGCTCGCCGACACCACCAGCGGCCTGGGCTGCAACGGCGGCAGCAACCCCTGCTCCGCGGCCCAGGAGGCACTGATCCTGGACCTGGTGGGCTTTGGCAACGCCAACTATTACGAAGGCAGCGGCCCGGCGCCCGGGCTGTCGGCCTCGCTGGCCGGCTTCCGCGCCGACGGTGGCTGCACCGACAGCCACGACAACGGCGCCGATTTCGGTACCGGCGCGCCGGCGCCGCGCAACAGCGCCTCGCTGCCCAACGTGTGCGGTGGTGGCGGTGAGATCTACGCCAGCATCGGCGATACCAGCGCGCTGGAAGGCGACGCCGGGCTGACCCCCTTCCACTTCACGGTCAGCCTGGCCCAACCCGCGGGCGGGGACGGGGTGAGCGTGGACTACGCCACCGCTGACGGCACCGCCATCGCGGGCCAGGATTACGTGGCCAGCGCCGGCACGCTCACGTTCGCCGAGGGCGAAACGAGCGCGACGATCAGCATCGACGTCATCGGCAACGAAGAGCCCGAGCAGGACAAGGTGTTCTACGTCGACCTGGCCGACGCGGTTGGTGCCGTGATCGCCAACGGCCGCGGCACCGGCACCATCCTCAACGACGACGTCACCACCCTGGCCATCCACGCCATCCAGGGCCCGGGCCAGCACTCCCCGTACGACGGCCAGCAGGTGGCCGCCCGCGGCATCGTCACCGCGCGCAAGAACAACGGCTTCTTCATCCAGACCCCGGACGGCGAGGACGACGGCGATCCGGCCACCTCCGAGGGGATCTTCGTGTTCACCGGCAGCAATCCGCCGGACGAGGCCCTGGTGGGCCACAAGGTGCTGGTGCAGGGCACGGTGACTGAATTCATCCCGGGCGCCGACCCGCACCAGCTGCCGCTGACCGAGATCGTCGATGCCACCGTGGCCACCATCTCCACCGGCCACGCGCTGCCGGCGCCCACGGCCATCACCGCCGACATGCTTGACCCCGAAGGCGGCCTGGGCCAACTGGAACCGCTGGAAGGCATGCGCGTGACCGCGCCTTCGTTCACCGTGGTCGCCCCCACCGGTGGCAACATCAACGAGACCCAGGCCACCGCCACCAGCCACGGCCGCTTCGCCGTGGTCCTCAGCGGCATGGAGCGGCCGATGCGCGAGCCGGGCATCCGGGTGCCGGATCCCGACCCGCTGGGCAGCACCGCGCCCGATATCCCGCGCTGGGACTTCGCCCCGGAGCTGATCGCGGTCAACAGCACCACCATCGGCGCTCCCGCGACCGACGTTGCCGCCGGCTGCGAGATCATCAACGGCTCGCTCACCGGTCCGCTCGATTACACCTTCCGCCGCTACACCATCTATCCGGAAGGCGAACTCGACGCCCGCTGCGATGACGCGCAGCCGCGCCCGGCGAACCTCCCGGGCCCCGACCACGCCAGCTTCGCCACCTACAACCTGCATCGCTTCTTTGGCGACAGCGCCGGCGGTGGCGGACCCGTGCTGACCCCGGAAGCCTTCGAGCGCCGCCTGTCCAAGGCCTCGCTGGGCATCCGCAACTACCTGCACATGCCTGACGTGATCGGCGCCAGCGAGGTAGGCAGCCTGGAAGCGCTGCAGGCGCTCGCCGCCCGCATCAACGCCGATGCGGGTGCGGCGGGCGAACCCGACCCCGGTTACGTTGCCTACCTGCATCCGGGCAATGACGTGGGCGGCATCGACGTGGCGTACCTGGTGCGCGCAGGGGAGGTCGCCCCGGGCCTGCCGCGCGTGCAGGTGCTCTCGGTCAGCCAGCTGGGCGCCGGCGAGCTCCTCTCCAACCCCGACGGCAGCACCACCCTGCTCAACGACCGCCCGCCGCTGCTGCTCGACGCCGTGGTCAACTTCGCCGACGGCCGCAGCCTGCCGGTGACCGCCATCGTGGTGCACCAGCGCTCGCTGATCGGCATCGACGACGATGCCGGCGGCAGCAACGGCTGGACCAGCGCCGGCGAGCGGGTGCGGGTCAAGCGCCAGCGCCAGGCCGAATACCTGGCCGGCGAACTGCATGCCATGCAGCAGGCGGACCCGGGCCGGAAGATCGTGGTGCTCGGCGACTTCAACGCCTTCGAGTTCAACGACGGCTATGCCGACGTGCTGGGCACCGTCACCGGCCTGCCCAGCCCCGACGCCGAAACCGCCGTGGACGGCGACGGCCAGGTCCTGGTCACCCCGCCACTGCACAACACCACCCTGGATGCCGTACCGGGCGAACGCTATTCCTACGTGTTCGACTACGTCGCCCAGTCCCTCGACCACATCCTGGTCAACCAGGCGGTGGTCGACTCCGACCTCATCGTCGACTACCAGCTCACCCACGCGCGCATCAACGCCGACTTCCCCGAAGTCGCCCGCAACGACGGCGCCACCCCCACCCGCTTCTCAGACCACGACCCCAGCCTGCTGCTGGTGCGCCTGGGCGCCCTGGACTTCGCCGACCTGGAGGTGATGGCCGAAGCCATCGAATCGACCGCCATCGTCGGCGGCCCGCTCGACTACGCCGTCACCGTCATCAACCACGGCCCCGACGACGCCGGATTCCCCGGCGTGGGCTTCTCCCTGGACGCCGCCCTGCCCGACCTCGCCGTCTCGGCTCCGGCGGACTGGGACTGCGAGCCCCCGGCCATCACCAGCGCCACCACCGAACTGGCGTGCACGGCCGACGCCCTCGCAGCCGGCGAAGAAGCCGTCCTCGCCCTGAGCGCAACCGCTCCGGAAAGCACCCTGGGCACCAGCGTGGTCCTGGCGGCCGCTGCCACTTCCCAGACCGCCGATCCCGACGAGAGCAACAACGACGCCACCGCCGCCATCGAAGTCGTCGAAGCGCCGGTGGAAGCCATCGTCCTGGAAAACGGCGTCCCCCTCACCGGCCTCGGCGGCGGCGCCGGCGAATCGCACCTCTTCCGCATCGAAGTCCCCGCCGGCGCCCGCCACCTCCGCCTCACCACCTACGGCGGATCCGGCGACGTCACCCTCCGGGCCAGCCTGGACCAGCCCCCCACCGCCAACACCTGGGACCTCCGCTCAGCCCGCCCCGGCAACAACGAAACCATCCACATCCCCACACCCGCCGCCGGCACCTGGTACCTGCGCGTCACCGGAGAGCGCCCATTCCAGCGCCTCTCCATCCGCGCCAGCTACACCCCCTGAGCAAAATCCCCGTCCCCCCTTCAACCCCGGCCCAGGCCGGGGTTTCTTTTTGGTTCTTCGCTGATTTCCGTGGAGCCTTTTGCAGCCCTGAGTACTCTTGATGCCTGATTTGGAGGCTCAAAGGGTGTGGGCATGCTGGATCGCAAGACGATCGGGAAGCTGGGCGGCTGGGAAGGCTATCGGGTAGAGCGTGTGGTATGGCCCGAGCACGGCAGTCGGGTGGTCACGATCCAGCTCAAGCCGACGGCGCGGACGATGTACTGCGAGCGCTGCGGCAGTCGATGCCGGCAAGTGCATGAGACCGTGATGCGGCGAGTGCGGGATCTGCCGATGATGGCGTTGCAGGTGACGCTGGTGGTGCCGCGCCGGCGGGTCTGGTGCGAGCAGTGCGGCGGTCCGCGGCTGGAGAAGCTGAGCTGGCTGGGACGCTATCAGCGTGTTACCAATCGGCTCGCCGAGGCGGTCAGCCAGTTGCTGGTGTCCAGCAACATCCTGGCTGTCTCCCGCTTCTTCCAGTTGAGCTGGCACACCGTCAAGGCACTGGACAAAGCCCTGTTGCGCCAGTCGGTTCCAGACCCGGACTGGAGCCAGATCCACTATCTGGCGATGGACGAGTTCGCCCTGCACAAGGGCCATCGCTACGCCACTGTCGTGGTCGATCCGGTCCGCGGCCAGGTGCTGTGGGTTGGCCAGGGTCGCTCCCGCGAGACCGCCCGGGCGTTCTTCGAACAGCTTCCGGCAGGCGTCGCCAGACAGATCCGGGCGGTGGCGATCGACATGACCACCGCCTACGAGGTGGAGATCAAGGCCCATTGTCCCGACGCCGAGGTCGTCTTCGACTTGTTCCATGTCGTGGCCAAATACGGGCGCGAGGTGATCGACCGGGTCCGGGTGGATCAGGCCAACAAGCTGCGCCACGACATGCCCGCGCGCCGGATCATCAAATCCAGTCGCTGGCTGCTGCTGCGCAACCGCCAGAATCTGGACCAGGCCCAAACCACGCGGCTGGAGGAACTCCTGGAGGCCAACCAGCCGTTGCTCACCGTCTACCTGATGCGCGACGAGCTCAAACGCTTGTGGTTCTACCGCCGTGAGGGCTGGGCGCGGCGAGCTTGGGAGCACTGGCTCGAGCAGGCGCGAGGCAGCGGCGTGGCCGCCCTGGCCTTGTTCGCGCAACGCCTCAGTGCGTACGTGCACGGAATCCTGTCCCGCTGTCGGCATCCACTCAACACCAGCATCGTCGAGGGCATCAACAACACCATCAAGGTCATCAAGCGCCGGGCTTACGGCTATCGCGACCAAGAGTATTTCTTCCTCAAGATCCGCGCTGCCTTCCCCGGTATTCAGCGATGAACCTTCTTTTTTTCACCCACCAAAATTCGCCTCCTGCCAATTTCGCCCCGTGCCGTTCCCCACCCCACCCGGAGCCAAGCCCCGCCGTGGCCGGGAGGCCTCTTCGCGTAAGTAAAGGAGGAGGAAACCGCCGCAGGCGGATTCCGGGGGACATGAAGCGAAGAGGCCTCCCGGCCGCGGCGGGGCCCGTCAGCCCACCGCGTCAGCGGTCACAAGGCATCGCCCCGAAGCACCACCGCGTTCCAAAACCCCGGGAACAAGCAAATCCCCCACGCAAAGTCATGCCGCACCGCGCCATATCCGCGCAACCCGGACCAGTTAGAATGGCGGTCTTGTCCCAAACCCCCTGATTCCATGACTCTCGCCGCCAAATTCGAGATCGAATACCTGCAATACCTCGGACCCGACGGCAAAACCGTCGGCGAACTCCCCGAGGCATTCCGGGATCCGAAGAAACTCGTTCCCCTCTTCAAGCAGATGCTGTTCGTGCGCACCTTCGACAGCAAGTCGATCAAGCTCCAGCGCACCGGCAAGCTCGGCACCTACGCCGCCAGCCTCGGCCACGAAGCCGCCCACGTCGGCATCGGCGCCTCCATGCGCGAAGACGACATCTTCGCCCCCAGCTACCGCGAATACGGCACCCAGTTCATGCGCGGCGTCCAGCCCCGCGAAGTGCTCCTCTACTGGGGCGGCGACGAACGCGGAAATGACTTCCAGGGTCCGAAGAACGACTACCCCTGGAGCGTGCCCATCTCCACCCAGTGCCTGATGGCCGCCGGCGCCGCGCTGTCGTTCAAGCTGCGCAAGCAGGACCGCGTCGCCGTGGCCTGCTGCGGTGACGGCGGCTCGTCGAAGACCGACTTCTACGCCGCGCTCAACTCCGCCGGCGCCTACAAGGCCCCGCTGGTGCTGTGCGTGATCAACAACGGCTGGGCCATCTCCGTGCCCCGCCACGCCCAGACCGGCGCCGAGACCCTGGCCCAGAAGGGCATCGCCGGCGGCCTGCACTGCCTGCAGGTGGACGGCAACGACCTGATCGCCGTGCTCGAGGGCATGCGCCGCGCCGTGGAGCGCGCCCGCAGCGGCGAAGGCGGCACCGTCATCGAAATGATGACCTACCGCCTGCACGACCACACCACCGCCGACGACGCCACCCGCTACCGGGACGAGGCCGAGGTCAAGGACGGCTGGACCCGTGAACCGATGATCCGCCTGCGCAAGTACCTCACCGACGCCGGCGTGTGGAGCGAGGACGAGGAGAAGGCCTGGATCGCCGAGTGCGAACAGAAGGTGGACGTGGAGATCGACGCCTACCTCAACACCCCCGTACAGCCCGTGGAAGCCATGTTCGACTACCTCTACGCCAACCCGCCCGCCGAGCTGCTGGAGCAGCGCGATGCAGCGATCGCACGGGAGGGCCGGGCATGAGCGCCGCTGAAGCCAAGCCGATCACCCTGATCGAGGCCCTGACCCAGGCCATGGCCTACGAGATGCGCAACGACGAGCGCGTCGTGGTGCTGGGCGAGGACGTGGGCGTCAACGGCGGCGTGTTCCGCGCCACCGCCGGGCTGCACGCACAGTTCGGCAGCGCACGCGTCATCGACACGCCCCTGGACGAGACCACCATCGCCGGCCTTACCGTGGGCATGGCCAGCCAGGGCATGCGTCCGGTCGCCGAGGCCCAGTTCGACGGCTTCGTCTACCCGATGGTCGACTTCATCGTCAGCCACGCCGCGCGCATGCGCTACCGCACCCGCGGGCGGCTGGAATGCCCGATGGTACTGCGCGTGCCGTGGGGCGGCGG
The DNA here is from genome assembly GCF_001717465.1 of Luteimonas sp. JM171. Classification (NCBI taxonomy): domain Bacteria; kingdom Pseudomonadati; phylum Pseudomonadota; class Gammaproteobacteria; order Lysobacterales; family Lysobacteraceae; genus Luteimonas; species Luteimonas sp. JM171. Next base: position 1,469,829 of record NZ_CP017074.1, on the reverse strand, counting down.
CATTCGCGCCCCCGAGCACCACAGCGAGGCCAACGAGGCCATCTTCACCAACGTGCCGGGCCTGCGCGTGGTGATGCCGTCCTCGCCGCAGCGCGCCTACGGCATGCTGCTGGCGTCGATCCGCGAGCCGGATCCGGTGATCTTCTTCGAGCCCAAGCGCATCTACCGCCAGTACAAGGAGATGGTGCCCGACGACGGCGAAGAGCTGCCGCTGGACGTGTGCTACGTGCTGCGCGACGGCACCGACGTGACCCTGGTGACCTGGGGCGCGCAGGTGAAGGAGGCGCTGGAAGCCGCCGACAAGCTCGCCGCCGAGGGCATCAGCGCCGAGGTGATCGACGTGGCCACCCTGCGCCCGCTGGACTTCGACACCATCGCCGAGTCGGTCAGCCGCACCGGCCGCTGCGTGATCGTGCAGGAAGCCCCCAAGACCGCCGGATTCGGCGCCGAGATCGCCGCCCGCCTGGCCGAGGAATCGATGTACGACCTGGTGGCCCCGGTCGAGCGCGTCACCGGGCCGGACACGCACATCCCGCTGTTCCGGCTCGAGATGAAGTTCCTGCCCAGCGTCGACCGCGTGGTCGAAGCGGCCAAACGCGCCATGCAGCACGGCTGATCACCCCGATCCCCCGGGATCCCCGACTTCAACGGCGGGCCGCGGCCCGCCCCATGGAAACCGACATGAGCAACAAGAAGACCTTTTACCTGCCCGACCTGGGCGAAGGCCTGCCGGACGCGACCATCGTCGAGTGGAACGTCAAGGAGGGCGACACCATCCGCCTGGACGATGCGCTGGTCTCGATGGAGACGGCCAAGGCCGTGGTGGAAGTGCCGTCCCCGGTGTCGGGCAAGGTGCTGAAGCTGGCCGGCGCTGCCGGCGACGTCATCAACACCGGCGCCATGCTGGCCGAGTTCGAGGTGGATCCCTCGATGCCGCAGCGCGCCGAGGGCCAGGACACCGGTCACCACCACGGCGGCGGCGACAAGGGCGTGGGCAGCCAGGACCCGGCGCCGGACGACCGCGTGGTCGCCTCCGACGACGGCGGTGCGATCGAGGCCGAAGGCAAGCCGGCACCCGAGGGCGAAGTGCGCCAGGACGCCGGCACCGTGGTCGGCGCCATGCAGTCCTCCGACACCGTGCACACCGAGCAGGCCAGCAGCATCGGCGGCGTCAAGGCGGTGCCGGCGGTGCGCGCGATGGCCCGCAAGCTCAAGGTCGACATCACCCGCGTGCGCGCCACCGGCCCGGACGGCGTGGTGACCATGGCCGACGTCAAGAAGGCCGCGGCCGACGGCAGCGCGCCGATGGGCGGCCGGGGCCAGGCCCCGGCGCCGTCCGCACAGCCGGCCCAGGCCCAGCCCGCGGCAGCGGCCGCCTCGCGCGACGCCGGCGACCGCACCCGCACCTCGGCAAGCGGCAAGCCGATGCGCACCCAGCCGCCGTCGGTCAGCGCCAGCGGCCAGCCCGAGCAGCTCAAGGGCGTGCGCCGCAACATGGCCCGGGTGATGGCCGACGCCCACAGCAAGGTGGTGCCGACCACGCTGGTGGACGACGCCGACCTGCACGCCTGGGAAGGCAAGCAGGACATCACCGCGCGCCTGATCCGCGCGATCTGCGCGGCGGCGAAGGCGGTGCCGGCCCTCAACGCGTGGTTCGACGGCGACAACCTCACCCGCACCATGCACCCGCACGTGGACATCGGCATCGCCGTGGACACCGAGGACGGCCTGTTCGTGCCGGCCCTGCGCAACGCCGACGTGCTCGACGCGGCGGGCGTCCGCTCGGGCATCCAGCGGCTGCGCCAGCAGGTCGAGGACCGCTCGATCCCGCCCAGCGAGCTGTCGGGCTACACCATCAGCCTGTCCAACTTCGGCATGTTCGCCGGCCGCTACGCCACTCCGGTGGTCGTGCCGCCGTGCGTGGCGATCGTTGGCGCGGGCAAGCTCAGCCACGATGTGGTGGCGGTGATGGGCGGGGTGGAAGTGCATCGCCGGATGCCGATCTCGCTGACCTTCGACCACCGCGCCGCCACGGGCGGCGAGGCGGCGCGCTTCCTCAAGGCGCTGCTGGACGATCTGTCGCTGCCGAACTGAGTCGGCCCGACTGGAGCATCAAGGCCCGCGTCGTTGGCGCGGGCCTTTTTTGTTCCCCGTTTGCGGGGGTGGCTTCGATTCAGTTCGCGGTGAGCTGAGGGGCCCCGCCGTGACCGGGGGACATGGAGACTGGAGGGCACCCCCGCCCGACGCCCCTGGATAAACAACCCCAACCGCTACTGGCGATCGAGCCAGACACCCAGCCCCTGGGCATTGAGTTCGATGTCCATCTCCAGCAGCCGCACCACCTCATCGGTATCAACGAGGCCCTGGCGCTGGGCGTTGGCGGTGTACTTGCGGGCCAGGCCGGTCACCAGGCGTTGGTGGCGGTCGGGGCTGCCGTTGGAGCGGCGGGCCAGGTCCACCATGCCGTCGATCTGCGCGATCAGTCGCGTCCCCAGCTCCTGCACGCCGGTCACCCGGCCGTAATGGGTGACGAACACCGCCTCCGGCGCCTCGGCCAGGAGGCGGCGGATGGAGGCGCGGAGCGCGACCGGGTCGAACTGTACCGGCGAGGTGCTCGGGACGATGAAGGCGCCGCGCGCGGAGTCGAGCTCGCGGTAGGAGATGCCGAAGGTGTCGCCGGCGAACCAGCTGCGGCTGCGCGCATCCCAGACAGAGAGGTGATGGCGGGCATGGCCGGGGGTGTGCACGCAGCGCAGCGCGCGGCCGGCGAGGTCGATCACCTGGCCGTCGTCGATCCTGCACACGCGGGATTCGGGGATCGGCTCCAGCGGCCCGTGGTGGCGGTCGTAGTCCGCGCCGTACACGGCGCGCGCGCTGGTCTCCAATCTGGAAGGGTCGATCATGTGCCGGGCGCCGTCGGGGTGCACCGCGAACATCGCCCTGGGCAGTTCGCGCATCAGCGGGCCGGCACCGCCGGCATGGTCCAGGTGGACGTGGGTGGCAATCACCCAGTCAACGTGCTCGGGGCGCAGGCCTTGCGCGTCCAGCGCGGCCAGGAGCTTCGGCACGCTCCGGCCGGTGCCGGTATCGATGAACGCCGCGCGCCCCCGCTCCACCAGCAGGTAGGCCGCGCAGAACCCTGGGCGCACGTAGCCCGTATCGATGGTGACGATGCCGTCCTGGGCAGGCATGGCCGGCTCCGGCTCCCTTGGCTGAGACACGGACAAGTCTAGGCAGCGGGCCGCGCGCCCGGGATTGGGCTTTCGTCGCAGGGCACGCCGCTCAGAACCTGCGCAGCACCCACGGACGCAGGAAAAACGCGACCGTCATCACGGCCAGGTACACGCCATAGCCGATGGCGCTGGCCAGGATCTGCCCCCACATCCGCCCGTAGTCCGGGTCGGCGACCTCGAGCGACCAGTACTGGGTCCAGGCGAACGCCACCACCGACAACACCAGCGCGATCACGTCGTACACGCGGCGCGCTGTGCCACGCGGCTGGCGCGGGTAGATCCAGAACAGCACGCCCAGGATCAGGAACCAGGGAATGAACAGGATCAGCGCGAGGTTGAGTTCCACCAGCGGGTTCATGCGTCGTCCCCGGCAAACCGGGCCAGCGCATCGGCCAGTTCCTCCAGCGCAACGGCCTCACCCAGGTGCCCCACGAGCTCTTCGCCCAGGTGGATCCCGGCGCCGGCCACGTGTCGCAGCCCTTCCCCGGCAGCCTGCTTGAGGCGGTCGATCAGCTGGCCGGCGTCGCGCGGCGAGGCGTGGCCGATGCCCTGCAGCAGCAGGCGGTCGCCGTCCACCAGCTTGAAGTAAAAGCGGCCGTCGGCCTCGCGGTATTGCTTGAACTGCGGGGGCAGCGCGGCGGGCTTCGCTGCGCTCGCGGGCCCGGAGTCGAGCGGCTGCGACAGGTCGTGCAGGCCGACCGCCTTGCGCAGCTCGCGCAGGAAGGGCGTGGCCACCTCCTCGCGCAGCCGCTCGGCGCCCGCGCGCAGCTGGCGTTCGATGGCGGCCGGGTCGGCGATCAAGGCCTCGTAGCGCTCGCGCATCGGGGTGATCTCGGCATCGATACGCTCGAACAGCTGCTCCTTGGCCGCGCCCCAGGCGATGCCGCTGGCGTAGGCCTCCCGCAGCTGGGCCGTTTCCCCGGCGCTGGCGAACGAGCGGTAGATCTCGAACAGCGCCGACCCTTCGGTGTCCTTCGGCTCGCCGGGCTCGCGCGAGTCGGTGACGATCGAGAACACCAGCTTGCGCAGCTGCTCGCGCGGGGCGAACAGCGGGATCACGTTGTCGTAGCTCTTGCTCATCTTGCGCCCGTCCAGCCCGGGCAGCGTGGCCACCTGCTCCTCCACTGCCGCTTCGGGCAGGGTGAAGTGTTCGCCATACAGGTGGTTGAAGCGCTGGCCGAAGTCGCGGGCCATCTCGATGTGCTGGACCTGGTCGCGCCCCACGGGCACGCGGTCGGCGTTGAACAGCAGGATGTCGGCGGCCATCAGCACCGGGTACATGAAGAGCCCCGCGGTCACCCCGGCATCGTCGTCCTCGCCCTCCTCGCGGTTGCGGTCCACGGCGGCCTTGTAGGCGTGGGCGCGGTTGAGGATGCCCTTGCCGGCCACGCAGGTGAGCAACCAGGTCAGCTCGGTGATCTCGGGGATGTCGGACTGGCGGTAGAACGCCACCCGCTGCGGGTCCAGCCCGCAGGCCAGCCAGCTGGCCGCCACTTCCAGCGTCGAGCGCTGCACGCGCACCGGATCCTGGGTGCTGATGAGCGCGTGGTAGTCGGCGAGGAAGAAGAAGCTCTCCACGCCGGCCGCCCCGCTTGCCGCGACCGCGGGGCGGATGGCCCCGACATAGTTGCCCAGGTGCGGGACGCCGGTGGGCTTGATGCCGGTAAGGACGCGGAGCGGACGAGTGGACATTGACGGCACGACGTGGAAAGGACCCGCATTTTAACCGTTCGCAGGCGCGTACCGCCCGCGCGCCGGCGGCCCAAAAAGAACGGGCCGGCGTGGCCGGCCCGTTCTCCCCTGTTCGCGGAGGCCGCGGCAGCGCCGGGGCGCGTGCCGCCTCCGCGGATCAGAGCGTGCGCTCGAAGTCGCGCACCTCCTGTTCGGCGCGCTCGCGGCCCCAGCCGTACTGCTCCTGCAGCTTGCCGGCCAGATACTCGCTGTTGCCCTCGGCAACGTCGAACACGTCGTCGGTCAGATCGCCCCAGCGCGCCTTGGCCTTGCCCTTCACCTGCGACCACTTGCCCGAAATGATGTCCTTGTTCATGCGTGTTTGCCTCTTCGTTGTGGGGAGGAACTGCGCGGATGTTCCGCACGCCTGCAATGTGCGCTGCGGGATCTGAAAGCGCGGTCAAAATTGCGTTTGCCGCCCTTGACGACGATGAACAGTCGCCCCGCCGCTGTTTCACTGAGCCCCAAACAAAGGAAGCCGGCTTTCGCCGGCTTCCCCGTGACAGCATTTTGCGACTATCAGCCGTCGGTCGTTCCGCCGGTGTCCTCGGCCGCCTCCTGCACCTTTTCACCCGCACGCTCGACGTCCTGGCCCGCGCCGCGGACGGTGTTGCAGGCAGTGAACGTGCCAGCGGTGAACATGGCCAGCAGGAGCAATGCAATTGAACGCTTCATGGAATCCCTCATCGGTGGTTGGACTGCTCCATGAAACCCCGGGCGGGCGTGAAGCCGGCGCGAATCGGCCGACCCGGTCCGCTCCTCGTTCAGGTTTGGCCCAGCGGCGTCAATCGCGCATGAGCGTGGACTTGCCGAACAGGCTTTCCACCATGTCCACGGCCAGTTCGGCGGTGGTGTTGCAGTCGTCCAGCGGCGGGCTGACCTCGACGATGTCCAGCGACGCCATGCGACCGGTGTCGGCGATCATCTCCATCACCAGCTGCGCTTCGCGGTAGTTCAGGCCGCCGGGGACCGGGGTGCCGGTTCCCGGCGCGATCGCGGGATCAAGCATGTCGACATCGAAGCTCACGTGCAGGTGCACGCCGTCGTGCAGGCCTTCCAGCGCCTGCTGCATGGTGCGCTTCATCCCCATCTCGTCGATGTAGCGCATGTCATAGATGTCCAGCCCGTATTCCTTGACCAGGCGCTTTTCCTCGGCGTCGACCGAGCGGATGCCGATCTGCTTCACCTGCGAAGGACTGATGGCCGGCACGTGGTCGCCGATGCCGGTGAGCACGTCCGGGCCCAGCCCGCACAGGCAGGCCACCGGCATGCCGTGGATGTTGCCCGAGGGCGTGACGCTGCTGGTGTTGAAGTCCGAGTGCGCGTCCAGCCACAGGATCCGCAGCTCGCGGCCGTGCTCGCGGCAATGATCGGCCACGGCGGCGATCGAGCCGATCGCCAGGCAGTGGTCACCGCCCATCATCACCGGCATGCGGCCTTCGCGCAGCTCGGCCAGCGAGCGCTCACGCACCGCGCGGTTCCATGCCACCACCTGTTCCAGGTGGCGATAGCCCTCGACAGGCGGCTGCCACGGATTGGCCGGGCCCTCCACGTTGCCACGGTCCACCACATCCACCCCACGCGCGCGCAGCGCCTCGGCCAGGCCAGCAATGCGCAGGGCCTCCGGCCCCATCCGGGTACCGCGGTGGCCGGCGCCCACGTCGGTGGGAACGCCGAAAATCGAAACGGGGGGATAGCTGCGGGTCATGGGCGCCTTCAGGTCTGGTGCCGGCAGTCCGACTCGAACGGACGACCTACCGCTTACAAGGCGGTTGCTCTACCAGCTGAGCTATGCCGGCGTGGATCGGCCCCGGCGTGGGGGGCGGCCGCGCATTCTAACGCGCCGCGGCCGGCGCTTCATTGCAACGCGGCGCAGTCCAGCGGCTCGGCGCGCGCGGCGCCGCTGTCCACGCGGGCCTGGTCCGGATCGAAGTCCGGGCCCACGGCAAGGTCGAGCCAGGTTTCGGTCCCGGTTGCACCCACCGGCTCCACCAGGGCCGCATCGAACCCGGCCTCGTGCAGCGCCGCCTGGTGGCGGCGCGCAGAGGCTTCCGCGCCAAAGCGCCCCAGGGCCACGGCATTGGCCTGATCGCCCTGGCCGAGAATGAAATGATCGTTGAACCCGGCCGCCACCAGCCGCGCCACCATCGCCTCGGCGGCGGCGCGGTCCGCCAGCGGCGGCAGCCGCACCTGCCATCCCGTTGCACCGGTAATTGCCTCGCGTGCACGGATGCGTACTGCCTCGACGCGCAGCCCCGCCTGGGCCTGGCCCGCTTCGTCAGCCCCTTCCCAGGGACCGAAGCTGAAGCAGCGCAGATCCTCCGGCGCCACGGTTGCGCGATCGCCGCTGTCGGCCCTGGCTTCGTCAGGCTGCGCGGCGGCGTTGGCGGCGTCGAGCGCGACGGCCTGCAGGAGTTCGCGGTCCGCTTCGGCCACCAGGACGAGGGTGGGGACGTCGCCGGGCACGGCGGGGGCCGGTTCAGCGGCCGGAGCCGGCCGCAGCGCCCACCACAGGGCGACGCCGACGTTCATGACCAGCAGCAGGACGATCAGTGCGCGCAGATGCATGGCCGGATTCTAGGCCTTCACGCGGCCCGTTCCATCTCCAGCCAGCGCGCGAGTCCTTCGAGCACCAGCGAGGGGGCCTCGGATGCGCCGGCCAGGTGCTCAAGCAACAGTGCCCGTCCCCCACCGTGGACGAGCACCGCGGGGTCCTTCCCGAGCAGGGCGCGCGCCGACTCCCGGCTGGCTCCAACCAGGGCCAGCGCGGCGCCATCGCAGCCGGATGCGAGCGCGTCAGGCGTATTGGTGGCGAAATCCAGGTACGCGCCGCCTTCAGCCGGCAGCTGCGGCGCCCGGGCCTGCAGGGCCTGGCGCATCAGCGTCGGCGACGGCGCGATCCGGCCGCCCCGGTGCCGGCCCGTGGCGTCGAGCAGGTCGATGGTGAGCGCCGTCCCCACGCCAACCAGCAACCATGGCCCGCGTCCGCGCGCGTGCGCGCCCAGCAGCGCCAGGAAGCGATCGACACCGAGGCGCTCCGGTTCCGCATAGGCCACGGTCACGCCATCGCAGCGGGCAAGCGTGCGCGAAAGCGAAATCCGGCCGCAGCGCCTGGCCAGCGCGGCGAGCAGATCGGTGCGCAGCCGGGTGGATGCCACGCTGGCCACGGCCGCAGCCTCGATGCGCGCCGGCAGCGCCTGCTCCCAGGCGGGCGCCAGCTGCCCGCCGTCGTGCGCGAAGGCCAGCACCTCCCCGACGCGCCCGCGTGCATCCAGCGGCGCCGCCTTGAGCCGGGTGTTGCCCAGGTCAAACAGCCAGCGGCTCATGCAGCGGCCCCGCGTGTGCGCACGCTGACCTCCCCCGCGTGCACCGAGCATTCCTCGCCGTCGATGCGCACGCGCAGCGCGCCGTCGTCGGCGATTCCCAGCGCATCCCCTTCGCGTTCCCCCGCACCGGCCTGCACCCGGACCCGCCGGCCCGCGAGCGCGTCCACTTTTGCATAGCGCGCCAGGAAGGGCTGGAGCCCTTCGCGATCGAACTGCTCAAGCGCCGGCACCAGCGCCGCCACGCAGGCGGCGGCAAGCCGGTTGCGGTCCGGCGCCCCGTGGCCGCGCAGCGCCTGCAGGTCGGTCCACGGCTGCCCGATCCCGGCGACGGCGGCCTCCGGCATGTGCACGTTGACCCCGATGCCAATCACCGCGCGCACGGGCCCCGCGTTCTCGCCCCCGCCTTCCACCAGCAGCCCGCCGAGCTTGAGCAGGGTGCCGTCCGGCTGCGGAACGACCAGATCGTTGGGCCACTTCAACCGCACCTGGATGGCCCCCTGGGCGTGCAGCGCATCGACGACCGCCAACCCCGCCACCAGCCCCAACCCGCCCAGACGGGCCAGCCCGGCGTCAAAACGGCGGGCCAGCGACAGGTACAGGTTGGCGGCGAGCGGGGATTGCCAGCTGCGGCCGCGGCGGCCGCGGCCTCCGGTCTGGCGCTCGGCCAACAGCACCTGCACGCCGTGGGCGGCCGCGGGCCGACGCAACAGTTCGGAATTGGTGGAATCAATCGCCCAGGCAACATCCAGCGAGGCGATCTGGTGACGCAGCTGGGCGGGGACGGCCTCACGGATGGCCTGGGCATCGAGCAGGACAACCGGCCGGGCCAGGGCATATCCCTGCCCGGGCCGGGCATCGATCGCCACCCCGGCGGCGCGCAGCGCCTCGATCCGCTTCCACACCGCGGCGCGGGTCAGGCCGCTGTCGCGCGCCAGCACATCGCCCGACACCGGGCCGGCCTGCAGCCGGCCCAGCAGTTCCCGATCGGAAAGGGGAGCGGATTGATCGACGCCCATTCAGCCAAACCAGAGGGGGGGATGGGCCCTGATTATCCATGCATGGCGCGGGAAAACCGGCTTGCACAACCGCTGCTGCAGCGCAACACCACGTCACAAATAACGTTGATATAGTGTGAAGTCGACCTGCAAAGGTCATTGCTCCAACCCACTCCCCACGGGCAACCACCATGATCCAGCGTACCGCCCTGTTGCTGCTGCTCTCCTGTGCCAGCCTGCCGCTGTTTGCCGGCGAGGTGCGCATGGACAGCGCGGAACTCGACGACGGCTGCCAGGCGGAGTGCTCGGCCCCGGTGAGCATCGATACCGATGATGCCGCGCACGGCATCAGCCCCGGCGACGAGGTCGAAGCCGCCGCAGTGGAAGGAACGTCCAGTGAGCAGGCCGGCGATCCGGAAAGCACCGGACGCCCGCCGCGCATGCACAACCTCATCCCGGGCATGTTCCGCTGATCGAAGCACCCCGGCGTGTTCGGCCTGTTCCGCCGCCTGCGCGGCCAACCGCGGCTTCCCGACCCATCCACCTGGCACGCCGTCCGCGCCCGCGTCCCCTGGGTGGCGCGCCTTGATGGCGAACGCGACGCCCGCCTCCAGCAGCTCGCCGCGCGCTTCCTGGCCGAGAAGGTCATCACCCCGGTCGGCGACCTGGCCCTGGACGACATCCAGCGCGCCCAGTTCGCCGCACTGTGCTCCCTGCCCCTGCTCGAATTCGGCCCCGAAGGCCTGTCCGGCTGGCGCGAACTGATCGTCTATCCCGACGCCTTCCGCGTGAACCGCACCCACGTGGATGCCGCCGGCGTTCTGCACGAATGGGACGACGAACTCATCGGCGAAGCCTGGGAGGCCGGCCCGCTCATCCTCTCCTGGGCCGACGTCGAATCCGACCTCGCCCAGCCCCGGGCCGGCTTCTGCGTCGCCGTGCACGAGATGGCCCACAAGATCGACGCCCTCGACGGCGTCCTGGACGGCACCCCGCCGCTGCCGCGCGCCTGGCAGCGCGAATGGGCCCGCGATTTCCAGCAGAGCTTCGATGCCTTCGTCGAGCGCGTCGACCGCGAGGAAGAGACCCCGATCGACCCCTATGCCGCCGAAGCCCCCGAGGAGTTCTTCGCCGTGTGCAGCGAGTACCACTTCAGCGACCCACGCACCCTCCAGCAGGAAATGCCCCAGGTCGCAGGGCACCTGGAACGCTTCTACGGCCCATCCCCCTTCCTCTGAGGCGGGTGCCAAATCGCCGCGAACGCTGAGGGGCCGGTGGGGCAGCCCGCCCGCGAACTCGGCACACCCGTCAAGTCAAAGTCCCGGCGGCAGGATCACCTCGAACCGGGCGCCCCCAAGCTCCTCCGACTGCCCGACCCGCAGCTCCCCCCGGTAGCTGTCGATCAGCGTCTGCACGATCGCCAGCCCGATCCCGTGCCCGTGCACCCGCTCATCGCCGCGCACACCCCGCTGCAGTACCAGGGCAATGCGATCGGGCGGAATCCCCGGCCCGTCGTCCTCCACCACCAGCACCAGCCCCGGCCGCCGGTTGGCCGCCGACTCGCCCGGCCGCGCCGTCAGCAGCACCCGCGACCCCGCCCACTTGAACGCATTCTCGAGCAGGTTCCCCAGCAGCTCCTGCAGGTCGCCCGGCTCGCCGTGGAAACGCGCCTCGGAATCAAGGTCGAATTCGCACAGCACCCCCTTGGAGGCATAGATCTTCTCCAGCCCTCGGACGATCTGCTCCGCGTGCGGCTCGATCTCCACCGGCGCCGCGAACAGCTTGTGGCCGCTGGAGGCCGCGCGCCCGAGCTGGTAACCCACCATGTCGTTCATCCGGCGCAGCTGGGTCTCCAGCTCCTCGCGCAGCTCGGCATCGCTGGCGCCCGAATCCAGCCGCGTGCGCAGCACCGCCAGCGGCGTCTTGAGGCTGTGCGCCAGGTCCGACATCGTGTTGCGCTGGTGCTCCAGGTTCTGCCGCTCGCTGTCGATCAGCGCATTGATGCTCTCCGTCAGCGGCTGCAGCTCGCGCGGGTGCAGCTCGCCCATGCGGTTGAGTCGCCCGCGTTGCACCTGGGTCAGCTCCGACACCACCCGCCGCAGCGGCCACAGGCTCCAGCGCAGCACCACCGTCTGCAGCAGCAGCAGGATGATTCCCGACACGCCCAGGTAGCGCCACAGCGCCTGGCGGAACACCTGCACCTGGCTCGGCAGGCTGCCCGCATCCTCCATGATGTAGACGGTGAAGGGCGTTTCGGTCTCCTCCCCGCCGACCTCGCGCACCAGCACGAAGCCGCGGCCGTAGCGGATCACCTCCCCTGCCTGGCCCGCGCTGTCGACCATCGGCAGCGGCCCGTCGATGCGCACCTGGCCACCCTCCAGCAGCGCCAGCTCCGGCAGTTGCGGCCCCTGGGCCGAGCCGGAGAACCACTCGCCGTTCTCGGTGACCACCGCCGCATAGAGATCGCCGCCCGGGCGCTCGAAGCGCTCGTCGGGCGGATATTCCGGCGGAATGAGGGTGTCATCGCGGGCGAACTCCACCGCCCCCGCGTAGAACTCGGCGAACACGCGCAGGCGCTCGCGCTGGCCCTGGCTGGCCACGTCCACGAAGGCCCGGTCCAGCGCATAGCCGGCGAGGGCCAGGAAGGCGACCAGCCCCAGGCTGGCGGCAAGCAGCTGCCGCGCCTGCAGCGAGCGCGGCCGCCAGGACATCCGATTTCGCCGGTTGTTCCCCATCGGCACAGGCTACTCCGGCCCGCGGGCGCGCGCAGCGGGCGCGTGCGCCTGGAAGGGCCCGGTCAGGACTCCGTGTTGCGCGGGATCGCGAAGCGGTATCCGCGGCCGCGCACGGTCTCGATCGGCTTCAGGGTGCCGTCGGGATCGAGCTTCTTGCGCAGGCGGCCGATGAAGACCTCCAGCACGTTGGAATCGCGGTCGAAGTCCTGCTGGTAGATGTGTTCGGTCAGGTCCGCCTTCGACACCAGCTCGCCCGCGTGCATCATCAGGTACTCGAGCACCTTGTACTCGTAGCTGGTGAGGTCGACATTCTTGCCGTCCACCGACACCGTCTGCGCGGCCAGGTCGAGCGTGACCGGCCCGCACTCGAGCTGCGGCTTGCTCCAGCCCGCGGCCCGGCGCACCAGCGCATTGATGCGCGCCAGCAGCTCCTCCACATGGAACGGCTTGACCAGGTAATCGTCCGCGCCTTCCTTCAGCCCGTCCACCTTGTCCTGCCAGCTGGAGCGGGCGGTGAGGATCAGGACGGGGAACTGCTTGCCTTCATCGCGCAGCGCCTTGATCAGTTCCATGCCCGACATCTTCGGCAGGCCCAAATCGATGATGCCCACATCGAACGGCACCTCGCGGCCCATGTACAGGCCTTCCTCGCCATCCTGGGCGGCGTCGACCGCGTAGCCCTCGCGCTTGAGGCGCGCGGCCAGCGTTTCGCGCAGGGGGGCTTCGTCCTCGACGAGAAGAATGCGCATGAATCTCTCCGGTCACAGTGGCCCGCAGGCCGTCGCGTTCAAGTATCTGAATTCAATCGTCGTCGCGGCGTGAGCGCTGTGCGCGGCGCCGCTGCGGGTCGTCCTCGATCACCCGCACCCGCCCGCGGTCATCCACGAGCTTGATGCGATTGATCTGGCGTCCGTTGGACAGCATACGATCCGCGGCGATGATGTGCCCACGGTTGGAGCGGCGCACATGGCGGATGGAATCAGCCATTGAATCCTGGCGTCGCTGCGAACGCGTCGCCGCGTCTTCCCCGCCCCGCATCGCGAACTGCTCGGAGCGCTCCGGCGATCGCTGCTGGGCATGGGCCGTTACCCCCGCCATCCCGACGGCGGCAAGCAGCGGCATGACCAGGCAAAGGAGCGGGACACTCTTCATGGACAATACAGTCGGCTGTGCAGGGCGTGTGAACGGGACGCGTGATTTGTCGCGACGAACTCCCGGGCGACCCGTAAATTGTTGAAATTTCGGGGTGAATCCGTCCTTAACTCGCCCCTTGCGCGGCATCTGGTGTTCAGCCCCGCGCCGTTCCGATTCTGCCCGGCCAGCAGAAATGCGCAACCGCCGCCCCGCCGTTCACCGCTCAGGCGGCGTCGCGCTGGTGTCGCCGGGTATGGGACAGGGCCTCTTCAACCAGCGCCCAGCCCGCGCCGGGCCGATGGGCGCCTTCGCTGAGCACGCGCCGGAAGGCGCGGCCGCCCGGCTGGCCCTGGAACAGGCCAAGCACGTGGCGGGTGATGTGTTTGAGGGCGATGCCCCGGCCCAACTGCGCTTCCACATACGGGCGCAGCGCCCGCAGGAGGTCACCGCGCTCGCGCTGCTGGCCGCCGAACCACCGGGTGTCGAGGACGTGCAGCAGGTACGGGTCGTGGTAGGCCGCGCGCCCCAGCATCACGCCGTCGACATGGGCCAGGTGAGCGGTGGCGGCGTCGGCCCCGGCGATGCCGCCGTTGATGAGGATGTTCAGGTCGGGACGTTCGCGCTTGATCCGGTATGCCCAGTCGTAGCGCAGCGGCGGCACGTCGCGGTTTTCCTTCGGGCTCAGGCCCTTGAGCCAGGCGTTGCGGGCGTGCACCACGAAGGTGGCGCAGCCGGCGGCGGCGACGGTATCGATGAAACCGGCGAAGCGCTCCCACTCGCTGTCATCGTCCACGCCCAGCCGGCACTTGACGGTCACCGGCACCGGGCAGGCGGCGGCCATCTCCGCCACGCAATCGGCCACCAGCGCCGGTTCGCGCATCAGGCAGGCGCCAAAGCGGCCGGCCTGCACCCGGTCGGACGGACAGCCGCAGTTGAGGTTGACCTCGTCAAAACCATGGTCGGCGCCGATGCGCGCCGCCTGTGCCAGCAACGCCGGCTCGCTGCCACCAAGCTGCAGCACCACCGGGTGCTCCACCGGATCCATCGCCAGCAGCCTGGAGCGGTCGCCGTGGATCACCGCATTGGCATGCACCATCTCGCTGTACAAGCGGGCGTGCGGGGCCAGCACCCGATGGAACACCCGGCAATGGGTGTCCGTCCAGTCCATCATCGGAGCGACGGACAGCCGGAATGCCTGGTTGGGCCTGGACTTTGGCATGCATGGGCCGACCGGAAGGCCGGGAGCAGCGGCAAGGGCAACCGCCAATTCTACCGGGGCAACCGCTGGCGGACCTGAAAGAACCCCTCCCACGGGTCGCTGCGCAGGCGCGCGGCGCGGCGGCGGGCGCTGTGGATGTCCCAGTGGCCGCCGGAGCGGGTCCGGCCGAGTTCGTCCCAGCGCAGCGGCATCGCCACCGGTGCGCCCGGGCGTGCGCGCAGCACCCAGCCCGCGACGCTGGTATTGCCCCGGCCATTGCGCAGCCAGTCGATGAATATCCGCCCGCGGCGCAGTTCTTTTGAAGCGTTGGCCACATAGCGGTCCGGGCTGTCCCCGGCCATCGCGCGGGCGACGGCCTCGGCAAAATCCTTGGCCCGATCCCAGCCTGCCCTGGGTTCCAGCGGCACGCACACGTGGATGCCCTTGCCGCCCGACAGCCGCGGCCAGCTTTCCAGCCCGGCTGCGGAGAGTCGGTCGCGCACTTCGCGGGCGGCCCGCAGCACATCCTTCCAGGGCACGCCGTCCGCGGGATCCAGGTCGAACACAAGCCGGTCGGGCTTTTCCGGGCTCCGCCGCCTGGCACCCCAGGGGTGGAACTCAATGGCGTTCATCTGCACCAGCGAGAGGACGCCCTCGATGTCGCGCACGTAGATGTACTCGTCCTCGCCGTCGCGTTCGTCCAGGCACACCGCATGCACGCCCGGGCCAAGGCTGTCGGCATGCTTCTTCTGGAAGAAACAGTCGCCGCCGATTCCGTCCGGGCAGCGCAGCAGCGATGTCGGCCGCTCGGCCAGCTCGGGCATCAGCCACTCCGCCACCGCTTCGTAATACTCGGCGACGTGCCGCTTGGTGATGCCCTCGCCGGGATACACCTCGCGGTCGGGGCTGGTCAGGCGCACCGGTCAGCCCGCCTTGCGCGCGGGCCGCCTGGCGGCCTTCTTCGCCGTTTTCTTCGCTGCTTTCTTCGTTGCCTTCCTGGTCGCCTTTTTGGTCGTCCTGGCGGACGTCTTCGACGAGCCCTTTCCACCCTTCTTGTCCAGGCTGCGCTTGAGCAGCTCGGCGAAGTCGATGACGTTGGTGGCGGCACCCTCGGGAGGCGCCTCGTCCTCTTCATCCTCGCCCTGCACCACCTTCTTCGAGCGCACCCGGTCCTCGATCACCTTCTGCAGGCGCAGCCGGAAATCGTCCTTGAACTGCCCGGGCTCCCACTCGCCCGTCATCGACTCGATCAGCTGCTCGGCCATCTCCACCTCGCGCTCGCTGATCTTCCACTTCGTCGACTTGCCCTCCGGCAGCCGGTACTCCTCCGGGTCCACCAGCTCCTGGGCAAAGCGCAGCACCATCATCACCAGCGCATCGCCCCGGGGGAGCACCGCCGCCAGGTATTCGCGGGTGCGGATCACCACGCGCCCGATCCCGGCCTTGCCGGTGCGCGCCAGCACGTCGCGAAGCAGCACGTAACCCTTTTCGGCCTTGGCCGCGGGCTCGAGCACGTAGGGCTTGTCGTAATACTCGGCGCCGATGGCCCCCGCGTCGACGAACAGCTCGATGTCGATGGTCTCCCTGCGGTCCGGGGAGGCCGCGGCGATGTCGTCCTCCTCGATCACCACGTAGCTGCCCTTGTCGTACTCGAAGGCCTTGACGATCTCCTTCCAGGGCACCTCCTCGCCGGTCTCCTCGTTCACGCGCTCATAGCGCACGCGGGCGTTGTTGCGGCTGTCGAGCATGCGGAAGCTCAGGTCCACGCGGCGCTCGCCGGCCATCAGCCGCACCGGGATGTTGAGCAGTCCGAACGACAGGGTTCCAGTCCAGATCGGCCGGGCCATGGCATGGTCTCCGCGTGGTCAGTTGGATCCGGGCGGCGTGACGCCGCGCTCAGCGCGGCGCGCGACCCGGATGCGGTTCTCGACCGCGTCGTCACCGGCCACCGCCGCGGCGATGTCCTCGGCGCGATGCTTCATCCAGCGGCCGGGCACCTCGCCTTCCAGCGTCACCAAGGCATCCTTGCATTGCACCTCGATCCCGCGCGCGTCGACCATCGGGTCGTCGGTCAGGTGTTCGCAGACCTGCTCCAGGATGCGGGCGTCAGAGCGCTGGTAGCCGCGCGGGCCATGGCCGCGGTGCTCGCCATCGGAATCATGGGGAAAATCCCGGAACCCGCGCCCGTAGTGCTGCCGGCCATAGCTCCCGCGCGGCCCGGGCCCGCCAGGAGCATGGCCGTCTGCCGGATCGCTGCCGGGCAGCGGTGAGTCCGGCTGCCATTGCACGTTGGCGCGCGCGGCGCCTTCCCCGGCGGCGTAGCGGCCGCGGAATGAGTCGCTGCGACCGCCACCGTCGCTGTACTCGCCATGGCGGTCGGGATGTCGCTCACGATGTCGTCTCATGTCGTTCTCCTGCAGGCCGGCCAGCCCAGGGATCAGGCGCCGATGTAGCCGCCGCCGTTGACGTGGAGGGTCTGGCCGGTGATGAATGAGGCTTCCTCGCAAGCGAGGAAGACGTAGGCAGGGCCGAGCTCACTTGGCTGCCCGGGGCGCTTGAGCAGGGTGCTGGAGCCGAATTCCGCCACCTCCCCCGCGCTGAAGCTCGCCGGGATGAGCGGCGTCCATACCGGCCCGGGCGCTACCGAGTTCACCCGGATCCCGCGATCGGCGAGCGTTTGCGCCAGCGAGAAGGTGAGCGCGTGGATCGCACCCTTGGTGGCGGCGTAGTCGATCAGCTTCTCGTGCCCGCGCGCCCCTGTGACCGAGCCGGTGTTGATGATGCATCCGCCGTCCTCCAGGTGGGGAATGGCCGCAGCGGCCATGTGGATGCAGGCGAACACGTTGGTGCGGAACGTCCGCTCCACCTGTTCGGGCGTCAGTTCCTCGGGCTTGTCGACGGTGTGCTGCTCGCCCGCATTGTTCACCAGCACATCCAGGCCTCCGAAACGTCCGACGACCTCGTCCACCAGGCGCTTGCAGAACGCCGCGTCGCCCACGTCCCCGGCCACCGCGATGCACTCCGACCCTTCTTCCTCCACCATCCGCACGGTCTCGCGGGCGTCCGCTGACTCCTCGAGGTAGCCGATGGCCACCCGGGCGCCCTCACGGGCGAAGTGCAGGGCCACGGCGCGGCCGATGCCACTGTCGCCGCCTGTCACCAGGGCGACCTTGCCCTCCAGGCGGCCCGAGCCGCGGTAGCTGTCGCGGATGCTCTCGGGCCTGGGGCGCATCTCGTCCTCGTGGCCGGGCTGCCGGTCCTGCTTCTGGGCCGGCTGTGCGGGATCCATGTCCTGCTCGCTCACGCGGTGCTCCTGTGCGCTGGGGGGAGACAGGCACCGTTGCACGCGCCGCGTACATGGAACGTCACGGCGCGGTTTCCAATTCGCCAACGCCGTTCTCACGTCGCGGCCACGCCAGCGGGGTTAAAGAGGAATCAATCCGAAACCAGGGCGACTCCATGAACCGCGAATCACAGCACCCGATCGGTCCAGCCGGCGGCGAAGCCAACCCCGGCGATCAAAACGAGAAGAAGCCGGGGAAGGCCCATCTGGACGAGAACCAGGATGAAGCCCTGGAAGAGACTTTCCCGGCCAGCGACCCCACCTCGCCGTTCGTCCCGGCCAAGCGCCCGGACTGACCGCTTCAGTCCCCGGCCCGCTGCGGCCGGGGATGATCGGGGAAGGCTTCCGCCAGCCCCGCGTCCAGCTCAATCGGCCGGCCCCAGCGGCCGTAGCTTTCCACGATCCCGCGCTTGAGGCGCGCGAATGCTTCGGTGCCCGGTCCGGCGCCCAGCTCTTCAGCCAGGGCGCGCCAGCTGATCCGGGGTGGATCGCCACGCTGATCAACCACAAAGCGGCAGGCACGCCCGGTCACGCTCCCCAGCGCGCAGGCAAAATACACATCGCCGGGCGCCCATCCTGACCCCTCCTCCAGCAGCGCGCGCACCGACGCACGGGGGGCGTCGTGGTAGCGCTGGAGTTCATCGGCGAACGTATCGGGATATCGGCGGGCATAGCGGCCGATGTCGGCGAGCTGCGCGTCAACCCACGCATCGCCCGTGGTAGCAGGATCTTCGGCCTCTTCCTCTTCGGACCCATCGCCAGGCTCGGCCTCTTCCGCCTCGGGATCGGCGACCGGCGACTCGAGGCCAGCTTCCTGCGGCGGCTCCTGCCCCCAGCCGGCCACGGGTGCAGCGAACACCATGCCCGACAGCAGGGCCACCAATGTCGCCTGCTTCCGCTTGTTCATCGGCCGTTCCTCTTGAGGGCTGGAAAACCCGCCTGGGCTCACGTGTCGCATGCGCGAATTGTGCCGTAATCGCCTTGCACCATCGACCGGAGCCGGACATGGCCAATGACAGCAACCGCCAGGAGCTTCCCAGCCAGGGACGCCCCCGCCGCTGGCCCTTCGCAGTGGCCGCTGGCGCCCTCCTGCTGGTGACCTATGGGGCTGCAGTGATCTGGTTCAGCACCCAGCTGGGCGATGACATCGAGTCCAGCATCCAGCAGGCACCGCTGGTGGAGGACACCCACCACCGCGCAGACTGAGTTGGACGCGATCAGCGGCGGCTGATGATGAAGCTGCCGAAGGCAACGCCCAGGTCCCAGCCATCCCCGGTGCCTGCCAGGCCCAGGGTGACGGGCCCCTTGGTCACCACCTGCGCCTTGGCCGAACGCACCAGGCCCGCATGCGCTTCCGCAGTGGCATAGCCGCCGAGGACGTCGTTGATGTGCTTGACGCCGGCAAAGGTGCCGGTGCCGTTGTCGATGCGCGAACGCCCCAGGGTGAGCCCGCCGCCGCGGGTTTCAATGCGGACCGGCATGCTCTGGCCATTGCTGCAGCGGACGGTGCCATGGCCGCTGGCCGTCTTGTAGAAGATCGACCAGCCGGACATGCTGAAGTCCAGGGTGCAGCTGAGTTCCTGCGCCTGGGCGCCGGCAAGCGGCGCCACGGCCAGCAGCGCCGCCGCTCCGGCAGCAATCAAGCGCGTGCGCATCACCAGCGCCCGCGCCGGTCATGACGGCCGCGGTAGCGGCGGTCTTCGCGCGCGTCGTAATAGCGTACCGTGCAGCGCCCGTTGCGGTCGCAGCGCTTGTTGGCATGCGCGCCATGGTTCCGGCTGGGATGGCCCCAGGCGCGCGCATGCGGCGGGGGAGCGGGACGATGGCGCGGGTTGTACACGGCGCGGTAGTTGCGCGGGACCTGGCGGTAATAGGTCGGCCGGCCATGCCGGTCGCGGACCACGATCAGGCGGTCATGGCGGCCGTAGTTTCCGTGCCGGTAATACGGCTGGTTGCCGCGCAGGACCACGTCGGCCACGTCAACGATGATCCTCACCAGGTCATCGCTTGCCTTCGCGGGCGCCGGCACCAGCGCCGCCCCGCCAAGTCCGGCGGCCAAAGCCATGCTCGCAAGCCATCGGGAAAGGGTGGACATCCGGGGCCTCCTTGGAAAATCGACTTTGCAGGGTCGATCCCACCATGCCCCGGTGCGGGTGAACAGATATGTAACTCCGTCCGCCGGCGTTCAGACTGGTCCCGCGCGGCCCGTGGCGCTGTCCGCGGCCATCGCCGCGACCTCACGCACCGCCGCCGGCAGCTCCGCCGGCCGGCCCGCTTCGCGCATGCGCCAGGCATCGCCTCCCAGGTCGGCCTCGCGCTCGTGTTCCCAGGTGAGGTGGTAGGGCATGTGCACCGCCCAGCCGCCCAGGGCCAGCACCGGGGCCACGTCCGAGCGCAGGGAATTGCCGATCATCAGGAACCGCTGCGGCGGGAGCTTGAACTCCTCCAGCACCCGGGCGTAGGTCGGCGGATCCTTTTCACTGACAATCTCGATCCGCGGGAACAGGTGCGCCAGGCCGGACTGCCGCACCTTCGCCTCCTGGTGGAACAGGTCGCCCTTGGTGATCAACACCACCTGGTAAGCGGACACGATTTCTTCCACCGCCTCGCGCACGCCGGGCAGCAGTTCCACGGGATGGTCCAGCATGTCCTTGGCCATGCGCAGGATCCGGTGCATGTCGGCGGCGCTGATGCGTTCGCCGGTGAGCTCGATCGCGGCCTCCATCATCGAGAGCGCCATGCCTTTCACACCGTAGCCGAACAGCGCCAGGTTGCCCTTCTCCACCGCATACAGCCGCTCACGCGCGCGGCTGTCGTCCAGGTCCACGTAGCGGCTGATGATCCGCTCGAACTCGACCTGGGCCTGGGCGAAGTAATCCTCGCTGCGCCACAGCGTGTCATCGGCATCAAAGCCGACCAGGGCGATCGGGGCCTGGGCATTGTCCATCGGCCCAGTGTAAGGCCCGCCGGGCCCGGGCCGCAGATGCAAACGGGGCGGCCCGAAGGCCGCCCCGTGGTTTCCAGCGGATGGCAGGAGGCTCAGAGGTCCCCGTCCTGCTGCGGCTGGCCGCCCGCGCCCTGCGACTGGGCGTACTGCTGGTACTCCTGCGGGGTCAGCACACCGTCGCCATCGCTGTCGGCCTGGTCGAACACGCTGGCCAGCTGCGGCATGGCCGCCGCTTCCTCCCGGCTCAGGTTGCCGTCGCCATCAGCGTCCAGGTCGGACCAGCTGGTCTGGCCCTGGGCCTGCGGCTGGGCAGCGGCATCCCCGGCGTCCTGCGCGAAGGCCATCGGCGTGGCGACCGCGAAACCAAGGGCGAGCAGACCGGCGAGGGGCTTGCGAACGTTGTTCATACAGATCTCCAGAAGTTTGAAATCGAGGCGTGCGGCGCCGGCCCGGCGCGACCCGTCCCGGCCGCTTGCGTTCCGGCACGCAATGAATGCGCTCCGCACGGAACCGACCTTGCCGCCGCGGCCATGAACAGACAGGGCCCCGGAATCCGCGGGCAAACGGCGTATTAACCAACTGGCGAGGGGCTTTCGATAGGACTTGGCGTGACGGCGTCGACAGATCGTCGGAAAACCGGCCGATTGCGGGGCAAATGTCGGCCGTATCCAAGCCAGCGGAGCCGCCCGCGGGCCTGAACAGGAACGGAATTTTCACTTCCCGGGACAGGCCGGTCGCGCTTGCGGCTATCGTATGACCCCCTGCCCAGCGTGGAAGATGCCGCCGCCATGACCCGATTTGCCCTCGCCGCCGCCTGTTCGCTCGCACTGGCCGCTTGCAGCGGCTATGGCCAATCCGCGCCCGATGCCCCGGAACGTCCCGGCTCCGTCGCCGGAGAGCGCCAGGATCGGCCCTTCCAGGTGGAACAGGTGACCCGGTTCAACGAACCGTGGGCGATGACTTTCCTGCCCGACGGGCGCCTGCTGGTGACCGAGAAGCCGGGCCGCCTGCTGATGTATGACATCGACCGCGACCTCAGCGGCGAGATCACCGGCGTACCGGCGGTGGCCTACGGCGGCCAGGGCGGCCTGGGCGACGTGGTGCTGCATCCCGGGTTCGACGGCAACCAGCTCGTGTACATCAGCTACGCCGAGGCCGGCGAGGGCGATACCGCCGGCGCCGCCGTGGCCCGTGCGCGTTTGGTGCTCGATGGCAGCGGCGGGGGTTCGCTCCAGGACATCGAAGTCATCTGGCGCCAGGTCCCGAAGGTGACCGGCCAGGGCCACTACGCGCACCGCATTGCCTTCCACGACGGCATGCTCTGGATCAGCTCGGGCGACCGGCAGAAGTTCGACCCGTCGCAGGACATGCAGTCGAACATGGGCAAGATCGTGCGCCTGCACGACGACGGCAGCATCCCCGCGGACAATCCGTTCGCCGACCAGGGGGGCGTGGCCGCGCAGGTGTGGTCGCTGGGCCACCGCAACCCGCTGGGCATTGCGTTCGATGCGCAGGGCCGGCTGTGGAACCACGAGATGGGGCCCAAGGGCGGCGATGAGCTGAACCTGGTGGTGCGCGGGGAAAACTACGGTTACCCGATCGTGTCCAACGGCGACCACTACGATGGCCGGCCGATCCCAAACCATGACACCCGGCCGGAGTTCCGCGCCCCTGCCATCACCTGGACGCCGGTGATTTCACCGGCCGGCTTCGTGATCTATGACGGCGACGCGTTCCCGCACTGGCAGGGCAGCGGCCTGATCGGTGGCCTGTCCTCCCAGTCGCTGGTACGCGTCGAATTCGACGGTGAATCCGCCCGGGAAGCCGAGCGCTTCGACATGGGAACCCGGATCCGCGAGGTGGAACAGGGCCCGGACGGATCGATCTGGCTGCTGGAGGATGGCGGCCGGGGCGCCAGTGGACACCTGCTCAAGCTGACGCCCGCCGGCAAAGGTTGACGCCGCGCGACAACGCATCGCACCTGTCGATCCATAGCGGCGCCGGGCGCCCCCCGCTGCGATACGCTTGGATGGATGACGCGCGCCGGGGCCATCCTGCTGGTTGAAGACACGCGCAGCGACGCGCTGCTCTACGCGGCGTTGCTGCGGGCGGCGGACCCGTCGCGCGAGGTCAGACAGGCGGCCAGCCTGGCCGAGGCCATGGCCCTGCTCGAGGACGGCGGGTACGCCGCCGTGCTGCTCGACCTCGGCCTGCCCGACAGCCAGGACCTGGAAGGCCTGCAGGAAATCGTGGCCCACTACCCCGACCTTGCGGTGGTGGTGCTGACCGGGCGCGAGGACGACGGGCTGGGGGAGCGCGCCATTGCCGCCGGGGCCCAGGAATACCTGCCCAAGCAGGAAGCCCGGGGCGAGGTGATCGAGCGGGTGCTGCGCCATGCGCAGGGACGCAAGGCCATGGAGAACCGGCTGCGCGAGGCAGCGGTGGAGCTGCACGTGCTGTTCGACCGCAACCCCATGCCGGTCCTCGTCTACGACCAGGCCAGCCTGCGCATGTGCGCGGCAAACGCCGCGGCGCTGGAATTCTACGGCTGGCGGCACGACGAGTTCCTGCAGCGCACCGCCCTGGACATCCGCCCGGCCCACGAGCACGCGCGCTTCCTGTCCGCACTGCACGGCCCTGCCGCCAGCTTCCGCGATGTGGACTGGACCCACATGCACCGCGACGGCCGCCTGATGCAGGTGCGCGTCAACGACGAGCCCATCCGCTTTCGCGGCAGCCACTGCCGGATGGTGATCGTGCGCGACGTCACCCGCGAGCGCGAGGCCGAGTCGGCCCGCCGGCGCGGCGACCAGCGCCTGGCTACCCTGGCCGACGCGCTGCCGCTGCTGCTGATGTTCGTGGACCGCGAGCTGCGGGTGGAGTTCATCAACTCCGGGTGGACCAGCGAACTGCGGCGCCCGGCCGGGGAGATCCTCGGGCAGCACGTGGTCGGCCTGATCCGCGAACCGGCCGCCAGCCATTTCGCCCGCGGCCTGGACACCGCCCGCGGCGGGGTGGCACACAACGTCGAGTTCGAGGACCCGGATGAGGATGGAACCCGCACCTGGGCGGCGACCTTCATCCCGCAGCGCGGCCCGGCCGGCGCGGTCGAAGGCATCCACGTGATGCTGCGCGACGTGAGCAGGGAGAAGGCGCACCGCCAGGAACTGGTGCGCCGCGCCCAGCAGGACCCGCTCACCGGCTGTCTCAACCGCGCCGGTTTCCAGTTCCATGGAGGCCAGGCCTGGGACGCGGCGGCGAGCATGGGGCAGCCGGTGGTTGTGTACTTCTTCGACCTCGACGGCTTCAAGGACATCAACGACAAGCTGGGACATGCCGCCGGCGACGCCATGCTGCAGGCAGTGGCGGCGCGGCTGGGCGACAGCATGCGGCCCGACGACCTGCTGGCGCGCCTGGGGGGCGACGAGTTCGCGGTGATCGCGCTCAACGTGGCCGACGCGGTCGGCGCCAGGTGCCTGGCCGAAAAGCTGATCGATGTGGTGACTGCAAACACCAGCGGCGCCCCGGAAACCGGTTGCAGCGTGGGCTACTGCATCGCCGATCCGGCCACGACCAGCCTGTCAAAGGCCCTGCGGCGCGCGGACCAGGCGCTGTACGCGGCCAAGCGCGCCGGCAAGGGGCGCGCCATGGAGTGGTCCCCAGCCGCGGTGGAAGCGCCGGAGGAATCCGCCGAGGTCAGCCCAGCGCCCTGACGATGTCGCCCAACGGGGCGTTGGTCAGGGTCTTGGCCACCTCGCCGATCAGGCGGTCGTGCACGCTCTTGTGAAGGCTGGGACGGATCTGGCCCAGGGTCTCGGGGTCGGCCATCAGCACCAGGCCATCGAACCCGTCGCTGAGCGCCTGCCGGTTGATCCACTGCGCCAGCTGCTTGGCGAAAGTGGCCTCGTCGATCTCCTCGCCGCGGGTTTCGGGGGGGATCGAGCCGGCAGGCCCGTCGTCATTGAGGTCCTGCGGTGTCAGCACCTTTTCCTGCACCAGTTCCGGTTCAAATGCGGCGCCGACGTTGCGCAGCACCCGCGCGCCGCCGCCGTCGGCGACGATGACCAGCGTACCCTTGGGAACTCTCATTTCGTCCGCGTCTCCTCTGCAGGCTTCACAGTGATCCCAGCGTGCGCTGGATCTCTTCGTCCGCCGGCCGCACCAGCCGCGCGACTTCCTCGCCGTCGCGCAGCACCACCAGGGTCGGCCAGAGCTTCACCCCGAACGACCGCCCCAGCGGCCGGCCGCGCCCGTCCTCGACCTTGATGTGCCGCACGCCGTCGCGGCCGGCCAGCGCCTTCTGCAGGGCCGGCTGCGCGGCGCGGCAGTGGCCGCACCAGCCGGTCCCGAATTCCAGCACCACGATGCCTTCAGACGCATCGATGGCGGAGCGCTCGGGCGCGGACGCGGCGTATTCGCGGACGTAGCTCATGGGCCCAGCCTGCCAGCGCGGCGGTGAAGCCGCGGCATACGCGTCGCCCGGGGCGGCTACTGCTTGTGGACTTCCAGCAGCTCCACGTCGAACACCAGCGAGGCATTGGGCGGGATCACGCCGCCCGCGCCACGGCGGCCGTAGGCCATTTCGGCCGGGATCCGCAGCTCGCGGCGCCCGCCCTCGCGCATGCCGGTCACGCCCTGGTCCCAGCCCGCGATCACGCGGCCCGCGCCGAGCGGGAAGGCGAACGGCTCGCCGCGCTCGCGGGAACTGTCAAACGGCTCGCCGCGCAGGTCGGGTTCGCGCTCGTCGTAGATCCAGCCGCTGTAGTGCACCACCACCTCGTCGCCGGCCTGGGCGATCTCGCCCTGGCCCTGCTTGATGTCGATCCGCTCCAGCTCCGCCACGCTGCCGCCCGGTGGCGGCCCCGGATCGGCGCAGCCGGCGAACAGCAGCGCGGCGATCAGGCAGAGGGTGGATGAGCGGACGGCGGCGGCAATCGACATGGCGGGCTCCGTGGAAAACGACGCCGCAGGTTACACCGCCTGCCCGGCGGCGTGGCCCGAGGCCCAGGCCCACTGGAAGTTGTAGCCGCCCAGCCAGCCGGTGACATCCAGCACCTCGCCGATGAAATGCAGCCCCGGCAGCAGCCGCGACTCGAACGTGGAGGACGAAACGCCGTCGGTGTCGACGCCG
The DNA here is from genome assembly GCF_001717465.1 of Luteimonas sp. JM171. Taxonomy (NCBI): domain Bacteria; kingdom Pseudomonadati; phylum Pseudomonadota; class Gammaproteobacteria; order Lysobacterales; family Lysobacteraceae; genus Luteimonas; species Luteimonas sp. JM171. The sequence goes on along the minus strand of NZ_CP017074.1, from coordinate 1,444,056 downwards.
CCCAGCGTGACCTCCGCGGTCCGGTAGCCCTCGGTGCCGCTGGCCACGATCGGCCATGCGCCCAGTGTTGCGGCCATCTCCCGCAGCTGCGGGCTGGTGTACTGCTTCATCGGCCGGCTGGGCAGCCAGTGCTCGCACAGGCGCTGGGCAAACCGCCGCGGCAGCGCCTCCGACAGCAGGGTCTTCAGTTCAGCGTCCGGGCGCTCGCGCTGCCAGCGCTGCAACAGCCCCAGCGCGTCCTGCCCGGGCAGCAGGTCGAGCCGCAGCCCGTCTCCCGGCTGCCAGTAGGAGGACACCTGCAGGATCGCCGGCCCGCTCAGGCCGCGATGGGTCACGAGCATGGCATTGCGGAAGGCGGCCCCGCCGGCGCTGGCTTCCACCGGCAGCGACACGCCGCTCAGGCCGTCCAGGCGTTCAAGGTGCTTGCCGCTGAGGGTCAGCGGCACCAGGCCGGCGCGGGTGGGCAGCACCCCGTGGCCGAACTGGCGCGCCAGCTCATAGCCGAAGCCGCTGGCGCCCATGCTCGGGATCGACAGGCCGCCGCTGGCCACCACCAGCCTGTCCGCCGTCGTGCGGCCCAGCCGGCTGTCGATGCGGAAGCGTCCGTCGTCGCCCACGGCCACCGCGCTGATGTCGCACTCCGTCTCGATGCGCACGCCCACCTTGGCGCACTCGTCGAGCAGCATCCGGACGATGAGCTTGGAAGACTCGTCGCAGAACAGCTGCCCCAGCTCCTTCTCGTGCCAGGCGATGCGGTGGCGCTCGACCATCTCCAGGAAGTGCCAGGGCGTGTAGCGCGCCAGCGCCGACTTGCAGAAGTGCGGGTTGGCCGAAATGTAGTTCTCCGGCCCGGTGCCGGTATTGGTGAAATTGCAGCGCCCGCCGCCGGACATCAGGATCTTCTTGCCCACCCGGTTGGCGCGCTCGAGCACGAGCACCCGCCGCCCGCGCCCCGCTGCCACCATGGCGCACATCAATCCGGCGGCGCCGCCGCCGATGACGGCGACCTCATAATGCCCGCTGCGCATCGACTCGGCCCTATCGACGCCGCGGCGGCACGTGGCGCAGCATCGCGCCCGCCGCGGCGATCCGTTCGCCGTCTTCGAATGCGGGGATGCCGTTCACCAGCACCAGGTCGAAGCCTTCCGCATGCGCGGTCGGATCCACGTAGTCCGCGTTTGCACGTACCCGCGACGGATCAAACAGCACCAGGTCGGCGATGGCGCCCTCGCGCAGCACGCCGCGATCGGGCAGGCGCAGGATCGACGCCGGCAGCGAGGTGACCTTGCGGACCGCCTCTTCCAGCGTGACCGCGCCATCGCGCACCGCGTACTCCGCGATCCACTTGGCGAACGTGCCGGCCCCGCGCGGATGGCTGCCGCCGGGCGAGCCGTCGCTGGCGATCGCCACGTGCGGATCCACCATCAGCCGGCCCTGCAGCGCCGCGTCCATCACGAAGTGGGCGGCCATCCCGCCGCGCGGGCCGATCTCCAGCAGCAGGTCCGGGAACGGCTTGCCCGCCGCTTCCGCCACCTGCGCCAGGGTCTTGCCCACGTGCGGCCCGGTGCCGAACAGCAGCGCGCCCGGCCCGCCGCGGCGGATCATCCGCGCCTCCAGCGCCGCCCGCAGCTCATCACGGCGCGTGGCCAGCACCTGGTCGTAGTCGGTCGGCGGCATGGCCCACTCCGGGAACAGGATGCCCACCCCGGTGTAGCTGGCCATGTAGGGATACGCGTCCGCGGTGAGTTCGACGCCCGCGGCCCGGTAACCGTCCAGCGCCTGCAGCAGCCGTTCCGCGCGCTCCGCGCCTTCCCCGTACACCACCTTCAGATGCGACACGTGCGTACGCGCGGGACGGCTCGCCTCAACGTGCTCGCGGATCGACGCCTCCACCCGGTCATCGTCCTCCGAGCGCATGTGGCTCATCGCCACCCCGCCAAAGCGCGCCACTGCCTGCCCCAGCGCGGCGATCTCCGCCTGCCGCGCGTACATCCCCGGCACGTACTCCAGGCCCGTGGAAGTCCCGAACGAACCCGCCGCCAGGTCCTCCTCCAGCAGCGCCACCATGCGCGCGATGTCCGCCTGCGAAGGCTCCCGCGTCCCGTCATCAATGCCCGCCTGCCGCCGCAGCGTGCCGTGGCCCGAACAGGTCGCCACGTTGATGTCCGGCCCCTTGCGCGTAACCGCGTCCATCCACTGCGGCAGCCGCCGCCTGCCGTCCTCGCCGGTGCCGGGGCTGCTTCCGTCCTGGCCCATCACCACCGTCGTTACTCCCATCGCCAGGAACGGCTCGTACGAATCCTCCAGCGGGTTCCCGTGCACATGCAGGTCGATGAACCCGGGCGCCAGCACCCGCCCGCCGCCCTCCACCACCCGCGCCCCGTGCGCCGCCCGCCGATTGATCCGCCCGACCTGCAGGATCCGCCCATCCCCCACCAGCACATCCGCATGCCGCGCCGGCGCCCCCGTCCCGTCAACCACCCGGACATCGCGGATCTGCAGCAGGCCGGCCGGCTCCCCGGCGCGCGCACCACCCGGCACCGCCGCCATCGCCGCACCCGCCCCCATCGCCGCCAACACCTCCCGCCTGGACCAGACCGCTCCCGACATCAGCACCACTCCCGATAAACCATGCCGGAGTGTACGACCCCATCCGGCAAACGAGCCCACTGATACAGCGCCAGGCACTGGGCGGGGGTGCCCTCCAGTCTCCATGTCCCCCGGCCTCCGCTGCGCTCCGGCCTCCTCCTTTACTTACGACCGGAGGGCACCCCCACCCGGCACTCCAGATGTCGTCGCGGTTTCTCCGCGTCGGCCACCTAGGGCCGACCTGCGGACTTGGAATACACCCCCGCCCGGCGCTCCAGCTTTCGCAGCATCCGCACGAGCCGAGCGGCGAGCGAAGCGACGCCGCACCCTCTCCGGAGCCGAGCCCCGCCGTGGCCGGGAGGCCTTTTCGCGTAAGTAAAGGAGGAGGCCGGAGCGAAGCGCAGGCCGGGGGACATGAAGCGAAAAGGCCTCCCGGCCACGGCGGGGCCCCTCACATCACCGCGTCACCGATCACGCCACCCCGCTTCAAACACGCCCATCAGCAGCACCCAACAAACCCGCTACGCGGCCGTGACACCCGCCCCGGCGCGCCTCTTCCGCACCCGGTTGAACCCCTCCACCACCCCCAGCACCACCACCCCCACAAAAATCCCCACCACCCCGTTCGCCACCATCTCCACCACCACCCCCGGCGCACCCCCCGGCGACATCCCCACCACCAGCGCATGCAGCGCCGGAATCCCGTGCACGAAGATCCCCCCGCCCACCAGGAACATCGCCGCCGTCCCCACCACCGTCAGCGTCTTCATCAGCCACGGCGCCGCCGTCAGGATCCAGCCGCCCACCATCGATTGGACGCCCTCGCCCCGCTCGCACAGCCACATCCCGAAATCGTCCAGTTTCACGATCCCCGCCACCAGCCCGTACACGAACACCGTGATCCCCAGCGCGATCGCCACCAGCGTGATCGACTGCTGCATCAGCGGCGCCTCGGAAATCACCCCCAGCGACAGCACGATGATCTCCGCCGAGAGGATGAAGTCGGTCCGGATCGCGGCGCGGATCTTCTCTTTTTCCGCCGCCACCCGGTCCACCGTGGGATCGGCGTTGTGGGCCGCGTGCTGCGCCTTGCGCTCGGCCGTCTCCCTGGGATGCAGGAACCGGTGGGCCAGCTTCTCCGCCCCCTCGAAGCACAGGAAGGCGCCGCCCAGCATCATCAGCGGCGTGATCAACCACGGGATCCACAGGCTGATCGCCAGCGCCGCGGGCACCAGGATCGCCTTGTTGAGCAGCGACCCCTTGGCCACCGCCCACACCACCGGCAGCTCGCGCTCTGCCCGCACCCCGGTCACCTGCTGCGCGTTGAGCGCCAGGTCGTCGCCAAGCACGCCCGCGGTCTTCTTCGTGGCCGCCTTGGTCAGGATGGAGACGTCGTCGAGGATCGTGGCGATATCGTCGAGCAGGGTGAGCAGGCTGGCACCGGCCATGGAGACGCTCCGCAAGTCAGGTCCGCGCAGTGTGCACGGGGCGGCGTCAAGGCAGCCACACGTTCCTGGCGGCCCGGCTGGCGCTCCCTGCACGGGTGGCCGGTTAAACTGGCCCCATGTCACAGATCGACTCCCTCAGGGCCAATTTCGAAGCGATCCGGGCCCGCATTGCGGCCGCCTGCCAGCGCGCCGGCCGCGACCCCTCCGAAGTGCGCCTGCTGCCGGTCAGCAAGACCGTCGACGAAGCCCGCCTGCGCGCCGCCTACGCGCTGGGCATCCGCGAACTGGGCGAGAACAAGGTGCAGGAGGCACAGTCCAAGTCCGAGGCCATGGCGGACCTGGATGACCTGCGCTGGGTGCTCATCGGCCACCTGCAAGGCAACAAGGCCAAGCACGCCGCGCGCTTCATCAGCGAGTTCCAGGCCCTGCACACCACCCGCCTGGCCGAGACCCTGGACCGGCGCCTGCAGATGGAGGGCCGGGGGATCGACGTGCTGGTGCAGGTCAACACTTCCGGCGAGGAGAGCAAGTTCGGCCTGCCGCCGGATGAAGTGGTGGATTTCGTGCGCACGCTGCCGGCCTACCCGTCACTGCGCGTGCGCGGGCTGATGACGCTGGCGATGTTCTCGAAGGACGAATCGCTGGTGCGCCCCTGCTTCGTGCGCCTGCGCGAACTGCGCGACCGGCTGCGCCAGGAAGCGCCCGACGGGATCGGGATGGACGAGCTGTCGATGGGCATGTCCGGCGACTTCGAGATGGCGATCGAGGAAGGCGCCACCACCGTGCGCGTGGGCACCGCAATCTTCGGCGCCCGGCCGACGGCCGACAGCGACTACTGGCCGGGCTTCGCCGGCGGGAAGAGCGGCGCGTGAGCCGTCCGCAGACACTTCCGCCACCGGTGGGCGAGCGCATCGTCGACGTGGTCTCGGTGCAGTCGCAGGTGGCCTACGGCAACGTGGGCAACAACATCGCGGTGCCGGTGCTGCTGGCGCTGGGCCTGCAGGTGGCGCCGGTGCCCACGGTGGTGTTCGGCAACACCCCGCATTACCCCACCATGCACGGCGGTCCGCTGCCGCTGGACTGGTTCAAGGGGCTGCTCGACGACCTGGAGGCCCGCGAGGCCGCGACCCGCGCGAAGCGGGTGCTCGTGGGTTACCTCGGGTCCCCGGAGCAGGGCATCGCGCTGGCGGAATGGCTGCGGCGCATGCGGGAGGTCAATCCCGCGCTGCGGGTGCAGATCGACCCGGTGATCGGCGACCACGACTACGGCATCTACACCGATCCCGCGCTGCTGCCGGTATGGCGCGACCACCTGATGCCGCTGGCCGAGGGCCTGTGCCCGAACCATTTCGAGGTCGGGCACCTGGCCGGCCGCAGCCCGCGCACGCTGGAAGATTGCCTGGATGCGGCCGAAGCGCTGCTCGGTGACGCCACGCGCTGGGTGGTGGTGACCAGCGCCGCGCCCGAACTGTGCCCGCCGGGCCGGATCCAGCTGGCCATCGTCGGCGACGGGGTGCGCGAGGTCCGCGAACACCCGCTGGTGCCGCACCCGGTCAAGGGCGTGGGCGACATGTTCGCCGCGATGATCGCCGGCCGGCTGGAGAATGGCGCCGACCTGCTCGACGCCGTCGACCGCACCTGCGCGGACGTGGTTGAGGTGCTGCAGCACGTGCAGGCGCAGGGCTGGCAGGAGCTGGGACTGCCACGGCACATCGCGCGCCGGCTGGGCTGAGCGCCCGCGGCGCCGGCCGGAAGGGCTTGATGCAGGTCATGGCCGCATGCGGGACGGCGCGGCATGGTTGGAAGGTCTGGTTCCAGCTGGATTTCGCCATGCCCATCCTCCTTGATCTTCGCCACCTGCCGCCGCCCGAACCCATGGAGCGCATCCTCGACGCCGTGCAGGCGCTGCGCCCGGGTGAGTACATCGAGGCGCTGACGCCGTTCTGGCCGGCGCCGCTGCTGCCGATCCTGGAAAGCCAGGGCTGCGCCTGGCGGCGCACGCCCAGCGCCAGCGGCGACCACGCCCGCACCACCATCTTCCTGCGCGAGGACGCGATCCAGAAAGCGGCCGCATGAGCGGCCTGGACTTTGCACAGGCGCCGCCGCCGGCCCGGCCGCTGCGCTGGCTGCTCAGCGTGCCGGCGTGGGGCATGGCGGCGGGCGCCTACCTGCTCCTGTCCGGCGAGGTCGCGCTTTCCAGCCGCTGGTCGCCGCACACCATCGCGCTGGTGCACCTGTTCACCCTGGGCGTGCTGGGCAACGCCATGCTCGGCAGCCTGCTGCAGTTCCTGCCTGTTGCCGCGGGCGCGCCGATGCCGCTGCGCCGCTCACCGGCGTGGCTGCACGCTTCGTTCAACCTGGGGCTGGTGGTGTTCGTGGTGTCCATGACCACCATGCACCGCACCGGCCTGGGGGTGGCCAGCGTTCTGTTGGCAGTGCCGATCCTGGTCTTCGCCGCCGCGGCCCTCCCCGGCCTGCTGGCTCGCGGCGCGCAGCAGGTGCTGCGCTCAGGGCTGGCGATGGCGGTGACGGCCCTGGCTCTCACCGCTCTTGCCGGCGCGCTGCTGGTGGCCATCCTGCGCGGCGAAGCACCGCTGCCGCTCGAATCGATCGCCGACGCCCACGCCACCATCGGCCTGCTCGGCGCCGTCGTCGGCCTGATGGCGGCCGTGGGCAGCGTCACCCTGCCCATGCTCCAGGGCACGGCACGGGTGCCCGAGCGCTGGCTGGGCGGCTGGATCGCACTGACGATTGTTTCGCTGGCCGTGGGCGCGGGCCTTCGGATCTGGAGCGGCCAGCAGCCGCCGCTGGTCGTATCCGCGCTGCTGCCGGCGCTGCTCTTCGTTGGCGCCTCGCTGTGGTTCCCACTGCGCCCGCAGGCGCGCCGCAACCGCCCCCTGGTGTGGTCCTGGCGCATGGGCACGCTCGCCGTGGCCGCGGCCTGCGTCATCGTTTTGGCCGGCACCACCACGCCGCTGCCCGCCTCTTCAGTGATGCTGGCGGGTGCGCTGGGCATTGCCATCGGCCTGCCGATGATGGTCAGCGGCATGATGCTGGAGATCATGGGCTTCCTGGCCTGGATCGGCCTGCGCCGCGACTGCCCGCGCGGCATCCGCGTGCCAGGCGTCGGCACCCTGGTGGCGCAGCGGGACAAGTGGGTGGTGCTTGCGCTGCACCTGCTGGCGGGCGCGACGCTGGCGGGCGCTGCCCTGTTTCCGGCGCTGCTTGTCCGTCCGGCGGGCCTGGCCCTCCTGGTTGCATGGGCCGCGGTGCTGGCCACCCAGCTGCGCGGGCTGGCGCGGGCGCGGACGTTCCGGCGGGAGCATTTTCCCGAGGCGGCAACCGGGAGCTGACGGCGCACGGCCGCTGGCAGGGACTCGGGCTCCTGGCTAGCGCCCGGCAGCGGCCTCTTCCGCCGCCGGCACGCGCTCAGGATTCAACCCCGCCGCCGCCAGGCCTGCCATCGCCAGGGCGAATCCCAGCGCGATCGCGACGCCATCGCGCGCAACCGCAGGGGCAAGGCGCGCAACCAGCCCGCCCACCGGGGGCAGGATCACCAGCGCCCCCGCCAGCATCAGCACGCCCGGGACGATGTCACCCAGCGACAGCGCGCGCCAGGCGATGAATCCGAGCACCAGGGCCAGCAGCCAGCGCACGATGTTCAACAGCATCCCCATGTCGCACCGCCCTGCCTGGAAGGCCCCCGACTGTAACCGGGCTCCGGCACCCCGGAAAACCACTCGACGATCCACGCCGGCAAACGGGAGCCCGGAACTTCGGCCAGCGTCGTCTCCCGGCCGGCGCCGGCCCGCTGGCGGCTAACGCGGCGGGCAATTCCGGCACATCCGTGGCACCAGGGCGTCGGGATGCAAATGGTCCGGGACGTTGAGGTCCGGCTCCCCCGGTGTGTGCGGCGCGAGCCCGAACTCCCCGATCTCTTCGCGGCTCATCCAATGCACGGAATCAGACGGTGCTGCCCGGATCGAGAACAGGTAGAACCCGTCGGATCCCAGCATCTCCCTGACGTAGTCCTGATGCAGCCGGTGGGCCGGATCATCAAGCGGATAGTCGATCGCATCCCTGCATTGCGGCGCCTGGCCATCGGCGTGGGTACACCCCTCCCACGAGTGCACGCCCACGGTGGCGGCCCCGTCCATGGCGCGCGTGGCACCTGCAAGAAACAGGCTCACGCCCCCGGAAACCAGCACGCCGCCATCAATGAGCCGGGTGTGCAATCCCCGCGCCCTGATCTCGCGGCCCAGGGCAAGCGTGCACTCGTCATCAACCGAACCGGGCGCGACCGTGAACACAATCGTGTCGACGAGCGGATGATCGTCCAGTGCCGCCAGGACCAGCGGCTTCGCCCCGTGGTCCAGCGTGCCGGCAAGGAAGAGCTTGTTGTCTTCGACGTGGATCAGGGCCTTGGACTCGATGGCCGGCGTGCAGGCACCGAGCAGGAGTGCCACCGCGCAGATCTGGATCATCCTGGATATCAAGTTGCGCCATCCTTCCCTGGGACAGCCCCGGCCAAATCCGCTGTGGGCCAGGCCGCCGCCGGCGTTGACGGGGAATTACGGAGTCAGCCGACTATAGCCGGACCCGCCCCGCCGGGCTTCCCCACCCACTCGAGCCGCCCATGCCCCGACCCCTCTCCACCGACCTGCCTTCGGGCTGGTGGCCGCGGATGGCAGCGTGCGCTACATGCGCTGGGTGATGCGGCCGCATGCGGAGTTCAGCGAGATCACCGCGGAGCAGCGTGCGCAGGCCGATGACGCCAACCGGCTCAGGCACCGCCCGCCGCCGCTGCCGTCCGACCTCCCACGCTGGCAGGTACTGGCAGCGCATGCGTCGCACTGGCTGCTGTATGCGCTGATGCTGGCGATGCCGCTGCTGGGCTGGGGGCTGCTCTCGGCGGGCGGCTCCCCGGTCACCCTGTTCGCCGGCGTCCAGCTGCCATCGATCGCCCCGGTCGACCCGACCTGGTACGCCGTGCTCCGGGGCGCGCACGGGCTGCTGGCCTGGCTGCTGTTCGCCACCGTGCTGCTGCACCTGGCTGCAGCCCTGGTGCATGCCTGGATCCGCCGCGACGGCGTATTCCCGAGCATGGCCCGGGGCAGCGGGAACCAGCGGCGCTGACAGCGAAAAGCCCGCCGTTCGGCGGGCTTTTCGTTCGTCCCCGGGCGAACCGGATCAGAGGATGTAGCGGCTCAGATCCTGGTCTTCCACCAGCTCGCCGAGCTGTCCATCCACGTAGGCGCGGTCGATGACCACCTTGCCGGTCTTGTCCGGGGCCTCGTAGCTCAAGTTGTCGAGCAGCCGCTCCAGCACCGTGTGCAGTCGCCGGGCACCGATGTTCTCCTGCTTCTCGTTCACCTGGGCGGCGATCTCCGCCAGGCGCTCGATGGCATCGTTGGTGAACTCCAGCTCCACGCCTTCGGTCTTCAGCAGCTCCACGTACTGGGTGGTCAGCGCTGCCCTGGGCTCGGTGAGGATGCGCACGAAGTCGTCCTTGGTCAGGGCGTTGAGCTCCACGCGGATCGGGAAGCGCCCCTGCAGCTCGGGCACCAGGTCGCTGGGCTTGGCCATGTGGAAGGCGCCCGAGGCGATGAACAGGATGTGGTCGGTCTTGACCGGCCCGTACTTGGTGCTGACGGTGGAGCCTTCCACCAGCGGCAGCAGGTCGCGCTGCACGCCTTCGCGGCTGACGTCGGCGCCGCTCACCCCGCCCTCGCTGCGGCGGGCGACCTTGTCGATCTCGTCCAGGAACACGATGCCGTGCTGCTCGGCGGCCTCGATCGCGGCCTCGCGCACTTCATCCTCGTTGACCAGCTTGCCGGCCTCCTCCTCGATCAGCAGCGGGCGCGCGGCGCGGATGCTCATCTTGCGCTTCTGGGTCCGGCCGCCGCCCAGGCTGGAGAACATCTGCCGCAGCTGCTGGCCCATCTCCTCCATGCCGGGCGGGGTGATGATGTCCATGCCGCTGGCGCCCGCCGCCAGGTCCAGTTCGATCTCGCGCTCGTCCAGCTCGCCCGCGCGCAGGCGCTGGCGCAGCTTGCGGCGGGTATCGGATTCCTGGCCCGAGGGCTCCGCGCCAATATCCACGGTGGCGGTCTCCGGGCGGGGGGCAAACCCGAAGCCGGGCGCCTGCGGTGGGGCCTCGCGGCGCGGCAGCAGGGCGTCGAGGATGCGGTCCTCGGCGCGCTCCTCGGCCTGGGTGCGCACGCGGCGCTTGGCCTGCTGGCGGAACATCTTGACCGCGGTGTCGGCCAGGTCGCGGATGATCTGCTCCACGTCCTTGCCCACGTAGCCGACCTCGGTGAAGCGTGTCGCCTCGACCTTCACGAACGGAGCGTTGGCCAGGGTCGCCAGCCGGCGCGCGATCTCGGTCTTGCCCACGCCGGTGGGGCCGATCATGAGGATGTTCTTGGGCATGACCTCGTTGCGCAGCTCGTCGGGCAGCTGGGCGCGGCGCCAGCGGTTGCGCAGGGCGATGGCCACGGCGCGCTTGGCGTCGTTCTGGCCCACGATGTGTCGGTCCAGCTCCTGCACGATCTCGCGCGGGGTCATGGTGGCGGAAGTGTTGTTGCTGGCCATCAGAGTTCCTCCACCACGACGTTGCCATTGGTGTAGATGCACACGTCGCCGGCGATCTTGAGCGCTTCGACGGCGATCGATTTCGGGTCCATTTCGGTGTGGGCGGCAAGCGCCCGCGCGGCGGACAGCGCGTAGGGGCCGCCCGAGCCGATGGCGACCACGCCGTCGTCGGGCTCGATCACGTCGCCGGTGCCGCTGATCACCAGCGAGGTCTCCCTGTCGGCCACGGCCAGCAGGGCCTCGAGCTTCCCGAAGCGGCGCTCGGTGCGCCAGTCCTTGGCGAACTCGACGGCGGCGCGCAGGAGCTGGCCGTGCTTTTCAAGCTTGGATTCGAACAGTTCGAACAGGGTGAAGGCGTCGGCGGCGGCGCCGGCGAAGCCGGCCAGGACCTGGCCGTCCTTGCCCAGGCGGCGCACCTTGCGGGCGTTGGCCTTCATCACGGTGTTGCCAAGGGTCACCTGCCCGTCGCCGGCGATGGCAACCTTGTCGCCGCGGCGCACCGAGACGATGGTGGTGGCGTGGAATACGTGGGGATTCTGGCTGGGATCCATGCGGCCTCCGGGGGTCGAATTCCCTGTGTGGGGACCGTGGGGCGGTGATGCAAGGGCGGAGGGCGTGGTTCGCGGGGGGGCCGGCGGGGCAGCCCGCGGCGGGACACGCCGTGAATCCGTCCATGGAGCCTTGTCCGCGCCGTCCATGGCGCGGACAGTCCCGCCGCGGGCTGCCCCACCGGCCCCTCGAGCAGCGCGGTGATGTTCCGGATCACGCCACTTCGCGTGTGGCGCTCGTTCAGTCCGACGAGGTCTTGCGCCGGGCGCGGGGGTGGGCGGCGTCGTAGACGCGGGAGAGGTGGCCGAAGTCCAGGTGGGTGTAGATCTGGGTGGTGGCGATGTCGGCGTGGCCGAGCAGTTCCTGGACGCCGCGCAGGTCGCCGGAGGATTCCAGCACGTGGCTGGCAAAGGAGTGGCGCAGCAGGTGCGGGTGGACGCGCTTGAACAGGCCCTGGCGTTGGGCGAGCAGGCGCATGCGGACCTGGACGGTGCGGGGGCTGATGGGGCGGCCGCCGCGGCCGGGAAAGACCGGTGAATCACTGGTGCCGCCGCTTTCGGCGCGCCATTCCTCCAGCGCGCGGCGGGCGTGGGAACCCACCGGCACGCTGCGCTGGCGGCTGCCCTTGCCGAGCACGGTCACCAGGCCGTCGTCGAGCTGCAGGTCGCGCCAGCGCAGGGCGCACAGTTCGGCCACGCGCAGGCCCGAGGAATACAGCAGCTCCAGCATCGCGCGGTCGCGCAGCCCCAGCGGCGCGTCGGTGGGCACTTCCACCAGCGCCTTGGCCTCGTCCGGATCGAGCACCTGCGGCAGCTTGCGTCGGGCCTTGGGCGCGCGCACGCCGGTGGTGGGGTCCGCCTTGATCCGGCCGTTGCGCAGCAGCCAGCGGTACCAGCCGCGGCAGGCGGACAGGCGCCTCTGCAGGCTGGAGGGCGCGAGCCCGCGGCGGTGTTCGGCGGCGATGAAGGCGCGGATGGTAGCCGGGTCCAGGGATTGGGGGGCGGTGCCGTCCTTCGCGGCCCATTCGCACAGGGCGGCGAGGTCGCGGCGGTAGGCATCCAGGGTGTGGGCGGAGGCCCGCCGCTCCACCTCGAGGTGGGCGAGGAACGGCGCGACCGGCGCCAGCAGCGCGTCCGGGTCCTGCGCCGGGGAACCGCTGTCAGCCATCGAAGCGCTGCAGGGCGGTGGCGAGGGTCTCGCCCATCATCCGCAGGAACAGGGTGCCCATGCCGGGGTAGAAGCGGTTCGGGTCGTGGCTGCCGACCGCCACCAGGCCAACGCCTTCCAGCGGCAGCAGCGCGCTGGAGTTCACTTCCTCCACCCGCGCGCCGTACAGCACCGCCTGCTTGTCCGGATGCAGGCGCCCGCACAGCGGCTCGCCTTCCCTGAGGCAGTCGGCGAACGGCACGAGCAGGCGGTCGTCGCGGCTGATCACCTGCAGCCAGTCGGCCTCCTCGAGCCCGGCGATGGGCTTGAACAGGACGATGCGCACCAGGTCACCGGCGAAGTCCTCGGCCAGCGCGGCCGCCATCGCGCGCACGGTGCCGGCGGCGGTGGTCTGGCGCATCAGCGAAAGGGTGAGCTGGTGGGTGCGCACGGCCAGGCGCTCGTTCTCCTGGGAGATGGCGAACAGGTCTTGCAGGCGCCGCGAGAGTTCGCGGTTCTTGTCGCGCAGCACCTCCAGCTGGTAGCTGGCCAGCGAGGCCGCCGGGCCGTCATCGCGCGGCACCACCAGGCTCATCGCCAGGTCCGGGAACTGCTGCAGGAACTTCGGGTGCCGGCGCAGCCAGGCGGCGACTTCGTGCGCGCCGGTCTTTTCGACGGTGTCGGTCATTGGATCCACTCCCCTTCGAATACGAAAGCGGCCGGTCCGGCCATCATCACGGGTTGGCCCGCTCCGGGCCAGGCGATGCTCAGGGTACCCCCCGGCAGCTGCACGCTGACCTCGCGCCCGACCCGGCCGCGGCGCATCAGCACCACGGCCGCGGCGCAGGCGCCGCTGCCGCAGGCCCGGGTTTCACCCACGCCGCGCTCATACACCCGCAGCCGCAGGCGGTCCCCGTCCATCACCTGGGCGAAGCCGACGTTGGCCGAATCGGGGAAGGCGCCGCTTTGCTGCAGCGCAGGCCCGAGGCCGTCGACGGGCGCGGAATCCACATCGTCCACCTCGACCACCGCGTGCGGATTGCCCATCGACACCGCGCCAAACTCCACCGGCATGCCGCCCAGGTCCAGCACGTAGGGATCGGTCCCGCTGCGGAATCCTGCCAGCGGAATGGCCGCCGGCGCAAAGTCCGGTTCCCCCATCGCCACCCGGACCCGGCCATCGCCCAGCATCTCCACCTCGTGGATACCGGCGGGGCTGTCCAGGATGAAGCGGGAGACCCCGGGCGTGCCACGGCGGTGCAGCCAGGCCGCCACGCAGCGCGCGCCGTTGCCGCACTGGGCGCCGCTGGAGCCGTCGGCGTTCCAGATCCGGTAGGAAGCGGCCGCCGCCGGTGAGCGGGGCGGCTCGATGGTCAGGATCTGGTCGCAGCCCACGCCGGTGCGCCGGTCGGCCAGCGCACGGCACAGCGCTGGCGCGGGCGGCGTGCGCCCGTCGCGCAGGTCAAGGACCACGAAGTCGTTGCCGGCGCCATGCATCTTGGTGAAACGCAGGGCCGGCGCCGCTGGTTCCGCCGCGGCGGTCACCGCCTCACTCGTCGTCGACCGGCCCGGCCGGCGGCGGTTCCGGATCGTCATCGGCCTCAATCTCCGGGATCGGCGCCTGGGCCGGCTCGGTGCCGGTCGGCACCGGGGGAGGCGACACCGGGGGATCGTCCTGGATATCGTCCCCGGCATCCTCGTCGAACGCATCGTCCTCGCCGTCCCACGCATCGATTTCCTCGTCGTCAGGCGGCGGGGGCATGAACAGGTCGGCCTTGTTGCCGCAGGCGGCAAGCAGGAGCGCGCACAGCGCGAGCGAGGGCGGAAGCAGGCGGGGAAGATTCATGGCGGCAGTGTAGCGGCAGCGGCGGCGACGCGGAATGGACGCGGTCAATCAGTCGGGCGGTGCCGGGCCGGGGGTTCGGGCCGGAACCACAGCCACGTTCCCACCACCGCCATGATCCCGGTCGCCGTCCAGGCAATCCAGGCGCGCGGCGCGAACACGAACACGATCACCGCGCACAGGATCATGGTGCCGATGGCCAGCACCTTGGAGCGGCGGGTGATGGCGCCATGCTCCTGCCAGTTGCGGATCATGGGCCCGAAGTTGGGGTGCGCCAGCAGCCAGGCGTGCAGCCTGGGGGAGCCGCGCATGGCCGCCCATGCCGCCAGCAGGATGAACGGCACCGTCGGCAGCCCCGGCAGGACCACGCCCAGGATCCCCAGGCCCAGGCTGAGGTAGGCCAGCAGCCACCAGGCCCAGCGGAAGCGGACGGTCGGTTTCATCGCGCCCATGGTATCCGCCATGGGCGCGCTGCAGCGCTGTTACTGGACCCCGAGCTGGTCCAGCAGGAACGCGTACATCTCCGACAGTTCCTCGTAGCGGCGGAAGCGGCCGGACTTGCCGCCGTGGCCGGCGTCCATGTTGGTGCGGAACACGATCGGATATTCGCCGGTGTTGAGCGTGCGCAGCCGCGCCACATACTTGGCCGGCTCCCAGTACTGCACCTGCGAATCCCACAGCCCGGTGCCCACGAACATCGCCGGGTACGCCTTCTCTTCCAGGTTGTCGTACGGCGAATAGCTGAGCATGTAGCGGTAGGCCTCCGGGGTCTCCGGGTTGCCCCACTCGTCGTACTCGTTGGTAGTGAGCGGGATGCTGCGGTCGAGCATCGTCGTCACCACGTCCACGAACGGCACCTGCGACAGGATGACCCGGTACTTGTCCGGGGCCATGTTCGCCACCGCGCCCACCAGCAGTCCGCCGGCGCTGCCGCCGTAGGCCGCCACCCGGTCCGGCGCCGCGTAGCCCTGGGCCACGAGGTGGTCGGTGACGTCGATGAAGTCGGTGAAGGTGTTGATCTTGTTGAACAGCTTGCCGTCGTCATACCACTTGCGGCCCATTTCCTGGCCGCCGCGGATGTGGGCGATGGCATACACCATGCCGCGGTCAAGCAGGCTCACCACCGGCAGGTTGAAGCCCGGGTCCATCGAGTAGCCGTAGCTGCCGTAGCCGTACTGCAGCAGCGGCGCGGTGCCGTCGCGCTCGAAGCCGTTGCGGTACACCAGCGACACCGGCACCCTGGTGCCGTCGCGGGCGGTGGCCCAGATGCGTTCGGTGGTGTACTGCGCCGGGTCGTAACCGATCACCGGCTGCTGCTTGAGCTGGCGCCGCTCGCCGGTCACCACGTTGAGCTCGTACGTGGTGGCCGGGGTGGTGAGCGAGGTGTAGCCGTAGCGCAGCCACTCGGTATCCGGCTCGGAGTTCACGCTCAGGCCCATCGAGTACGCCGGCTCGTCGGCCTTCACGTATTCCTCTGCGCCGCCCTCGCGGATCACCCGCACCCGCTCCAGGCCTTCGGAGCGCTCGCCGATCGCGGTGAAGCCGTCGAACAGCTCCAGGCCCTCGATGAACACGTCTTCGCTGTGACCGATCCATTCCTGCCACTGGTCGCGCGAGGTGGCGTTGCTGGGCGCGGTCATGACCCGGAAGTTGGGTGCGTCCCAGTTGGTGCGGATCACCCAGCGGCCATTGTGGTGGTCGGCGTCATATTCCACGTCGCGCTCGCGCGCGGCCAGCACGGTGAACTCGCCCGGCTCCGCGGCCGGGGTGCAGCGCATCTCGGAAGACACGGTCGACTGCACGTAGATGCAGATGTACGCGTCGTCGCGGGTGCGGCCGATGCCCATGTAGAAGCTGTCGTCCTCTTCCTCGTACACCAGCACGTCCTCGGACGCCGGCGTGCCGAGCACGTGCTTGCGCACCCGCACGGTGAGCAGGGTGTCCGGGTCGTTCTCGACGTAGAACAGCGTGCGGTTGTCGTCCGCCCACACCAGGCTCGCGGAGACGCCGCGGATCTCGTCGTCGAAGACCTCGTCGGTTTCCAGGTCCTTGAAGCGGATCACGTACTGGCGGCGGCCGACGTCGTCCTCGGCCCAGGCCAGGATGCGGTTGTCCTGGCTGACCTCATAGTTGCCGACTGAGAAGAAGTCCTTGCCCTCGGCCATCCGGTTGACGTCCAGCAGCACCTGCTCGTCGGCGAAGTCGCCGGAGTCGTTGGCCTGCTGGATCGACAGCGCGTCCACACCCTCGCCGTCGCGGCGGCGGGCGTATACCGGGTAATCCTTGCCGGTCTCGAAGCGGGAGTAATACCACCAGCCGCGCTCGCGGGCGGGCACGGAGCTGTCGTCCTGGCGGATGCGCCCGACGATCTCCTCGTAGAGCTTCTTCTGCAGCGCCTCGCTGCCAGCCATCACCGCGTCCGCGTAGGCGTTCTCGGCGTTGAGGTAGGCCAGCATCTCGGGGTTTTCGCGGGTGTCGTCGCGCAGCCAGTAGTACTCGTCCTCGCGCACCGCGCCGTGCGGCGACGGCACCTGGTGCGGACGCTGCTCGGCGACCGGCGGCTGGGGGAGGCCCTGGTCGCGGGCGTCGTCAGCGGAGGAAGAGCAGGCGGTGGTCATCAGCAGGGCCAGGGCAATCGTCAGGGGAAGCTTCATGGATGGGGATGTCCGTTGGAGATTGCAAACGGCCCGGTCAGGCGCCGTCGCCCAGCTGCTGCCACAGGAAGGTGTAGAACAGCGCGTCCATGTGCGCCGCCTGGCGGTTGTTGGCCGCGCCGCCGTGGCCGCCCTCGATGTTCTCGTAGTAGCGCACGTCCGCGCCGGCCTCGCTCATCTTCGCGTGCATCTTGCGGGCGTGGCCCGGGTGTACGCGGTCATCGCGGGTGGAGGTGAGCAGGATGGTGGGCGGGTACTCCTTCGCCGGGTCGAACAGGTGGTAGGGCGAGAAGGTCTGGATGTATTCCCACTCCTCCGGGATGTCCGGGTTGCCGTATTCGGCCATCCACGAGGCGCCGGCCAGCAGCTTGTGGTAGCGCTGCATGTCCAGCAGCGGCACCTGGATCACCACCGCGCCGAACAGCTCCGGGTACTGGGTGAGCATGTTGCCGGTGAGCAGGCCGCCGTTGCTGCCGCCGCGGATGCCCAGCTTCTCCGGCGAGGTGATGCCGCGCGCGATCATGTCCTTCGCCACCGCGGCGAAGTCCTCGTAGGCGCGGTGGCGGTTTTCCTTCAGCGCCGCCTGGTGCCAGCGCGGGCCGTACTCGCCGCCGCCGCGGATGTTGGCCACCGCGTACACGCCGCCCTTCTCCAGCCAGGCTTTGCCCACCCCCGCGGCGTAGCCCGGGGTCAGCGAGATCTCGAAGCCGCCGTAGCCGTAGAGCAGGGTCGGGTTGCTGCCGTCCAGCTCCATGTCCTTCGGGCGCACCAGGAAGTACGGCACCCGGGTGCCGTCCTCGGAGGTGGCGAAGTGCTGCTCGGCCACGTGGGTGGAGCCGTCGAAGAACTCCGGCATCGACTTGAGCACTTCCGGCTCGCCGCCGGTGGCCAGGTCGGCCAACATCAGGGTGCTGGGGGTGAGGTAGTCGGTGACCGTCATCCAGACCGCGTCGGATTCGTCGCGGTCCACCGCGGACACGGCCACGGTGCCCAGCTCCGGCGCGCCCTGGAACGGCTCGCGCGTCCAGCCGTCCGCACCCGGGGTGAGCACGGTCAGGCGGTTCTTGACGTCGTCGAGCACGTTGATGACCACGTGGTTCTTCGTCACCGTCAGGCCCGCCAGCGAAGTGGTCTCGCTGGGCTCGAACAGCACGTCGAACTCGCGCCCGCCAGCCATGAAGTCATCGAACTTCGTCACCAGCAGCGCACCGGCCGGGTAGGTCTGCCCCTCCACTTCCCACGGCTCGCGCAGTTCAAGGCCCAGCCACTCGCGCATGGCGAACTTGTTGGCGGAGTTCGGCGCGTCGATCTTCACCAGCTCGCCATCGTCGGTGCGCAGGTACAGCTCGTCGTTGTAGAAGGCGATGGTGCGGCTGACGAACTCGCGCTCGTAGCCGGGGGTCAGGTCGCGGCGGGCGCTGATGTACATGTCATCGGCGTTGCCCTCGTACACCACCTCGGCCGCCTCCATCGGCGTGCCGCGCTTCCATTCCTTGACGATGCGCGGGTAGCCGGACTCGGTGAGCGTGCCCTCGCCGAAATCGGTGAACACGAACACCGTGTCGCGGTCGATCCAGGTCAGCGCACCCTTGGCCTCGGGGCGGAAGAACCCGTCTTCCACCCACTGCTTGCTGGCCAGGTCGAACTCGCGGGTGACGTCGGCGTCGGCGCCGCCGCGCGAAAGCGCGATCAGGCAGCGGTCGTAGTCTGGGCGCAGGCAGTTGGCGCCGTGCCAGACCCAGTTCTCGCCCTCGGCCGCGTTGAGCGCGTCCAGGTCCAGCAGCAGCTCCCACTCGGGGTTGTCCTTGCGGTACTCCTCCAGCGTGGTGCGGCGCCAGATGCCCCGCTCGTTGTCCTTGTCGCGCCAGAAGTTGTAGTAGTACTCGCCCATCTTGTTGACGGCCGGGATGCGCTCGTCGGAGTCGTAGATGGCCAGCAGCTCCGCCTCAAGCTCGCGGAACTCGGCGGTCTCGGCCAGCTCGGCCTCGGCGGCGGCGTTCTGCTCGCGCACCCAGGCCAGCGCCTCTTCGCCGGTCACGTCCTCGAGCCACTGGTGGGGATCGGCTGCTGCCACGTCGGTACCTCCGTCCTGGGACTGGGCCGCGCAGCCGGCCACGCCCACGGCAATCGCGGCGGCAAGGCAGAAACGTGAAATCGGGGACATGCGGGCGGCTCCGGTCAGGTGTCAAACCTGAAACGCTAGCACAGCCGCCGCCCGCGGGGACCTGCCTGTCGTTGGCCGGTCAGGCCGCCGCGCGGCGGCGGGGGTGCGCCGGGCGGGCCGGTGCACGACGCCGGGCCTGGGCCGGACGCGCCCGCCGGCGGCTGGACGCTGGCGCCGGCCGGGATGCCGGCGCGTCCCGATGTCCTCGCGATCCGGCCAGCGCCAGCGCAGCCAGCGCCAGCAGCGGCAACCCGGGCAGCCAAAGGGCCAGCGCGCCAACGGGTCCGCCGCCGCGCGCGGCCGAAAGCGTGGACACGGCCACCAGGCCCAGGAAGGCGGCGCCGGCCAGGGCCTGGCGCAGGAATCGGGATTCAGGCGACGCGGACGGATGATGCATGGCTGGCTCCGGCGGAAGAGGGTGTGGTCCGCACCTTCGCCCGGTCCCGTCGCACGGCCTGCGATCACGCCGGACGGCCTGCCCTCCCCGGCGCCCTGCGAGCGCTAGCGATCGTAGTTGGAGAGCGCCAGGGCCAGCAGGGAGCGGGCCTGCTCGCGCAGGGACGCCGGTTCGATGATCTCGGCGTCGGCGCCGTAGTGCAGCACGTCCATCAGCAGTTCGCGCGGCGAACTGTAGGGCACCTTCAGCTCATAGCTGCCGTCAGCCAGCATCCGGCCCTGCTGCTGCGAATGCCAGTGTTCGTCGGCCACCCAGCGCGCGGCGCGCCTGTTGAAGCGGATGGTGGCCCAGCCGCGCGGTTCGCCGGAGAAGATGCCGTAGCTGCCGGCCAGGTGGCGGTTGAGCTCGTCCTCGCCGATGTCGCGGGCGGCGGCGTCGAGCACCCGGGCCTTGGCGATGCGATCGACCGAGAAGCTGCGCAGGCCGTCGCGGTCATGGTCCCAGGCATCCAGGTACCAGTTGCCGCGGTAGTGGGTGATCCGCTGCGGGGACACGGTGCGGCGGGTCTGCTCGTCGGTGGAGCGCGCGCGGTATTCGAACGCCAGCTGCTTGCGCTCGAGCACCGCCGAGCTGACGGCGCGGAAGGCCTGCTCGTCCATGCGCCGCGAGTGGTGCGGGATCACCCGCACCCGCTCCACCGGCCAGTGCTTGCCGGTGGAATGGGCGTTGAGCAGCTTGTCGATGCGCTGCTGCAGCGGCGCCAGCGCGCTGGACAGCACCCCGCCGGCGCTGCGCGAAAGCAGCTGCTGGGCGGCCACCAGCGCGTGCAGCTCGTCCGAGCTCAGCCACAGCCCGGGCAGCTCGAAGCGCTCGGCTTCCTCGCGGTCATAACTGAAACCCGCTTCGCCATCGCCGACCACCGGCGCCATCAGGGCGTCGCGCAGGAACGCAAGGTCGCGGTAGACGGTGGCGCGCGAGCAGCCCAGTTCGTCCTGCAGCCGCGCGACCGTCACCGGATAGCGGGCGTTCTGCAGGATGCGGTGCAGGGCGAGGATCCGTTCGTATCTGTCCATGGGCCGATTATGGGCAAATTCCCGGACTGCCGGGGCCCACCCGGCAAGTCCCTGCGCGGCTAACTCCGGCTTAACCGCACCCGCCCTACCTTTGCGCTTCCGCAGGTGGGGACCCAGGGATGGCCCGGGAAAGGGATGTTGATGCCAAGGTGCTGTCGGCCGGCCTGGCCATTGCCTGCCACGTGGCGCTGGGCTGGTGGCTGCTGCGCCCTGCTGCCGTGCCGGCCATCCCTGCGGCAGCGGCGCCCGTGCTCCAGGTCACCTGGATCGAGCGGACCGTGTCCGAGCGGGCCCTCCGCGTGCCGCCTCCGGATTCGCCGGCCATCACCGCCGCGGCCGGCAACGCCCCTCCGCCAGCGCCGATTCCCGGCCCTGGGGGCATCGTTTCCGAGCCGGCGGCCGGCGACCCGCAGGACGCGCAAGGGCCGGCTGCGGCCACGCTGCTGCAGCAGGGGCTCGAGTGGGCAAGCACGCAGCACGGGCAGCCTGACTTCCGGCCGGATCCGCTGCGCGGGCCGCGCCGCGAGCCCCGGGCGGCGGAACGCTTTGCCATGCGCGACCCGGTGGCGCCCGCGGACGTGGCCCGCGCCATCGGCACCCTCGTGGGCGGGCCGGGCTACGAGACCAGCCCCTGCCCGCGCATCCGGCGCAACCTGGCCGCGCTTGGCCCGGCCGGCGACAGCGAACTGATGCGCGAGGAAATCCGGCGCCTGCAGTCGCTTTGCATGTAGCCGCGCGCGCTCGCTGCCCCCGGCGCGGACGGGCACAATAGCGCCCATGCCAGCGCCCGCCCCGAACGAGCCGGCCCTGGACCTGTCGCCCTCGCCGGGGGACGAGGTCAAGGCCACCACGTGTTACATGTGCGCCTGCCGCTGCGGCATCAAGGTGTGGCTGCGCGACGGCTCGATCCGCTACCTGCAGGGCAACGCGGCGCATCCGGTCAACAAGGGCGTGATCTGCGCCAAGGGAGCGGCCGGGATCATGCAGCACGCCTCGCCGGCGCGCCTGTCGCGCCCGCTGCTGCGGGTGGGCGAGCGCGGCGCCGGCGAGTTCCGCGAGATCGAATGGGACGAGGCGCTGGAGATCGCCGCCTCCTGGCTGGCCCCGATCCGCGAACGCGATCCCGATGAGCTCGCCTTCTTCACCGGCCGCGACCAGTCGCAGGCGCTGACCGGCTGGTGGGCGCAGCAGTTCGGCACCATCAACTACGCCGCCCACGGCGGGTTCTGCTCGGTGAACATGGCCGCCGGCGGGCTGTACACGGTAGGCGGCAGCTTCTGGGAATTCGGCGAGCCGGACTGGGAGCACACGAAGTACCTGATGCTGTGGGGCGTCGCCGAGGACCACGACTCCAATCCGATCAAGCTCGGCCTGGGCAAGCTCAAGGAACGCGGCGCCAAGATCGTGGCGGTGAACCCGGTGCGCACCGGCTATGGTGCGATCGCCGACGAATGGATCGGGATCCGGCCCGGCACCGACGGGTTGTTCGCCTTCGCGCTGATCCACGAGCTGCTGCGGATGGACCGCATCGACCTGGATTACCTGGTGCGGCACGCGGATGCGCACTGGCTGGTGATCCGCGACCCGGGCGCGGCGGACGACGGCATGTTTGCCCGCGATGCACAGGGCCGGCCGCTGTGCTGGGACACCGCGGCAAACGGGGGCCGGGGCGCGCTGGCGCCGGCCGGGGCGGCGGGCATTTCACCGGCGGTGGTGGGCGAGTATGCCCTGGCCGATGGCCGCGCCGCGGTGCCGGTGTTCCAGCTGGTGGCCGAGCGCTACCTGGACCCGCAGTACGCCCCGGAGGCAGTGGCCGGACGCTGCGGGATCCCGGCGGACACGATCCGCCGGATCGCCCGCGAGCTGGCGGTCACCGCGTTCGAAAACCCCGTCCGCCTGCCCATCGCCTGGACCGATGCGCACGGGCGCGAGCATGCGGAAATGCTCGGCCGGCCGGTGGCCATGCATGCGATGCGCGGCATCAGCGCGCACTCCAACGGCTTCCACACCTGCCGCGCGCTGCACCTGCTGCAGCTGCTGCTGGGGGCGGTGGACACCCCTGGGTCGTTCCGCTTCCAACCGCCCTTCCCCAGGCCGGTGCCGCCGCCCAACCGCCCGGGCAGGGCCCGCCGCGAAGACGGCACGCTGGATGCGCCGCCGCTGGGCTTCGTGCACTCGCCCGACGACCTGGTGGTGGACGACGACGGCCACCCGCGCCGGATCGACCACGCCTATTCCTGGACCTATCCGCTGGCCGCGCACGGCATGATGCACACCGTGATCCGCAACGCCCACGCCGGCGATCCGCAGCGGATCGACACCCTGATGATGTTCATGGCCAACATGAGCTGGAACTCGGCCATGAACACCGCGCAGACCATGCAGTGGCTGACCGACAGGGGCGATGACGGCGAATACCGGATCCCGCGGATCATCTATTCCGACGCCTACGCCAGCGAGATGGTGGCCTACGCGGACCTGGTGCTGCCGGACACCACCTACCTGGAGCGCTTCGACGCGATCAGCCTGCTCGACCGGCCGATCTCCGACGCCGACGGCGCCGCCGATGCGATCCGGCAGCCGGTGTTCGACCCGGCCACCCAGCCCGATTCGCAGGGGCGCGCGCGCGATGTGCGCGGCTTCCAGTCGGTGCTGCTGGATCTGGGCGCGCGGCTCGGGCTGCCGGGCATGGCCAACGCCGACGGCTCGCCGAAGTACCGCGACTACGCCGACTACATCGTGCGCCATGAGCGCGCGCCGGGCATCGGGCTGCTGGCCGGCTGGCGCGGGGCCGACGGCGGCGCGCATGGCAAGGGCGCGCCGAACCCGGACCAGCTGAAGCGCTACATCGACAACGGCGGATTCTGGCGCGCGGAGGTCCCGCAGTCGGGCCGCTACTTCAAGATGTCCAACCGCGCCTACCTGGACTGGGCCCACGGCATGGGCTTCATCGGCGCGGCCGACCCGATTCCGATGCAGCTCTACGCCGAGCCGCTGCAGAAGTTCCGCCTGGCCGCGCAGGGGCATGGCCGGCGCCAGCCGCCGGAAGCGCTCCGCGAGCGCGTGGAAACGTATTTCGATCCGCTGCCGATCTGGTACGAGCCCTTCGAGGCCGCCCAGGTGGACCTGGATGCGTATCCCCTGCACGCGATCACCCAGCGGCCGATGTTCATGTACCACGCCTGGGGTTCGCAGAACGCGTGGCTGCGGCAGATCGCCGCGCGCAACGTCCTCTACATGCACCCGGACACCGGCGCCCGCCACGGCCTGGCCGACGGCGACATGGTGGAAGTGTCCTCGCACAATGGCAGCATCACCGTGCAGGCGAAATTCGCCGGCAACGTGCAGCCGGATACGGTCTGGACCTGGAACGCAATCGGCAAGCGACGCGGGGCCTGGGGCCTGGACAAAGACGCGCCGGAAGGCAGGGAGGGCTTCTTGCTCAATCACCTCATCTCCGACCTCACGCCGCGCGGCGACTGCGCCAACGCGGATCCGGTGACCGGTCAGGCGGCGTGGTTCGACCTGCGGGTCTCGCTGCGGCCGGCGGCCGGCGCGCATGAATCGACCCCGCAGTTCGCGCCGCTGCCGGGCCCGCAGGGCCCTGGCGTGCTGCGCTACGCCGGCGGCAAGCGCGGGGCGGCCGCCTGATGCCCGGCCTGCCGCTGGAGCTGCTGATCACCGTCGCCGTGATGGGCGTGGCGGTGTACCTGTTCATCACCGAGAAGCTGCGCGTGGACGTGGTGGCGCTGCTGGTGATGACGGCGCTGCTGGTGCTGGGGGTGCTCAGCGTGCCCGAGGCGCTGTCGGGCTTCAGCAACCAGGCCACGGTGATGGTGGCCTGCATGTTCGTGCTCAGCGGCGCGCTCAAGGCCAATGGCGCGCTGGTGGCGATCGGCGACGTGCTGTCGCGGATCCGCTGGCGCTGGCTGTTCCTGCTGGTGATGCTCGGGCTGGCGGTGAGCGTGGCCGCCTTCATCAACAACACCGCCACGGTGGCCGTGTTCCTGCCGCTGGTGCTGGTGGCCACCTCGGCCAACGGCTGGGCCCCTTCCAAGTTCCTGATCCCGCTGTCCTACATCTCCCAGACCGCGGGCGTGTGCACGCTGATCGGCACCTCCACCAACCTGCTGGTGGACTCGATGGCGCGCGATGCGACCGGGGTCGGCTTCACCATCTTCGAGTTCGCGCCGCTGGGGATCATCTTCGTCGGCATCTGCGCGGTGTACCTGCTGACGGCGGGCTGGTGGCTGCTGCCGGACCGCGGCACGCCCAACCCGGGCGAGACCGAGCACGCCGGCCGCTTCATCGCCGAGATCCAGGTGCCGGAGTCATCGCCGGTGGTCGGCCGCAGCCCGCGTGAGGCTGTGCCCGACAGCATCGACGACGTGGAACTGCTGGAAGTGTTGCGCAAGGGCTCACCGGTGCACGGCACCGACGTGGAGATCCAGGCTGGCGACAAGCTGCTTCTGCGCGGCGACTGGCCCAAGATCGAGGCCGCACGCAAGGCGATGAAGTGCAAGTTCGACCGTGTGCCCACCGCGCCCGAGCGCCCGCGCCCGCTCACCGAGGAGGAAGCCAACGCCGAAAAGAAGGATGCCGCCGACCCGCGCAAGGACGAGCGCCTGCACGTGGAAGCGATGATCGCCCCCGGCTCGCACCTGATCGGCCGCACCCTGTATGGCATGCGCTTCGCGCACACCTACCGTGCCCGGGTGCAGGGCATCCACCGTCGCCAGCTGGCGATCCGCTCGCCGCTGGACCGGGTGCCGCTGTCGGTGGGCGACGTGCTGATGCTCGATGCCCCGGCGGACGCCATCGACGCGCTGCGCGCGGACCCGGGCATGATCGTGCTCGGCGAGCGCGCCCAGCAGCGCGTCGCCCCGCGGCGGGCGATCGTCTCGGCGCTGATCATGGCCGCGGCAATCGGCGTGGCCGCGCTGGGCTGGCTGCCGATCGTGGCCTCGGCGCTGCTGGGCTGCCTGGCGCTGGTGGCGCTGCGGCTGCTGACCCCGGACGAGGCCTACGAATCGATCGACTGGCAGGTGATCCTGCTGCTGGCCGGCATCATCCCGCTGGGCATCGCCCTGCAGAAGACCGGCGGCGCCACCCTGGTCGCCAACCTCCTGCTCGACGTGCTCGGCCCCTATGGCCCGCTGGCGACCCTGGCCGCGATCTACCTGATGACGTCGGTGCTGACTGAAGTGATGAGCAACAACGCGTCCGCGGTGCTGGTGGTGCCCATCGCGCTGGCCACGGCGGAGTCGATGGGCGTGGATGCCAAGCCGCTGCTGATCGCGGTGGCGTTCGCCGCGTCCACCAGCTTCGCCACGCCGATCAGCTACCAGACCAACACCATGGTCTACACCGCCGGCGGCTACCGCTTCAGCGATTTCGTGCGCGTGGGCATGCCGCTGAACGTGATCTTCTGGATCGCGGCGATCACGCTGATCCCGCGCTTCTTCCCCTTCCATCCCTGAGGCACGGCATGAAGACGCTTTATCGGCTGATCGGGGTGCTGATGGTGGTGGCGGGCTGCCTGGGCGCGCTCGCCTGCACCTGGGCGCTGGTGGATCCCTCGATCATCACCGGCCAGGGCGGCCTGTGGTCGTCGCATGCGCCTTCGCCGCGCTGGCGCGCTGCCTTCGGGCTGCTGCTGTCGATCGCGCTGGTGCTGTTCGGCAGCGGCCGGCTGCGCCACCGGAGGCTGCGTTGACCGCGCTGCCGCCGCCCCCTGCAAAGAAGCTCGGCCTGGTGATCGACCTGGACACCTGCGTGGGCTGCCATGCCTGCGCCACCAGCTGCAAGGAGTGGAACGCGGGCGGGATCCTCGGCCCGCTGGTGGACGAGCAGCCCTACGGCAAGGAACCATCCGGGGTGTGGTTCAACCGCGTGCACAGCTATGAGCTGGCGCCGGAAGAAGCGGATCCGGCGCAGGGCCGCGAAGGCCAGCCCGCGATGACCCTGCACTTCCCTCGCTCCTGCCTGCACTGCGACACCCCGGCCTGCGTCACCGTCTGCCCCACGGGTGCCAGCTACAAGCGCGCGGAAGACGGGATCGTGCTTGTGGACCAGGACAAGTGCATCGGCTGCAAGCTGTGCAGCTGGGCCTGTCCGTACGGCGCGCGCGAGTATTCGGAAGTGGACGGGGTGATGAAGAAATGCACCCTGTGCGTGGACCGGATCTACAACGAGAACCTCGCGCCGGAGGACCGGGTGCCTGCCTGCGTCCAGGCCTGCCCGACCCGGGCCCGCCACTTCGGCGACCTTGGCGATCCGGAGTCCGAAGTGTCCAGGCTGGTGGCTGAACGTGAAGGCGTGGCGCTGATGCCGGAGCTGGGCTACGCCCCCGTCAACCGCTACCTGCCGCCGCGTCCGCGACGCGGCGGGAATGGCCGCGATGACGGCGACGCGGATTCCACGCCCACGTCCGGCATCGCGCATTCGCTGCAGCGCTGGCTGGGCCGGGCGCTGCGGCGTTGAGCAGGCGGAAGGAGCGACCATGCATCCCGCGCTTTCGGTGATCTTCTTCACCACCCTGTCCGGCGCCGGCTACGGATTGATGGCGTGGCTGGGGCTGTCGCTGTTCATGCTCCACACCCGCGCCGACCTCATGCCGATGCTGCAGCCGATGTACCTGTGGGGGCTGCTGGCGGGGCTGGTGCTCTCGACGGCCGGATTGCTCAGCTCCCTCGCCCACCTCGGCCGCCCCGCGCGGGCATGGCGGGCACTGGGCCAGTGGCGCACGTCGTGGCTGTCGCGCGAAGGCGTGCTGGCGCTGCTGGTCCCCCTGCCGGCACTGGCAGTGGCCGGCCTGCTGCTGCTCGCCGCGCCCGGGCCGGGCCGCGCCATCGCACTGGGCGTGCTGGGCCTGGTACTTGCGGTGCTGGCGCTGGCCACCGTGGCCTGCACCGCCATGATCTATGCCTCGCTGCCACCGATCCCGGCCTGGCGCCATCCGCTGGTGGTCCCGGTGTACCTGCTGTTCGCGCTGCTCACGGGGCTGGCCCTGCTGTTCTGGCTCATGGCGCTGCTGCTGCCCACCGCCCCGCCCGAAACCGGCAGCCTGCTGACCCTCGCGCTGCTGGGCACGCTGTTGGCGGGCTGCAAGCTCGCATATTGGCGCGACATCGACCGGCAGCCGCTTCCCGCCACCCGCGGCGCGGCGCTGGGCCTTCCGGGCCGCGAGGCATCCGTGTTCGAGCGCCCGCATACCGAGGCCAGCTTCATCACCCGGGAGATGGTGTTCGTGCTCGCCCGCCGCCATGCCCGCTCCCTGCGCGCGGCAACGTTGGCGCTGCTGGCAGGCGTTCCGCTGGCGGCTTGGGCACTGGCGGCCGGCGGCGTGCTGTCGCCGGCGGTGCTGCTCGTCCCTGCCGCGCTGGCCCTGCTGGCGGGAGCGTTTGCCGAACGCTGGCTGTTCTTCGCCCAGGCGAGGCACCTGGTGTCGCTCTACTACTGAGTGCGAAGCGGCGCGGTTGGGTCCCCCGGCGGCCGGCGGCATAATGGCGGGCTTGCAGTCGTTCAATACAGGCCCCACGCCATGCGCCTACGCTTCCTGCCGTTCCCGCTGTTGCTTGCACTCTCCCTGCCGGCCTGGGGACAGGATCCCGGTTTTGAGGAGAACCGCGAGCCCGTGTGGAACGCGACCGGTGAGCTCGGCTTCGCGATGACCCGCGGCAACCGCCGCTCGGAGAACCTCAACAGCCGCCTGCATCTTGTGCAGGAGGATGCGCGCAGCAAGCACCAGCTCACCTTCTCGGCGCTGCGGGCCAAGGCCGACGTGACCATCCTCGATGAGGACGGCAATTCGCAGACGGTGTACCAGACCAGTGCCAACCGCTACCAGATCGGCGGCAGCACCTCGATCAAGGTCGATGCCACCCACAACTGGTTCGGCGCCGCCCGCTACGAACGCGACGACTACGCCCTCAACGACTACCAGGGCACCTTCTCGTTCGGCTACGGCCACCACTTCTTCAACGACGACGACACCTTCCTGCTGCTGGAAGTGGGCCCGGGCTACCGCCGCGCCCGCGAGGCCCAGACGCAGGAGGTCAACAGCGACTACATCGTGCGCTCGCTGCTGGACTTCGGCCGCAACCTCACGCCCAACACGCGGCTGTCGAACACCCTGCTGGTGGAGGCGGGCGACGACAACACCTTTGCCCAGAACGACCTGGGCCTGACGGTGGCAATGAGCGACGCGCTGGCGCTGAAGGCCGGCCTGCAGTTCCGTCACAACACCGAGGTGGATACCGCGGCCGGGCGCAAGAACACCGACACCCTGAGCACGGTCAACCTGGTCTACACCTTCAGGTAGCCGCTGGGCCCGGCAGCAGCTCGCCGGCGCCGCGGGCCAGCAGCATTCGCGCGACCTCGCCGCCCAGCGATCCGGGCGCGTGCGCGGGCCCGCTCGCCTCGGCCCGCACCAGGCGGCCGGTGCCGGCATCGCCCACCAGCCCCTGCAGCACAAGCGCGCCGCCCTGCAACTCCGCCAGCGCGGCCACCGGCACGTGGCAGCTCCCATGCAGCGCGCGGTTCATGGCCCGCTCGGCCTCCACGCAGGTGCGGGTGGGCGCGTGGTCCAGCGCGGCCAGCAGGCTGGCAAGCTGCGGGTCGTCGTCGCGGCATTCGATGGCGATCGCGCCCTGGGCCGGTGACGGCAGCCATTCGGGGGCCAGCAGCCGGCCGCGGATCCGCTCGTCCAGCCCCAGGCGCTGCAGCCCGGCGCAGGCCAGGACGATGGCGTCGTAATCACCCGCATCCAGCTTGGCCAGCCTGGTATTGACGTTGCCGCGCAGGTCACGCAGCTCCAGGTCCGGCCGCAGCGCGCGCAGCTGCGCCTTGCGGCGCAGGGACGAAGTGCCCACGCACGCCCCCTGCGGAAGCGCAGCCACGTCGCGGTGCTGGTTGCTGACGAAGGCGTCGGCGTAGTCGGCGCGCTCGAGCACCGCCGGCAGGGCAAACCCCGGCTCAAGTTCCATCGGCACGTCCTTGAGCGAATGCACCGCGCAGTCCGCTTCGCCGCGCTGCATGGCCACCTCCAGTTCCTTCAGGAAGAGGCCCTTGCCGCCGATGGCGGACAGCGCGCGGTCCAGGATCTCGTCGCCCTTGGTGGACAGGGGCACCAGTTCGACCTCCAGCCCCGGGTGCGCCTGGCGCAGCAGGGTGGCGACGTGTTCGCTCTGCCACAGGGCGAGCTGGCTCTTGCGGGTGGCGATGCGCAGGGTTGTCTTCATGCGGCCATTATCGCCGCGATCGGTCTGCGCGGGCTTCACAGCCGCCGGATCGCCTCGCGCACCTGCGCCACGCAGCGGCGGCTGACGTCCAGCTGGGCATCGACGCCGCGCAACAGCACCCGCGCCTGGCCATCATGGCCGCGGCGCAGTTCGGCCAGGGCATGGCGCGACACCAGGCAGTTGCGGTGGATGCGCAGGAAGCGCTCGCCAAACTCCGATTCCAGCGACTTCAGCGACTCCTCGATCAGGTCCTCGCCGCGCGCGTGGTGCACCACCACGTACTTTTCCTCGGCCTGGAGGTAGTGCACCTCCTCGATCGGGATCAGCCGCAAACTCCCGCGCAGGCGCGCGCATAGATGGGTGCGCTGGCCGGAGCCCGCTTCCGGGTCCTCGCGCTCGCGCCCCAGGGTGAACGTGCGGGCACGTTCCAGGGCGGCCTGCAGGCGCTCAAGCCGGACCGGCTTGACCAGGTAGTCGACCGCAGCCGCCTCGAACGCCGACAGCGCGTGGGCATCGTAGGCGGTGCAGAACACCACTGCCGGACGCGGATCGAAAGCGGCCAGGTGGCGCGCCGCCTCCAGGCCGTCGATGCCGGGCATGGCGATGTCCAGCAGCACCAGGTCCGCGCCGTGCTCGGCGGCCGCATGCAGCGCGGCGTGCCCGTCCCCCACTTCCGCCACCAGCTCAACGCCATCCTGCGCGGCCAGCAGCGCGCGCAGGCGCTCACGCGCCAGCGGCTCGTCATCGGCGATCACCACCTTCACTTCGGCTCCCCTGTGCCCCCGGCCCCCTCCAGCGGCAAATCCAGCTCGCTCACATAGTAGCCATCGGCCCAGCCTCCCGTCATCCGCGCACGGGGGCCGAAGGCATACTCGAGCCGGTGGCCGATGCTGCGCCTTGCATGGCCGGCGCCCCCGCCCTTGCCGGCCGGAGGCGGGGAAGGATTGCGGACGCGCACCTTCAACCGCGAGCGCGTGGCTTCCAGGTCGATTTCCACCACGCCGCCATTTGCCAGACGGGAGATCCCGTGCAGCACGGCGTTTTCAAGCAGAGGCTGCAACACCAGGCGCGGCATGGGCAGGCTCCAGGGCAGCCCCTCGCCCACGCGCCACTGCACCTGCAGGCGCTCGCCCATGCGCAGTTCCTCGATCGCCAGGTATCGTTCGGCCAGCTCCACCTCCCCGCGCAGCGAAGAGTCCATCTCGCCCGCCCCCAGGGCCGCGCGGAACAGGTCGGACAGGTCCAGCACGGCGCGCTCGGCCAGCTGCGGATCGCGCGGCAGCAGGCCGGCGATCATGTTCATGCTGTTGAACAGGAAGTGCGGGCGGATGCGCGCCTGCAGCGCATCGGCCTCGGCGCGGGCGATCGCGCTGACCTGCGCCTGCCAGCGGTCGGTGACGTAGAAGTAGCGCAGCGCCAGTGCGGTAATGAGCCCCACCACCCCGGCCGAGCCGGACACGAATCGCGCCATCGATGGCCACGCCCAATCCGCGGGTTCCGAGCCCACGCTCACGAACAGGCCGTGCACGATGGCCGCCGCAAGCCCGGCCACGACGGTGGCCAGGGCGACCGCGAGCACCGCCCCGGTGCGCCTGGAAAACCGCGAGAGCTCGCGCCGGGACACGCACAGCAGCACGGTCACCGCCAGCCCGAGCCACAGCGCATAGCCGCTGACGGACAGGAACCGCCCCAGGCTCCAGGCCGGCGAGCCATCGGGCACCAGCGCCACGATGACCACCACCAGCTCGGACAGCCCGAGCATCGCCGCCAGTCGCGGCAGCCGGCACAGGTCCGGCAGCCAGGGCTCGCGGGCCGCCTGCTGCCGGTCTCCACCCATGGCTCAGCCGCCCGCCAGGCGCGCCGCGAACCAGTCGCCCAGGTCGCGGACCTCCTCGGCGCACACCGAATGCGGCATCGCATACACGTGCCAGTCGACGTTGAAGCCCAGCCGCCGCAGCAGCGCGGCGCTCTGCTTGCCGGCCATGTAAGGAACCACCGGATCCTGGCTGCCGTGGGCCATGAACACAGGTTGCCTGGTGGCGCCTTCAACCAGCGCCGCCTGGGCGCCCTGGGCCCCGGGCACGTAGGTCGACAAGCCGACCAGGCCGGCCAGCGGTTCGCTGCGCCGCAGCCCGGCGGCCAGGGTCACGGCTCCGCCCTGCGAGAAACCGGCCAGGATGATCCGCGAGGGCGGGATGCCGCGCCCGCCCTCGCGCGCGATCAGCGCCTCCACCTGCGCCACCGACTCCGCCACGCCCTGCTCGTCGGCACGGTTGGCCAGGTCGAGCTCGCGGATGTCATACCAGGCCCGCATCGGCACGCCGTTGTTGATCGTCACCGGCCGCACCGGCGCATGCGGGAACACGAACCGGATCGCCGGCCAGCCCTCGCGCACCAGCTCCGGCACCAGCGGCACGAAATCGTTGCCGTCCGCGCCCAGTCCGTGCAGCCAGATCACCGCCCAGCGGGGGTCGGGAGCGGTTTCGCGTTCGATGGTTTCAAGCAGGGCCGTCTTGCTCAATCCATTTCCCCAAAAGACATGCAGGTGGTGGGCCCACCAGGATTCGAACCTGGAACCAAAGGATTCGCTTACCCGGATGTTTCCATCCGGCGCGGACTATCTCATCACCCTCAGCCTGCGCTGGTGGGGTGCGGGACGCTCAAGCCTGTCATCAAGGGCACTCAAGCCCCCAGGTAGTCTCTGCACCTTCCGGCGGTGTACCGCCGGCTTGGCTCAGGGTTGCCACCGTCCGGCATCCTGCCGCCGCTGAGGTTCCCCTGAATTCATCCCGTTTTTCCACCGGCCCTCACGGCGCCGGGGTCACCTTTCGATGAGTCCTCTGCTCTAACCATTGAGCTATAGGCCCGTTGAAGAAAGGAATCTTACCCGCTCCTGCGGAGAAAGCGCTCAGGTGCGCGGAACAAACGGCAACGAATTGTGCGCATGGGTGGCGGCGATGGCGGCCTGGCCCACGGCAACGGAGATCTGGTTCAGACCGCTGACCACGTCCCCGATCGCATACAACCCCGGGCGCGCGGTCTGCTGGTAGCGGTCGACCTTCAGTTCGCCTTCCTCGCCCGCCTCCAG
Organism: Luteimonas sp. JM171; assembly: GCF_001717465.1. Taxonomy (NCBI): domain Bacteria; kingdom Pseudomonadati; phylum Pseudomonadota; class Gammaproteobacteria; order Lysobacterales; family Lysobacteraceae; genus Luteimonas; species Luteimonas sp. JM171. Next base: position 1,411,269 of record NZ_CP017074.1, on the reverse strand, counting down.
GCCCCAGTCGGCAACCAGCGCGTTGCGGCCCTCGTAGCCGAGGTAGGGATAGACCGTGTCGAACGCGCTCACGCGGCCATCGGCGGCCCGCCACCGGCAGCGCCTGCCATCAAAGCCCATCGTGCCGCCGTGGGCGAACACCTCCACGCCCAGCGCGCGCATCCCGTCCACCTCGTCGAGTTCCAGATTCCGGTCCGTGGGGATGGCCGCGAGCTGCGCCGTGTATCCCCGCAGGAACCGTGCATGCCCCGCCAGGCCCGCCGCCGGCCCCATGAGCGCAACCCGCCCATCGCGCGCTTCGAACGCATCGCACACCGCGCACAGCCGCAGCGCGCCGCAGGCAATGGCCTCCTCCGCCCATGGCTCGTCCGGCAGCCGATCCGCCAAGCCGGTGGCCAGGATCACCTTTGACGCCCGCCACGATGTGCCTCCGGCCGCCACCTCGAATCCGCCGGCAACCTGCTCCAGGCCATCCGCCCGGGCCCGCACCAGCGTCGCCCCGAACTCCTCCGCCTGCTCGCGAAGCCGTTCCAGCAGCTCCTCGCCCGCGATCCCATGCGGAAACCCGGGGCAGTTGTGGCTGGCCGGGATGTAACGGGCCCTGCTGTTCCCTGCATCCAGCACCACCACACTGCGCAGGAACCGTCCGAGATAGATCCCCGCCGTCAGCCCCGCCGGCCCGCCCCCGATCACCACCACATCCACCCGACCGCCGCCCATTGCGCGCTCCACTTCCGCCCAGCCAGCAGCATTGCAGGACCCCAATCGTGGCTGCGTGCACGTCCGGCCCCGCCGCCGGTCCGGGCTCGATCCGGTTGACGACGCTGGCCGGTCTGCAGCACGGGCTCCCGCCTCCCACCGGAGCCGAGCTCCGCCGTGGCCGGGAGGCCCTTTCGCGTAAGTAAAGGAGGAGGCCGCAGCGCAGCGGAGGCCGGGGGACATGGAGCGAAAGGGCCTCCCGGCCGCCGCGGGGCCCCTCAGCTCACCGCGCCACCGTTCCACGGGCCGCCCCACACCCACTGAACGGCCCAACAACAGGAAAGCCCGCACAGCGCGGGCTTCCTTTTATTTTATTTTTCAGGTGCAAGCCAGGTGTTCACCGTGCCGCAGGGACGAGGGCCACCTCCAGCATCTGAACCGCACTTACGCAAGTCTCGGTCGTAGCGGTGACCTTGGCGCGCGTGCCACCGGGAATTTCCGTTTCCGCTGACGCGGTACAGGTCGTGGACCCCGCTCCAGCCTGGGGCGCATCTTCTACCCCGGTCCGGATGCCTTTACTGATTCCAATGCTCTCAATTGTCACGCCGTGCGCTGCGCCGTGCTCCTGAAGCTGGCGAAGCAGTGCGTCAATCCCTGGCGGGGATTCTGCGCCTTCCGCCTCTATTGGACGATCGACTTGCTCAGACGCGAAGCCTGGCGTCGCAAACAAGGCAAACGCGAGCGCGGCCATAGCCGCTGGCAAACGGCCTCCTCCCCTCATTTCGTGCCTCCTGGCATTTTGGGCTTCCGGCAACGCTAGCACTTTTCCCGTGGGGATAAAGCGGAACCGCGGGACGGGAAAAGGTGGAGAAGCGGCGGGGCAGAACCAGCCCCGTCGCCGTCAATCGATATCCAGGAAGCTCCTCAGCTGCTCCGAGCGGCTCGGGTGCCGCAGCTTGCGCAGCGCCTTCGCCTCTATCTGGCGGATCCGCTCACGGGTCACGTCGAACTGCTTGCCGACCTCCTCCAGCGTGTGATCCGTGTTCATGTCGATGCCAAAGCGCATCCGCAGCACCTTCGCCTCGCGCGGCGTCAGCCCCGCCAGCACCTCGTGCACCGTCTCCGACAGGTTGATGTTGGTCGTCGCATCCACCGGGGACTCCACGTTGGTGTCCTCGATGAAATCACCCAGGTGCGAATCCTCGTCGTCGCCGATCGGCGTCTCCATCGAGATCGGCTCCTTGGCGATCTTCATCACCTTGCGGACCTTGTCCTCCGGCATCTCCATTTCCTTGGCCAGCTCCTCCGGCGTCGCCTCGCGGCCGTACTGCTGGAGCATCTGGCGGGAAATGCGGTTCAGCTTGTTTATGGTCTCGATCATGTGCACCGGGATGCGGATGGTGCGCGCCTGGTCGGCGATCGAACGCGTGATCGCCTGGCGGATCCACCACGTCGCGTAGGTCGAGAACTTGAACCCGCGGCGGTGCTCGAACTTGTCCACCGCCTTCATCAGGCCGATGTTGCCCTCCTGGATCAGGTCCAGGAACTGCAGCCCGCGGTTGGTGTACTTCTTGGCGATCGAGATCACCAGGCGCAGGTTGGCCTCCACCATCTCCTTCTTGGCCTTGCTCGCCTTGGCCTCGCCGTAGGCCATCGTGCGGTTGATGTCCTTCAGCTCGGGCAGCGTCACCCGCATCGCCTTCTCAAGGTCCACCATCGCCTGCTGCTCGGCGATGATCTGGTCCTTCACCTCGCGCAGGCCGGATGCCCACTTCTGCTTGCGCTTGAGCATCTCGTCCACCCAGCCCAGGTTGGTCTGGTTGCCGTCCCACACGCGCAGGAAATCGCGGCGCGGCATCTTCGCCACCCGGGTGGAAAGGTGCAGCACCTGGCGCTCGTGGCCGCGCACCTCGTTGGCCGCGTCGCGAAGCCGCTTCACCAGCACGTCCACGTACGGCAGCGGCAGCTTGAAGATCTGGAACGCGGCGGCCATCTCCTCGCGCAGCTTGGTCACGGTCTTGTGCTCGGGACCGTGCTTGGCGTAGGCGCGCTCGAACTTGGCGTACACGGCGGCCAGCTCGTCCACCTTCGCCGCGATCTCCTCGGGATCGGGGCCGGAGGGCGCGGCCTCCTTCTCTTCCTTGGCGTCGTCCTCGTCGTCGACGTCCTCGTCGGCCTCGGCGTCCTCATCAACCGCCACGTCCACCGCGGGCTCCTCCGCCTCCTCTTCCTCCTCGGCGGCGGCGGCCAGCTCCTCAAGCATGTAGTCGTTGAAGCCGGCGATGATCTCGGGCAGGCGCTTCTTGCCTTCCTTGTGCAGCGCGTAGTCCTCGAGGAACTGCTCGATGGTCCACGGGAACGTGCCCAGCGAGGCCAGCATCTGGTTGAGGCCTTCCTCGATGCGCTTGGCGATCTCGATCTCGCCCTCGCGGGTGAGCAGCTCCACGGTGCCCATCTCGCGCATGTACATGCGCACCGGGTCGGTGGTGCGGCCGCCCTCGGCGTCCAGGGCGGTCAGCGTGGCGGCGGCCTCCTCGGCCGCGGTGTCGTCCACGTCGCGGCCACCGTCGGACTCGCCGGCCAGCAGCAGCTGCTCGGCATCGGGCGTGGTCTCGTGGACCTCGATGCCCATGCCGTTGATCATGCCGATGATGTCTTCCAGCTGCTCCGGATCGACCAGATCGTCGGGCAGGTGGTCGTTGACCTCGGCATAGGTCAGGTAGCCCTGCTCCAGCCCCTTGCTGATCAGCTGCTTGATGTCGGACTGGGGAGCCGCCGGTCGTTCGTTGGCCATAAGGAATGCGCTACCTGAAAGTGGAAAAAAACGGAACCCCTAATTATACCAGCCGGTCCAGCCTCCTGCCGGCGCGGGATGGGTCAAGGGGCACCTGCCCAACGGGCCGTTCAGGCCCGGAGCAGGAACGTGACCGGGCCATCATTGGCCAGGTTCACCACCATATGGGTCCCGAACCGGCCGATTTCCACCCCCCCGGCGTGCGTTTGCCTGCAGCGCGCCACGAGACGGTCGAAAACCCGCTCCGCCAACGCCGGTTCGGCGGCAGTGCTGAAGCCCGGCCGCATCCCCGAGGAGGTGTCCGCTGCCAGGGTGAACTGGCTGACCAGCAGCAGCCCGCCGCCGGTATCGGCGAGCGACCGGTTCATCCGGCCTTGCGCATCCGCGAACACGCGGTATCCCAGCAGGCGGGTGGCCATGCGCTGGACCTGGGGGTCGCCATCGCCCGGCTCGATCCCCACCAGGGCCAGCAGGCCGGGGCCGATGGCGCCGACGGTTTCGTCGCCGACGGTAACGCTGGCATGGGTGACGCGCTGGATCAGGGCAAGCATGGCCCGGCCATCCTAACGCTAGACTTGCGCGATGGCCCGGTTCGCCTCCGCCCTGCTCTACGCCACAGCCGCCGCCCTCGGGCGGTTGCCCTGGCCCGTGCTCAACCGCATCGGCGACGGGCTGGCGGCGCTGTGGCGGCGGCTGGACGCGCGCGAGAGCCACGTGGCACGGGTGAACCTGGAAATCGCCTATCCCGAGGCGCTGCCCGCCGAGCGCGAGGAATGGCATCGCGAGATCCTGCGCACCACGGCCCGCCAGTTCCTGGAGACGCTGCGATTCTGGACCCGGCCCCATCGAGACAACCTGGCCCTGATCACCCGCACCACCGGGGTTGAGCTGTTCGACGCCGCGCTGGCATCGGATCGCGGCGTCATCGTGGCGGCGCCGCATTACGGCAACTGGGAGCTGCTCAACCAGTGGCTGGCCTGGCGCACGCCGATCTCGGTGCTGTACCGGCCGCCGGAATCGAAGGTGGGCGAGGCCTTCCTGCGGCGGGTGCGGGCAGATTCGGCCGACCGCGTCACCCAGGTCCGGGCGGACGGCCCCGCGGCGGTCCGCCAGTTGCTGAAGCTGCTCAAGGGCGGCGGGGTGGCCGGGATCCTGCCCGACCAGCAACCCAAGGTGGGCGACGGCGAGTTCGTGCCCTTCTTCGGCATGGACGCGCTGACCATGACCCTGATGGGCCGGCTGGCGGCGCGCACCGGGGCGACGGTGCTGTTTGCCTGGTGCGAGCGGATCGGCGCCGGCCCCGAGTTCGCGCTGCACGTGGAAGCCGCGCCGGCGGCTGTCGCCGACCCCGACCCGGTGGTGGCCACCACCGCGCTCAATGCGGCGGTCGAGCGGATTGCCCGGCGCGACCCGGCGCAATACCAGTGGACCTACAAGCGCTGGCGCTGGCGGCCGGTGGGCAGCAATGAACCCAACCCCTACGAGCGGGAGGGCACATGATCGAGATCGACGACCTGGGCATTGCGGAGCCACCGCAGCCCGGCCTGGCGGCCGATGCGGGCTGGCAGCCGCTGCCGGGTCGCGCGCGGCCGCTGTTCATGCTCTCCGGAGCGTTCGGCATCGGCCTGCCCGCCCTGATCGCCCTGGGGGTCGGAGCGGTGGCGGCGGCACCGCTGGACCGGCCGCTGCTGGCAGGCGCTGCCGCGCTGTGGCTGCTGCTGGTGGCCTTCGGCGCGTGGATGGGGCTGCGCAAATACCGCTATACGCGCTGGCTGCTCGACGGCGACGGATTTGCCCTGCGGCGCGGCCGCATGTGGCACAGCGAGACCCGGGTCCCGGCCTCACGCGTGCAGCACCTGGATATCCGGCGCGGCCCGGTCGAGCGCCGGTTCGGGCTGTCCACGCTGCTCGTGCACACGGCGGGAACACGCCAGCATGCGGTGTCCGTGCCGGGGCTGGACGCCGGCGACGCCGAGCGCCTGCGCGACCACCTCGCCCGCCAGGTCGAGCACGACGATGACGATGACGACGCCTGAGCACGCCGGCGCGGCGGCGCAGGCTGCCGGGCTCCCCACCGGGGAGGAACGCCGGCTGCACCCGCTGTCGTGGCTGTTCGTGCTGGTATCCAGCATCGGCCGTTTCCTGGTGCCACTGGTGGCGCTGCTGGTGCTGGGCGGGCGCAGCGAGGACAACTGGCAGCTCGCCGCGGCGGGCGCAGGGGTGGCGGCGCTGGTGGCCGGCGCGGTCTGGCGCTATTTCACCTGGCGCTACCGGATCGGCAGCGACAGCCTGTTCGTGCGCAGCGGGCTGCTGGAACGCAGCCTGCGGCAGATCCCGTTTTCCCGCATCCACGACGTGGCCGTGCACCAGACCCTGCTGCACCGGCTGTTCGACGTGGCCGAGGTGCGCCTGGAATCGGCCAGCGGCGACAAGCCCGAGGCGCGGATGCAGGTGCTGCGGCTGGACGAGGCGCTGGCGCTGGAACAGCTGATCCGCCGCGGCGGCGAGATCGCGGTCGACCCGCCCGTTTCCCACGCCGGTCCCGCCGGCCAGGGCGAACTGCTGCTCAGACTGCCGACGCCGGAGGTGATCCGCCTGGGCCTGATCTCCAACCGCGGCATGGTGCTGGTGGCCGGCGCGTTCGCGCTGGCCTGGCAGGTGGCTCCGGAAGCGGGGATGGCGGAGGCAATGACCCGCTACGGGCGCCAGGCGTTCGGCTACGCCGGCAGCTTCGCCCCGGGCTGGACGGGCGCGGTGATGGGCGCACTGGGCATGCTGGTGCTGGCGTTGGCCGTGCTGCGCCTGCTGTCGGTACTGCTGGCGCTGGTGCAGTACCACGATTTCCAGCTCGCCGCGCACGGCCGCCGGCTCACCGTCAGCCGCGGGCTGTTCACGCGCCGCCGCAACAGCGTGCCGCGGCGCCGGATCCAGGCCTGGACGCTGGTGGAAAGCTTCACCCATAGGCTGTTTGGCCGTCGCAGCCTGGGCGTGGACACGGCCGTGGTGGGCCAGGGCAGTGAGGAACGCGGCCTGTCCGAGCTGGCGCCGGTGGCCACCCCGGACCGCTGCGACGAGCTGGTGCGACAGCTCCTGCCGCAGGCCGATTGGCCACCCGGGGGCTGGCGGGGCCTGCACCGGCTGGCCTGGCTGCGCCTGTCCCTGGGCGGCACCGTGTTCGCGCTGGTGCTCGCCGCCGCGGCAGGCTGGCGGTTCGGCGCCTGGGGGCTGGCGGGCCTGCTGTGGATCCCCTGGAGTGCGTTCGTGGCCCGCCAGCATGCGCGGCGCACCGGCTTCTGCGTGGACGCGCAATTGGTGGCGGTGCGCGAGGGCTGGTGGTCGCGACACTGGCGGTTCGCCGAAATCGGCAAGCTGCAGGCGCTGCAGCTGCGCCAGGGGCCGCTGGACCGGTGGCTGGGCATGGCCTCGGTGTGGTTCGACACCGCCGGGGCGCGCTCGGCCTCGGCGCCGCTGAGGATTCGATACGTGGACGTACAGGAGGCACGGGCCCTGATGGCAAGGCTTGGACCGGAAGTCGCACGCAGGCCGCTGCGATGGTGAGCGCGCAACCCCACGCGCCGCCGCTGGTGGTGCGCTGCGGCGCGATGGGCGACATGGTGATGCTGGCGACGCTGATCCGGCTGGTGGCCGCGCGCCATAACGGCGTGGTGGACGTGGTCAGCTCCGGCGGCTGGACGCCCGGGGTGCTCGCGCATGTGCCGCAAGTGGGCCACCTGCAGCTGGTGACCAGCCGCAAGACGCCGTACCTGCTGTGCCCAAGCCAGTGGGAGCTGGTGCGCTGGCTGAAGCAGCGCGGACGCGGCCCGGTGTACCTGTGCGACCCCGACCGCGAAATGCGGCGGCTGCTGGAGCGCGGCGGCGTGCACCCCGACGACCTGGTTGAACGCACCCCGGAAGAAATGGCCACCCCGATGCTGTGGCCGGATCGCTGGCTGCAGCTGGGGGTGCGCGATCCTGCGCAGCGCTATGCCGGGCACGACCCCGACCCGGCGCCGTTCCGGTTGCCAAGGCTGGAGGTGACCGGGGAGGCGCGCGCGCAGTTGGCGCAGTGGCGGAAGGAACAGGACCTGGAGGCGCCGCTGGTGCTGTTCCAGCCTGGCAACAAGCGCACCCACAAGCGCGGCAAGCGCATGACCGCCGACCACCCCAAGCACTGGCCGGCTGAACACTGGGCCGCGGTCGCGCACGCGGTGCTGGAGGACATGCCCGAGGCGCGGGTGATCCTGTGCGGTTCGCCGGCCGAGCACGAGGTGCTGGAGGACATCCGCCAGGCCGCCGGCGGCGATCCGCGGGTGCGCAACCTGGCCAACGACCTGCCGATCCCGCGCCTGTTCGCGCTGCTGGAGCAGGCCCGCGGCATGGTCTCGGTGGACACCGGCCCGGCGCACGCGGCCGCCGCGCTGGGCTGCCCGCTGGTGGTGCTGTTCGGCGCCGCCCCGCCCTCGCTGTGGCGCCCGATCGGTCCCGGGCCCATCACCACCCTGGGCGGCGAGTCCGAGGGCTGCGCACGAGTGGCGGATATTCCGGTTAGCAAAGTCATCAATGCATGGAGGCAGCTCGCCTGACCGCTATTGGATGGACAACTACCAGCGAGTGGCGCGACTCCGCGTCTTGTGATCCCCAGATTTGCACCTCACTCTAAAAGTCATTGACTGTGGAACTGACAGAGTGCTAACAGTGAAATAGGGGGGCACCAAAAACTATGGAGGGTTTGGCTATGAAACGGATTGTTTTCTGTATGATTCTTGCGGGCTTTGGCACGGGCCCGGCAGTGGCCTCGTCATCAACTACGATCGAGAACTTTCAACTTCAACACTGCCTTGCGCCTGTATCCTCTACTTCAGGCGCGTTTGTGGAATTGCAAAGTTGCACCGGAGCTGAGATACAACTCTGGCAATATGAACATATGCGATATTCACATTTGAGGTTACGAAACAAGGCAACCAACATGTGTCTCGACCTGCAGACCGCCTCCGGGGCAGACGGAATTCGGGCCATTCAGAGGCCGTGCAGCACTAATCAAACTCAACGGTGGCATTTTAATAGCACCTATAATCACTACCCGGAAGATTCGTTAAAAATCACATCCCTCACGAATGTTTTTAGTGAAAAATGTCTGGCCATCCAAACAGGCGTCGGCACTGTATATCAATGGAATTGCAACGGCAAAACCGATCAACGGTGGTGGTCATGGCCGTAACCAGCAACGCAAAACCGAAAAAAGCATAACCCTCTCTGCGCCGGGCTGCACCTCAGCCCGGCGCAGTCATTATGAGTGATCATAACAACAAAAGCTCAGAAACGTTAATCAAGACACTTCCCTAAGCAGCGCATTTCTTTCACCGCCCCTCTCAAGCGAAAGGCTCTAAGGAGCCAACCCCGGCGGACGCACTCCCGGAAAACGCTCTCCAAGCCATCCGGGAACATCCGATGAAAAACCTTTGCGCAATGGAGCCGCGAAACCTCATCACCGCGCTCGATCCGATTCAACGCCCACTGAAGGCCTCGCAGGCAAAAATAATCCAGTGAAAATCGCGCTTCAGGGGACCGGATCAAGGGGAAAACCCCGCGCCGCAAGCCTTCAATGGAATCGAGGAAGTCCTTTACGGACTTTCCACCGATCGTCGACATGATGCTGCCCGGCCTGCGCCTGTACCCGACCCACGCTTCCGCAGAATAATAATAAGACCCCACGCCAGCCAGAATGGCTGGAATCACTGCATTGTCTTCAAAGACCTTCCCTGGAGGAAATCTGGCATTTTCAAACATTTCTTTCCGGGCAATCTTCGACCACAAATGAAGCTGACGATTGGCAAACAGTCCCGATACCAGTGGATCCATGCCGGCTCCAGGGCCCCGGGAACCCCGAAAGGTACGTTTCCGGGAGGCGCGTAAGAATCCGCGCGGCCCGTCATCTTCCGATCGAAAGGACACGAAATCGCACATGACCAGATCCGGGACCCGCGCGTCCACGATCGCCTTGAGCCGCAGCAGCGAACCGGGCAAAAGCACATCGTCGGAGTCGATGAACCAGATGTAATCGCCCCTGGCCTGCGCGAGGAGGATATTGCGGGCCTCCGCAACCCCGACGTTCCGGGGCGCGTCCAACAGGCGGCACTGGGGGAAACTGCGCATCCATTGCAACGCCAACCCTCTGGTGTTGTCAGTGGATGCGTCATCGAGAACCACCACCTCGACCCCGCTTGCACGGTTCCGATGGATCGACGCGAGGCAGGCGGCCAGATACCGCTCCACATTGTGTGCCGGAATCAGAATGCTCAGCCATGGAGCGGAGACGGTCATATTTTTTCACTCAGGATGAAACACGAGGAGCCCACAGAGTCATTTGGCCCGCCGGACTCCGGACACCCAGCAGCCACCAAATGGCGGGGATTCTTGTATCAGTGGTCTTATTCGTGCGTGAAGGGCCCATCGCAACATGACCGTACCGAGTGAAGTCTTTTTGGGGCGGCAAGGATGCCCCGGTACGCGAACCCCCTGCTCAGCCGCGCCTCATCCGGGCGACGAAGAAGCCGTCCATGCCTTCTTCGCCCGGCAGGCGCTGCCGGCCCGGGCCGTCGACGCGGCCGAAGCGCGCGTCCAGCGGCTCAATCACGGCATCCGGCGTGCGCGCCAGGAAGGCCTCCACCTGCCGCGCGTTCTCCTCGCGCAGGATCGAACAGGTGGCGTAGACCAGCGTCCCGCCCGGGGCGAGCATCGGCCACAGCGCGTCCAGCAGCTTCGCCTGCAGCGTCACCAGCGCGGCGACATCGCCTTCGCGCCGATGCACCAGCACATCCGGCTGCCGGCGCACCACCCCGGTGGCCGAACACGGCGCGTCGAGCAGGATCGAATCGAACGGCCCGCCATCCCACCAGTCGCCGGGAACGGCGGCATCGGCGGCCTGCAGCGCCGCCTGCCCGGCCAGGCCCAGGCGCTCGAAGGTCTGGGCGATGCGCTGCAGGCGCCGTGGATCGACGTCCAGCGCCAGCAGGCGCAGCGCCGGGTGGCGCTCAAGCAGGTGCGCGGCCTTGCCGCCGGGCGCGGCGCAGGCGTCGAGCACGCGCGCGCCGGCGGCCGGCGCCAGCGCATCGGCGACCAGCTGCGCCGAGCCGTCCTGCACCGACACCGCTCCCTCGCCGAACCCGGGCAGCGCGGCCACCGGCGCCGCCTTCGCAAGGCACAGGGCGTCCGGCAGGCCCTCGGGCGCGGTTGCCTCGATGCCGGCCGCCTGCAGCTGTTCCAGGTACGCATCGCGGCTGGCCTGGCGCCGGTTCATCCGCAGCCACATCGGCGCGGGGGTGGCGCTGGCCTCCACGACCGCATCCACGTCAGCGGGCCAGTCGGCGCGCAGCCGGGACAGCAGCCAGTCCGGCCACGCCGCCGCGGGATCGGCGGGCGGCAGGCCTTCGCGCTGGGCCCGGCGCAGCAGGGCATTGACCAACCCTGCCTGGCGCGGCCGGCCCAGCGCGCGCGCCGCTTCCACCGTGGCGGCCAGCGCCGCGTGGGCGGGCAGTTGCAGCGGATCGAGCTGGGCGAAGCCCGCGTGCAGCAACGCCCTGAGCACGCGCTCGCGCGCCGGCAGCGGGCGCGGCATCCAGGCGGCAAGGGCCGCGTCGTAGCGGGCGCGGTTGCGCAGCGCGGCGAAGCAGATCGCCTCGACCAGGGCGCGGTCACGCGGATCGGGAATGTTCGGCAGCGCAGCAGCCAATTCCATGCGCAGCGAGCGCCCCCGGTGCAGGACCGCATCCAGCACCCGCGCCGCGGACACCCGGGTATCGGTTCCGGCCGGCGTCTTCATCCGGCTTCAGGCGACAGGAAGGTCGCGGCGGGCGTTGAGGTAATCGGCGGCGGAAATCGCCTTGCCGCCGGGGCGCTGCACCCGCAGCAGGCGCAGCACCCCTTCGCCGCAGGCAACGTCGATACCGTCCCGGCCGGCCGCCAGGACCGTCCCCGGAGCGGCATCGTGCGCGGCCTCGAGCGCGGTCGCGGCGTGGATGCGGATGCGCTCGCCGGCCAGTTCCGCTTCGGCCACCGGCCACGGGTGGAACGCACGCACCCGCCGCGCCAGCTGCGCGGCGGGCTGCGACCAGTCCTGGCGGGCCTCGGCCTTGTCGAGCTTGTGGGCGTAGGTCACGCCTTCCTCCGGCTGCGGCTGCGGCCGCGGGCGGATGCCGGCGCGCAGCAGCCCGAGGCCGTCGGAAAGCACCTGTGCGCCGAGCTCGGCAAGGCGGTCGTGCAGCTCTCCGGCGGTCTCTTCGGGGCCGATCGGGGTGGACTGCGAGAGCAGCACCGGGCCGGTGTCCAGGCCCTCGGCCATCCACATCAGGCACACGCCGGTCTCGGCGTCGCCCGCCTCGATCGCCCGCTGGATCGGCGCCGCCCCGCGCCAGCGCGGCAGCAGCGATGCATGCACGTTCCAGCAGCCAAAGCGCGGGATCTCAAGCACCGCCCGCGGCAGGATCAGCCCGTAGGCCACCACCACCAGCAGGTCGGGCGCCAGCGCGCGCAGCTGTTCCTGCGCGTCCTCCGTCCGCAGGCTGGCCGGCTGGAACACCTGGATCCCGCGTTCCATCGCCTCCTGCTTGACGGGCGAGAACGCGAGCTGGCGGCCACGCCCCGCGGGACGGTCGGGCTGGGTGTAGACGGCCACCACTTCGCCCCGCGACGCGGCGGCGCGCAGCGAGGGCACGGCGAATTCCGGGGTGCCGGCGAAGACGATCCGCATCGTCAGGCGCGCCTGCGCGCCTTTTCCAGCTTCTTGAGCGCCATCGAGCGCTTGAGCGGGGAGAGGTAGTCGATGAACAGCTTGCCGTCCAGGTGGTCGATCTCGTGCTGGATGCAGGTGGCCAGCAGGCCGTCGGCCCGCAGCACGAAGCTGCGGCCCTCGCGGTCCAGGGCCTCCACCTCGATGCCGTCGGCGCGGGTGACGTCGGCGAACACGCCGGGAATCGACAGGCAGCCTTCCTGGTGCACGCGCAGCTCATCGGAACGCTCGCGGATCACCGGGTTCACCATCACCATCGGCTGGTCGCGTTCCTCGCTCACGTCCAGCACCAGGAACCGGTCCATGATGTCCACCTGGGGCGCTGCCAGACCGATGCCGGGCGCCTCGTACATGGTGTGCAGCATGTCGTCGAGCAGCTTCTGGAACGCAGGGTCGGCCACCCGCTCCGCCGCCACCGGGGAGGTGACCACGCGCAGGTGCGGATTGGGGTATTCGATGATGGGAAGCAGGGCCATGGGGCGTAAAAGGTGGCGTGGATCACAACCGGGGGCAACAGCGGTCATTGTACCGCCCGGCACACTTGCGCGCTTCATGGGCTTGTGGGCATAGTGCCCGCGCTGCAAGGGGAAAACCCAAGGGGAGCAACTAGATGGCAGGCATCCTTAAGCGCCTTTCCGGAGGGCTTCGCACGGCGTGTGCCGTGTCGTTGCTCACCGTTGCGACGTTCGCTGCCGCGCAGGGGGTGCGCGGTGACCATCCGGATACCTATGTCGTGGTCCGCGGCGACACGCTGTGGGACATCGCGGGCCGCTTCCTGGAGCGGCCTTGGCTGTGGCCGGAGATCTGGCAGGCCAATCCGCAGATCCAGAACCCGCACCTGATCTACCCGGGCGACGTCATCAGCCTGGCCTACCTGGACCGCGTGGCCGAGGCCCGCGTGCAGCCGGGCCCGCGCCAGGAGGCGGCGCCAATCAACGCGATCGCGCTGTCGGACATCGAGGCGTTCCTGAAGGACTTGCGCGTGGTGGACGGCTTCGAGCACCTGCCGCACGTGGTTGGGCTGGAAGACGACCGCATGCGCGGCGCCGAGGGCCAGGTGGCCTACGTGCGCCACCTGCAGGCCGAGCCCGGCGACCGCTTCAGCGTGGTGCGCCCGACCGTGCGCTACCACCACCTGATGCGCAGCGGCATGTGCTGCGACCTGTTCAGCACCGACGACCTGGACTTCCGCGGCCGCCGGATCCTCGACAGCCGCCAGTTCTGGACCAACGTGGTCACGCCCGACAAGGGCACCGAGGTGCTCGGCTACGAGCTGATGCGCGTGGGCGCCGGCACCGTGACCCGCGGCGAGGTAGGCGGCATCCAGGCCTCGACCCTGCTGCTGGATGACGAAGGCTACGAGGTGCGCGTGGGCGACCGCCTGATCCCGGTCGACGCCCAGCCCTACGACCTGCAGTTCTTCCCGCACCCGCCTGCGCAGCAGTTCGACTACGGCCGCGCCAAGGTGCTGGCGGTGGCGGACATGCTCACCAGCGGCGGCCCGCGCGACGTGATCGCCATCTCCGTGGGCGCGCGCGAGGGCGTGGACAACGGCACCGTGTTCTCGGTGTGGCGCGAAGGCACCAACACCGTGGACCGGGTGGAGAAGGGCGAGTATCGCGACCCGGACACCGTGTTCTTCGAGAACAAGGTGCGCCTGCCGGACGAGTTCGCCGGCCACGCCATGGTGTTCCGCACCTATGACAAGGTCGCCTACGCGCTGGTGATGGACAGCATCAAGCCGACCCGGGTGGGCTATCACCTCAAGCACCCGGACGCACCCTACTGATGCCGGCGCGCCGACGGCGGCGCGCGGCATTCTCCTACGTTCGACCGCGACGGCGCCCGAGGGCGCCGTCGCCGTTTCAGGGTCAGGCTTGGGCAATGACCCGGACCTGCCCGACGAACGATCCCCGCGAACGATCCGCGCTGCTGCGGCTGCTCGCCGCCGGTGGACGGCTTGAGCCGCGGCGCCGGCTGCTGGAGGCCTGCGGCTCCGCCGCTACCGCGCTGGACGCTGGCGCCGCCACCTGGCGCGCCTGTGGCCTGGCGCCGGAGCAGGCGCATGCGCTCGAGTCCGGCCGCGAGGACGCCCGCACCCTGGAGTGGCTGGAACAACCCGGCCACCACCTGATGGGCTGGAACGACCCCGACTACCCGGCCCTGCTGCGCACCGCGCCCCGGCCGCCGCTGGCGCTGTTCGTGGCCGGGGACCCGGCGCTGCTGTGGCATCCCGCGGTTGCCGTGGTCGGCAGCCGCTCGCCGACCGCGGGCGGACGGGACAACACCGCTGCGTTTGCCCGGGCGTTCGCGCGGTCCGGGCTGGGCGTGACCAGCGGGCTCGCGCTGGGCGTGGACTCTGCCGCGCACCGCGCCGCGCTGGAGGCGGGCGGGATCACGGTGGCGGTGCTGGGCTGCGGCATCGACCGGCCCTATCCGGCCCGCAACCGGGCCCTGTGGCAGGAAGTGGCACGCTCCGGGGCGGTGGTCAGCGAATACCCACCCGGTACCGTAGCCCGCGCCGGGCAGTTTCCCGCCCGCAACCGGATCGTCGCCGGACTCTCGCTGGCAACCCTGGTGGTGGAGGCGGCGACGCGCTCGGGCGCGCTGATCACCGCCCGCCTGGCGGCCGACGCCGGCCGCGATGTGTTCGCCGTGCCCGGCTCCATCCATAATCCGATGGCGCGCGGCTGCCACCGGCTCATCCGCAGCGGCGCCGGGCTGGTGGAGTCGGCCGGCGAAGTGATCGATGCGCTGGCGCCCGTGGCGGCCCACCTGGGAACCGCCTTGCGCAGCAGGCTCGGCGCCCCCATCGAAACACTCCATCCCGCTTCCGGCACCTCACCGGGCATCGTTCAGCTGGAAGATCCCGACTACCAGAAATTGTGGGAAGCGCTCGGCCACGACCCCACAGATATGGATTCGCTGGCTGAACGGACCGGATTGACGGCGGCCCGGCTGTCCTCCATGCTCCCGGCCATGGAGCTCGAGGGCCGGGTGGTGGCCGAACATGGGCGTTACTCCCGCAAATCCTGAACCAGGCGTCCCCGGACGCAGGCAGAGGCAATGAAAGAAAGCATCCTGGATGTCCTGCTCTTCCTGTTTGAGCACTACTTCAGCGACGAGGCGGACCTGCTCCGCGACCGAGATTCCCTCCAGGCCGGCCTGCTCCAGGCCGGTTTCAGCCCCACCGAGATCAACAAGGCGTTCGAATGGCTCGACGCCCTGGCCCAGCAACGGCCCGGTTCCCCGGCGCCGCGGGCCGGCGGCCCGGTGCGCGTGTATGCCGGCCCGGAACTGGACAGGCTGGACAACGAGGGCCGCGGCTTCCTGATGTTCCTCGAACAGCACGGCGTGCTCGATGCCAGCCAGCGCGAGCTGGTGGTGGACCGGGCGATGGCGCTGGACCAGGACGACATCGACCTGGACGACCTGAAGTGGGTGGTGCTGATGGTGCTGTTCAACCAGCCCGGCAGCGAGGCCGCCTACGCGTGGATGGAAACCCAGATGTTCATCGACGAGCCCGAGCCGGTGCACTGAAGGCGCCCGTTCCCTCCAACTTCCCACAAGGATTCCCATGCAACAGTCCCAGGATGGGGCCACCCCCAAGCGTCGCTCGAAAGTCCTCGTCATCGTCCTGGTCATCCTGGGGGTGTTTGTCGCCCTGTGGATCCTGGTGAGCCTGCTGGTAGGCATCCCCGCCTATCGCGCCTACCAGGAACGTCAGGCGCAGCAACAGCAGCAACAGCAGCAGCCCCAGCAACCCCAGCAGCAACAGCCGGCTTTCGCGCAGCTGCCCGGGGAAAGCCCGCAGCCCGCGGGTTCCGGCCCGTTCCAGGCCGGCCCGGCGGCGCCTGCGCCCGGCGCAGGCCCGGATGGCGGGATGGCGGCGCCCGGCATCGCCGATGCCGATGCGTATATCCGCCAGAGCAAGGTCAATTCGGCGCTCATCGCCGCCTCGCAGCTGAAACTGGAGATCCAGTGGCACCACCGCGACCGTGGCGTCTGCCCGGTCAACGGGGTGGGCGAAATCCGCGGCGCCAACGATTACAACGGGGTGACCCACCGCTCCATGTTCGTCGGCCGCACCGCCGATGGCGACTGCGGGATCGAGATCACGCTGCGCGATGAAGCCGGCGACCTGCCCGACGGCGCCAAGGTCTGGCTGGAATACGCGGTCGCCAACGGGACCTGGCGCTGCTATTCGGATCTTCCCAACGACTATCTGCCCGCAGACTGCCGTTCCTGAGGCCCGCGCGGCCCGGCGCCCCGCCCGGCGGCGGGCATTGGCGGCGCGCTTGGCACATAATGCGCACCGCGTTCCCGGGCCCGCGGCATGGGCAGCCGGCTTGACAGCCTGCGAGCGGGCGTGATTCCTGTTAAAAGACCTGACTGACCGCCCGGGGCCCGCCCCGGGCGTTCCGTCCACACTGCCCGCGTCCGACGGCCGGAGCGGGTGTCACAGCGGATACCAATGGCCAAGAACCTCCTCATCGTCGAGTCGCCCGCCAAGGCCAAGACGATCAACAAGTACCTCGGCAAGGACTTCCAGGTCCTGGCCTCCTACGGCCATGTGCGCGACCTGGTGCCCAAGGAGGGCGCGGTGGATCCGGAGCACGGCTTCCGGATGCGCTACGACCTGATCGACAAGAACGAGAAGCACGTGGAGGCGATCGCCAAGGCCGCCGCCAAGGCCGACGGCATCTACCTGGCCACCGACCCGGACCGCGAGGGCGAGGCGATCAGCTGGCACATCGTGGAGATCCTGCGCGAGCGCGGCCTGCTCGAGGACAAGGACCTGCACCGGGTGGTGTTCACCGAGATCACCCCGCGTGCCATCAAGGAGGCGATGGCCAACCCGCGCCAGATCGCCGGCCCGCTGGTCGATGCCCAGCAGGCGCGCCGGGCGCTGGACTACCTGGTGGGCTTCAACCTATCGCCGGTGCTGTGGCGCAAGGTCCAGCGCGGGCTTTCGGCCGGGCGCGTGCAGTCGCCGGCGCTGCGCATGATCGTCGAGCGCGAAGAGGAGATCGAGGCCTTCAAGAGCCGCGAGTACTGGTCGATCGCCGCCCAGCTCGCCCATCCCGCGCAGCCGTTCGCCGCCAAGCTGGTGCGCCTGGACGGGGAGAAGTTCGAGCAGTTCACCATCACCGATGGCGAAACCGCCGAGGCCGCCCGCCAGCGCATCACGTCGGCCGCCGGCGGCGCGCTCCACGTCACCGACGTCACCAGCAAGGAGCGCAAGCGCCGCCCGGCGCCGCCCTTCACCACCTCGACCCTGCAGCAGGAGGCCTCGCGCAAGCTCGGCTTCACCACCAGCCGCACCATGCGGGTGGCGCAGAAGCTCTACGAGGGCGTGTCGCTGGGCGAGGAGGGCACGGTGGGCCTGATCACCTACATGCGTACCGACTCGGTGAGCCTGTCGGCCGATGCGCTCAGCGAGATCCGCGACGTGATCGCGCGCGACTTCGGCACCGCTTCGGTGCCCGACAAGCCGAACTTCTACAAGACCAAGTCCAAGAACGCCCAGGAAGCCCACGAGGCGATCCGGCCCAGTTCCGCCCTGCGCACCCCGGCCCAGGTGGCGCGCTACCTGGATGACGACGGCCGCCGCCTGTACGAGCTGATCTGGAAGCGCACCGTGGCCTGCCAGATGGTGCCGGCCACCCTCAACACGGTCTCGGTGGACCTGGCCGCCGGCAGCGACCACGGATTCCGCGCCAGCGGCACCACGGTGGTCTTCCCGGGCTTCCTGGCGGTGTACGAGGAGGGCAAGGACACCAAGGGCGCCGATGACGACGACGAAGGCCGCAAGCTGCCGGTGATGAAGCCCGGCGACAAGGTGCCTCTGGAGCGCGTGGACGCCAACCAGCACTTCACCGAGCCGCCCCCGCGCTATTCGGAGGCCTCGCTGGTGAAGGCGCTGGAGGAATACGGCATCGGCCGCCCTTCCACCTACGCCTCGATCATCCAGACCCTGCAGTACCGCAAGTACGTGGAGCTGGAGAGCCGCCGCTTCCGCCCCACGGACGTCGGGCGGGCGGTGTCCAAGTTCCTGTCCAGCCACTTCACCCGCTACGTGGATTACGACTTCACCGCCAGGCTGGAGGACGAGCTGGACGCGGTCAGCCGCGGCGAGCAGGACTGGGTGCCGCTCATGGAGCAGTTCTGGGGGCCGTTCAAGGAGCTGGTGGACGACAAGATCGAATCCGTCGACCGCAGCCAGGCCACCGGCGCTCGCGAGCTGGGGACCGATCCCAAGACCGGCAAGCCGGTGAGCGTGCGGCTGGGCCGCTACGGGCCGTACGCCGCGATTGGCAGCACTGCCGAAGACGCCGAGGAGAAGCCGAAGTTCGCTTCCCTGCGCCCCGGCCAGTCCATGCACACCATCACCCTGGAGGAGGCGCTGGAGCTGTTCCTGCTGCCGCGGGTGCTGGGCGAGGACAAGGGTGAGGAGGTCAGCGCCGGGATCGGCCGCTTCGGCCCCTTCGTCAAGCGTGGCACCACCTACGCCTCCCTCAAGAAGGAGGACGATCCGCATACCGTGACCCTGGAGCGGGCGGTGGAGCTGATCGAGGAAAAGGAAGAGATTGCCCGCAACCGCATCATCAAGGAATTCGAAGGCAGCGATATCCAGGTCCTCAACGGCCGCTATGGCCCGTACATCTCCGACGGCCGGCTCAACGGCAAGATCCCCAGGGACCGCGAGCCGGCTTCGCTCACCCTGGAAGAGGTGACCCGGCTGCTGGAGGAAACCGGCAAGCCCGCGCGGCGCGGTTTCGGCAAGAAGGCGGCGAAGAAGGTTGCCAGGAAGGTCGCGAAGAAGGCGACGAAGAAGGCCGCCAAGAAGGTTGCGAAAAAGGCCGCCGGCAAGGGGGCGAAGAAGACTGCAAAGAAGGCCACCAAAAAGGCCGCCGCCAAGCGCGCCAGCAGCCGGCCGCTGTCCGGCGACCGGGAAGAGGCACGCCCCCTGGCCACTCCCGCCGAGGTCGTGCCCGGCCGCAAGCGGGTGGTGAAGAAGTCGGCCCCCGACGACGCGCCCTGGTAGGCCTGCGCGGTGGGCGCAAGGCCTCGTGACAATGCTGATGCCGCCGCCGACGCCTTGCGCGGCGGTGGCATCGTGGCCCATCCCACCGAGGCGGTGTGGGGCCTGGCCTGCGATCCCGCCAACGAGCGGGCGACCCTGCGCCTGCTCGCGCTCAAGCGCCGGCCCGTCGACAAGGGCCTGATCCTGCTGGCGGCCTCGGTCGCGCAGCTCGATGGGCTGGTTGACTGGGGGGCCCTGCCGCCAGAACGCGCGGATGAAATCAGGCGCAGCTGGCCGGGGCCCAACAGCTGGGTCATGCCTGCCACCGCGACCGTCCCGCCGTGGATCCGCGGGGTCCATGCGGGCGTCGCGGTGCGGGTCACCGCGCATGCACCGGCCGCGGCGCTGTGCCGGGCTTTCGGCGGGCCCGTCGTGTCCACCAGCGCCAACAGAGCCGGCGCGCCGCCCCCGCGCGAGCTGGAGGGGTTCGACCCGGCGGTGCTGGATGGGGTCGATTCGGTGCTGGAGGGGGAAACCGGATCGCTTGCGCGGCCAACCACGATCCGCGACGCCCTGACCGGCGCCGTGCTGCGCTGACTGGGCGGGAGAACCCGCGAGGGTGCTGGCTGCAAGCTGAACAGGGCCCTCCCGGTGGCAGCCTTCCGCTTCCGCCAACGCGGCCGGGCAAGCATGATCGGGGGCATGCGCATGCTGCTGCCGCTGCTGGTCCTTGTCGCCGCGGCCGGTACGGTGCCTCCGGCCGCAGCCGACGACGTCACCCTGTATCGCTGCACGGACGCCGCAGGGCGCGTGGCGATCCAGGATTTCCCCTGCGCCGACGGGGAGGACCAGCAGGCGCGGACGATACCCAGGCCCCAGGACCCGCCGCCGCGCCCGGAGGGCCCCGCAACCCCCGCCCCCGCGCCGGCTGCGCCACCTCCGGCGACCGCGGAAGTGGTTGTCCGCGCCCCGCCCCGACCCATGTTCGAGTGCACCACACCGGGCGGTGAGACCTACCTCAGCGACAGCGGGGACGGCAATCCGCGGCCCGCGCCGGTCTGGTATCCCGTCGCGCCGTGGACCCCGCCTGGCGTCGCGCCCGGCCCGCGCCCGGTCACCAGCCGCCGGGAATCGGGGATCGCATCGCCGGGCATGAGCACGTCCCCCGGGGCGCGCCTGACCACCCCGCCCCAGCAGCGGCAGGCGCCCCCGCCTCCTGCGCGGCGCGGGCACCGCGGCCACCGCCATCCGGGGTTCGGCCACGCGTACGGCGGCGGCCTCATCCGCGACCAGTGCCACCGCCTGCCGCAGGCACGCACCTGCAGCGTGCTGACGGACCGGCGCACGGAGATCCGGCGGCGCATGTTCAACGCACAGCCCACCGAGCGCGCCGAGCTGCGGGAGGAAGAACGGGACATCACTGCCCGGTTGAACGAGGACTGTGACATCCGATGAGTTCCAGGCACGCGTGGCTGCTTGCGTTGCTGCCCTTGGCCGCGATCCCGGCGTTGCACGGCGAGCCGGTGACGGTCTACGAGTGCACCGAACCCGACGGCATCATCACCGTGCGTGCCGGTTCACCCTGCCCCGAGGGGCGGCCCCAGCGCATCCGCGTGGTCGATCCCCCGCCCCCGGTCACCCTGCAGCCGGCCTTCGTCTCCGAACGACGCCTGCAGCCGCAGGCGCTGCCGGTATTGCGCGCCGGACCGGCGGGCGACGACGGCCAGGCCGCGCCAGCGCCCGAGCCAGTGGAACCGCCCGCGCTGTTCCAGTGCGTGCGCTATGACGGCCACCGCTACTTCCATGACGACGACTCTCCGCCATCGCACTGTCGCCCGCTGCAGACGGTGGGCATCGGCGGCCTGCCGGGCATCGGCGCGGGCCAGGCCTGCGAGCGGGTCCACGACGAATGCGAGCCGGTGCCGGGGGACGCGCTGTGCCGGGCCTGGGAAACCCGCGTGCGCGAGGCCGAATTCCGCTGGAAGTTCGCCGGGCCCGGCGCCGGGGCGACGTCGCTGCGGGCCGCATACGAGGATCTCGCGGCCACCCTGGAAGCCAGCACCTGCAGCGCCCCGCCCGGCTGAGGTCGGGTTTGGCGTAATCTCTCGAATCCCGGCCAGAGGACCCATTCATGTTCAAACACCTGCTGCTGCCAACCGACGGCTCTCCGCTTTCGGCCCGCGCGATCGACCAGGGCCTGCGCCTTGCGCAACAGCTGGGCGCTCACGCCAGCATCGTCACCGTGCTTGAGCCGCTGCGCGCATTCAACGCGTCATCCGAACTGCTGGCGGATGTCCGCGAGAGCTTCGAGAAAAGCTCGCGTGAGGCCGCCGACCGCACGCTGCAGGCGGCCGCCGACCAGGCCGCCGCGCTGGGCGTGCCGGCCACCACCACGGTCGTCACCGGCAGCCAGCCCCATCGCCAGATCATCGAGGCGGCGGGCGAAGGCGGCTGCGACCTGATCGTGATGGCCTCGCACGGCCGGCGCGGGGTCAGCGGGCTGCTGGTGGGCAGCGTGACCCAGAAGGTCCTCACCCACTCCAGCGTCCCGGTGCTGGTCATCCGCGGGGACGAGCGATGACATACCGGCACCTGCTCCTTCCCACCGACGGCTCGCCGCTGTCCAGCGATGCCGTTGGGCGCGGCCTGGAGCTCGCGCACGCCCTTGGCGCCAGGGTCACCTTCATCACCGTGGTCGAGCCGTTCTATGCCTTCGCCGCTTCCGAGGAGCATTACGGCCAGGCCCGCGAGCAGTACGAGAAATTCGCGCGCGATGCCGCGCGCGGCATCCTGGAGGCGGCCAAGGAGCGCGCGGCCGCCCTGGGCGTGGAGGCGAGGTCAGTGCTGGTGGGCAGCGAACACCCGGACCAGGCGATCATCGATGCCGCCGCCGAACATGGATGCGACCTGGTGGCCATGGCCTCGCACGGCCGGCGCGGGGTCAACGCGCTGCTGCTGGGCAGCGTGACCCAGGAAGTGCTGACCCGCTCGACCGTCCCGGTGCTGGTGTTCCGCCCGCCGGCCTAGAAGCCGTAGCGGAGGAAGCCACCGTCCACGGCGATGCATTCGCCGGTGATGTAGGCGGCCGCGGGCAGGCACAGGAACGCCACCGCCGCCGCCACTTCCTCGGGCTCGCCAATGCGGCCCATGGGCGTGCGCAGCAGCACCTCGTCCAGGTAGTCCGGGTCCGACAGGGCGCCGGAGGTGCGCCGGGTGCGGATGTACCACGGCGCCACGGCGTTGACCCGCACGCCATCCTCGGCCCACTCCGCGGCCAGGTTGCGGGTCATCTGGTGCAGGGCCGCCTTGCTCATCCCGTAGGGCGCGCCGGTACGCACGTGGGTGAGCCCGGAGACGCTGCCCACGTTGACGATGCATGACCCGGGATGCGCCGTGAGCAGCGGGAACGCGTAGCGGGACAGCTCGAATGCGCTGAACAGGTTGACCTCGAAGATCTCCCGCCACTCGTCCTCGGAATACTCCGTGGTCCCGCGGGACAGGTTGCCCCCGGCGTTGTTGACCAGGATGTTGAGACCGCGGCCCTGGTCTTCCAGCCAGTCGAGGATCTCCCGGCGCTGCTCTTCGTCGGCCACGTCGGCGATGAGCCCGCGGACCTCGCCATCGGGGCATTCCTCGAGCAGCTCATCGCGCGCCAGTTCCAGCGCATCGCCGTCGCGCGCGACGATCACCACGTCGGCGCCCAGCCCCAGCAGTTCGCGCGCGATGGCGCGGCCAATGCCGGCGCTGCCGCCGGTGACAAGTGCAAGCTGTCCATCCAGGCGCCAGCGCTGCGGATCCATTCGAACACGTCCCGTCATTGCAGTGGGCGTAGGATAACCCCCGGGCCCTCGCAGGAACGGAACATGACCGGGATCACCGCGCGGCCGCTGGCCGCAGCCATCATCGCCGCATGCACCGCCGCGTGCTCCCCGCCGCCGGAGACGCCGCCCATCGACGACCCGCCGGAGCCGCAGGCCGCCCTGCACGACTCGCTGCAGGCGCCGCTGGACGCGGCACGCGCGGTGGAAGCCACGGTGCAGGATGCGGCGGCGGCCCAGCGCGCCCAGGTCGAGCACGCCTCCGAATGAGCGTTGGCCGCCGCCAGTGGCGGCGGCGCCCTCAGCGCAGGCCGCAGAAGCAGTAGGCCATGGTGCCCGCGACGCCGCCGCGGCGGTTCTGCAGCGCGTTCTCGAACACCCGCAGGTGCTGTTCCATCTCCGGCAGCGCACGCACGGCCAGCGCCCGGGCAAACGCGCTGTCGCCCAGCAGCAGCGCGCCGGCACGGGTGGTGCCCATGCCTTCCAGGAACCGCGCGAACGCCGACGGTTCGGGCTCAACGTAGCGCACGCGGTAATCCTCCAGCTCCGCGCGGCGGGCGGCATCGGCCACGGCGTCGCGCAGGCCGCCCAGTTCGTCCACCAGGCCGCGGTCACGCGCCTGCGCACCGCTCCACACCCGGCCGCGGGCGATCTGGTCGATCGCCTGCGGGGTGCTGTCGCGCCCATCGGCGACCTTGCCGATGAAGTCGGCGTAGGTCTTCTCGATACCCGCCTGGATCAGCCGGCCCACGTCCGGCTCCATCGGCCGGGTCGGGTCGAACGCGCCGGCCAGGCGGGTGGTGCCCACGCCGTCGGTGTGGATGCCCAGGCGGTCCAGGGTCTGGGTGAAGTTCGGCAGGATCCCGAACACGCCGATCGACCCGGTGATGGTCGAGGGATCGGCGTAGATCGTGTCGGCGTTCATGCTGATCCAGTAGCCGCCGGACGCAGCGACGTGGCCCATCGACACCACCACCGGCTTGCCGGCTTCGCGCAGGGCCTGGACCTCGCGGTTGATCTGCTCGGAGGCGAACGCGGAGCCGCCGGGCGAGTTCACCCGCAGCACCACCGCCTTGACGTGCTCATCCTCCAGCGCCTCGCGCAGCAGTGCCGAGGTGGACTCGCCGCCCACCCCACCCGGGGGCTGCCGGCCGTCCACGATCGCCCCTTCGGCCACCACCACCGCCACCTGCGCCTGGCGCGGGTTGAGCACGGGACCGTCGCGGTCCACGTGGGCGAGATAGCCCTCCATGTCGACCGCGCGGAATCCGCCGGGCGCGTCCTCATCCGCCACGCCGCGCTCGGCCAGCATGTCCTCGACCTCGCCACGGGTCATCAGGCCGTCCACCAGGCCCTGCTGCTGCGCGTAGCGGGCGAAGTCGCCATCCAGGGCGGCGATGCCGTCGGCCATGCCGTCGATGCCCGCCTCGACCTGGCCGGCGCTCAGCCCGCGCGCAGCGGCGATGTCCGCCACGTGGCGCTGCCACAGGTCGGTGAGCCAGTACAGGTCCGCCTGCTTGGCCTCCGGCGACGCGGCGTCGAGGATGTAGGGCTCCACGGCCGACTTGAACTCGCCGACCTTGAACACGTGCACATCCACGCTGAGCTTGTCCTGCAGCGCCTCGCCGAAGTACGGGCGGTAGCTGGCGAAACCTTCGAGCAGCACGCCGCCGGCCATTGGATCGGTGTAGACCTCATCGGCCTGGGCGGCCAGCAGGTATCCGTCCTGGCCGTAGGCGTGGCCGAAAGCCACCACCTGCTTGCCCGACTCGCGCAGGTCGCGCAGGGCCGCGGCCACTTCCCGCAGCGGGGCGATGCCCGACGGCTGCAGGCCGTCCAGGTCCAGGTACACGCGCTCGATGCGCGCATCGTCCTTCGCCGCCTCGATCGCGCGCAGGATGTCGCGCAGCTGCACCTGCACGTTGCTGCGGTCACCGCTCATGCGCGCAAGCGCGCGCGAGACCGGGTCGATGCTGTACTGCTCCACGATCCGGCCCTGCGGCGCGATCACCAGCGTGGTGCGCTCGAGCAGCGGCTTGGTGGTCTCGCCGGCGGCCAGCAGCGCCAGCACAAACAGCAGCAGGGCGAAGAAGATCAGGTTGAAGATGAGGCGGCGGGTGAAGTTCATGGCATCCCAGATGCCCACCAGCACCCGCGCTACCGGCCCGCGGCGGCGAGGTTCGTTCATGTCGCTTCCTGCATGCATCGGAAAATGGTGCACAGTCTATCGCCACGGGCCGGCGCCAACATCCGCCGGAGGTCACTCAGGCGCGGGGCGGGCCGAGGCGGGCGCTGCGCCACAGGAAGCGCGCGCCCAGGAGCACCGCGGCCACCGACAGGCCGGCGATCAGGCCCATCCACATGCCGCGCGGGCCCCATCCCATGCCCAGCCCCAGCCAGGCCCCGCAAGCCAAGCCGACGGCCCAATAGGAAATCGCCGCCAGCAGCATCGGCACGCGGGTGTCCTTGAGTCCGCGCAGCGCCCCGGCTGAAATGACCTGGATGCCGTCGGGGATCTGGTAGACCGCGGCGAGCAGCAGCAGGGAGGCGCCCAGCGAGACCACGGCCGCATCGCTGGAATACAGTCCGGCCAGCCAGCTGCTGCCGGTAAGCAGCACCGTGGCGCTGGCGAGCTGGGTGGCGAGCACCAGCACCAGCCCGGCCAGTGCGGCCCGCCGCACGCCCAGCCGGCCCAGGCCGCCGCCATGGGCGTGGCCGACCCGGACCGTCGTGGCCTCGGCCACGCCGAACGGGATCATGAAACACAGCGAGGAGATGTTGAGCGCGATCTGGTGGGAGGCGGCCTCCAGCTGCCCGAGGCGACCGATCAGCAGCGCGGTGCCGACGAACAGCCCGCCCTCCATCGCCACCGTGACGCCGATCGGCAGGCCGACCCGCAGCAGGGCGCCGATCTGGCGCGCATCGGGCGGGTCGAATCGCGCGAACAGCTGCAGCGGCGCGAACCGTGGCGAGCGCCAGAGATAGAGGGCAAACCCGATGGCCTGTGCCCAGAGCATCAGCGCCGAGGCCAGGCCGAGACCGCCCGCCCCGCGCCCGGCGAAGCCGAAGGCGCCGAAGGTCAGCGCATAGCCGGCCGGCACCAGCAACAGCAGGCCGCCAAAGCCGAACACCATCGTCGGCCAGGTCCAGTGCAGGCCGTCGCTGAGGTAGCGCATGCAGTAATAGAGGGTGAGCGCCGGCACGCCCCAGCGGATCCCGCGCAGGAAGTCGGCGGCGCCAGGCTGGATCGCCTCGGCGATGCCCATCGGCCCGAGCAAGTGCACCGCCAGTGTCAACAGGGCGAACATCAGCGCGCCCAATGCCACCGCCAGCCACAGGGCCTGGCGGAACACCGCGCCGACCTCGCCGCGCCGGCCGGCGCCATCGAGCTGCGACACCGTGGGCGGCAGCGCCATCAGGGTGCCCATCGGGATCATGATGGGCAGCCAGAACAGCGCCGTGCCCACGGAAACGGCTGCAAGCGTGCCGGTGCCGTGCCGGCCGGCGATCAGGCTGTCGACCAGGCCGATCAGGCCGGTGGCGACGTGGCCGGCCACCAGGGGGCCGGCCAGCACGGCGGTGGTGCGCAGCTCGCGGCCAAAGCCGTGCACGGGGCGGGAGACTGGATGCATGGGGGTCGGCGGTCGCGACTACGGCCGCACCGGTCCGCTCCCGGCGCTGGCGCCGGGTCGCGGCGGGCCCTATCTTAGCCGCCCATGTCCGAGTCCACCCACGCTCCCGCCGGCAACGGCGCGCCGCTGCGCGCATGCGAGAACTGCGGCACCGCGCTGCGCGGCGGCTATTGCCACGTGTGCGGGCAGCCCGAAGCCAGCCCGGTGCGCCATGTCGGGCATGCGGTGGAGGAGGTGTTCGAATCGTTCTGGCACCTGGACGGGCGGATCTTCCGCACCCTGCGCTGGATCTGGGTGCCCGGCCGGATCGCCAACGAATACCTGGCCGGGCACCGGGTCCGCTACGTGGCGCCGATGCGGCTGTTCGTGATCCTCACCGCGCTGACCTTCTTCGTCGCCCAGTTCCTGGTTCCTGCCGGCGGCGGCGGGCCGGCCGGGGCCGAACCGTCGCGGTTCGGGGTGGAGGTCGGAGCCGCCGTGCAGCTGATCGAAGCGGCGGAGACGGTCGAGGAGGTCGAGGCGGTGCGCGAGGAGTGGCTCACCGGCCTGGCGGAAGTACAGGCGCAGCTCCCTCCCTTCATGCCTGGGCTGGACGCCCCCCTGGTCTCGGCCAGGAACGCCATCCAGCGGGCGGCGGACGCGCGCATCGCCGCGCTCGGCGGCTCCCCCGGCCACCGGCCGGTTGAACCGGCACCCGCCGAAGGAGACGCACCGCAGGCGGCATCGGGCGACGCCGCTGCGAAGGCGGCCGGGGAACCGGGCCACCCGGAGGAAATGGAACGCCTGGGACGCAGCGTGGAACGGCTGGCGAACGACCCGGGCGGCTACCTGCGCGACCTGCTGGGCGCGGCGCCCATGGCGATGTTCATTACCGTGCCGCTGTTCGCGGTGATGCTCAAGCTCGCCTACCTGTTCTGCAACCGGTTGTACCTGGAGCACCTGGTGGTGGCGCTCTACAGCCACGCCTGGATGATGCTGGTGCTGCTGGTCTACTTCATCCTCGTGCTTGCAGGCGCATGGCTGGCACCGCACGCGCCGTGGGCGTTGACGCCGCTGGCATGGCTGCGCGGGCTGGCGCTGGCTGCGATCCCGCTTTATTTGCTGTGGATGCAGAAGCGCGTCTATGCGCAGTCCTGGCCGATGACGCTGTGGAAGTTCGCGCTGGTGGGCCTGGCCTACCTGATCCTGCTGGTGACGACGGCCGCCCTGGTGGCGGTCTACGTGATCCTGACGTTCTGAGCCGCGCGGCCGGCCCCGGCTAGCGCCCCGCCTGGTTGCGCAGCCATGCGGGGCGATTGCCCGGCGGCGTGGTCAACAGCGCCTGGCGCAGGGCCTCGCGCTCGCCCGGGGGCGTGCGCTGGGCAACGACGGCCAGGTCCGCCCGCTCCACCGCACCCATCGACATCAGCACATCAAGCAGCGCCTCCTGCTGGGCAACCGGGACCAGCGCAAACAGCGGATGCAGCTCCGGCCAGTCCGCGCCCAGCCGCGGGCCCAGCTGCCAGCCATTGCGCTCCAGCGCGTCCAGGGCGGCGAATTCGTCGGCAAGGTCGGCGCGATCCTGCGCGGGCAGTTCGGCATAAGCGGCAGCCGCCTGACGCATCAACATGCGGTCGGACTGCGGCAGCCGGTTCCAGGCCTGCCAGGCGTCCCGGCGCGCGCGCTGCCGGGACAGGCCCAGTGCGTCCCAGGCCATCGCCTCCTCGCGCAATGCAAGGACCTCGTGGGCGGGCATCGCCTGCAGCCGTGCCTGGCGCCGGGCCAGGCGCCGGGCTTCCGCCGGCGGCAGGGACGCCGCGTGCTCCTGCAGTTCCGGCGGCATCACCGCCGCCGCGGCCGCGTCGTCGACCGCCTCCGGACCGGCCGCCTCGCCGGCCGGGTCTTCAATCGGCGGGAGCCCTTCGAGCTGGTGCACCAGCCACGCATGGAAGGCCGGATCGCGCATCGCCGGGTCCTGCCCGCCGTTGGCCAGCAGCTCGAAATCCGGGTGCGCGAGCAGCAGCAGGTCGGCGTCCCAGGTGCCGGCCGCCGGCGTGGCGGGCAGCTCTTCGCGCACGATCCCCTCCGGCCCGGGGCCGGGGGTCGCCGCCTGCGGTGACAGCAGCTGGACCGCCACGATCCCGGCCACCGCCGCCGTGGCAACCAGTCCCGTGGCCGGCCACAGCCAACGCGGTCGCGGGCGCGGCTCCGGCTCGGGCTCCGGTGCCGCCGGGGTCCAGGCAGAGCCTTCCAGCGCAGCCTGGCGCAGCCGGGCAAGTTCGGCCAGGGTCTCGGGGGACAGTTCCCGCAGCGCCCGCTGCGCGGCCTCGCCCAGCTCGCGCCACGCCTCCGCGTCCGCGCTTCCATCCGGCCGGCGTGGCAACGCGCGGCGCAGCGCCATCCGGTACACCGGGCGCCCCACCCCCAGCACCGCGGCAGCGTCGGCTTCGCTGACATGCGCCACCAGCCGCAGCAGCAGTGCCGCGCGCGGGCCGCGGCCAGTGCGCTCAAGGGCCTGGAACCCCTCGGGCCACCAGCCGCCCGCCACCGGTTCACGCAGCTGCGGCGTGGCCAGCAGCAACGCCCAGAAACGCCGGGGCCAATCACTGAACGGGGTGCGGGCGGCCACGGCGCGGAAGCTGGCCATCGCCGAGGCCAGCGCGGCCAGGCCCTGGTCCGGATCGCCGGCCTGCAGGCGCGCGAACACCGCGCCGCGCCGCTCCACGCCGCGCAGGAAGGCGGTCAGCGCTGGGGCGGCCGAGGCGGCGTCGGTCACGGGTCGGACGGGCATCGGATCGGCTTCATCGGCCTGCGCATCATAGCGAGTGCGACACCCCCGGGCGTGCTTGACAATCCGCGGGCAGTTGATCCGCCGCGCCCCCATGCGGAAATGGTTGTACACAGCCGTCACTGGAATGTCACAAGGGCGCGCCATCACGCAGGCGCGGCCAATGTGACCGCATTGTTTCACGGCCAAGTAGTTGATTATAAAAAAGAAACATGCCTTGGCGCTTTTTTCGCCAAGTTCATTAAACCCGCATATGTGAAGGGCCGGGAGGCGTTGTCCCGCCAGCCATGCACAGACTTATCCACATCTTGTGTGGATAACGGCAAATCTCCTTTGCCGACCGGGGCTTGCGGCCCAAACGTGTCCGAGCGCACAGCTTTGGCTCGCAACTGCCCCGGCCCGCCTCCGGCCGCCGGAAGCCCTAGACTGGCGGCCATGCCCGTCCATGCCCAAACGGTGCTGCACGTCGCCCTGGCCGTGCCGCTGCCCAGCCTCTTTGACTACCTCCCACCCGCCGGCAGCCAGGCCGGTGCGGCTGACATCGGGCGCCGGGTCCGCGTCCCCTTCGGCCAGCGGGAAGCGGTAGGCATCGTGGCTGGCTGCGGCCCGGCCGGCGTCGATCCGGCCGGCCTGCGCCAGGCCCTGGCATGGATCGACCCGGCGCCCCTGCTGGAGGGCGAGCTGCTGGATTCGGTGCGCTGGCTCGCCCGCTACACCCACGCCCCCCCCGGGGAGGTGCTGGCGACCGCACTGCCCGCGTCCCTGCGCCGCGGCGAACCGGTGCCCGATACCAGTGAACCGGCCTGGCGCCTCACTGAAGCCGGGGCCACCGCCCTGCCCGCGATGCGCGCAGGCCGTCCCCGCGACCTCGCCGGCATCCTCCATGGCGGCGTGCGCCACGAAGCGATGCTGGATGACCTCATGCCCGGCTGGCGGCCGGCCGCACGGGCGCTGGCCGGCCGCGGCCTGGCCGAGCAGGTCGCCCTGCCGCCCTCGCAGCTGGCCCCGGCGCCGGGCACGGGCCCGCAGCCCAACCCCGAGCAGGCCGAGGCGATCGAAGCCATCCGAGCCGCCGACGGTTTCGCGCCGATGCTGCTGGACGGCGTCACCGGCAGCGGCAAGACGGAGGTGTACCTGCACGCCATCGCCCAGTGCCTTGCGCGCGGTCGCCAGGCCCTGGTGCTGGTTCCGGAGATCGGGCTCACCCCGCAGCTGCTGGGCCGCTTCCGTGCGCGCCTGGGGGTGCCCGTGCATGTGAGCCATTCCGGGCTTGCCGACGCGGATCGCGCGCGCACCTGGGCGGCGGCGCTGCGCGGCGAGGCGAGGGTGGTGGTGGGCACGCGCTCGGCGGTCTTCACCCCGCTCCCGGAGGCTGGGCTGATCGTCATCGACGAAGAGCACGACGGCAGCTACAAGCAGCAGGACGGGTTCCGCTACCACGCCCGCGATTTCGCCCTGGTGCGGGCGCGCGCCCTGGACGTGCCGATCGTGCTGGGCAGCGCGACGCCGTCGCTGGAAAGCCTGCACAACGCGCGCAGCGGGCGTTACACGCACCTGCGCCTGGCGCGCCGCGCCGGCACCGCCAGGCCACCGCGGGTGCGGGTGCTGGACGTGCGCAAGCGGCCGCTGGAAGCGGGCCTGTCGCGCGAGATGCTCGAGGCCGTGGAGTACGCCCTGGCCGCCGGTGGCCAGGTGCTGGTGTTCCGCAACCGCCGCGGCTATGCGCCGGTGCTGCTATGCCACGACTGCGGCTGGAGCGCGGCCTGTCCGCGCTGCTCCAGCCCGGAGCAGCCCAGGCCCATGACCGTGCACGCCCAGGGCCGACGCCTGCAGTGCCACCATTGCGGGCACCGGCGGGGCGCGCCAACGGCCTGCCCGGACTGCGCCAGCCTGGGCCTGCAGCCGCAGGGCATCGGCACCGAGCGGCTGGAGGAGCTGCTGGCCGCGCGCTTTGCCGACTATCCGGTTCTGCGCATCGACCGCGGCAGCACGCGTCGGCGCGATGCGCTCGCGAAGCTGTTCGCCGAACTGGGCGAGCGTGCGGGGGTGCTGGTCGGCACCCAGATGCTGGCCAAGGGGCACGACCTGGCCGGGCTCACCCTGGTGGCGGTGGTGGGCATCGACGAAGGCCTGTTTTCGGCCGACTTCCGCGCCGCGGAAAAGCTCGCCCAGCTGCTGATCCAGGTTGCCGGGCGCGCTGGGCGGGCCGAGCGCGCCGGCGAGGTCCTGCTGCAGACCCACCACCCGGACCATCCGCTGCTGGAAACGCTGATCAACGGTGGCTACCACGCGTTCGCCGACATTGAGCTGGCCCAGCGCGAGGCGGCGGGCTTCCCCCCGTTCGCGCACCTGGCGATGCTGCGCGCGGAGGCGAAGCACGCTGAGCCGCCCATGGCCTTCCTGCATGCCGCCCGGCGCGCGCTTGGTGACTGGCGCAGGGCGCTGGAGCCGGCCAATCCGGCGGCGTCGGACGTGGAGGCCAACGGGCCGATGCCGGCACCTATGGCGCGCCGGGCCGGCCACTACCGCACCCAGCTGCTGCTGTCGGCGCCGCGGCGTGCTCCGCTGCACGCCGCGCTCAACGCGCTGGTACCGGCGCTTTACGCTCTTCCCGAGGCGCGCAAGGTGCGCTGGTCGCTCGACGTCGACCCCATCGACCTCTACTGAGCCGCGGCCTTCTTGCGGGCGCGCTTGGTCCGGGCCTTGGCCTTGGGCTTCTCCCGGATTTCCACCAGCTGGCCTTCGCGCCGCAGCTCGAACAGGCCGGTGGCCTCGAACAGGGCGCTGAGGTTGCGATAGCCGTAGTTCCGCTCGTCGAACGAGGTGTGGTTGCGGATGTGGCTGCCCACCATCCCCAGGTGCGCCCAGCCGGAGTCATCGGAGGTGGCCGACACGGCGTTGCGCAGCAGGTGGATGAGCCGGGAATCGCGCTGCAGCTCGGAGCTGGACTTGGGCCGGGAAGCGGCCTGGGTGCCCTCCCCGTCCGCAGCCTCGAGCTTCTCCAGGTAGAGGAAGGTTGAACAGGCGTTGACGAAGGGTTTGGGCGTCTTCTCCTCGCCAAAGCCGAACACCCGCATGTTCTGGTTGCGAAGGCGCATCACCAGCGGGGTGAAGTCGGCGTCGCTGGAGACGATCGCGAATCCGTCCAGGTTGCCGGTGTAGAGCAGGTCCATGGCGTCGATCACCATCGCCATGTCCGAGGCATTCTTGCGCGCGGTGTAGGCGAACTGCTGCACCGGCTGGATGGCGTAGGCGTGCAGGCAGTCCTCCCAGCCCTTGAGGTGCGGGTTCTTCCAGTTGCCGTAGGCGCGTCGCACGTTGGCCACGCCGTGGCGGGCCAGCTCGGTGAGGATCGGCTCGATCTTGCTGGCCGGCGCGTTGTCGGCGTCGATCAGCAGCGCGATGCGCAGTTCGGTGTCGGCCATGTGGATCCGGGGTGGTGTGCCTGCCCGAAGCCTACCCGGCGCACCGGTCCGGCGCCACGGCAGGCCAGGTGCGACAATGGGCGCAGGTCTTTGCAGGAGCGAATGATGCCGAACCAGCTTGAACAGCTGCGCCAGCTGTCCACCGTGGTCGCCGACACCGGCGACATCGAGGCGATTGGACGGTTCCGGCCCGAGGACGCCACCACCAATCCCTCGTTGCTGCTCAAGGCCGCCGGCTTGCCTGCCTATGGCGACGTCATCGAGGGCGCGCTGTCCGCGGCGAAGGGCCAGGGGGAGGCGCGCGTGGCCGATGCCTGCGACCGGCTCGCGGTGGCGATCGGCGGCGAGATCCTCAAGCTCATCCCGGGCCGGGTCTCCACGGAGGTGGATGCGCGGCTGAGCTTCGACACCAACGGCACCATCGCCAATGCCCGGCGCCTGGTGGAGCTGTACGCGGACGCGGGCATCGGCCGCGACCGCCTGCTGATCAAGATCGCCGCCACCTGGGAGGGCATCCGCGCGGCCGAGCAGCTCGAGCGCGAGGGCATCCACTGCAACCTGACCCTGCTGTTTTCGTTCGCGCAGGCCGTGGCCTGCGCCGAAGCCGGCGTGTTCCTGATCTCGCCCTTCGTCGGGCGCATCCTCGACTGGCACCTGGCCAGCGGCGCCGCGCGCCCGGCCACGCCGCAGGAGGACCCTGGCGTGCAGTCCGTGACCCGGATCTGGAACTGGTACAAGCGCCACGGCTTCCAGACCGTGGTGATGGGCGCGAGCTTCCGCAACACCGGCCAGGTGCTGGCCCTGGCGGGCTGCGACCGGCTCACCATCTCGCCCGAACTGCTGGGCGAGCTCGAGGCGTCGAATGCGCCGGTCACGCGCGGCCTCGCCGACGACGGGACGCGCGCTGATCCGCCACCGCTGCTGGAGGAGCCCGATTTCCGCTGGCAGCACAACGAGGACGCCATGGCCACCGAGAAGCTTGCCGACGGCATCCGGCGCTTCGCGGCCGACCAGCGCAAGCTGGAGGACATGCTCGCCCAGCGCCTGGCCTGACCGCGCGCGCCGGGCATGGCGCGCCGGGCGACTGTTTGGGTAGCATGCCCCGATGGCCGGGTGCGGCCATCGTCGGCGTCGCGCCGGTGACCCCGAACTGGCCCGGCATGACCGACATCTTCACCCCCGACGTCCTCTTCGCCCTGATGGTCACCACCGCCGCCGGCCTGGCCACCGGCGTGGGCGGGCTGCTGGTGTTCACCACCAAGGCGCCCAACGCGCGCATGCTCGCCTTCGGCCTGGCGTTCGCTGGCGGCGCGATGGTTTACGTGTCGCTGACCGACATCCTGGGCAAGTCGGTGGATGCGTTCGCGCTGGATTTCGGCGAGCGCGGCTTCTCGTATGGCACCTTCGCCTTCCTGGCCGGCGTGCTGCTGATCGTGATCATCGACCGGCTGATCCCCAATCCGCACCAGCGGCTGGAAACCGATGATCCGTTCTTCCGCCAGCACAACCCCGCCTACATCAGGCGCGTAGGCCTGCTGACCGCGGCCGCGATCACCGCGCACAATTTCCCGGAAGGCCTGGCAACGTTCTTCGCCACCCTCTCCGACCCGACGGTGGGCCTGGCGCTGGCGTTCGCGATCGCGATCCACAACGTGCCCGAAGGGATCGCCATCGCGGTGCCGGTGTACTACGCCACCGGCAACAAGGGCTATGCGTTCGCCGCCTGCATGCTGTCGGGCCTGGCCGAGCCGTTGGGGGCGCTGGTGGGTTACGTGGTGCTCGGCCCCTACATGTCCGACGCGCTGTTTGGCGCGGTGTTCGGGGTCATCGCGGGGGTGATGGTGTTCCTGGCCCTGGACGAGTTGCTGCCTGCCGCCAAGCGCTATGCCAAGGGGCACGAGACCGTATACGGGCTGGTCGTGGGCATGGGCACGATGGCCATCAGCCTGGTGCTGTTCAACTGGTGAGGGCGCGCGCGCATTGCGCGCTGCTGCACAAAAAAACGGCCCGGGTTGCCGGGCCGTTGCGTGGTTGCTGCCTGGTGGATGCGGTCAGGCCGCGATCATGGCGCGCATCTTCTTCAGCGCGTTGGCCTCCACCTGGCGGATGCGCTCGGCGGAAACGCCATATTCGTCGGCCAGCACCTGCAACGTCTCCTT
This sequence comes from Luteimonas sp. JM171, assembly GCF_001717465.1. Taxonomy (NCBI): domain Bacteria; kingdom Pseudomonadati; phylum Pseudomonadota; class Gammaproteobacteria; order Lysobacterales; family Lysobacteraceae; genus Luteimonas; species Luteimonas sp. JM171. Next base: position 1,376,163 of record NZ_CP017074.1, on the reverse strand, counting down.
GTTGTCGGGGTTGAGCCAGCGCCGCTGGATGATGTCGCGCGAGCGCTCGTCCAGCTCCGAAAGGCCTTCGCGCAGCAGCTCCAGGCGATGGTCCTGGCGATCCTCGCGCTCATAGGCAATCGCGGGATCCCCTTCGTCGGACACCAGGAACGCGGACGGCGCCGGCGGGACCCGCTCGTCGTCATCGTCCACCGGTGCGTCGAAGCCGATGTCGCGCGCGGACAGGCGTGACTCCATCTCCAGCACCTCGCGCTCGGGCACGTTGAGCTCCTGGGCGATGGTGCTCACCTCTTCGGCGTTCATCCAGCCCAGGCGCTTCTTGCTGCTGCGCAGGTTGAAGAACAGCTTGCGCTGCGCCTTGGTGGTGGCGACCTTGACGATGCGCCAGTTCTTGAGGATGTACTCGTGCATCTCGGCGCGGATCCAGTGCACGGCAAACGACACCAGGCGCACGCCGACCGATGGGTCGAAGCGCTTGACGGCCTTCATCAGGCCGATGTTGCCCTCCTGGATGAGATCGCCCAGCGGCAGGCCGTAGCCCATGTAGCCGCGGGCGACGTGCACCACGAAGCGCAGGTGGGAATGGACCAGCTCCTGCGCGGCGTCCAGGTCTTCCTCGTCGCGGTAGCGGCGCGCCAGGGCCTGCTCGTCCTCGGCCGAGAGCACCGGGATCTGGTAGACGGCGCCAATGTACGCGTCGAGCGAGCCAATGGGGCTCGGCACAGGGAGGCTGTTGGTTACCAGGGCTTGGGAAGTCATGGTCTGTGTCATGGGCCTATTTTAGCAGTCTTCACATGTGACTGCTAACGGGGTCGTTAAGTTCCCAGCGTTCTTCAAATGGAACGCGAAAGAACGTATCCAATTGATTTTCAAAGGCCTTCCAAGGCCTGTCGAGATGGCAGCGACCAGTCGATCGGCGCCGTCCCACGCCGCTCAAGATACGCGTTGGCGGCGGAGAAATGGCCGCTGCCAAGGAAGCCACGGTACGCCGACAGGGGTGAAGGGTGCGTGGTGCGAAGCACGCGGTGCCGGCGCGGGTCCACGATGCGTCCGCGCTTTTGCGCGTAGCTGCCCCAAAGCATGAACACCAGTCCCTCGCACTCCCGGTCGAGCGTCTCCAGCACGTGGTCGGTGAAACCTTCCCAGCCCTTGCCCTGGTGCGACCCCGGCTGGCCCTGCTCCACGGTGAGCACGGCATTGAGCAGGAGCACGCCGCGCTCGGCCCAGGGCATGAGATAGCCGTGGTCCGGCCGCGGGATGCCCATGTCGCGCTCGATCTCCTTGTACATGTTCTGCAGCGAAGGCGGCACCCGCACCCCCGGGCGCACGGAGAAGCACAGGCCGTGGGACTGGCCGGGCCCGTGATAGGGATCCTGGCCGAGGATCACCACCTTGGCGCGCTCGAACGGCGTCGCGTCGAAGGCGGCGAAGATGTCCGCCGGCGGCGGGTAGATCCGGGCGCCGGCCGCGCGCCGCTCGCGCAGGAATGCCGACAGGGCCTGCATCTCCGGGCGCAGCAGGTAGTCGCCCACGCGGGCCTTCCACGAGGGCTCGAGCCGGATGCGGTCGGCGGCCGCCGTCATGCCATCGCCGGCAGGCGCGACAGGCGCAGCTGGAACAGCGCCTTGGTCACCAGCAGCCGCTCCTCGATCGGCTTGAGCACCAGGTCATTGGCACCCTCGCGCAGCAGGCCCATCTGGTTGATGCGGTTGTCGTCGCCGGTCATCACCAGCACCGGCAGCCGGCGCTTGCCGTAGCCGAGCTCACCGCGCACGGCCTTGAGCAGGTCGCGACCGCTCATCTCGCCCTTGAGGTAGACATCGGTCAACAGCAGGTCCGTGCCCGGCGCATCGTCGGTGCCGGTGCGCTCCTGCAGGTAGGCCAGGCCTTCCTCCGCGCTGAGCACGTGGGTCACCTCCATCTGCCGCGCCTGCAGCCAGCGCCGGGTGGCCACCGCCACCGTCCGGCTGTCTTCCACGTACAGCACCCGTGCGCCCGGCACCGGCTCGGGCATGACGTAGCCGCGGATGAACGTCGCCAGCGCCGCATGGCCCTGGGCCTTGTCGAAATAGTCGGTCACGTCCTCGGTGAAGCGGCGCATCTCCAGGTGCGACTGCGCCTCGCCGGACACCACGATCACCGGCACGTAGCGCTGGCCGGCCGCCTCGCGCACGCTGCGCGCCAGCTGCATGCCGTCGCCGTCGGGCAGCACCAGCGAGGTGGTCACCAGGTCCACCGGCGCCGCCTCCAGCGCCGACTGCGCCTCGGCCAGCCCCGCGCATTCAACCACCTCCACGTTGGCAAGCTCCGCGCGCAGCACGTCGCCGATCAGCCGCCGCACCAGGCGCGAGCCGTCGGCCACCATGATCCGCGGGGAATCACTGGCCACGTGGCGCAGGCTGTGTGGATCGGGACCGGTCATCTGCTCAGGTATCCACCGGTCGGGTCTGGCGCAGGAAGTGGCCGGTGACCACGCTGGCGCCCAGCCACCCGATCACCCCCGAACCCACCAGCACCAAGAGCACGTGCAAAGGCGCAAAGCCGTGCAGGGCAAACCCGCTGCCGTAGCTTGCCGCGAGCCCGGCCACCGGTTCGCGCAGGGCCAGGCCAACCAGCGCCAGCACCGCGAGCGCCAGGGCACCGGAAGCCAGCCCGTACCAGGCGCCCAGGTACAGGAACGGGCGGCGGATGAAACCATCGGTGGCGCCCAGCAGCTGCAGCACGCCGATCTCCTCGCGCCGGGCCTGGATGTCCAGGCGGACCGTGTTGCCCACCACCAGCAGGGCGCCCAGGCCCAGCAGCAGCCCGAGCACCAGGACCACCCGGCCGCCAAAGCGCAGCCAGTCGTCCAGGCGCTGCCGCCATTCGGCATCGTGCTGCACCAGCGACGCTTCCGGCAGGCCGCGCAGGGCCTCGGCCAGCGCGGCGCCGTCGTCCGTGGGCACCACGACCAGCAGCACCGGCAGCGGATTGTCGCCCACGGCATCGATCGCCTCGCCGAGCCCGCCGCGCTCGCGCAGCTCGGCCAACCCCTGCTCGGGCGTGCGCAGCTCCACCGAGGCCACGTCGGCGCGTTCGCCCAGGTTTGCGGCGAGGACCTCCGCCTCGGGGACCGGGATGTCGGGCTGCAGGAAGACGCTGATCTCGCGCGACTGCTGCACGCTGCCCGAAAGCCGCGCCACGTTGTCCAGCACCAGCCACAGGCCCAGCGGCAGGGCCAGCGCCACCGCCATCACGCCAATGGTGAGCGCGGTGGCCCACGGGCGGCGGAACACGCGCCCGAGGCTGGAGACAAAGCTGTAGAGGTGGTGGTCGCCCCAGGTGCCCAGGCCCGAACGGCGGGCGGGCGCCGCGGCTGCGCGCTGCTCACTCATCGGCCAGGTCCTCCGGGGCGATGTCGTCGGCCAGGCGCCCGTGGTCGAGCACCAGCACCCGCTTTTTCATCCGCTTGACCAGGGCCAGGTCGTGGCTGGCCACCAGCACGCTGGTGCCGCGCCCGGGGAGCGATTCGAACAGCGCCATGATCTCGGCGGCGAGCGTTGGATCCAGGTTGCCGGTCGGCTCATCAGCCACCAGCAGCCGCGGCTCCCCGACGATGGCGCGGGCAATCCCCACGCGCTGCTGCTCGCCGGCGGAGAGCTCACCTGGCAGGGCGCGCTCGCGCGCTCCCAGGCCCAGCCGTTCGAGCGCCCCACGCACGCGCTTGGCGATGTCGCCGCGGCGCATTCCACGCAGGATCAGCGGCAGCGACACGTTTTCGAACACGCTGCGATCAGTCAGCAGGCGGTGGTCCTGGAACACCACGCCCACGTCTCGCCGGTGCATGGCCACCCGGCGGCCGCGCACGCGCGCCAGATTGCGCTCACCGAACAGCACGGCGCCGCGCGTGGGGCGCTCGGCCAGGTGGACCAGGCGGAGCAGCGTGCTCTTGCCCGCCCCCGAATGCCCGGTGACGAACAGCATCTCGCCCTCGCCGACATCAAAGCTGACCTCCGAGAGCGCGGCATGGCCGCCGGGGTACTGCTTGCTGACGTTGTCGAAGCGCAGGACGCTCATCGTGCGGGACGGTCGGGGGACATGGCAGAAGCTTAGCGGAGATCCGCGCGGGCGCAGGTCTCCCGCGCGGGCGCCATGCGCCGTGATCGCGCTGGCGCGCCTTGGCGCCAGGCGATCGGGGTATCCGGGTCAGGCCGGATCGCGGGAGACCAGCTTCTTCAGGCCGCGGCCGATGCGCGAGATCAGTCCGCCTGAAGCAGGCGGCGCGGCAGCGGGCGCGGGCGCCTTTGCGGGCACCTGACGTGGTCCCTTCCGCTCGCTGGCTGGAGCCTTGGCCGGGGCAGCCGCAGCCGCCGGCTGTTCCGGAGCCCGGCGCGACTGGGCCGGCTTCTCACCGCGGCCCTGGCCTGGCTGCTGACCATTGCCATCCTGCCGCTCGCCCGCAGCCTGGCCGGCGCCTTCACCGCCGTTCGCGCGACGGCCACCGCGACGGCGGCGGCGCTTGCGCGGCGGGCGCGCGGCATCATCCTGCGGACCCTGGCGTTCGCCGCCGGCCGGCGCATCAGCCTGGCTGCTGCCCTCGCCGGACTGCGACTCCTGGCTGCTTGCATTGGCCTGGGCCTGGCGGCTGCCTTCGCCCTGGCCCTGGCCGCGGCGACCGCCGCGACGCCGGCGGCGACGGGGTGGACGCGGGGCCTCATCCGGGCCCGCGCCCGCAGCGGATTCACTCGGGGCCGGTGCTTCAGCAGTCAACGCTCCGGCCACCTGTCCTTCGGCCGCGGGAACCGGGTCCGCGGCCGGTCCGCCTTCCCCCTGGGGCCGGGCCGGGCGGTCATCGCGCGGGGCACGCCGGCGACGCTCGCCGTCGCCACCGCGGCCACCGGACCGGCCGCCCGCCGGGCGACCGCCGCCGCGCCGCGCCTCTTCCGCCGCGCGCTGCTCGCGTGCCTCGCGGAAGATCTCGCCCACGCTTTCGCCCTCGCCATCGGCTTCGCCAGCCGCGCGCGGCTTGCGCGGCAGCGGCTTGAGCAGCTCCTCGGTCACCGGCTCGGACGGGATCTTCTGCTCGATATAGGCCTCGATGTCTGGCAGGCCCATGGCATAGCGCTCGCAGGCGAAGCTGATGGCGTCGCCCTCGCGGCCCAGCCGCGCGGTGCGGCCGATGCGGTGCACGTAGTCCTCGGCATCGAACGGCAGGTCGTAGTTGAAGACGAACTCCACGCCGTCGATGTGCAGCCCGCGGGCGGCCACGTCGGTGGCCACCAGGATCTCGAGCTGGCCTGCCTGGAAGCGCTTGAGCAGGCTTTCACGCTTCTTCTGCGGCACGTCCCCGGAGAGGACGCCCACGCGGTAGCCGGCGCGCTCGAGCGCCCGCGCCACGCGCTCCACGAACACCTTGGTGTTGACGAACACCATCGTGCGCGCGCCCTGGTTGCGCGAGAGCAGGCCCAGCAGCAGCGGCAGCTTTTCCTCGTCGGCCGGGTAGTAGATCTTCTGGCGCACGCGCGCGGCGGTGATGGATTCCGTCTCCACCACCATTTTTTCCGGCTCGTTCATGTGCTCGTAGGCCAGCTCCAGCACGCGGTGGCTGAGGGTGGCCGAATACAGCAGGGTCTGGCGCTCGGTACGCACAGGCATGCGGCGCAGCAGGAAGCGGATGTCCTTGATGAAGCCAAGGTCGAACATGCGGTCGGCTTCGTCGAGCACGCAGATCTCGCAGGCGTGCAGGCTGACCACCTTGTGCTGCTTGACGTAGTCGATCAGCCGGCCGGGCGTGGCAATGATCACGTCCACGCCTTCCTGGAGCATCGCCCGCTGCTTGTCGTAATCCACGCCGCCGTAGACCAGCGCGAACTTCAGGCCCAGCTCCGGCCCCAGCTTCACCGCGTCCTTGTGGATCTGGATCGCCAGTTCGCGGGTGGGCGCCAGGATCAGCGCGCGCGGATCCCCGGGCTTGCGATCAGCCAGCGCCGGGCGGGTGAGCAGGCGGTTGATCACCGCCACCAGGAAGGCCAGGGTCTTGCCGGTGCCGGTCTGGGCCTGGCCGGCGACATCACCCCCGGGCAGCGCCACCGGCAGGGTCATGGCCTGGATCGGCGTGCAGCGCACGAAGCCCGCGCCTTCAAGGCCTGCCAGCAGCTGCGGATGCAGGTCGAACTCGGAAAAGGGAATGTCGGTAAGGGGTTTGTCGCTCATGCGTTGGGAATGCTTCGTTGCGATGCGCGTGGTTGCGCGAGAGGGCGTCTGCGTCGCAGACTGCCGGGACCCGGATGGACATCGGTCGGGCCGGAGACGGGCCTTGATCTGGCCGGAAAACACCCCAGTTTAACAGTACGGGGCGCCCGCCACACCCGCGGGCGCCCGTCATCATTCAGGAGAAACCCGTGAGCGATAAGGTCATCCACACCACCGACGCAGAATTCGAGGCCACCGTGCTGCAGTCCGACGAGCCGGTGCTGGTCGATTTCTGGGCGCCGTGGTGCGGTCCGTGCCGGATGATCGCTCCGGCCCTGGACGAACTGGCCGAGGAATACGACGGCAAGGCCAAGGTGGTCAAGGTCGACATCGACCAGAACCAGGCCACGGCGCTGAAATACCACGTGCGCTCGATCCCGATGCTGCTGCTGTTCAAGGACGGCCAGGTCCAGGCCACCCAGGTCGGAGCGGTCGGCAAGCCGCAGCTGGCCAAGATGATCGACCAGGCGCTCTGAGCGCCGGCGCCCGCGCCCCGAACCCCGGCGCGGCGCCTCTTTCCCACCATCCCCGCGGCCGCGCCATCTTGTCCCCGGCGCGGCGCGATGCTAGCTTTGGCAGTGATCCGGCGTGGGTTCTCCCGCCGCACCCTTCTTGAAGGACCTTCCTTCCCACCCCCGCCCGCCCCAGCCGCGGGCGCTCGCAGCGAGCGAGGAACCGCACTTGTCCGACAATACCCCCGAAACCGGCGACACCGCCGAGCCCCGCGTGCGCAAGCGCGCCACCAAGAAGACCGCGCGCAAGGCGGTGAAGGCCGACGCGCCGGCGAAGCAGGCGGAATCCGCCTCCGAACCGGCGGCCGAGACCGCCCAGCCGGCGGCACCCGCAGAGCCGGCGAAGAAGCACGGCGACGCCCTCGCCCCGGCCGATGCCGGCGGCGGTGGCGCCGGCCGTGACGACGCCGGCGGCGCTGGCGGGGACGCAGGCCAGGCCCAGTCCGGCCAGGGCGGCGAGCAGAAGCAGCCGCAGCAACAACAGCAACAGCAGCGCAACGAGCAGCACCAGCGCGACGGCGGGGGCCGCCAGGGCCGCCGCGACCGCTTCCGCAACCGCCGCGACCGCGGCGGCCGCGGCCGCGACGACGGCCTGCCCCAGGACGGCAACGACCAGGGCCAGCGCCTGCCGCCGCCCAACGTCCCCGAGGGCTTCCCGCAGTACTCGCTGAGCGACCTGAAGGGCATGCCGGCGCACCAGCTGATGGACATCGCCGAGCAGCTGCAGATCCACGAGGGCGTGGCCCGCGCCCGCAAGCAGGACGTGATCTTCCACCTGCTCAAGGTGCTCACCCGCCACGGCGACGGCGTGGTGGCCGACGGCGTGCTGGAGATCCTGCCCGACGGCTTCGGCTTCCTGCGCGCGGCCGAGGCGTCCTATCTCGCCGGCCCCGACGACGTCTACATCAGCCCCAGCCAGATCCGCCGCTTCAACCTGCGCACCGGCGACCACCTCTCCGGCCGGATCCGCTGGCCGAAGGACGGCGAGCGCTACTTCGCCCTGGCCACCATCGACACCATCAACGAGGAGCCGCTGGAGGCCAGCAAGGGCAAGGTGCTGTTCGAGAACCTGACCCCGCTGTTCCCGCGCGAGCGCTTCAAGCTTGAGCGCGGCGACGGCTCCAGCGAGGACATCGCCGGCCGCATCCTCGACCTGATGGCACCGCAGGGCAAGGGCCAGCGCTCGCTGATCGTCTCGCCGCCCAAGGCCGGCAAGACGATCATGATGCAGCAGATCGCCAGCGCGATTACCTACAACCACCCGGACGTGCACCTGATCGTGCTGCTGATCGACGAGCGGCCCGAGGAGGTCACCGAGATGCAGCGCAGCGTGCGCGGCGAGGTGATCAGCTCCACCTTCGACGAGCCGGCCGCGCGCCATGTGCAGGTCGCCGAAATGGTGATCGAGCGGGCCAAGCGCCTGGTCGAGCACAAGAAGGATGTCGTGATCCTGCTCGACTCCATCACCCGCCTGGCCCGCGCCTACAACAACGTGGTGCCCAGCTCGGGCAAGGTGCTCACCGGCGGCGTCGACGCCAACGCCCTGCACCGGCCCAAGCGCTTCTTCGGCGCCGCGCGCAACGTGGAGGAAGGCGGATCGCTGACCATCATCGCCACGGCGCTGGTGGATACCGGCTCGGCGATGGACAAGGTGATCTACGAGGAATTCAAGGGCACCGGCAACTCCGAGATCCACCTGGACCGCCGCATCACCGAGAAGCGCGTGTACCCGGCGATCAACGTCAACCAGTCCGGCACCCGCCGCGAGGACCTGCTGATCGATCCGGAGCTGCTGCAGAAGATCTGGATCCTGCGCAAGCTGCTGCACCCGATGGACGAGATCGCGGCCATGGAGTTCCTGCTCGACAAGATGAAGAACACCAAGTCCAACGACGAGTTCTTCGCCTCGATGCGCCGCTGACGGCCATCGCAGCCGGAAATGGAAACGCCCCGCCGGAGCGGGGCGTTTTTTTGCTCGGAGGCAAGGCAACCCGATCCGCGGCTCAGCTGCCCGGCGCCTCCAGCAGGCGGAACCTGGACTGCGCCGGATGCGCATCACCCGCCGCAAGCAGGTCCGGGCTGAAGCCCGGAGCGTCCGGCGCACACCAGTCCGGGCACGCTGCACGTTCGCCGGGGTGGTAGGCCACCCACTGGCCATAGGCAGATTCGGGGTGACCACCGAGCCGGTATTGCACCGGCACGCGCACGGCCCAATGCGGGGCGTCGGCATTTTCGCCAGCCGTCGGCGGCGCAAAGCGCCACCTCCTCGCCTGCCTGACCGCGGCCTTCTCAAGGGCATCGCGGATCCGCTCCATCTCCCGCGCCGTGCCCAGCGAAGTCAGGTTGGTCTGCTCGACCGCAACATCCTCAACGGCACCGTCCCGGCCGATCTTGAGCACCAGGTACACATCACCCGCGCCACCCAGGTGCAGGATGTCCTCCGGATAGGACGGCGGCCTCATCCGCACCGGCCGCACCCGCTCCTCGTCCGGCAGCGCGTCCTCGTCGCCGAAGTGGGCGCTGCGGATGCTGAGGTGGACATCGTCGCCATCCGGTTTGGCGAGCAGCCGCAAGGTCATCTTCGCCCGGGCCAGGACGGGCTCGCCATCCACCAGTACTGGTTCGAACCGCATCCGGGGCACGGCCGCGGCCACCATGTCGACCACGTAGGCGGGCAGGCTTTCGGCCTGCTCCAGTTCGTGGCCCGTGATGCGCCCCTGGCGATCGATGTCCACGTGGCCCCGAACGAGCATGCTCATCTCGACCTGTTCGCGCGCTTCCTCCAGGGTCCGGGCATCGGCGAGGCCGGCCGCGAGCAGCAGCGGCAGGACCCCGGCGATGACGGCGAGCCTGCGAAACATGGCAAATCCCTTTTGCTTGGATGTGGGCCACGATGGTGCGTGAAGGGTCGGAACGCTTCAACCTGACCCGGCGCCGCAGCCGGCACTGCAAGGGCGCGCCGCGCTAGTCGCGCAGGAAGCGGGCCATGGAGACGCCCGGCTGGGCGTTGGCGGGGGCGAGTTCGGCGGCCACATCGACGAAGCCGCGCATCACCGCGATCTCGCGCGGCGTGCGGTTGAGGGTGTCGCGCAGGTCCGGGTCGGCGCCCGCGCGCAGCAGGCGGCGGGCGAGCTGGAGCAGGCCGTGCAGGCTGGCCAGGTGCAGCGGCCCGAATCCGCGCGCATCCTGCGCTTCCAGCGACACCTCTTCATCCAGGAGCTGCGCCACCGCCTCGCCCACGACCTCCTCGTCGCAGCTTGCGCCGGGCTCGGCCCGCGCGCCAAGCAGCAGCAGCAGCGGAGTCACCCCGCTGGCATCCGCGGCATCGGGCTCGGCCCCGGCCAGCAGCAGGGTGTCCAACAGGGCCATGAGCCGGGCACGCTCGCGGCAGCTGAATCCGTACAGGGCGGCGCAGTGCATCGGCGTCAACCCCTGGGCATCAGTGGCATGGATATCGGCCCCGGCCGCCAGCAGCCGTGCACACAGCTCCGGCAGCCCGAGTGCGGCAGCGAGCATCAGCACGGTCACCTCGCCGGGCAGGCGCTGCTCCAGCGCCGCGCCGGCAGCCAGCAGCCGCTCGACGATCTCGACATGCCCCATGCTGACCGCGGCCGACAGCGGCGTCGCGCCGGTGTGCGCGGCCAGCTGCGCGTCGGCGCCGCGCTCGAGCAGCAGTTCAACCACTGACAGGTGCCCCCCGCCGGCCGCCCGCAGCAGCGCCGAGCAGCCCTGGGCGTCCACGGTGTCCACCGGAAAACCAAGGTCGAGCAGCTTTCCCACGGCGTCCGCGTCTCCGGCCACCGCTGCCGCTGGCAGGTCCTGCGCCTGCAGGGGCCGGCGCGGGAGTTTCCAGCCGCGCCAATCCAGCCAGCGGGCGAGGTCGCGACGGCCCGCGGCCAGCGCCACGCCCAATGGGGTCTGCCCGTCGGCAGCACGGATGCCCGGGTTGGCGCCATGGCGGACCAGTTCGCGCAGCGCCTGCTCGCGCCCCAGCGCCGCGGCCAGGTGCAGCGCGGTCATGCCGCGGCTGTCGCGTGCATCCAGGTCCACGCCGGTGGCTGCCAGCGCCCCGGCGAGCTCCAGCCAGCCCAGGCGCACCGCCAGCGACAGCGGCGGATCGCCGTCCGGCGCGCTGGCGAATGGATCCGCCCCGCGCTCAAACAGTTCGAGCGCCAGCTGCTCGAGTCCACGTGCACCGTGCTCGCCGCGGGCGCAGGCGGACAGGAACCGCGCGAGGCCGCCGGCACCGGCCGGCGATACGTTGTGTGCAAGCAGCGCCCTCACCGCCTCGACCTGTTCAGGCCCCCTGGCCAGGAGCTGGAACATCGGGGTGTCAGCCGGGACGCCATCCGATGCGCGCGGCTCCGGATCCGCGCCGCGGGCCATCAGCCAGTCGATCCGCTCCGCGGAGACCGGGGCCTCCCCGTCCACCAGAAGCGCACCGAGCTCCTGCGCAGGCACCAGGCCAACCAGGTCTCCGAGCTGATCGAAGCGACCTTCGCGAAGCCCCTCGCGCAGCAGCGAGAGCGGCGCCTGGTCCGGCACCGGGGCCTCGGCGTCGGCTGCCTGCACGCTCGACGGGAGCGGATGCCCGGGATCGAGCAGCTTCACCAGCGACCAGCGTCCGGCCGCGGCGGCGTGATCAACCGGGCTCTTGCCTTGTGCATCCACTTCGCGCGGATCGGCCCCGAGCTCCAGCAGGCGCTGCACCAGCGGCGGCGCGGGGGGATGCGCCAGGCACGCCAGCGCAAGTGCACCACGGCCGTCCGCATCGACGGCCCCGACCCCGGCACCAGCTTCGGCCAGCACTTCCAGCGTGGCCAGGCGACCTCCACGCGCGGCCTCCAGCAGCGGCGTGCGCTGCTGGGCGTCGCGGGCGGACACGTCCGCGCCCGCGGCCAAAAGCTCGGCGGCGATTGCCGCATGGCCAGCATGGGCGGCGCGGTGCAAAGCCGTGCGGCCGTCCCGGTCGGCGCCGTCCGGGCGGGCCTTGTACTTGAGCAGCAGCTGCACGCCGGCCGGGTCGTCATCGTCCCCGCCGGCGGCGGCCACGAGCGGGGACACCGCCCCGTCCACCTGCACCCGCGCACCGCGCTCGAGCAGGAACCGGGCCAGGCGCCAGTTTCCGGCCAGGCAGGCCACGCCCAGCGGCGTCCAGCCGTCGTTGTTGGGAACGTCGATCTCCGCCGCGGCATCGCGCAGCAACGCCACAACGCCCGGATCGGAGCTGCGGGCGGCGTGGTGCATCGGGGTGTTGCCCTCGGCGTCGGCCACGTGGGGATCGGCGCCGTTGGCGAGCAGGGTCATCACGGCCTCGGGCCGGCCGTGCCAGCTGTCGCGGGTGGCGGCCAGCAGCGGGGTGAGCGCCCCGTGCGCAGCGTTGACGTCCACGCCGCGGGCAATCAATTCGCGCAGCAGGCGAAGATCCGGCAGTACCGCGGCCAACACCGGCAGGCTGCGCCGGTCGCGCTCGCCTTCGGGGGGAAGCGCGTGCGGATCCGCGCCCAGCTCGAGCAATTCCAGTGCCCGGGCGACCCGGCCGCCGCGCGCGGCCTGGTACAGCGCCGTCTCAAGGTCGCCTTCCGGCGGTTCGGGCTCCGCGGCCGCCACTTCGCCCGGCATCTCGACCACCGGCATGGGCAGCCTTGCGGCCGGTTGCAGGCGCTGCAGCAGCCAATGGGCGAGCGGCAGGAGCACCACCCCGGCAGCGGCCAGCACCCAGCGGGCGGTGCCCTCCAGGATGCCGGGCCACGCCATCACCAGCTGCAGCGCCAGCACGGCTGCCACGATCGCGGCGAACGCGGCGCCGCGGGTGGCGGCGGCGTCCCGGTCCGACAGCGCCCGCCAGGCGTCTGCCAACGGCTGTCCCTCGCGCTCCACGGCATGCCACGCAGGCCAGATGCGCCACAGCGCGATCATTACGATCCCCGCCACCGCGCTGAGCGCCAGCACCGCGCCCAGCGCCCCGCTGCGCAGCAGCACAGCCACCGGCCACGCCGCCAGCCCGGCGGCCGCCAGCCCGGCCGCGCCCCATAGCACGAGCAGGTCGGCGAACTGGTTGGCGGGCCCGCGGCCCTGTCGCTGGTCCGCCGCGCGCCACCAGCGTACCGCCAGCGCGAAGGCCGGCTGCGCCAGCCAGATCCCCACGGCCGCGCCCACGCTCCCCAGCCCGGCGGCCAAGGCCAGCAGGGATCCGGCGATGAAGGCGGCGATGGCGTGCCCGCGCCCGGACGTCGGCTCAGGCATCGGTGCCCCAGTCATCGGTCATCGGATCTTCAGCGCGCGAAGGCGGCACCTGCAGGTGGAAGCCGCGATCGGCCAGGTTGCGCCTGACCACATCGGGATCCTCGGTGGCCAGCTTGCGGCCGGGCCCGAGCTCGAACTCCAGCACCAGGGCGAGCTCGCCCAGCTGCTCGCGCAGCGGGGCCGGCAGGCACGAAAAATCGTCACGGCCGGCCATGTACACATAGGTATCCGGCCGACGCTGGCTTTTGTAGACGTAGGCTTGCATGGCCCGGCAGGGAAAGCGGCGGCGAGACAGGATTGTGCGTGATCGCGCCGCGATGGGGAAACGCCCCGGGACCGGGAGCCGGGGACCGTTCAGCCGCGGCGACCGCGCACCCCCGCGCGCCACGAGGATGCGGGGCATCACAGTTTGAGGGAGAGGCGCCTTGAGTGTGACGGCGGTCGCGGTTGGCATCGTGCCGCCAATGATACAAAGAGTTCCAAGGACTATCCGGAAGCTTCCGGGAACAGGGATGTGTGCAGGGGCGCCAGTCGCCCCTGCTTTCATTGTGGCGGCCCGGTTCCCGATGCAGGACGTTCGGGCCATCCGGATCCCCCGATCAGGCTGGTACGCTGGCGCGCTTTGCCAGACCATCCCCAACGCCATGATCCGCTTGCTGCCGCTGTCCCTGCTGCTGTTCGTTGCCCCGCTTGCCGCCCAGCCGGCCCAGGAGCTCACCCTGGACCGGATCATGGACAATCCCGACTGGATCGGCCCGCCGGTGGAAGAGGCCTGGTGGTCGTGGGACGGCCGCCGCGCGCACTACAACCTCAAGCGCGAAAGCAGCCAGATCCGCGACATCTGGACGGTGAACGCGGACGGTGGCGCGCCCAGGATCGTCGAAGGCGCCGACCGCGCCGGAATCGACGCCCCCCGGCCGGTATACGACGCCACACGCTCGCGCGCGGCCTTCATCCGCGACGGCAACGTGTTCGTGCGTGACCTGCGCAACGGCGCCCTGACCCAGCTCACCCGCAGCGAGGCCTCCGCTGCCTCGCTCCTGTGGGGCACCGACGGCGCGCTGGTATGGCGCGTCGGCCACGACCGCTGGTACCGGTGGACGGCCGGCGGCGGGATCACCGAGGCCGCGGTGATCAAGACCCAGGACGACCCCGCCGGGCCGCCGCGTCCCGACCAGCTGCGCGAGCACCAGCTGCGCCTGTTCGAGACCTTGCGCGTGGAGCGTGCCCAGCAGGAGGCCCAGCGCCGGCAGCAGCAGGATTGGCAGCGGGAGGATCCCAGCCAGCCACCGCCGCCGGTGTACCTGGGCGGCGACGTGACCCTGGCCGCGAGCGCCCTGTCCCCCGACGGCCGCTGGCTGCTGGCCGCCACGACCCCCAAGGGCGCCGACCGCGGCCAGACCGGGAAGATGCCCAGGTTCATCACCGAATCCGGCTACGAGGAGACCGAGGACGTGCGCACTCGCGTGGGGCGCAACGATCCCGCGGGCATGACCCTGTGGCTGGTGGACCTGCGCGACGGCACGCCGCGCAAGCTCGACACGGGGAGCCTGCCCGGCATCAGCGAGGACCCGCTGGCGGACCTGCGCGAAGCAGCGGGCAAGGATCCGCTGAAGGGCGAGCGCCCGGTGCGCCTGGAGGGCTTCCGCAGCGACGCCATGCGCTGGAACGGCGACGGCAGCCGCGCCGCCATGATGCTGCACTCGGTCGACAACAAGGACCGCTGGCTGGTGGCGGTGGACCCGGCGGACGCCCGGCTCGAGCCCGTGCACCGCCTCACCGACCCGGGCTGGATCAACTGGAACTTCAACGAGTTCGACTGGATGCCGGACAACCGCAGCCTGTGGTTCCTGTCCGAGGAAAGCGGCCACGCACACCTGTACCTGGCCGGCAACGGCCGCCCGCGCGCGCTGACCTCCGGCCCGTGGGAAGTCGCCGACCCGGTGCTCTCGGCCGATGGCGGGCGCTTCCTGTTCGTGTGCAACCTGGCTGCGCCGGTGGACTATGAGGTCTGCGAAGTCCCGGCCAGCGGTGGCCAGGCGCGCGAGATCACCCGCCTGGATGGCGTGGAGGCCTTCGTGGAGTCACCCGACGGCTCGCGCCTGCTGGTGCGCCACTCCTCCGCCTACGTGCCCCCGCAGCTTGCGGTGATGGGCGCCGACGGCAGCGGCCTGGCCACGCTCACCGACACCCGCACCGACGAATACAAGGCCTACCAGTGGCTTGAGCCGCAGATCGTGCAGGTGCCATCCAGGCACGGGGCCGGCACCGTGTGGGGCAAGTATTACGGCCCGGCGCAGATGGAGCCGGGGCGCGAGTACCCGATCGTGCTGTTCGTACACGGCGCCGGCTACCTGCAGAACGTGCACCACCGCTGGCCCACCTACTTCCGCGAGCAGATGTTCCACAACATGCTGGTGCAGCAGGGCTACATCGTGCTGGACCTGGACTACCGCGGCTCGGCCGGCTACGGGCGCGACTGGCGCACCGCCATCTACCGGCAGATGGGCCACCCGGAGCTGGAGGACTACCTGGACGGCATCGACTGGCTGGTGGCCGAGCGCCAGGGCAACCGCGACCGGGTGGGCATCTACGGCGGCAGCTACGGCGGCTTCATGACCTTCATGGCCCTGTTCCGCGAGCCGGGCACCTTCAAGGCCGGCGCCGCCCTGCGCCCGGTGGTGGACTGGCACCACTACAACCATCCCTACACCGCCAACATCCTCAACACCCCGGAGATCGACCCGGAGGCCTACCGCAAGTCGTCGCCGATCGAATACGCGGAGAACCTGCAGGACCACCTGCTCATCGCCCACGGCATGATCGACAACAACGTCTTCTACCAGGACTCGGTGCTGATGGCGCAGCGGCTGATCGAGTTGCGCAAGGACAAGTGGGAGATGGCCAGCTACCCGCTGGAGCGGCATGCCTACCAGCACGCGGACTCCTGGTACGACCAGTACCGGCGGATCCACGAGCTGTTCGAGCGGGTGCTGAAGGACGGCGAATAAGCCGGCCCGTCAGACGGTTTCCAGCATCACCCGCTCGGGGCGATACAGATCGCCCTCGACGCGGGTGTAGCGCTTCACGTGCTGCAGGTGCTTGCCGTACACGTGCAGCGACACCGCGATCTCGTCTTCGGACGGATTGCGGCAGCGGTGGAGGTCCTGGGGCGGCAGCAGGCCGATCACGCCGCCCGGCTCCAGCACGTGGCGGCCGCATTCCTGCAGCGCCGACAGCGCGCGCTGCTGGCCGCGCACGCGGTAGTCGATGACCTCGATCCGGCCGCGCAGCACTGATTCCACGCCCCAGGTATCGCCGTGGTCGTGCACGGTGCTGTCCTGGCCCGGCGCCCAGGTGATGGCGACCACTTCATAGCCATGCTCGCGCGAGCGGTAGAGCTCGCGGCGGGCGTGGCCTTCGGCATGGGTTTCCAGCAGCCAGTCCGGAAGGTCCAGGGGGCCGGACAGCACGCCGCGCAGGCCATTGGCCAACGCCTGCACCACCTTCGCCGGGTCTTCGGAGCGCGCCGCCGCATCGGTCAGCACGATCACATCATCAAGCAGGGAAAAACGCGGCGGCGGGGCGGGGGTGCTGCAGAGGCTCATGTTGAAACCGGCTCGGAAAAGGCGGCCACCATAGCCCCCCGTCCCTCAATTTCCCGTAAACCGGTCGTCCCATGCGGGGCGCGTCGTGCCCGCGCCGCCTACAATGCGTGCATGGACGACATGACTTCCGTACGCGACTACCTGACCGGCCTGCAGGACCGCATCTGCGCGGTCATCGAAGGCGCCGATGGCGATGCCCGGTTCATCGAGGACGCCTGGACCCGCGAGGCGGGCGAAGGTCCGCTGCTGGGCGGCGGCGGACGCACCCGGATCCTTCGCGACGGGGCGGTGTTCGAGCAGGCGGGCATCGGGTTCTCCGATGTCTCGGGCAACAGGCTGCCGCCTTCGGCCACCGCCGCGCGGCCGGAGCTCAACGGCGCCGCGTGGCGGGCAATGGGCGTCTCGCTGGTGTTCCACCCGCGCAATCCCTACCTGCCCACCACCCATGCCAACGTGCGCCACTTCCGCGCCGAGCGCGAAGGCGAGACGGTGGCCTGGTGGTTCGGCGGCGGCTTCGACCTGACCCCGTTCTACCCCTTCGACGAAGACGTGCTGCACTGGCACCAGGTGGCGCGCGAAGTGTGCGAGCCCTATGGCGGCCGTGAGCGTTACGAGGCGCACAAGAAGTGGTGCGACGAGTATTTCTACCTCAAGCACCGCGGTGAGACGCGCGGCGTGGGCGGGCTGTTCTTCGACGACATGACCGGCGATTTCGACAACGAGTTCGGCTACATGCGGGCGGTGGGCGACGGCTTCCTCGACGCCTACCTGCCGATCATCGAGCGCCGCAAGGACACGCCGTACGGTGAGCGCGAGCGCCAGTTCCAGCTCTACCGGCGCGGCCGCTACGTGGAATTCAACCTGGTCTTCGACCGCGGCACCCACTTCGGCCTGCAGTCGGGCGGGCGCACCGAATCGATCCTGATGAGCCTGCCGCCGCTGGTGCGGTGGGAGTATGGGTTCAAGCCTGGGGAAGGCAGTGCTGAAGCGGGGCTGGCTGCATATCTCAGGCCGCGCGATTGGCTGGCCGAACTGGGGTAGCGGCCACGCCCGCAGGGCTGGCCTATCCGGCCAGGCTCCGCACGTACCACGGCATCGCCTCGGCCAGCCCCGCGGCCAGGTCGTGGGTGGGCTCATAGCCCAGGTGCTCGCGCGCCGCCCCCACGTCGGCGAGCGAATGGCGCACGTCCCCGGGCCGGAAATCCCGGTACTCCGGCTCCCGCGCGTAGCTCACGCCATTGGCCTCCAGGGCCGAGCGGATCGCCGCAAACAGCGCCTTGAGCGTGGTCCGGTCGCCCACCGCCATGTTGTACACGCGGGTGCGCGCTGAATCCGGCGCCAGCGCGGCCAGGATATTGGCCTGCACCGCATTGTCGATATGGGTGAAATCGCGGCTGGTCTCGCCATCGCCGTTGATGAAGACTTCTTCTCCGCGAATCATCGCGGCGATCCACTTGGGAATCACCGCCGCGTACGCCCCTTCCGGGTCCTGGCGCCGGCCGAACACGTTGAAGTAACGCAGCCCGATGCTCTGGAAACCGTAGCTCCTGGCAAACACATCCGCGTACAGCTCGTTGACGTATTTGGTCACCGCATAGGGCGACAGCGGCCTGCCGATGTTCTCCTCCACCTTGGGCAGCGCCGGATGGTCGCCATAGGTGGAGCTGCTGGCCGCATAGGTGAAGCTGCCCGCCTTCGCATCGCGCGCGGCCACCAGCATGTTGAGCATGCCGTCGATGTTGGCGCGGTTGGTGGCGATGGGATCGGCGATCGAACGCGGTACGGAACCCAGCGCCGCCTGGTGCAGCACATGGTCAACGCCCGAGCACGCCTCACGGCACGTGGCCAGGTCGGTGATATCGCCTTCGATGAAGCGGAACCGTGCCCACTGCCCTGCCGTCACCAGCCCTTGCACCATATCCAGGTTGTGCTGGAAGCCCGTGCTGAAGTTGTCCAGCCCCACCACCCGCTGGTCCAGGCGCAGCAGCGCCTCCAGGAGGTTCGAGCCGATGAAGCCGGCGCAGCCGGTGACAAGCCAGGTCCGCGGCTGGTCGCGCAGCGTTGCGCAGGCGGAGTCGAATGCGGTCATGGTGATGTCCCGTGACAAGGCGCCCATGTCGTCCAGTCCGGCGATCCTTTCATCAATGCACCTCCCTGCCAATGAAGCATCAAAGCCACCGGACGATCCGGCGGACAAGCATCGCCAGCAGCACGCCGGCGACACCTCCTGCCAGGTTCAGCACCACGTCGGCCAGGCGGGGCTCGCGATCCTGCGTCAGCGTCTGCGCCAGTTCGGCACCAATGCCCAGCGCGACGAGCAGCGCCCAGCCCTTCCAGTTTCGCAGGTCGGCGCGGCCAAGCCACAGCAGCAGGCCGAGCCACGCGAAGGCCAGCAGGTGGATCCACTCCGCTGGATCCAGCGGGGTGGAACCGGCAAGTGCGTGGAACCGGTGCACGCGGCCCATCCCGATCCAGGCGCCCAGCTCCCGGGTCGGCAGGAACAGGAGCGCGGACACCGCAACGGCCGAAACGACAAGGAGCAGGCCAAGCAGCGGGTGGCTGCCCCGGGCGAGGAAGATCGCCACGCCCAGCACCATCGCCCCCAGAAGCAGATCGGCGCTGGTCATGGACCGGCCGCGGATCCCGCGCCGTTCGCGCGGCCATGGCCCCGGATGCGCATGCCGATTCAGAGCCTCCCGTCGACCGCATCCTGCGGGAGCAGGTATTTCACGTCATAGAGCACGGCACCCGGCTTGCCGTAGCGCCGGATCCCCGCCGCACCCAGCGCCCGGAATTCATCGTGGCCCACCGCGACGACGATGGCGTCGTAAACCCCCGCACCGGCATCGATCAGGCTGATGCCATATTCTTCCCGCGCCTCGGCGACATCCACCCAGGGATCACAGACATCCACCTGCGCGTTGTACCCCTTCAGCGCGTCAATGATGTCCACCACCCGGGTATTGCGCAGGTCCGGGCAGTTTTCCTTGAACGCCAGTCCCATCACCAGCACCTTCGCGTCCACCGGGTTGATGCCCTTGCGCACCATCAGCCGGATCACCTGGTTGGCCACGTATTCGCCCATGCTGTCATTGGTGCGCCGGCCAGCCAGGATGACGTCCGGGTGGTGGCCCACTTCCTGGGCCTTGTGGGTGAGGTAGTACGGATCCACGCTGATGCAGTGCCCGCCCACCAGGCCGGGCCGGAACGGCAGGAAATTCCACTTCGTCCCGGCGGCTTCCAGCACCTCCAGGGTGTCGATGTCCAGCTTGTTGAACAGGATGGCCAGGTCGTTGACCAGGGCGATGTTGAGGTCGCGCTGGGTGTTCTCGATCACCTTGGCGGCCTCGGCCACCTTGATGCTGCTCGCCTTGTGGGTGCCAGCCGGAATGATGCTTGCGTACAGCGCGTCCACGAAGTCAGCGACCTGCGGCGTGCTGCCACTGGTGACCTTGAGGATATTGGTGACGCGGTGCTGCCTGTCGCCGGGATTGATCCGCTCGGGGCTGTAGCCGCAGAAGAAATCCTCGTTGAACCTGAGGCCGCTCATCTGCTCGAGCACGGGCACGCACTTCTCCTCGGTGCAGCCGGGGAACACCGTGCTTTCGTACACCACCACGTCGCCCGGCCGCAGCAGCTTGCCCACCGTCTCGCTGGCCTTGCGCAGCGGAGCCAGGTCCGGCCGCCGGGCGCTGTCGATGGGGGTCGGGACGGTGACGATGTAGACGTTGCAATCCGCGATGCCGGCCGGTTCGCTGGCAAAGCCAAGGCGCGTGGCCTGCGCCAACAGCTGCGGCTCCACCTCAAGGGTGCTGTCGCGGCCTTGTCGAAGCTCCTCGATGCGGGCGTGGTTGATGTCGAACCCGATGGTGTCGTACTGCTTGCCGAACTCCACCGCCAGGGGCAGCCCAACGTAGCCCAGGCCGACCACGGCGATCCGGGTGGAACCCGGTGAAGGCTGTTTCTGCATATCCGTTGATCCCCGTGGTTGCCGCGCAACGCCTCCCACCCGTCACCACCGCGAACTGCGCGGGGTGTCACCGGCATACCCCAGGGTGGTGGAGGCCTGTGTGCGTCGATTCTACGGGGGCAACGGCGCGTTCTGCATCTTGCGCTCACGCGGCCGTACCTACGATCCCGATCACCTGAATGGGAGGTGCGGAATGTCCTCGTTTGCGCTTTACCTGATTGGCATGCTGGTGGTGATTGGTGGCCTGGCGTACGGGGCCACGCTGGCCGGGCTGGCGACCCACTGGATCATCGTGGGCGCGGTGGTGCTGCTGGGCATCGGTATACTCGGCGGCGTTTCCCGCACACGGCAGAAAGACCCCGTCGACTGATCGGGGTGCCCCCCCCGGATGTCGAATATCAACCGTGAACGCCGCCGCGGCGCGCCGCTGGACCCGGACGCCCTGCGCGAGGGCCTGACCCCGGCGCAGCTCAAGGCGCTGGTGACGCTTGAGCAGTTTGGATGGACGCTGAAGTTCGTGCGCCGGCCGATGTTCCTCGACCCGGTGCCGGTGGCGTTCGACCGCAAGGGTGAGAAGTGGGTGGTGATCGAGGCCGATGGGAGCCTGAATGAGAACCCCGGCTTCAAGATCCGCGATTGAGCCTCAAGCGGGCTGCAGGTTGGCGTAGGCCAGCACAAGCCATTTGCTGCCCGCCTCGTCGAAGTTGACCTGCACGCGGGCGTGGGCGCCCGCGCCTTCGATGTCGGTGATGACGCCGGTGCCGAACTTCGTGTGGGCGACGCTCTGGCCAATGGTGAAGCCGGCGCTGTCGTCGATGATGGCGTGGCCGCGGCGCGGGCTGGGCGAATGCATCGGCCGCGAGACGCCCACCCGCGGGCGCACTTCGTGCAGCAGTTCCGCCGGGATTTCGCGCAGGAACCGCGACGGCATGCCGTACATGTCCTGCCCGTGCAGGCGCCGGGACTCCGCGTAGGTGAGCACGAGCTTTTCGCGGGCGCGGGTGATGCCCACGTAGGCCAGGCGGCGCTCTTCCTCCAGCCGGCCCTGCTCCTCCACCGAACGCTGGTTGGGGAACAGGCCCTCTTCCATCCCCACCAGGAACACCAGCGGGAACTCCAGGCCCTTGGCGCTGTGCAGGGTCATGAGCTGCACGCCGTCCTCGCCGGCCTGAGCCTGGCCTTCGCCGGCCTCCAGGGCGGCGTAGGAGAGGAAGGCGACCAGGTCGCTCAGCCCCTCGTGATCGTCGCCGCGGGTGAAGCGCGAGGCGACGGAAATGAGTTCGTCCAGGTTGTCGATGCGTGATTCGGAATCGAGCACGCCGCGGCTTTCGCGGGCCCAGAAATCCCTCAGGCCCGAGCGGGCGAGCACATGCTCGATCTGCTCGGCCAGCGGCATCGCATCGACCTCGTTGGACAGGTCGTCGATCAGCGCGTGGAAGCCGGCCAGCGCGTTGCGCGCGCGGGCCGCGAGGCTGGCATCCTGGCTGCAGCGCTGGGACGCCTCCCAAAGTGAAACGCTGGCGGCGCGGGCGGTCTGGCGCACCGCGTCCAGGGTGCGTCCGCCGATGCCTCGCGCGGGCGTGTTCACCGCGCGCTCAAAGGCCGCGTCGTCATCGCGGTTGGCAATCAGGCGCATGTAGGCCAGGGTGTCCTTGATTTCCGCGCGCTCGAAGAAGCGCACGCCGCCGTACACACGGTACGGGATTTCCTCGGCCAGCAGCTGCTCTTCCAGCGCGCGCGACTGGGCGTTGGAGCGGTACAGCACCGCGCAGTCGCCGTGGCTGCCGCCGTCGCGCACCCACTGGCTGATGCGCTCGACCACGAACCGGGCCTCGTCGATCTCGTTGTAGGCGGCATACAGGTCCACCGGCTCGCCCTGCCCGCTGTCGGTCCACAGGCGCTTGCCCAGGCGGTCCGGATTGTGGGCGATGACGGCGTTGGCGGCCTCCAGGATGTTGGCGCTGGAGCGGTAGTTCTGCTCCAGGCGGATGGTCTGCGCGCCGGGGAAGTCCTTGAGGAACTTCTGCACGTTCTCCACCTTGGCGCCCCGCCAGCCGTAGATGGCCTGGTCGTCGTCGCCCACCACGAACACCTGGCCGCTGTCGCCGGCCAGCACGCGGATGAAGGCGTACTGGATGGCGTTGGTGTCCTGGAACTCGTCCACCAGCAGCTGTCCGAAGCGGTGCCGGTAGTGGGCCAGCAGCTGGGGGTTGTCACGCAGCAGCTCGTGGGCGCGCAGCAGCAGTTCGGCGAAGTCCACCAGGCCGGCGCGGTCGCAGCGCTCCTGGTAGAGCGCGTAGCTGCGGCGCATGACGTCGGCCCATTCGTCCTGGCCGGGCTGGATGTGCTTGGGGCGCCGGCCTTCGTCCTTCTGGGCGTTGATCCACCAGGCGATCTGGCGCGGCGGGAAGCGCGCCTCGTCGAGCTCAAGCTGCTGGACGACGCGCTTGATCAGGCGCTGCTGGTCGTCGGAATCGAGGATCTGGAAGGATTCGGGCAGCTTCGCGTCCTGCCAGTGCAGGCGCAGCAGCCGGTGGGCCAGGCCGTGGAAGGTGCCGATCCACATGCCGCGGGTGCTGCCGCCGTTGGGGCTGGACTCCAGCAGGGCGCTGGTGCGCTGGCGCATTTCCCCGGCGGCCTTGTTGGTGAAGGTGACCGCGAAGATGCCGTGCGCGGGCACGCCGTGGACCTCGGTGAGCCAGGCGATGCGGTGGGTGAGCACGCGGGTCTTGCCCGAGCCGGCGCCGGCCAGCACGAGGTAGTGGCCCGGCTCCGCCGTGACGGCCTGCCGCTGGTCGGCGTTGAGGCCGTCGATCAGGTGCGAAACATCCATCGCGCCATTGTATCGGGGCGGCAGGGACCGGCCTATGCGAGGTGGGCGAGGATCTCCTCGAAGGACATCGGCCGGGCCAACAGGTAGCCCTGGAACTCCTGGCAGCCGCGGGCGCGCAGCCATTCGTGCTGGTCGCGGGTCTCCACGCCCTCGGCGGTGGTGCCCAGCCCCAGCGCCTGGGCCATGCCGATGATGGCGTGGCAGATGGCCTGGCCGTCGGCGCCCGAATCCAGGCCGCGCACGAAGGACTGGTCGAGCTTGAGCCGCTGCAGCGGCAGGTGCTGCAGGTAGGCCGGGCTGGAATAGCCGGTGCCGAAGTCGTCGATGGCGATCGACGCGCCCAGCCCGCTCAGTGCTTCCATGATGCCGCTGGCCGACTCGGGGTTGGCCAGCAGCACGCTCTCGGTGAGCTCGAGCTCAAGCGCCCCCGGCGGCAGCCCGTGGCGCTCCATGACCGCGGCAACCTCGTCCACCAGGCCCTGGCGCACCTGCAGCGCGGAGACGTTGACCGCCATGCGAAGGTGTCCATGGCCGTTTGCATCGAGCTCGCGCCAGCGCCGCGCCGCCTGCTCCAGCACCCAGCTGCCCAGCGGCACCACCAGCCCGGATTCTTCGCAGGCCTCCATGTACGCGTCGGGGCCCAGCAGGCCGCGCGTGGGGTGGCGCCAGCGCACCAGTGCCTCCATGCCGGTGGGCTCGCGCGCCACATTGAACTTGAGCTGGAACTGCAGTTCGAACTGCCCTTCCTCCAGCGCCCGGTGCAGCTCCTGTACCAGCGCCAGCCGCTCGGCCGCGCGCGGATCCATGCCCGCGTGGTACGCCACGCTGCGGTTGCGTCCCTCGCGCTTGGCCTCGTCCACGGCGCGGCTGGCCGCGCGCAGCAGCTCCGCGCCGCCCGCGCCGTCGGCGGGATGGCAGGCATGGCCCAGGCTGGCTGTGACCAGCAGTTCGATCCCGCGCACCGGCACCGGCCGCGACAGCGCCGCGCGCATCGCCTCGGCGCGCTCGCCCACCCCGCTGCCGCTGGCGCCGCGCAGCAGGATCCCGAATTCGTCCCCGCCCAGGCTGCCCACCACGTCATCGGGCCCGGCGGCGGCCTGCAGCCGGCGCGCGTGGGTGACGATGATCTCGTCGCCCACCGAGTGCCCGAGGCTGTCGTTGATCAGCTTGAAGCGGTCCAGGTTGACCAGGCACACGGCCACGCCGTCGTCGGCCCCTTCGGCGAGCGCCCGGTCGACGGCGTCCACCAGGCAGTCGCGGTTGGGCAGGCCGGTGAGGGCATCGTGGCTGGCCCGCCAGGCGAGGTCGCGCGCGGCCAGGCGGCGGGCGGTGATGTCGGTGAGGATGCCGACAAAATGGGTGATGGCGCCGTCCTCGCTGCGCACCGGCGACAGCCGGATCTCGCGCCAGTGCTCGCCTTCCAGGTTGGAGGGGCCGGAGACTTCCACCGAGACGCCCTGCCCGCGCTCCAGCGCATCGCGCAGGATCCCCCGCACCCCGTCGTCGGCGATGGTGTCCACCGCCACCTGCTTCAGCGACATCCCGCGCGAACGGGTGAAACCGCCCAGGCGCGAGAAGGCCTCGTTGCCGTACACGAGCTCCTTGCGCACGGCGTCGACGATGAAGACGCCCTCGCCGCTGGATTCCACCGCCCGCCGCAGCAGGCGCAGGTCGGCCTCGGCGCGGACCTGTTCGGAAACGTCCAGCGCCAGCATCAGCCGCGCCGGGCGGCCGTCGAAGGATGTGATGTCGCGGGCGAACACCAGCGCGCTGAACTCGCTGCCGTCGAGGCGGCGGTGGATCCAGATGCGGCGGCCGTAGGCGGCGGGGTGCTCGCGGATCTCGGTCCGCACGTCGTCCTCGGTGGCGCCCCCACCCAGCATCCCGCCCACCGCGCGGCCCACCAGTTCAGCGCGCGTGCCCAGGTACTGGGACTCGGCGGCGGCGTTGACCTCCAGCACGGTGAGCTCCTCGCGGTCATAGACCACCGCCGGCAGCGGGTGCTGTTCGTAGAGGAAGCGGTACTGGTGCTCGGCGTCGCGCACTCGTTCGCGCAGGCTGCCCACGGCCTGCTGGCTGCGTGCCAGCGAGCGCTTGATCTGTTCTTCGCGATCCGCGGCCCGGCGCAGGAAGTACAGGCCCGCGCACCAGGCGCCCATCAGCAGCAGCACGCCCAGCACCAGCCACGCCACGAACCCGCGCCAGCCCGCGTGCAGCACCGCGGGCGGGATGCCCACCGTGGCCACCAGCGGGCGGCCTGCCACGGCCCGGTAGCCCACCACCCGCAGCACTCCGTCCATGCGGCTGCGCGACTGCACCACGCCACCGGGCGCGTGCTCGAGCGCGGCGATGGCGGGCGAGTACCCGGCCTGCAGCCCCGCGTGCAGGTCGCCGGTGTCCGAGCGCGCCAGCAGGGTGCCGTCGTGCCCGAGCACCGAGGCGACCCCGAACTCCCCCACGTCGTGCACGCGCAGCACGCTGCTGAAGATGTCCACGTCCAGTTCGCCGCGCAGCCAGTGGCCGCTGCCGGCGGCCTCGTCGGGCAGCAGCATGGCCACCGGCAGGCGCCAGGTACCGGTGGCATCGCTCTCGGGCAGGCCCAGGGCCAATCGGCGCGGACGGATATCGGCCGGGGCGAATCCGGGGGCTTCGGGATCCAGTCGCAGGCCGGCCAGCGCGGGGTGGCGCCGGGCCACGCCCGGGCGTGCCTCGTCCACAAGCAGGGGCGCGGTCTCCGGGGCAATGCCGCGCACCGCGGCCAGGGCATCGGCAAGCGCGCGGAACTCCGCCTCCAGCGCGGTCAGTTCATGGCCCACCTCGCGCGCGTGGCTGTCGGCCAGGGCCTGCACGTAGCGTTCGCCGGCCTGGCGCCGGACCTGGAGGTCGCCCCAGGCGATCAGGGCCGCCGCGGCCACCAGGCCAAGCAGCAGCAGGCTGCCGGCCAGCCAGGCGCGCCGGCGGCGGGTGGCCGCGGCCGCGTCCAGGGCCGCCTTCATCCCAGCCCCCGCCGGCCAGCCGGTCGCTGGCGCCGCTGCGCATCGGCGTGCCTTCCAGGAATCATCTCCCCCCTCACCGGCGGTTGGCGACAGCCTATCGCCGCGGGTATGCCCGCGCCACTGGCGCCGTTGGGGCCTGGCCGCGCACCGGAGCGTTGCCCGGGCGTGCACGCCACCCTGCCGCCGGATGCCTAGACTGGGAATCCCGTTTTTCGCCGGAGGTTCCCGATGATCGATCTCTATTACTGGCCCACCCCCAACGGCCACAAGGTCACGCTGCTGCTGGAGGAGGCCGGGCTGGAGTATGCGGTGAAGCCGGTGGACATTGGCGCCGGCGACCAGTTCAAGCCGGAGTTCCTGGAGATTTCGCCCAACAACAAGATGCCGGCGATCGTGGACCATGAGCCG
This sequence comes from Luteimonas sp. JM171, assembly GCF_001717465.1. Taxonomy (NCBI): domain Bacteria; kingdom Pseudomonadati; phylum Pseudomonadota; class Gammaproteobacteria; order Lysobacterales; family Lysobacteraceae; genus Luteimonas; species Luteimonas sp. JM171. The sequence goes on along the minus strand of NZ_CP017074.1, from coordinate 1,349,359 downwards.
GTGCACGGCGGCGGGCCGCAGAGCGTGTTCGAGTCCGGCGCGATCCTGCTGTACCTGGCCGAGAAGACCGGCAAGTTCCTGCCCGAGGAGCCGCGCGCGCGGATCGAGGTGCTGGAGTGGCTGTTCTGGCAGGTGGCCGGGCAAGGCCCGATGAGCGGGCAGTACGGGCATTTCAACGTGTACGCGCCGGAGAAGATCCAGTACGCGATCGACCGCTATACGAAGGAAGTGCAGCGGCTGATGAAGGTGCTGGACACGCGGCTTGGGGGGCGGGAGTTCATCGCCGGCGACGGGTATTCGATTGCCGACATGGCCGTGTTCCCATGGATCAACGCCTACGACAGCGCCCCCATCGACATGGCGCCCTACCCCAACGTGGTGCGCTGGCACGAAGCGATCGCCGCCCGGCCGGCGACTGCGAAGGCCTATGCACTCGGCAAGCAGGTGAACCCGGACCTGGGCAAGCCGATGACCGAAGAGCAGAAGAAGAACCTGTTCGGCCGCTGAGCCACCGTCGGGGCGCCGGGTAGACTTACGGGGTTGATTCCACGCCCTGCTGGAGAACCCATGCGCCGCCTCCTTGCCGCCGCCACGCTGATGATTGCCGCTTCCACCGCCACCGCCTCCTCGCCATCCGCCAACGCCAACCACAGCCGCCTGACGCTGGAGGCCATCACCGGCGACGCGGCGCTGTCGGGGCCGACGCTGATGCGGCCGCAGGTGGCGCCGGACGGGTCCCGGGTGACCTTCCTGCGCGGGCGCGACGATGACCGCAACCGGCTGGACCTGTGGGAGTACCACATTGAAAGCGGCCAGACCCGGATGCTGGTGGACTCGTCCGTGGTGCTGCCCGGCGAGGAGGAGCTGAGCGACGAGGAGAAGGCGCGGCGCGAGCGCCAGCGCATCGCCGGCCTGAGCGGGATCGTGGATTACCAGTGGGCGCCGGATGCCTCGCGCCTGCTGTTCCCGCTGGGCGGGGAGCTGTACCTGTATGACCTGGCCGCCGAAGGCGCCGGCGCGGTGCGCAAGCTCACCGACGGCGGCGGTTTCGCCACCGATCCCAAGCTGTCGCCACAGGGCGGCTACGTGAGCTTCATCCGCGAGCGCGACCTGTGGGTGATCGACCTCGACGACAGCCGCGAGATCCGCCTCACCCATGACGGCTCGGACGTGATCGGCAACGGCGTGGCCGAGTTCGTGGCCGACGAGGAGATGGGCCGGCACACCGGCTACTGGTGGGCGCCCGATGATTCGGCGATCGCGTTCGCGCGCATCGACGAGTCGCCGGTCTCCATCCACCGCCGCTACGAGGTGTACCCGGACCGCACCGAGGTGATCGAGCAGCGCTACCCGTTCGCGGGCGACCCCAACGTGATCGTGCAGCTGGGGGTGATCGCGCCGCGCGAGGGCGCGCAGCCCCGCTGGATCGACCTGGGCGGGGACACCGACATCTACCTGGCGCGGGTGGACTGGCGCGGCCCGGAGCGGCTGACGTTCCAGCGCCAGAGCCGCGACCAGCAGACGCTGGAGCTGATCGAGGCCTCGCTGGAGTCGGGCGCGCAGCGGGTGCTGATCACCGAAACCGCCGACACCTGGGTCCCGCTGCACGACAGCCTGCGCTTCCTCAGGGACGGGCGCATCCTGTGGAGCTCGGAGCGGAGCGGTTTCCAGCACCTGTACGTGGCCAACGAGGACGGCAGCGGCCTGCGGGCGCTGACCTCGGGCGACTGGCCGGTGGCCTCGCTGCTGGCGGTGGACGAGGATGCGGGGCTGGTCTATTTCGCGGCCAGCCCGGACGCGCCGCTGGAGATGCACATCAACGTGGTGCCGCTGGAAGGCGGCGAGGTGAAGCGGCTCTCGCGCGAGCCGGGCACGCATTCGGCCAGCTTCGCGCGCAACGCCAGCGTGTACGTGGACAGCTGGTCGAGCACGACCACCCTGCCGCAGGTGCAGCTGTTCCGGGCCGACGGCAGCCACATCGCCGACCTGGTGACCAACGATCCGGCGGACCCGGAGCATCCGTACGCGCGCTTCATCGACGCCCACCTGCCGGTGGAATTCGACACCATGACCGCGGCCGACGGGCGAACCACGCTCTATTACAGCCTGATCAAGCCGGCCGGCTTCGACCCGTCGCGCAAGTATCCGGTGGTGGTGCACGTGTACGGCGGCCCGGTGGGCCGCACCGTGACCAACGCCTGGCCCACGCGCGGCGATGCGCTGTTCAACCAGTACCTGGCCCAGCGCGGCTACGTGGTGTTTTCGATCGACAACCGCGGCACGCCCGGGCGCGGCGCGGAGTTCGTGGGCGCGCTTTACCGCAACCAGGGCACGGTGGAGGTGGAAGACCAGGTGCAGGGCGTGGAGTGGCTGCGCGACCAGCCCTGGGTGGACCCGGCGCGCATCGGCGTGCACGGCTGGTCCAACGGCGGCTACATGACGCTGATGCTGCTGGCCAAGGCGCCCGACCACTACGCCTGCGGGATCTCCGGGGCGCCGGTGGCGGACTGGGCGCTGTATGACACCCATTACACCGAGCGCTACATGCACACGCCGCAGGACAACCCGGAGGGGTACCGCGAGGCCAGCGTGTTTACCCATGCCGACAACATCCGTTCGGGCAGCCTGCTGCTGATCCACGGCATGGCGGATGACAACGTGCTGTTCTCCAATGCCACCCAGCTGATGAGCCAGCTGCAGCAGGCGGGCACCGCGTTCGAGCTGATGACCTACCCGGGCGCCAAGCACGGCCTGCGCGGGAAGGACGCCCTGCACCGTTACCGGCTGAGCGAGTCGTTCTTCAACCGCTGCCTGGGCCACTCGCCCGAATAAGGGCTTCCCCCAACCAAGGGAAAGCTCGCGCTGTCGGGACGCGGAGGCACCGGGTGGGGGTGCCCTCCAGGCTCCATGTCCCCCGGCCTGCGCTGCGCTCCGGCCTCCTCCTTTACTTACGCCTGGAGGGCACCCCCACCCGGCGCTGGACAAGTCGTGGCCGCGTCGTCAAAGGCGGGCAGCGTCGTAACAGTGACCGGAGCCGGGCCCTGTCGTGGCCGGGAGGCCTCTGCGCGTAAGTAAAGGAGGAGGAATCCGCCCTGGCGGATTCCGGGGGACATGGAGCGCAGAGGCCTGCCGGCCGCGGGGGGGCCCTCAATTCACTGCGTGGCTCAAATGCAGGAGCCGCTCCGGATCCGCAAGACCATCCCGGACAGAACGGTTCCCCCACTACGTGGAACGGTCGTGCAGTTCGCCGCCGCGCGACATGAGCACGGCGATGGGGCGGGTGCCGCGGAACTCGGAGAGGATGATCACCAGCACGGACGTGATGGGCACGGCCAGGAATGCGCCGGGGATGCCCCACAGCCCGCCCCAGATGGTGAGGCTGGCCAGGATCACGAACGGGCTGAGGTTGAGCGAATTGCCCAGCAGCCAGGGATCGAGGAAGTTGCCGATCACGAACTGGGCGCTGGTCAGCAGCACCAGCAGCGTGATCACGGTGCCCCACTCGCCGAACTGCACGATCGCCCACGCCACCGGGAACAGCACGCCCAGGAACGAGCCGATGTAGGGCACGAAGTTGAGCACCGTGATCAACACCGCCCAGAAACCGGCGAACTCGACGCCGAAGATTTCCATGATGGCCCAGCTGATCACCCCCAGGATCACGCTCACCAGCGTTTTGAGCGCGAGATACTGCCCCACCCGGGCGCTGATGCCGTCGAGCACCTGGCGGATGCGTGACACGTCCTCCGGATCATCGGACAGGTTGCGCAGCTTGTGCGGGAACACCCGCTTTTCCACCAGCAGGAAGGTGACGTAGAGCAGCACCACCGCCAGGGTGGCGATGATGGCGGTGGCTGATACCACGGTGGATCCGATCACCGCCTGGGCGCTGATCTGGTCCAGCACCTGGTCGCGCAGGGTGGTCCAGGTGGGCGCGGTTTCAATGCCCAGGAACACGGCGCCGCGCTGGATCATCTGCAGCAGGGTCTGCTCGTACTGCGGCACCAGCTGCACCACCCGGCCGATGTTGTTGACCACCAGCACCGCCCCGGCGGTGATGACCGCGAGGATCGAGGCGATCGACGCCACATAGCACAGCCAGGGCGGCAGCCAGCGGCCCACCGTGGGCAGGCGCCGCAGCCCGCGCGACAGGCCGATGATGATGTAGACCACGATCACCCCGAACACCATCGGCACGAACACGGACCGGCCGATGTACAGCACCCAGCCGATCATCAGCGCCAGCAGGCCGCCGTAGACGATCGCCTGCAGCCGCCCCTGCACCAGCGCCTGGCGCGCGAGCGGCCCGAGGGGCGCAGGATCGCGGGAGGTGTTGCCGGCGTCGGGGGTGCTCTGGTCCATGGCTGGATGTTCGCATGGCGGGCGTGCATTCACACTCGCTGTCCACGGCCATGGCTACTGTTCCGGACACTCCATGGGCCACGCGCCGCGCGATGACCTCCACCGGGCACCGCAAAACCACAGTGCACCTCCACGGCGCGGTCCTCGTCGCGGCCGCGCTGCTGCTTGTCGGCTGCAGCGGCCCGCGCTCGATCATCGATCCCGCCGGCCCCTCCGCGCAGCGCATCGCCGAGATCTGGTGGGTGATGTTCGCCGGGGCGGTGGTGATCTGGGCCGGTGTGGTGGTCTTCATCCTGATTGCGCTGCTGCGCGGGGAGAACACGCGCGAACTGAAGAAGCCGCAGCGGCTGATCGTGGGCGGGGGCCTGGTGTTCCCCACCGTGGTGCTCGGCGCGCTGCTGGTGTGGGGCACGCTGGACAGCAAGCGCCTGACCGGGCTGGGCGAGACGCCGTCGGCGGTGGTGGAGGTGACCGGGCACCAGTGGTTCTGGGAGTTCCGATACCTGGATGATGCCGGCGCGCCGCTGGCCGTGAGCCGCGAAGTGCTGGCGATGCCGCTGGGGCGGATGGTGGAGTTCCGCATCACCAGCGCGGATGTGATCCACAGCTTCTGGATCCCGCGGCTGGGCGGGAAGATGGATGCGATCCCCGGCCGCGTGAACCGGCTGCGCCTGCGCGCCGACCATGACGGCGGCGCCACGCCGATCCGCGGGCAGTGCGCGGAGTTCTGCGGGCTGGCGCATGCGCACATGCATTTTGACGTGCGGGTGCTGGATGACGACGCCTGGGATGCCTGGCTGCGCGACAACGCCATCGGCGCAGGCGCCGCGGGGGCCGCGCCATGAGCACGGATGCCGTGAGCCCCGCCCCCCTCGACCCGATGGAGAACGCCGCCCGGCTCGAGGAGCTGCACCGGATCTGGGGCAACGAGCCGGGCATCGTCGGCCAGCTCAAGGCGGTGAACCACTCGACGGTGGCGATGCGGTTCATCGTGACGGGCTTCGCCTTCCTGCTGGCCGGCGGGGTGCTGGGCATGTTCATCCGGCTGCAGCTGGCGTGGTTCGACGTGGAGGTGCTGGACCCGGCGCGCTTCAACCAGTTCGTGACCATGCACGGCACGACGATGATGTTCCTGTTCGCGGTGCCGATCCTGGAAGGCTTCGCGATGTACCTGCTGCCCAAGATGCTGGGCTCGCGCGACCTGCCGTTCCCGCGGCTGTCCGCGTTCGGCTACTGGTGCTACCTGTTCGGCGGGCTGTTCCTGTATTCGAGCTTCCTGTTCGACGCGGCGCCGGACGGCGGCTGGTTCATGTATGTGCCGCTGAGCGATGCCACCTACTCGCCCGGGCTGGGCGCGGACTTCTGGCTGATCGGGGTGACCTTCGCCGAGATCGCGGCGGTGCTGGCGGCGATCGAACTGATCGTGACGATCCTGATCAACCGCGCGCCGGGCATGGACCTGCGGCGGATGCCGCTGTTCGCCTGGGCGATGCTGGTGACCGCCTTCATGATCGCGTTCGGGTTCCCGCCGCTGATCCTTGCGTCGATCCTGCTGGAGATCCAGCGCGCGTTCGACTTCGCCTTCTTCGAGGTGGCCCGCGGCGGCGATCCGCTGCTGTGGCAGCACCTGTTCTGGCTGTTCGGCCACCCCGAGGTCTACATCATCTTCCTGCCGGCGGCGGGCATGGTGTCGATGATCATCGCCACCTTCGCGCGGCGGCCGATCGTGGGACATACGTGGATCGTGCTGGCGTTCGTGTCGGTGGGCTTCATCAGCTTCGGGCTGTGGGTGCACCACATGTACACGGTGGGCATCCCGCTGCTGGCGCTGGCGTTCTTCAGCGCGGCGAGCATGGCGGTGGCGATCCCGATGGGCATCCAGGTGTTCGCCTGGATCGCCACCCTGTGGTCCGGCCGGCCGTGGCTGCGGGTGCCGATGCTGTACCTGTTCGGCTTCTTCTTCATCTTCATCCCCGGCGGGCTCACCGGGGTGATGCTGGCGATGGTGCCGCTGGACTGGCAGGTGCACGACACCCACTTCGTGGTCGCGCACCTGCACTACGTGCTGATCGGCGGGATGATGTTCCCGCTGTTCGCCGCGCTCTATTACTGGCTGCCGCTGGTGAGCGGGCGGATGCCGTCCGAAAGCCTGTCGCGCACGGCGTTCTGGATGGTGTTCCTGGGCTTCAACCTCACCTTCCTGCCGATGCACCTGACCGGGCTGCTGGGGATGCCGCGGCGGGTCTACACCTACCCGCAGGAGCTGAGCGTGCAGTGGCTGAACCTGTTCTCCACGGCCGCCTCGTTTTTGTTGGCGGTGGGCATGATTGCCATCGCGGTGGACGTGATCATCAGCCTGCGCGCGGGCCGCAAGGCCGCCCGCAACCCGTGGAAGGCGGGGACCCTGGAATGGGCGGTGCCGTTCCCGGTGCCGCAGTTCAACTTCGCCTCGGTACCGGAGGTGGACGGCCGCTATCCGCTGTGGGACCGGCCGGAGGTCGACGAGGCCACCGACCGCACCGACGGGCTGCTGGGCAATCCCTGGCACGGGCGGCGCGAGCTGCTGGGCACGGGGATCCTGTCGGCGAAGCCCGAGCAGGTGATCCGCGTCTCCACCTCCACCTGGATTCCGATCCTCTCGGCGCTGGCCCTGGCGGGGCTGCTGGCCTGCTTCATCGCCAAGTTCTACCTGGGGGCGGCGCTGATGGTCGTGCCGCTGCTGGCGCTGTTTGGCGTGTGGGCGTGGACGACGGGCCATCCCGAAGCGCCGGCCGAACATGAAGCCAGGCCCGGGCTGGTGCTGCCGACGCAGTACGCGGCGCGCAATGCGCCCGGCTGGTGGGCGCTGGTGAGCTCGCTGCTGATCGACGGCGCGCTGTTCGCATCGCTGGTGTTCGCCTACTTCTATCTTTGGCTGGGTACGCAGGCGTGGCCACCGGCCGGCATCGGGGTCGGCACGCTCGGCATGCCGCTGCTTGCCCTGGCGCTGCTGGCGGGGTGCGCGGTGGCGGCCCGGTGGGCCTGGCGGGCGCTCGCGCGCGGGGGCGGCGCCATTGGCTGGCTGACGGCGGCGCTGCTCGGCGCGGGCTTCATCGCCGCCCACTGGATTGCGCTGGCAGGGCCGGTGGGCGCGCCGCAGGCGCATGCGTATGCGTCGGTGGTGTGGACGCTGGCGGGCTTCCACTTCGTGCACGTGGCGGTGGCGGTGCTGGCCTCGCTGTTCGTGGCGGCGCGGATCCGCCGCGGCTACACCAGCCCGGCACGGCCGCTGGAGGCGCGGGTGCTGGCGGCGCTGTGGCGCTACACGGTGGCCCAGGGCGCGGTGGCCTGGGCGGTGATCCACCTGTTCCCGAGGATGATCTGATGCTGGAGCGGATCGGTCCGTGGCGCTTGAGCGGGATGGCCCTGCCGCTGGCGGTGTGGGCGGCGCATTTCCTGGCGGTCTACATCATGCAGGGGCTGGCCTGCTGGCAGGGCTGGCAGCGCCAGCGCGTTGCCGGGATGGAGATGGTGTCGTGGTGGCTGCTGCTGGCCACGGTGGTGGCGCTGGCGCTGATCGCCTGGCAGGGCATGCGGGCGCTGCGCTGCCGGCGGCTGGCGAAGTTCGAGGTGCAGGCGGCGAAGGGCGTGGAGTCGCCGGTGGCGATGGCTGCGCGCCGGCGCCATTTCATGTCGGTGCTGACGGCGCTGGTGTCGGTGGTGGCGTTCATCGCGGTGTGCTTCACGGCGCTGCCGGTGCTGCTGCTGCCGCCGTGTGCGTGAGGAAATGATGGAAGAGAAAGAGCTCAAGCAACCCGTCGCCGAAGGCCGCGCCCCAGCGGTGGAGAGCGTGATGGCGATCGCCAGGCATCCGATCCACCCGATGCTGGTGACGTTCCCGATCGCGTTCCTGACGTCGGTGCCGCTGGCGGACCTGGCCTATCTGTTCTTCTCGGATCCGTTCTGGGCGCGGGTTGGGCTGTGGCTGAACATCGGGGGGCTGGGGCTGGGGGTGGTGGCCGGGCTGGTGGGGACGATGGACCTGCTGCTGGTGCGGGTGGCGCGGCGGCATGTGTCGGCATGGAGCCATTTCCTGGCGGCGGTGATGGGGCTGGCACTGGCGGCGCTGGGGGTCTGGCTGCGGTGGCCGGATCCGCAGGCGGCGGTGTGGCCGTGGGGGCTGGTGCAGGGGGGTGTGATGCTGGGGGTGATCGGGGTGGCAGGCTGGCTGGGCGGGTCGCTGAGCTTCCACCATGGGATCGGGGTGTACGGGCATACCAAGGCTGAGGAAGATCCGGGCGAAGACGCGCCGCCGAACGCGTGATTCGAAGCTGTCCAGGCCTGCCGCAGGTGGCCTGGCGGGCTTCGGGTGGACGCCGTGCCCTGCCGGCGGGGTATCGCTTTTCGCGCGGCGGGACGTCCTGTCCCGACGCGCGCGCAATACATCCATGTATTGCTTGTCGCGATACCCCCGCCGGCAGGGCACGGCTCACCGCGACGATCGGTGCGCCGGCTTCGTTGGCTGGGGTGCTATCTCGCGGCTTGCGCGGGTGGGGGTGGGAGGTCTGCGGCGGTGTCGGGTTTGGCGCCGGTGATGGCGGCGATGGCGAGGAGCAGGGCAAACGGGGTCCAGCCCAGGGCACGGTAGGTCCAGGGGCCGTGGCGGTCGTTGCCCTGGCCGAGCTGGTAGAGGAGGACGCCGAGGTAGAGGTGGATGAGGACGGCGATGGCGACGACCGAGAGCTTCATCACCAGCCAGGCGCCGTCGGGGTTCCAGGCCATGAGGATCATGCCGGCGATGGTGGTGACCAGCGCCGCGGGCGTGGCGATGCGGAAGAAGAGGAGGTTGGCGGCGGGGGTGAGGTAGCCGCGGTCGTCGTCGATTTCGCCGTGTCCGTGGGCAACGAACAGGCGCGGCAGGAAGAACAGGCCGGTGAACCAGACGGCCATGGCGCCGATGTGGAGGACCTTGAGCCAGAAGTACACGGTTTCACGCTCCAGTGGGAGGTTTGCCGGGAATCGTCAGCACAAGGAGCATGCACGCGACACCGTGCACGCGGCGTTGCCGGGCGGGTGGTCAGGATGCGGGGTATGCGCAGGATGGGGTTCATCGCGATGGCCGGGCTGCTGGCGCTTGCGCCGGGGGCGTGGGCGCTGCCGCGGATCACGGCGGCGGTGTGCTTTGCTGGCGATGCACCGCCGGCGCTTGGCCAGGCGTGGACGCTGTCGCCGCTGCTGCTGGGGCCGATTGCGCTGTTCTTGATGTACGCGGTGGGCGTTGCGCGGCTGTGGCGGCAGGCGGGCGCCGGGCGCGGGGTGTCGGTGTGGGAGGCTGCGGCGTTCGGGGCCGGGGCACTGGTGTTCCTGCTGGCGACGATGTGGCCGCTGGACGCGTATGCGGCCTGGTCGCTGGCGGCGCACGTGGGGCAGCACATGCTGCTGCTGGCGGTGGCGCCGCCGCTGCTGCTGGCGGGACGGCCGCTGGCGGGGATTGCGCACGCGCTGCCGAAGGCGTGGTCTCGGCGGCTGCACCGGTGGGCGGGGCCGGTGCACGGATGGCTTGCCGGGCGGCTGGGAATGGCGACGGCGGCGCACGCCGGGATCATGGTGCTGTGGCACGTGCCGGCGGCGATCGCGGTGGCGCTGTCGGATCCGCTGCTGCACTTCGCGATGCACGCGGCCTTCGTGCTGGCGGGGATGTGGTTCTGGATCGCGGTATGGCGGCGCATCCGCGAGCCGGAGGCGGGCGTGGCGCCGGCGCTGGTGGCGCTGGTGACGGTGACGGTGGTGATGGGCTTCGCCGGGGCGCTGCTGACGTTCGCGCCGCGCATCCTTTACCCGGCCTACGCGCTGCGGGCGCCGCTGCTGGGGCTCGATCCGCTGGCCGACCAGCAGCTGGCCGGGCTCTTGATGTGGGTGCCCAGCTGCCTGCCCTACCTCGCCGGGGGGCTGTGGCTGCTGGTGCACGGGTTCGACCGGCTGCGCCGCCAGCATGGCGGGGCGGTGACCACCGGGCGCCACTGAGGCATCCGCGGGGCGGCCCGCATTCACATCGGCTCGCCACGGCGATTGCGACGCTCGGTGCTCCGCAAATGGCGGGCAACCAATGGAACAACGCATGAGGATTCTTGTCCTGCTGCTGGCCCTCGCCACGCCGGTGGTGGCCTGGCTGTCGCAAACCGGCGCGTTCGGACCCGACCAGGGCACGATCTCCGACCGCTATCCCACCCTGCTGGTCGCCGCAGGCTGGGCGTTTTCGATCTGGAGCCTGATCTTCCTGCTCGACATCGTGCACGGCGTGCTGCAGGTGACCGGACGGCGCGCGCAGGACCGCCTGCTCGGGCGGATCGCGCCGGCGACGGCGGCGGGCTTCTTCCTCACCGCGATCTGGTTGCCCCTGTTCTCGCAGGAGCTGTTCTGGGTGTGCGTGCTGGTGATCTTCGGCGCGCTGGCGTGCATTGCCTGGAGTGCGCTGGCGCTGTCACGCAGCCGGGGCAATTTCTGGTCGTGGCTGGCGCTGTCACTGCACGCAGGCTGGCTTTCGCTGGCGGCCTTCCTCAACCTGGCCCAGACCTTCGTGGCCTACGAGGTGCTGCCCACCGACAACATGCTGGGCTGGAGCGTCGTGCTGTTCCTGCTTGCCGGCGCGCTGCTGCTGGGGCTGAACCACGCCATGCGTGGCAACTGGGCCTACGCGGCGGCGGCGCTGTGGGGGCTGGTGGCGGTGTATGCGCGCCAGTCGGGATCGGAGCTGGAAGGCTCCTCGACCGCGGCGTGGATTGCGATTGCGATTGCCGTGGTGCTGGCCGTGCAGACCGTCTGGCTGGGGATGCGCCGGGCCTGAGCGGCGCAGCGGCGCCCACCCGGACACGGAAAAACCCGCGGCGCGGAAGGCCTCCGCGCCGCGGGTTTTCGGGCGGACCGGCGAATGCCGGACCGGTCAGCGGCTGGCCTGCGCCTGTACTTCGCCGGCGCTGCCGGCGCGCACCAGCGGCATGATCTGCCACAGCGCCGACAGACCGACCAGCAGGTACACCACGCGGGCCAGCAGCGCATCCTGGCCGCCGAAGATGGCGGCCACGAGGTCGAACTGCGCCAGGCCCACCAGGCCCCAGTTGATGCCGCCGACGATCACGAGCGCAAGGGTGACGAGATTGAGGATCTTCAAAGGGCCCCGCCCCCTCGCTCCCATCTTCCCGGGGAAGACCCTCCCGACTCCCACCGGAGCCGAGCCCCGCCGTGGCCGGGAGGCCTTTTCGTGTAAGTAAAGGAGGAGGAATCCGCCGCCAGGCGGATTCCGGGGGACATGGAGCGAAAAGGCCTCCCGGCCGCGGCGGGGCCCGTCAGCTCACAGCGCACCCAGGCACGCACCGAACACTTCATCGCTCAGCCCCCTCACGAACCCTTGGAGACCCCGCAAAACGTCCCCACCTCATTACAGATCAGTCCTTACCCAGAGCCCCCAATGACCAATCCCCTGCTCGACTTCACCGGCCTCCCCCGCTTCGACCAGATCACCCCGGCCCACATCGCCCCCGCCATCGACACCCTGCTGGAAGAAGCCGAAGCCGCCGTCGAACAGGCCAGGAAGGTCACCCCCGTCACCTGGGACACCTTCGTCACCCCCCTCGAGGACGCCACCGAGAAACTCGGCCGCGCCTGGGGCCAGGTCACCCACCTCCAGTCGGTGATGAACAGCCCGGAGATCCGCGAGGCCTACAACGCCGCCCTGCCCAAGGTCACCCGCTTCTTCAGCGCCCTGGGCCAGGACCAGGCCCTCTACGCCCAGTACCGCAGCCTAGCCCAGTCCCCGGAATTCAACGGCTACGACCAGGCCCGCCGCAAGGCCGTTGAAAACGCCCTGCGCGACTTCCGCCTCGGCGGCGCGGAGCTGGAGGACGACAAGCGCGCCCGCTTCACCGAGGTGCAACAGGAGCTGGCCTCGCTCTCGGCGAAGTTCTCCGAAAACCTCCTCGACGCCACCGACGCCTTCGCCCTCTACGTGGAGGACGAGGCCGAGCTGGCCGGCCTGCCCGCCGACGTGCTGGCCAGCTGCCGCGCGGCCGCCGAGGAAGACGGCCGCAAGGGCTGGAAGCTGACCCTGCACATGCCCTGCTACCTGCCCGTGCAGACATATGCAGACAACCGCAGCCTGCGCGAGACCCTCTACCGCGCCTATGGCGTGCGCGCCTCGGAAGCCGGGCCTGCAGAGCTGGACAACACCGCCAACATCGAGCGCATCCTGGCCCTGCGCGCGGAGCTTGCAGAACTGCTGGGCTTTGACAGCTACGCCGAAGTCTCGCTGGCCACCAAGATGGCCAAGACGCCGGAAGAGGTACTGGGCTTCCTGCGCGAGCTGGCGGCCAAGGCCAAGCCGCACGCGCAGCGCGATCGCGCCGAGCTGGAGGCCTTCGCCCGCGACGAGCTGGGCCTGGACACACTGGAACCCTGGGACCTGGCCTGGGCCAGCGAAAAGCTGCGCCAGGCGCGCTACAGCTACTCGGCGCTGGAGGTGAAGCAGTACTTCACCGAGCCGCGCGTGCTGAAGGGCCTGTTCGGCCTGATCCACGACCTGTACGGCATCAGCGTTGAAGAGGACGAGGCGCCGGTATGGCACGAGGACGTGCGCTTCTATTCGCTGAAGGATGCCTCCGGCCGCCTGGTCGGCCAGTTCTACCTGGATCCGTACGCGCGGCCGGGCAAGCGCGGCGGAGCGTGGATGGACGACTGCCGCAACCGCCGCGAGCTGGCCACCGGCGGACAGACGCCGGTGGTGTACCTGGTGTGCAACTTCGGCAAGGGCGTGGACGGCAAGCCGGCCACGCTCAGCCACGATGAAGTGCTCACGCTCTTCCACGAGATGGGCCACGGCCTGCACCAGATGCTGACCGAGGTGGGCACCCTGCCCGTGGCCGGCATCAACGGCGTGGAGTGGGATGCAGTGGAGCTGCCCAGCCAGTTCATGGAGAACTTCTGCTGGGAGCGCGGGCGGGTGCAGGCGATGAGCGGGCACGTGGAAACCGGCGAGCCGCTGCCCGATGACCTGTTCGACCGGATGCTGGCGGCGAAGAACTTCCAGAGCGGCATGCAGACCGTGCGCCAGCTGGAATTCGCCCTGTTCGACATGCTGCTGCACAGCGGCTTTGAACCCGGATCAACCGACGTTATGGCGCTGCTGGAACAGGTACGCGACGAGGTGGCGGTGAACCGGCCGCCGGCCTGGCACCGGTTCCCGCACCAGTTCGGGCACATCTTCGCCGGCGGCTATGCGGCCGGCTACTACAGCTACAAGTGGGCCGAGGTGCTGAGCGCGGACGCCTACGCGGCGTTCGAGGAGGCGCCGGAAGCGGTGGCCGAGACGGGGGAGCGCTTCCGCCGCGAGATCCTCTCGCGTGGCGGAAGCCGGACGGCGCTGGAGAACTTCACCGCATTCCGTGGCCGCGAGCCGGAGATCAATGCCCTGCTGCGGCACAGCGGCATGGCGGCGTAAGCAGGGGCCCGGCCGCCTGGCGCTGCCCCGGTTACCAGGGCAGCGCGCTGCCGTTCGCGTGGCGGAAGGTGCCGGTGGAGGACAGGTCCAGCTCATCCAGGCGCTCGACCAGCTGGGCTGCGGCCTGCTGCGGCTGCACGTCCCCGCGCCCGCCCACCATGTCGGTGGCGACGAACCCCGGGTGCAGCAGCTGCACCGCGATGCCGCGGTCCTTCAGGTCCACGGCCAGCGAGCGGCCGATGGCGTTCACCGCGGCCTTGGAGGCGCGGTAGCCGTAGTGGCCGCCGGAAGTGTTGTCCTCCATCGAGCCCATGCGGCTGGTGATGATGCCGACCCTGGTGCCTTCCCCAAGGCAGCCATCGAGCGCCTGCAGCACGCGCAGCGGGCCAAGCGCGTTGACCTCGAACTGCTCGCGCATGGACTGGAAGCCGGCGGCGTCGATGTCACCGTAGGACTGCGGTGAGAGCACCCCCGCGTTGAGGACCACCACGTCCAGGCGCACGCCCTCCAGGCGCCGGGCGAGGTCAGCCACTGCGGCATCGTCGGCGACGTCGACACCGGCCTCCACCTGGGCGCCAGTGGCATCCAGCTCCGGGCTGGAGCTGCGGCAGGCGGCGATCACGCGATCACCGCGTTCGCGGAAGCGCTGGACGAGGGCAAGGCCGATGCCGCGGTTGGCGCCGGTGACGAGGACGGTCTGCATGGGGATCTCCGGGGAAAAGTGTCTTCGAAGGGATGGCGACGATCGCCCGCTGCTTCAAGGCTCGCCAGGATCGGGATCGCGGCGGGTCACGGTGCTAGGCTTCGGGCGTCCCTCATCACGCCGATGCCATGCCCAAGTATGTCCTCCCGCTTCTTTCCGCCTTCGCGGCATCCCTGCTGATAAGCGCCTGTGCGAGCAACCAGCCTGCGGCGAGTGCCGCGGGGACCGACGCCCCCGGCAACCATCCGGGCCCCGTCGCGGCCGTGCGCGTCACCTTCGACCGCGACGGCATCACCAGTTCACATGCCAGCGGCATGGCCGACCTTGCCAGCGGCCGCGAGGTCACCGTGGATGACCCCACGCGCATGGCCTCGATCTCCAAGCTGGTGCTGGCCATCGGCGTGATGCGGCTGGTGGAGGCGGGGACGCTGGACCTGGACGCGGACGTGTCGGAATCGCTCGGCTGGCAGTTGCGTCATCCGGAGTTCCCGGACATGCCGATCAGCCTGCGGCTGCTGCTTTCCCACACCAGCGGGCTGACCGACGACGCCGGCTACTGGCAGGTGCCTCTGGACGGCGAGCTCAAGGGCCTGCTCGACGAACCGGGCGCCTGGAACGCGGGCCGCGCGCCGGGCAGCTGGTTCCAGTACGCCAACCTCAACTTCCCGCTGGTGGCCTCGGTGATGGAACGCGCCACCGGCGAGCGGTTCGACCTGCTGATGAAGCGCCTGGTGTTCGAGCCGCTGGGCATCGACGCCTGCTATGGCTGGGCCTCGTGCAGCGACGAGGCCGTGGCGCGCGCAGTGGTGCAGTACCGCGCCGACCGCACGCCTTCGGCCGACAACAACGGCGGCGACCGGCCGCAGTGCCCGGTGAACCGGACCAGTGACGGCAGCTGCGACCTTGGCATGGTGCGGCTGGGCGCCAACGGCGGGCTGTTCGGGCCGCAGGGCGGCATGCGCATCTCCGCGCGCGACCTGGCGACGATCGGCCGCCTGCTGCTGGGCGGCGGCACCGTGGACGGGGTGACGCTGCTGACGCCCGATTCGGTGCGCGAAATCTTCACCCCGCAGTGGACGATGGCCGGCAGCACGGCGAGCCCGCAGGATGCGGCGGCGCAGTCCAGCGACGGCTCCAGCGACGGCTTCTACTGCACCTACGGCCTGTCTTCGCACACCCTGGTCACGCCGCACGAGGCCTGCCGCGACGACCCCTTCGGCGACGGCGTGCGCCGGGTGGGTCACGCGGGCGACGCCTACGGGCTGCTGTCGGGGCTGTGGCTGGACATGGAATCGGGCACCGGCGTGGTCTATTACGCGACGGGGATGACGGAGCCGCCACCGGGTGGGCATTCGGCGTTCCGGGCCATCGAGGAAGACCTGGCCCGGGGCGAGACCCAGTGATCCTGATTGGAAAGATGGAGGATTGACGATGAAGCGATATGGAACTTTCGCATTCGTTGCGTTGCTGGTGCCGGCGATGGCGATGGCGCAGGTGCAGACCGCCCCGCTGCCGGCGCCGGAGGAGCCGCCCACGCAGCCCGACCGCAGCGAGCGCCAGACCGGCATGGCCACATTCGGCGAGGCCGGCGGCCAGCAGGTGATCATCCGCTCGTTCGAGCCCACCACATTCCTGTCCAACGAGTATTCGATCGATTTCGATGCGCTGGACAGCGACGGCGACGGGTTCATCAGCCGCCGCGAGGCGGCCGCGCATGAGCGGCTGTCGGAGGAATTCCGCGGCGTTGACGCCGACGGGGATGGCCGGCTCAGCCGCGAGGAACTGCGCGGCTGGATCCGCTGACGGCGCGGCCGGGGCGCGCCCGGGGCACGCCCCGGGCACACCCATCGCCAGCGGGGACCGCCCACGCGCATGACGGCACGCGGCGGCCCCCGCGGATCAGGCGATCAGAACGTGTACTCGCCGGTCAGGCTCAGCAGCGCGGTGGAGCGCTTCGGGCCTTCGAACTCGATGCCGGTATCCGGATCGCGCAGGTCACCGGACTTGGCCCGGAAGTAGTCGTAGTGCACGCCGAGCGAGAAGCGGTCGGTGACGTTCCAGCCCGTGCCCACGCCTGCATACCAGCTGTTGCGGCCGTCGCGGCGCCCGCTCTCCAGGCGCAGCTCCTCGCCGACGCGGTTGTAGTAGCGCGCGTTGTTGTCCGAGGCACGGAAATAGCCGCCGCGCAGGCCGACATACCAGGCCGGGGTCAGGTTGACGCGCGCATTGGCGCCGGCATGCCAGCCGCGCAGCGCATTGGTGTCCTCGCGCTGGTCGACGCTGTCGTCGCTGAAGGCGTTGCTGATCTCCAGGTTGCCCAGGTCGGTGTAACCGCCTTCAACGCCCACCGCCCACATCGGCGAAACCTTCCAGCGGTAGCCGCCGGCCAGGCCGTAACCGGTCTTGCGGCCTTCGCGGCTTTCAAACAGGTTGAAATCGCCGGTGCCGAAGCGGGTGGCGCTGCCACCGTCAGTGCGGCCGACATTGCCGGCGATGAACCAGTGGCCGTCGCCGGTCTGGAGGTCGGGGCGGTAGTTGTCGCCGCCGCGCGTCTGCGCCGCTGCGATGGGGGACAGGGCCATGGCCGCAAGGGCGGCCGGAATCAAAAGCTTGTACATCGGATGCTCCATTGTTCGAGTTGGTTTTCAGGGGCGCGGCAAGTACATCGCGGCGCGGCTGAAGCAAATCGAAACGTTGACGCAGCCTCCACGCTGGCGTTTCAAGCGGCGTTCAACAACGCGATCGCCGGGTGATCGGCGCCACAACCGGCGCTGACCAGGGGAAGCCCAAACCACCGCGGGTCACGGGGCGTTGATCGGGGAGCGTCCAGCCTGAGCAGCAGATCCGATCAGGTGAGATCCCATGAGCACCCTCTCGCCGGTGACCGGCGAAACATCAGACACCAAGGTTGCCGCCATCTTCGATGATGAAGGCAGCGCGCGCCGGATCGCCGCCACCCTCAGGCGCGAACTGCGCCTGCGCCAGTCCCAGGTCCAGGTCCTCACCAGCGGCGACCGCCACCCCGGCCGCAAGCTGGAACCCGAAAACCGAGGCATCTTCCGCACCATGCTCATTGCGCACGCCAAGCTTGGCCTGGTTGGCGCCGGCATCGGGGCGGTGCTGTTCGCCCTGCTGTACGCGTCAGGGCTGGAACTGGTGACGTCGTCGCCCGGTTTTGCCGCTGCCGTGATCATTGCCTACGGTGCCGTTTTCGGCCTGATGGCGGGCGGGCTGGTCACCCTGCGACCCGACCACGACCCCTACATCCACAAGGTCCAGGGGGCCCTGCAGGAAGGACGCTCGGCAGTCGTGGTCCACGCCTTCGACGCGGATGAGCGCAAGCGGGCGCAGCGCACGCTCGACGAACTCGGCGGCGAGACCATCCGCACGCTCTGACATCGCGTGGTACGACTGAACCCGGGTTCATGGGCCGCGCCTGGCGCGCCGCCTATACTCGCGGCCAGACCACAGCAAGCCACAGGGCCTGATGCCGCTCTCTCCGATCCCGGCGCTCGCGATCCGCGCCTACTCAGCCACCACCGCCCTTGGCCGCGGCCGACTGGCCCAGCAACAGGCCCTGGAGTCGCGCCGCAGCGGCCTGCGCCGCAACGACTTTGGAAGCGACCCGCTTGACACCTGGATCGGCCGCGTCGACGGCCTCGAGGACGAGCCGTTGCCCGGGCGCTTTGCGCAGTGGGAGTGCCGCAACAACCGGCTGGCATGGCTGGCGCTGCAGCAGGACGGGCTGGTGGATGCGATCCAGGCCGCGCTGGCGCGGCATGGGGCCAGCCGCGTCGCGCTGGTGCTGGGTACCTCGACCTCGAGCATCGGCGCCACCGAGGAAGCCTATGCGCGCCTGGACGACGGCGCCTTCCCCGCCGACCTGGCGAGGCCGCGGGTGCACACGCCGCATTCGCTGGGCGGCTTCGTCCAGGAAGCCACCGGGATCCGCGGACCGTGCATGACGGTGGCAACGGCATGCTCTTCCAGCGCCAAGGTCTTCGCGCAGGCGGCGCGGCTGATCCACGCGGGCCTGGTGGACGCGGCGCTGGTGGGCGGCATCGACACGCTGTGCGGCAGCGTGCTGTTCGGCTTCAATTCACTGGGCCTGGTGTCCAGCCAGCCGGCCCGGCCGTTTGATCCCGCGCGCGACGGCCTGTCCCTGGGCGAGGCCGGTGGCTATGCCCTGCTCGAGCGTTGCGGCGACGACGAAGAGGGGCTGCAGCTTCGCGGCTATGGCGAATCCAGCGATGCCCACCACATGTCGGCGCCGCACCCCGAAGGGCTGGGTGCGCGCAAAGCGATGGCCGATGCGCTCCAACGCGCCGGCATCCAGGCCGGCGACGTCGGCTATCTCAATCTCCACGGCACGGCTACTCCAGCCAACGACGCGGTGGAAGCGGCGGCGGTGGCGGCGATGTTCGACGAGGGATTGCATGCGGGATCCACGAAGGGCTGGACCGGGCACACGCTGGGGGCCGCCGGCATCGTGGAATCGGTGTTCGCCCTGATCGCACTGGACGAAGGGCTGTTGCCCGGTACCCTGAACAGCCAGGCCCTGGACCCGGCCTGCGGGCCGCAGCTGCGGCTGGACAATGCCCATGCAAGGATCAGCTACGCAATGAACAATTCGTTCGGCTTTGGGGGCAACAACTGCTCGCTGGTGTTCGGCAAGGGGGCATCGCGGTGACGGCGCTGGAAGCCTGCGTTGAGGGCATCGGCTTCTGGGCGCCCGGCCTGCCGACATGGCAGGCGGCCTGCGACTTCGTCGAACACCAACGCTTGATGGAGGACGCGCCGCGCAAGCCTTCCCCGCAGCTGTTGGCGGCCAACGAACGCCGGCGCGCGCCGCAGACGGTGGCCGTGGCGCTGGAGGTGGCCCTGGCCGCCTGCACGCACGCGGGCCGCGATCCAGAAGAACTGCCATCGGTATTCGCCTCCACCCACGGCGACCTTGCGATCACCGATTACATGGCCCGGACGCTGGCGGAGGATCCGCGTTCGATCTCACCCACGCGTTTCCACAATTCCGTCCACAACGCCGCGGCCGGCTACTGGACCATCGGCGCCGGCTGCATGGCCGCGGCCAACGCCATCAGCGCCGGCCAGGCGAGCTTTGCCCAGGGGCTGGTGGAGGCCCTGGCGCAGCTGGATGCAGGCGGGGAGGCCGTGCTGCTGGTTGCCTACGACATCGAGGCCGCCGGGCCATTGGGCACGATGACGCCCAGCGAGGGCCTGCTGGGCGGCGCCCTGGTGCTTTCACGCAAGGGCGGTGGCACGCGCCTGCGTGCCCTGCTGGGAGAAGGCCGCCCTGGGCTGGATGCCGGGCCGCTGGCGCGGCACTGCGGTGGCAACGCGATGGCACCGATGCTGCCGCTGTTCGACGCGTTGGCCGCAGGCGGGGACCTCGCGTTGCTGCACGCAGGCCCGGACAGAGCGCTGCGGGTGGAGCTGGCCCATGGATGACGCGGGGCAGCGGCTGCGGCCCGAGGATGTGGCGGTGGTGATCCCCGCGCTCAACGAGGCGCTGCGGATCCGCGAGGTCGTGTCTGATGCGCTGGCGCATTGCCCGCGGGTGATCGTGGTGGACGATGGCTCCGACGACGGCACCGCGGACCTGATCGCCGACCTGCCCGTGACCGTGCTGCGCCACCCCGAGCGCATGGGCAAGGGCGCGAGCCTGCGCGACGGCTTTGCCGAGGCCCTGCGACAGGGCGCCCGCGCGGTGGCAACCATGGACGGCGACGGCCAGCATTGCGGCGCTGACATCCCGCGCATGATCGACAGCGCCAACCGCCATCCCGGCTGCGTGATCGTGGGTGCGCGCCTGCGCAAGCGGGGCTGCCAGCCCTGGTACCGGCGCCTGGGCAACGACTTCGGCGACTGGGGCATCAGCTGGGCCTGCGGCTTCCGCATGGTGGATACCCAAAGCGGCCAGCGCCTGTACCCGGCCAGGGCCTGCGCCATGGACGTGCCCGGCGAAGGCTTCGTGTTCGAGGCGCAGATGCTGATCTCCTCGGCCCGGCAGCTCGGGCTGGGCGTGGTCGCGCTGCCGGTCGATACCCGCTACGCCGGCCCGGAGGATGAATTCCGCAAGAGCCACTTCCGCCTCTGGCACGACCTGCGGCTGATCACCACGCACGTTGTGCTACAAATCCTCCGGCACGGGAACCTGCTGGACGAGTACCGGCGAACGCGCCGGACCCGGCCGGTGATCGACGACGACAGCGGGGAGTTCGCACCTGCCGCCCCGCCCCACCCTTCCACGCGCACAGGCTGAGCAGCATGGACCAGGCAGCTTCCGACACCGATGTCCTCATCCTGGGCGGGGGGCTGGCTGGCCTGACCCTGGCGCTGCAGCTGCGCCGGCAGGATCCGGGCCTGCGCATCACGGTGCTTGAACGCCGCGCGCATCCTGTCGCCGAGGCCGCGCACAAGGTGGGCGAGTCGACCGTGGAGATCGGCGCGCACTATTTCTCCGAAGTGCTGGGCCTGCGCGAACACCTGGACGCCGAGCAGATCCGCAAGTTCGGGTTCCGGTTCTTCTTTTCCGATGGCCGCGAGGATATCGACCGCTGCACCGAGCTGGGCGTGAGCCGGCTGATGCCCACGCCGTCGTGGCAGATCGACCGCGGCCGGTTCGAGAACTTCCTCGGCCAGCGCGTGCGCGCGCAGGGCGTGGATTTCCGCGACGGCGCGACGGTGCGCTCGATCACCATGGCTGAAGGACCGGACATGCACGCGGTCGGCTTCGAGCACCGGGGCGAACGCCGCGAAATGACGGCGCGCTGGCTGGTGGATGCGTCCGGGCGGGTGGGACTGGTCAAGCGCAAGCTGGGGCTGGCCGAGGCCAACGACCACGACGTCAACGCGGTCTGGTGGCGGGTGGAGGGCATCGTCGATCCCAACCAGTGGTCCGGCGATACGGCCTGGCTGCAGCGCTGCGACCCGCCTGACCGCTGGCGCTCGACCAACCACATGTGCGGGCCGGGCTACTGGTTCTGGCTGATCCCGCTCGCCTCCGGCGCGCACTCGGTGGGCATCGTCTGCGACGCGAAGATGCATCCGCTGGAATCGATGAACAGCCACGCGAAGGCGATGGCGTGGCTGCGCAAGCACCAGCCGCGGGTTGCCGCGAGCCTGGATGGCGAAGCGCACGCGGTGAAGGATTTCCTGTTCCTGCGCCACTTCTCACACGGCTGCAAGCGCATGTTCTCCGGCGACCGCTGGGCGATCACTGGGGAGGCCGGGCTGTTCCTGGACCCGTTCTATTCGCCGGGCAGCGATTTCATCGCCATCTCCAACACCTACATCTGCGAGCTGGTGGCCCGGGACCGCGCCGGCGGGCCGGTGGCGCCGTGGGCGGAGATCTACCAGCAGCTTTACCGCTCGTTCTACGAAAGCATGCTGCCCATCTACCAGGACCAGTACCCGCTGTTTGGCGATGCGCGGGTGATGCCGGTGAAGGTGATCTGGGATTACACCTATTACTGGGCGCTGCTGGCGCCGCTGTTCTTCTCCGGTCGCATCGCGGACATCCGGGTGTTCGAGCGTCTTTCCGCGGAGCTGCAGACGGGCCGCGGCCTCAACGGCGCCATGCAGCCGCTGCTGCGCGAATGGGGCCGGCGCAATGCGCAGGCCGGGTTGGGCGAGGCGGGCGCGCGGCTGCTGGACCAGTTCCGGATCGACTGGTTCCGCGAGCTCAACAGCGGCCTGGGCGAT
This sequence comes from Luteimonas sp. JM171, assembly GCF_001717465.1. Taxonomy (NCBI): domain Bacteria; kingdom Pseudomonadati; phylum Pseudomonadota; class Gammaproteobacteria; order Lysobacterales; family Lysobacteraceae; genus Luteimonas; species Luteimonas sp. JM171. The sequence goes on along the minus strand of NZ_CP017074.1, from coordinate 1,327,103 downwards.
GACCTGCACGACGCCGCGTTCGACGCCCGCATCCGCGGCAACGTGCAGCGGATGCGCTGGCTGGCCGCCGAGGTCCTGGCCCGGGCCCGCCGCGATCATCCGGACATCGACCCCTGCGGACTGGAGGCCCTGGTGGGCCACGATGACGGGCAGGCGGCCTCCCTCGAGCCGCACTGGTATCCTGCCGCGGCCTGAGCCACAAGCGTCCTGCCGATGCAAAGCCCGCTGCTGCTGCAACTGGTCGTGATCATTGCCACAGCGCGGGTGTGCGGGCTGCTGCTGCGCCATGTCGGCCAGCCGCCGGTGATCGGGGAGATGGCGGCGGGGATCATCCTGGGGCCGATTGTGTTCGGGGCCCTGTTCCCCGGGTTCCACAGCCAGCTGTTTGCCCCGGAATCGCTGCCCGCGCTGTCTTCGCTGGCCACGCTGGGACTGGTGCTGTTCATGTTCATCGTTGGCGTGGAGCTGCGCGCCCCGGCCGAGGGCATGCGTGCCCAGGTCCGCGCCGCCGGCTGGGTCGGCGTGTTGAGCGTGCTGGTCCCGATGGGACTGGGGATCGCGGTCTCGCCCGCGCTGCATGGGCCGCTGGCGCCGGAGGGCGTGGGATTCTGGCCGTTCGCCCTGTTCATGGCGGCGGCGATGTCGATCACCGCGTTCCCGATCATGGCCCGGATCCTCAAGGAGCGGAACATCACCCACACCCGGCTCGGGCAGCTGTCGCTGGGCTCGGCGGCGATCGCGGACGTGCTGGCCTGGATCATGCTGGCGCTGGTGGTGGCGATGATCGGCGCCGGCGCGGGCTACGGCGGGTTCGTGCGCATCATCGTCGGGCTGGGCGCGCTGAGCGCGGTGGTGTTCGGGCTGCTGCGGCCGCTGTATGCGCGGCTGCTGGCAAGGCATGCGCGCGAGGGGGTGCCGGGCGGCTTCGTACTGGCGGCGCTGTTCGTGGGCCTGTTTGCCTGCGCGGCGATCACCGATTGGCTGCAGCTGCACGCGGTTTTCGGCGCGTTCCTGTTTGGCGCCTGCCTGCCGCGCGATGATCGCCTGCTGCGCAGCCTGGTCGAGCGCGTCGAGCACGTGGCGATCATCGTGCTGATGCCGATCTTCTTCGCGCTGGCCGGGCTCAACACCACCGGCGATGCATTCGTGGGCGCGGGGCTGGGCGCGCTGGGGCTGATCATGGCCGCCGCCGTGGTTGGCAAGATCGCCGGCGGCGCTGCGGGTGCGCGGCTGGCCGGCCTGGGCTGGCGCGACAGTTTTGCCGTGGGCTCGCTGATGAACGCGCGCGCGCTGATGGAGCTGATCGTCATCAAGGTCGGCCTGGATGCCGGCGTGATCGGGCAGGAGGCCTTCACCCTGTTGCTGGTGATGGCGATCCTCACCACAGTCATGACCGGCCCCCTGCTGGCCCTGTGCATGGGCCGCCGCCGGCTCGAACCACTCGCCACCCGCGCCTCCGCCTCCCCTCCGTAAGCGCGGTTCCTGAAACCGTCTGCCGATACCATCCGGCCCACCCCTGGAGGCTCCGCCACCTTCCCGGCGGAGATCAGTTGCCGGGCGGCGGGTGCGGCACGTGGATGGCGATGCCGCTGGCGTGGACCTGGGTGGGGCTGACGTTGACGCCGACGCCAACGCCGCCATAGCTGCGTCCGCTGAAGCGTCCGCCACCGGCGCCGACGCTGACGGCGCTGTTGCTGTAGCCCTCGGCGGTGCCCTGGAGCAGGACCCCGTTGGCGCCGAGGCTGGCCGCCTCCTGGCGCAGCTTGCGCATCACCGAATCGATCTTGTTCTGCTCCCCGTAGGTGAGCGCGCCGCTGCGGGTCTGCAGGATCGCGATCTCCTCGAAGCCACCCGGCGGCGGGCTGTGGTAGATGCGCACCTGCGCCGGATCAATCGGCGGCCGCGGGGTGCCGGTGAGCATGTGCGATGTCGAGCAGCCGGCCAACGCCAGCATCGACACCAGCAGGATGATGGAGCGGAACTTGCGCATGGCGGGGCCCTCGGTGAAGCCACGCCCCGCCGGCTGCGGGGCGGGTGGATGGCCGTGATTATTGCCCCGCCGGCCTGAAGCCGGCGTGCATGGCGCTCAGCCGCCCTGGCCGATCCGCGCGCCGTCCACGGGGTTCTTCAGCCAGCGGCGGATGTGCCAGGTCATGGCGCCGAAGTAGGATTTCATCTGGTAGCAGGCACTGCTGAACCCGCCGCCGCGGCCCGAGATCACGCCGTTGAACGCGGCCTCATGCTCTCCGTCCTGGTACAGCGTGCCGCGCACGCGGATGGTCTGGTCATGCTCGATGAACCAATTGCCCGTCCACACCGCATCGACGATTTCCACTTTCAGGACGCGCCCGCTCATGTCCGTGATCGGGGCCTGCTCGGGTACGGCCACGCGGCGCAGCTCGCGGGTCAGGCGACGGGTGAAGTCCTCCGGCACCCCGCAGTGGGAAATGATCTCGTCATCGATGTCGTGGCCTTCGGCCAGCGGGATCGGCACCTCCAGCCTGATCTTGTCCTGGGCCAGCCCGGGACCGGCCGCCAGCGCCAGCACCAGCGCCGCCCCCGTCGTCCTGTGGATCATGTTCACTCCCTTTTCCGATATGCGACGCGAGGCGCGCTGATGCGCGTCAGCCCATGCCGCCGTTGATGCCGATGACCTGGCCGTTGACGTAGCCGGCCGCGTCCGAGCACAGGAAGGCGACCACGGCCGCAACCTCTTCAGGCCTGCCGGCCCGGGCCGCCGGCACGATCTGCTTGATCATCTCCGGCGGGAATGCGTCGCGCGCCATGCTGCCCTCGATCACGCCCGGCGCCACCACGTTGGCGGTGATCCCGCGCGAGGCCATCTCCCGGGCCAGCGACCTGGTTGCGCCATGCAGGGCCGCCTTGGCCGCGGCGTAGTTGGCCTGGCCCCGGTTGCCGGTCACCGCCGCCACGCTCGATACGCTGACGATGCGGCCCCAGCGGGTGCGTGCCATGGGCAGCAGCAGCGGCCGGGTCGCGTGGAAGAACCCGTGCACGGAGACGTCGATCACCCGCCGCCACTGTTCGTCTGACATGCCGGCCAGGGGCGCGTCGTCGTGGATGCCGGCGTTGTTCACCAGCATCTGGATCGGGCCCGCCTCCAGCAGCCGGTCAATGGCCGCGGCCGACGCTGCGCCGTCGGTCAGGTCGAAGGCAACCGCTTCCGCGCTGCCACCGGATTCCCGGATCGCATCGGCCACGGCGCGGGCGCGGGCCAGGTTGGCGTTGGCGTGCACGATGACCTCGGCGCCGGCGGCCGCCAGCGCCTGGCAGATCGCCCCCCCGATGTCGCCGCTGCCCCCGGTGACCAGCGCCCGGCGCGCAGGGCCTGTTCCCCTGTCCACGCTCACTGCGGTGCCGGCCCCGCTCCATCGGCCAGGCGCGCGCGGATCCATTCGAGGTCGCGCCGGGCGCGCGCGGTCAGCATGTCCGGGTCGCCGTCGTAGAGGTAGCTGGCAAGGTCCGCGCCCCTGGCGTCGCGGACCGAGGGATCCGCACCCGCTTCGAGGAACCGCCGCACGGAGGCGAGGTCGTTGACCATCGCCGCCTGGTGCAGTGGCGTGGTGCCGGAACGGTCGCCCACGTCCAGGCGCGCCCCGGCGTCCAGCAGCCGGTCGATGTTGTCGGGCTCGCGCGCACGCAGGGCGTCGAACAACGGGGTCTGTCCGTTGCGGGCGTTGGGGATATCGACCGGCACCCCGTGCCCCAGCAGCTCGTCGATCCAGTCGGCATGGGGCGCCATCGCGGCCTCGTGCATGGCCGTCCGGCCCCTGGCGTCCGGCCGTGACGGGTCCGCGCCAAGCGCGAGCAGGCGCGTCACCGCGCCCCGGTCTCCCTCGCGCATGGCCCACTGCAGCAGCGGAGTGCCGGCTTCGTCGGTGGCGTTGGGATTGGCCCCGGCCGCCAGCAGTTCGCGAGCAAGCCCCTCGTCGCCATCGCGGATCGCGCGCGCGAACTGCGCGTGCGTGGGCTCGCTGAAATCTCGTGTCTGGGAACTCACTCCACCCTGGCCTTGCGTGCAACCGGAGGCGGCCAGCATAAACGAGGCCGCCAGGAGAATCGGGAACATGCGGTTTACCGGACCTGACATGGCGCCAGCATGCCCCAGGCCGGTGCCCGCGGGCCAGCGCGCGTCAGCGCCCATCCCCGCTTGCAGGCGGCATCAGCGGAACCAGCGGCCGCTGAGGAAATCGTTCACCCCCTGGCCAACGCTGCCCGCGACGTCGGACACCGCCTCCAGGCCGTCGCCGAACGCGTCGGTGGCGTTGTCGACCATCTTGCCGGCGGAGTCGGCGATATCGCTCACCACGTCACCGGCACCCTCGACGAACCGGGCGGCCGAATCCGCGGGCCGATCCCAGCCGGTCCGCTCGCCCAGGTCACGCATGAAGCCGCCGAAGGCATCCGCCCCGCCCTCGATCGTGTCGCCCGCGAAGGCGAGCGCCCCGTCGGTCAGGTCGCCCAAGGCATCGGTCCCGGCGTCGAGCAGGTGGCCCAGCGCGCCGGCGCCGGCCTTCACCACGTCGCCGCCCATCAGGTGGTCCACCGATTCCTTCAGCCCGTCCACCAGCTCCGCGCCGGTGCCGGCCAGGTCCCGGCCGAAGTCCAGGCCCTCGCGGATGGCCGAGGCCAGGGTATTGAACTGGAAGTCGCCCGCGGCCTTGATGCCCGCGTGGAGGGTGTCGCCGGCGAAACCGATGCCGGCGCCAACCGCGTCTCCCAGCGCATCGACGGTACGGTCAACGGCCGGGGCCAGGCTGCTGAGGGCCATGCCCGCCAGCCACCCATCCAGCCGCCCGCTGTCCTGCAGGCCGCGGCCCAGCGCGTCCATGCCGGCGGCGGCAGCATCGCCCATGGCATCGATGCCGCCGTTGACGCCGTCGCCGATCAGCTGCGAGGGGCTGGGCAGGCTGGCGGGATCGTAGGGCGCGGCATGGTCGAACGCGTCGACGTACGAGGCGTCGCCGCCACCGCCGCCATGCAAGCCGCCAAAGCTGGTGCCCGGCGGCGCGTTGATGCGCAGCGCGTGACCGATCGCCTCGGGCGGGGAGCCGACAAGCGGCAGCACCGGGATGTCTTCCTGGGCCAGGGTCAGCGGATCGCCGTTGACCGCATAGCGGCGCACCTGGCCGTCCTCGGCCATGCTGGCGCGGGCCTGGTTGGGATTGAAGTTCAGGCTTTCCAGGGTCTGGTTGCTCAGGCCCGAGGCATTGAAGGTGACGGCCGGCGCGCCGGTGTAAAGGGAAGCCGCCGAAGCCAGCCCGCCCCCCAGCGAATGGCCCGTGAGTGCCACGTTGCCATCGCCAAACACCTGCTCGGCCTGCGCGGCCAGCTCCATCGCAGCGCTGTACTGGCTTGAATCCATGCCCAGCCCCTGCTGGGCATTGTTGACCCAATCCATCAGCTGGCTCTGCTCGGTGCCCACCTCCGAGCCGCGGTAGGCCACCACGTAGTGGCCGTCCTCATGCTGGTAGATCTCGGCGTGGAATCCCGAGCGGTCGTCGCTCAGCAGGCCAGGGTCGATCTCGATCCGGTTGCCCTGCGCGTCCACCAGGCTGTTCCCGTCGGCACCGGCCTCCAGCCGGCTCCAGCCCGCCGCTTCCAGCTTCTGCGCGTATTCCGGGCTGTCCGGCGCGTAGGCGCCGTTGGCCATCATCGCGAACAGCTGGTCGTTGGCGGGATCGGGCGCGGTGCCCTGCACCTGGCTGGCGAAACTCCCATTGCCTGCCGGAAGCCCCTGGTTCGCCTGCGCCGGCGGTGGAGGCGGCGGCGGGGGCAGCCGATGGATCGCGGACAGGTAACTGCGGCCAGCGCCGCCAGCGTCAAGGGTCATGTCGGTTCATGGGCAGCCATGTTGCCGCCGACCATAGCCCGGGTGGGCCGGCCGCAACATCAGGGGCAACCCTAGGCGCTCGCGGCCCGGGCGGCGCTTCAGCCGCCGGCCGGGCCCAGCATCACGGCGGCCCGCCCTTCCGCCAGGAGGACGCCGCCGTGGCTGATCCGGAAGGCATACTGCTGGCTCGCCGGGGAGCGCGCCAGGGCCTGGGCATGGCCTTCCAGCTCGCCGGGAAGGTCGTCGATGCGGGCGGCGTGCAACTCCACGCCCCGCAACGCCACCAGCATGCCCGGTGGCGCCGTGCCGCCGGCCTCGCGGGCCAGCAGACCGCCGTGCACGGCCATGGCCTGGGCGCCGTATTCGCACAGGTGCACCGCGCCCAGGCGTCCGCGCTCGCGCAGCGGATGGGCCGGGTCACGGTGATTGCCGGCGGCAAGCCGGATCGAGTCCGCATCCCAGTCCAGGACCCGGTCCCACAGGCACATCGCGCCCTGGTGGGGGATCAGCGACAGGATCTCTTCGCGATCGATCAAACCGCTCCTCCCGTTGCAGGCACCTGCCGGCGCGCAACCAGCAGGGCGAGGATGAAATTGCCGGCCACGCCGATGGTCACCGTCGCGCCGATCGCCCGCAGCACGGGGATGGGGGACAGCGCCAGCAGGCCGAACACCAGCGCGGTCATCGACCCGCACACAACAATGGCATGCAGCGTGCGCAGCTGCTCGCGACGGTCATTGCCGGTGCGTTCGAAGAACAGCGCGTAGTCCAGTCCCAGTCCCGCGCCCAGCACCAGCGACACCAGGTGGAACAGGTTCAGCTCCACCCCGGCCGCGCGCAGGATTGCCAGGGTGAGCACCAGGGTGAGGGCCATCGGCACCAGCACCCGCGCCACCCGCCGGGGCGCGCGCAGGGCCAGCCACACCGTCGCCGCCAGCAGCAGCGCCGCCACCGCCAGCGCCGCCAGCACCTGTCCACGCCAGGCCTGGACCAGGGATTCGGAGGTCTCCTTCAGGTCCAGCAGACGGGCGCCGGACGGCGCGATCGCCGCGGCCACCGCCTCTGCGTCCTCCAGCCCGCCCAGGGTGGCCAGCGCGGTCACGCGGCCGCCCTCGCCTTCCACCAGCATTCCCGAGACCGCCGCCTCCAGCGGCGTCCCGGCCAGATCCTGCGGACGCAGCGGCCGTGCGGTGCGCGCGGCCTCCACGTCGGCCAGGAACGGGGCGAACACGCCGGCCCGGAACGGGCTGTCGGCGGCGGCGGCTTCCAGCGCCGCGCGCAGGGCGGCAGGCTCCGGGAGCCGGGCTTGCCGCGCGCGCTGGGTGGCGGCGCTGGGCACGTAGCGCGCCGGGGTTTCGTAACTGCTGATCGCACCCGACGCCACCAGCTCCTCCAGCACCGGCAGCAACTGCTCGGAGGCCTGCAGCGCCTGTTCCAGGTCCGCCCCCTCCACCGCCAGCAGGTAGCGCACGTCGGGGGCGCCCAGCTCGGAGCGCAGGCGGCCGTCCTCGGCCAGCGCTGCATCGGGGACCGGGGTCAGGCGCGAGAGGTCGTTCTCCCAGAAGGGCCCCGGCGCCAGTGCCGCCACCGCCGCGGCGGCCAGCGCGAGCACGGCCATCAACGCCGTGCCCGCGGCCGGGCCCGGACGCGGGATGGCGTCGATCCAGCGCGACAGGGTCCGCACCCAGCCGCTGTCGGCCGGATCGCGCACCGGCGGATCCAGCAGCGGCGGCAGCAGGAAACGGGTGGCCAGCGCCGCGGTCAGCAGGCCGGTGATGGTGAACACCGCCAGCTGGCGGAGCCCGTCCACGCCGGAGAAGAAGAAGGTGAGATAGGCGATGCAGGTGGAGACCACGCCGGTGAGCAGCGTGCGCCACAGCACCCGGGCCGTGTGCCCGGGCGCTTCGCCCGGCCGCAGGTGGCTGAACACGTGGACCGGATAGTCCTGGGCCACACCGATGAGGGTGAATCCGAACGCCAGGGTGATCCCGTGCATGCCGCCATACATCGCGGTCACCGCCGCCACGCCCGCCAGGCCGGCGCTGGCCAGCGGCAGCACCCCGGCCAGCAGCAGGCGGCCGCTGCGGTAGGCGAGCCAGTACAGCAGCACCAGGCCCACGGTGCCGATGACGCCGATGCGCGCCGCCTCGCGCGCGGTACGCCCGCCGATCTCCACCGAGAACACCCCCGGCCCGGTCATCACCAGGGTGCTGCCCGAGCCGGCCGAGATTTCGTCGAAGGCCTCCTGGATCGCGGCCACCACGCCGGCCTGGGCCGAGGGATCGAAGCCGGCATCGCGGGTGCGCACCAGCAGCAGCGCATCGCTGCCGTCGCGGTCGAACCAGACGCCGTCGATGCGCTGCGGCGCGCCCGCCGGCTCCCACGCTTCGGCCAGCGCCACGACCTCCAGGGTGGGGTCGGCGGGCAGCAGCGGTTCGATGAGGTGCCCGGCCGGCGAACCCAGGTCCTGGAGCCGGTCGGCCAGCGCGTCGCGCAGCGTGCCCTCGTCGAACGTGCGCCCATCCATCGCGGGGCTGAGCAGGTAGCGATACGGCCGCAGGTGTTCGGGAATCGCCTCCAGGCCGGCCTCGGCTTCACCGCCGTTGGCAACCAGGTCGATCCTGGCATCCGCCGCAAGCGCGTCGCGCAGTGCGCGCGACTGGTCGGCCACCACATCCTGGTCCGCACCGGAGATGGCCAGCAGCAGCAGGCGCGAACCCGGCCCATCGCCGAGCTCGTCGATCAACAGGCGCTGCTCTGCGGTATCGGGTTCGGGCATGAAGGCGCGCAGGTCGCCGCTCAGCTGCAGGTGGCGGGCCACCAGCAGGCCGGCCAGCACCAGCAGCGCCAGCCACAGCAGGGCCAGCCCCAGCCGGGCGCGCGATGACATCAGCCGCCGGCGCCGGCGCGGCACAGGGCCAGGAAGCCGTCGTCGGACGGGGCATCGGCCGCGGCCCGCGCGGCGCTGCCCATCAGGGTGCGCTGGACCTCGCCCTCGGCGCTGAGGGTCTCGATGCAGCGCAGGTCGTCGCCCGCGCCGAACAGGCTGACCGACTCCACCCGCCGCGCCAGCTGGCGGCTGCGCGGGGCCAGGGTCAGGGTCCAGGCATCCGCCGTGCCCCAGGCGCCGATCGCGTAGTGCTCCTCCAGCGCGGCGTGGTCACCGGCCAGCAGCGCGCCGAAGCTCGCCTGCAGGCCCTCGAGCTCGGGCGCGCGCGACATCGCGAAGCTGCGCGGCGAACGCCCTTCGCGCTCGATGGTGGCGCGGCCGCCCCGGAGCGTGGTGGTTTCCACGTAGGGCGCGGTGACGTGGCGCACCAGGGTGTCCTCGTCGGGCCGCCGGTACTCGCCGGTGATGCGCATCGGCTCGTCCAGCAGTTCGGATTCGCGCAGCTCGAGGAACGGCGTCGATGCCGGCACCGGCTGCCTGAGCTGGTCAAGGATCCAACCGCTGTCGAAAGGCTCAGCCGCCGTCGCCTGGGCGATCGCCGACGGCGGGGCCAGGGCGCCCAGCAGCAGCGCTGCGGCCGCGATCATCCCCGCGCGAGGTTTCCGGTTCGCTGCCTGCATTGTCTTGTTCCCAGAAGTCGTAGAAGTTGAACCAGTTGTAGGGCGCATCGCGCACATGATGTTCCAGCCGCCGGGCATAACGGCGGATGAGCGCCGGGATGGCCGCTGCGCGCTCGCGCCGCGGCACGTCGATGCCCTCGCTGAAGGGCTCGAAGCGCAGATCGTAGCGGTTGCCGCCCCGGTACAGGCCGAACGCAAGCATCACCGGGATCTTGAGCACCGCCGCGATCTGCCAAGGCGCGACCGGGAACGCCGCCGGGTCGCCCAGGAACGGCACCCGCTCCACCGCCTCGCCCGGCTGCGCGCGGTCCACCAGCAGCGCGATCATCGCGCCCTCCTGCGCGGCCTGCTGGATCTGGAGCATGATCGCAGGGCCGGGCTGGCCGGCATCGATCACCGTGGCGGCAATGTCCGGGTTGATCGAATCCAGCACCTGGGTCAGCGCCGCGCTGTGGGCCTTGTCCAGCACCACGCGGATCTTGTAGTCGGGCCTGCGCCGGGCCAGCACCCGCAGCACCTCGAAGCTGCCCAGGTGCGAGCCGAACAGCAGCACGCCGTGGCCGCGGTCGACCCGCTCGTGCAGCGCCTCCGCCCCGCTCACCGTCACGTCGAACCGGCGCAGGTCCTCGCTGAGCAGGAAGGCGCGGTCCAGGATGGTGGAGGCGAAGGTGTGGATGTGGCGGCCCACCTCGTGCAGCCGCGCCGGGCGTCCCAGGACCCGCCCCAGGTAGGCGCGCGAATCACGGCGCTCGGCCGGGCGCCGCAGCAGGAAATACAGGGTGATTGGCACCAGGAACAGGCGGGTGAAGCCGCGGCCGAAGCCGGCGGCAAGCGCCCGGATCAGGCGGACCGCAAACCGCCCGCCGCCCTCGCGGCGGCGCTTCCACTCAATGCTCATGCCGCGCGCGCAGCCACTTCGCCGCTGGCCACCAGCCCACCTGCGTGGTGCACATGGAACCGCCAGCGGCCGGCGTCCCGCTGCTCGAGCGCCACCGTTGCCTCCTGGCCCGGCAGCAGCGGCCGGGCGAACTTCACCTGCGGCAGGCGCAGGCCGTCCAGCGGCCCGTGCGCGGCCTCGATCGCCGCCAGCACATGGTCGAGCACCACCACGCCGGGCACCAGCGGGCGGCCCGGGAAGTGCCCCGGCAGGCTGGGATGGTCGTGGGCGATGGAGAACTGCATTGCTTCGGGACCCCTGTCGACCCCGAAGGATAACCGTTGTGCCAGCGCCGGTCCCCGCCGGTTCAGCCCCGCGGTGCGCGCTGCAGCGCCTCCACCGCGGCCTGCGCGCGCGCAGCGAGCGCCTGCCGGGTCAGCGCCTGGCCCTCCTCTTCCAGCGCCAGCGGCGCGCCGAAGCGCACCCGGATCGGGCCCGGACGGACCCGGAAGAAGCCTTCCGGCGGCAGCACCCGGCCGGTGCCCTCCAGCGACACCGGCAGCACCTGCGCGCCAGCCTGGATCGCGACCTCGAATGCCCCCGGCTTGAACGCACCGATCCGGCCGTCGCGGCTGCGCGTGCCTTCCGGGAAGATGCACAGGGTGGCGCCCGCGCGCACGGCCTCGGCGGAGCGGCACAGGCTGGCGCTGGCGGCGCGGCGGTCCTCGCGGGGGATGAACACCATGCCCATGGCCCGGGCATACCAGTTCACGAACGGCACCCGCTGCATCTCCTGCTTGAGCAGGAAATGCAGCGGCACCGGCACCGCCCGGAACAGCGCGCAGATGTCGATCACCGACTGGTGGTTGGCCACCACCACGTACGGCTTCGACCAGTCCACGCGCTCCTGCCCTTCCACCTGCACCCGCGCGCCGGCGCCGCCCAGCAGCCCGGGCGCCCACAGCCAGGACGCCATGCGCAGCGGCAGGTGCCTGCGCCCGCCCGTCACCGCCCACACCAGCAGCGCCACGGTGATGCAGGCCATGGTCCAGGCCAGAGTGAAGGCGAACTGGACCAGGTTGAGCACGCTCCAGCCCAGGCGGGGGAACGTGGACCTGGCGGGAATCGGCTCGACGTGCTGGTTCACTGGCAATCCATGGCGGCGGCGGTATCGCCGGCGCATGATGCACCAGCGCTGCCTGCAGGCAAAACGCCGCTCAGCGCAGCTGGTCGCGCCAGAACGCCGGGCCCAGCGCCCCCAGCCGCCGCAGGAAACCGGCGAAACTGGGATAGCGTCCCGGGAAGCGGCGCTTGCGCAGCTGGAACTCGGCGACGAAGAACGCCGCGATGATCCCGTAGTTGAACAGGTTGGCGAACCACGACCACTGGGTGCGGGTGATGGCGACCGGGGGCTGCAGCCCGAGCTGGGCCAGCAGGCCGTCGGGGGTGGCGATCATCGCCAGCGCCAGGTTGACCGCCCCCAGCACCAGCAGCAGCAGCGTCCAGCCCAGGGTCACGCCGCGCGCATAGCGCCGCACCGCCGGCTCCAGGTGCTCGACGGGCGTGTCGTCGAGGACGGTGACCAGGCGGGTGATCAGCGGCAGGCGCCCGGGCCGCAAGGTGCGCCCGAACATCCATGCCACCAGGCCGATGAAGGCCACCGGCACCAGCAGCAGCGGCAGCGGCGCGTGGCCGGCGCGGTAAAGCGCCCAGCAGCCCCCGGCCAGCAGCGGCAGCGCGAGCCACGCGCCGGCCCGCCGTGCGGCCAGCGGCGAGGCCAGCACCAGCAGCACCAGCACCAGCAGCGCCATCAGCGCGAGCAGGTCGCTGCCGCGCGCGCTGGCCAGGTGTGCGAGCACGCCGTAGCCGATCGCCAGCGCGATCTCGACGGCGAGGACGAAGGAGCCGGCCGGCGGCTGGGGAGCGGCGGGCGCGGCCGCGTTCAACCCGCCCGGTTCTGTTCGATATGTGCCGACAGCGACCGCAGCGAGGCGAAAATGCGCAGGTTCTCCTCGCTGTCCGAGCGCAGCTGGAAGCCGTAGCGCTTGCTGATGGCCAGCGACAGTTCCAGCGCGTCGATCGAATCCAGGCCCAGGCCGGAATTGAACAGCGGCGCCTCCGGATCGATCTCGCCGGGCTCGACGTCTTCCAGGTTCAGGCTCTCGACCAGCAGCTCGGCCAGTTCGCGCTCGGCGGGGGTCTGCGACATGTTGGCTTCCGTCTTGATGAATGGGTGGCGCGCGGGCGCCGCGCTATGATGCGCGCCCCGGAATGATGGCATGGGCCGGACCAGACGGCGAGCGGCAGCACAGGAATGTTGAAGCAGGAACAAGGCCCTGGTGACGGCAAGCAGGTCCTCACGCCCGACGTGCTCGTGATTGGCGGTGGCCCGGCCGGGAGCACCGCCGCCACCCTGCTGGCCCGGCGCGGGTGGCAGGTGCTGATGCTGGAGAAGGACGTGCACCCGCGCTTCCACATCGGCGAGTCGCTGCTGCCGATGAACCTGCCGATCCTCGAGCGCCTGGGCGTGATTGACCAGGTCCGGGAAATCGGCGTGCGCAAGGCCGGGGCCGACTTCACCGTGGCCGATTCGGATACCGAAACCCACGTGTTCCGGTTCACCGGAGGCCTGGGCCTGCCGCGCGACCACGCGTTCCAGGTGCGGCGCTCGGAATTCGACCAGCTGCTGTTCGAACACGCCCGCGCCAACGGCGTGGACGCCCGCGACGGGGTGCGGGTGAAAACCATCGCGCTGGGCGCCGACGGCCGGCCGGAGAAGTTCCAGGCCACCGCCGCCGACGGCGCGAAGTTCAGCGTGCGCCCGCGCTACGTGGTGGATGCGAGCGGACGCGACACCTTCCTGGGCAACAAGCTCAAGCTCAAGCGCAAGAGCAACAAGCACCAGTCGGCGGCGATCTTCAGCCATTTCCGCGGGGTGGAGCGGCGCCCGGGCGAGGATGCGGGGAACGTCACCGTGGACCGCTTTGAGCACGGCTGGTACTGGCTGATCCCGCTGCGCGACGACATCATGAGCGTGGGCGCGGTGTGCTCGCCCGAGTACCTCAAGCAGCGCCGCAGCGACAACGAGACGTTCCTGATGCAGACGCTCAACGCGCGCGGCTCGGTGGCAAGGCGCATGCGCGGCGCCGAGCGGGTGGCGCCGGTACATGCCACCGGCAACTATTCCTACGGCTGCACTCGCATGAGCGGCCCGGGCTGGGTGATGGCGGGCGACGCCTATGCCTTCATCGATCCCGTCTTCTCCTCCGGCGTGCTGCTGGCCATGCTCAGCGCCGAGCAGGCCAGCGAGGTGGTTGACGGCGCGCTGCGCGAGCCGGCGCGCGAGCGGGCGCTGCAGAAGGCGATGGAGAAGCGCTTCCGGCGCGGGCTCAAGCACTTCTCGTGGTTCATCCACCGCTTCACCTCGCCGGTGATGAAGCGGCTGTTCTCCGCGCCGCGCAATGATTTCCAGCTCCAGCAGGCGGTGGTGTCGATGCTCGCCGGCGATGTGTTCGACAATCCGGCGGTGATCCGCCGCCTTTACATCTTCCGGGCGCTGTACGCGCTCAACGCAATCGCGATCGCCCCGCAGGCGCTCGCCGGCTGGCGCGAGCACCGGCGCCGGGTGCGGGCGAAGTTCAGCGGCGACACCCTCCAGGAGGGGAATCCTTGAGTTCAGTGCAGTTGAAGTACCCCGCCAGCGCGCAGCTGCGGGTGGATTACGTTGATGGCACCGACGTTGAGGCGCTGCTGCGCCAGGACGACGTGCTGGCGGTGTTCGGCTTCGGCACGGATGCGCCGCGCGTGGACGACCCGCGCTACCTGCGGGTGCCGCTGCAGCCGCATGGCGCGGCGCCGCTGGAGGTGTGGCGCACGGGAGGCACGGTGGCGCACGGGCGCAGCGGCGATATCGCGTGGGCCAGCGACGGCCGGCTGTCGTTCGGGGTGATCGAGGTGGACGAGGCCGGCATCGGCATCCGCGAGGCGGCGCGCATCGGCTACGAGGCGATGACCCGGCACGTGGGGGGAAGCGGTACGCCGGAGCTGCTGCGGGTATGGAACTACCTGGATGCGATCACGCTGGGCGACGGCGACGCGGAGCGCTACCGGCAGTTCTGCCTGGGGCGCGCGGGCGGGCTGGGCGAGTTCGATACGGGGCGGCTGCCGGCGGCCACGGCAATCGGCCGCTGCGACGAGGAGCGGGTGTTCCAGCTGTATTGGCTGTCGGCGCGGGAGGCGGGGACGCCGGTGGAGAATCCGCGCCAGGTGAGCGCGTACCGCTATCCGCGCCAGTACGGGCCGCAGCCGCCGAGCTTCGCGCGGGCGATGCTGCCGGCGGACGGGGCGGACATGCCGCTGTTGCTGTCGGGGACGGCGGCGGTGGTGGGACATGCGTCGCGGCATGCGGGGGAGTTGCTGGCGCAGCTGGAGGAGACGTTCACGAATTTCGATGCGCTGCTGGGGGCGGCGCGGGAGCGGCGGCCGGGGCTGCCGGCGGCGTTCGGGGCCGGGACGCGGTTGAAGGTGTATGTGCGCGACCGGGAGGATCTTGCGGCGGTGGCGCGGGCGCTGGATGAGCGTTTTGGCGATGCGGTGCCGCGGGTGGTGCTGCATGCGGCGATCTGCCGGCGGGAGCTGGCGGTGGAGATCGATGGGGTGCATTCCTGAGGGCGGAACGCCCTCCCGCGGGAGCGCGCCATGCGCGCGGAGCCGCGTGACACCGATTGACCCGCATCGACAGGCCATTGGGGCTTCCGCCGGGCCTGCTGTTGATCGCGGTCAAGGTTGATCCTTTGATTGGCGGCGCCGTGAGCTGACTGGCCCCGCCGCGGCCGGGAGGCCTTTTCGCTTCATGTCCCCCGGAATCCGCCTGGCGGCGGATTCCTCCTCCTTTACTTACGCGAAAAGGCCTCCCGGCCACGGCGGGGCTCGGCTTGCGGTGGGCAAGGGCTGGGTCGTCCGGGGCGATCGGTGTGGTAGGGGGACGCTGGCGGTGAAGCCGGCTTGGGTGCCGCGGCGTAAAATGGGCTCATGAGCAAACTTCCTATTCGCCCGCGGCGGCTGCGCCGCGATGGGTTCTCGCGCCGTCTGGTGCGCGAGAACGTGTTGACCACCAACGACCTGATCTGGCCGGTGTTTGTGCATGAGCCTGCCGGGCGGGAGGCGGTGCCTTCGATGCCGGGGGTGGAGCGGGTGTCGGTGGATGAGCTGCTGCGGCTGGGGGAGGAGGCGTGCGGGCTGGGGATTCCGGCGCTGGCGCTGTTCCCGGTGACGGCGCCGGAGGCGAAGTCGCTGGATGCGGCGGCGGCGTGGGATCCGGAGGGGTTGGCGCAGCGCGCGGTGCGGGCGCTGAAGGAGCGGTTCCCGGAGCTGGGGGTGATCACGGACGTGGCGCTGGATCCGTACACGGCGCACGGGCAGGACGGGCTGCTGGATGAAAGCGGCTACGTGTTGAACGACGAGACGGTGGAAGTGCTGGTGAAGCAGGCGCTGTCGCATGCGCAGGCCGGGGCGGACGTGGTGGCGCCGAGCGACATGATGGACGGGCGGATCGGGGCGATCCGCGATGCGCTGGAGGATGCGGGCCACATCCATACGCGGATCATGGCGTATTCGGCGAAGTACGCGAGCGCGTTCTACGGGCCGTTCCGCGATGCGGTCGGGTCGGCGGCGGCGCTGGGGAAGGCGGACAAGACGACGTACCAGATGGATCCGGCCAACTCGGACGAGGCGCTGCGCGAGGTTGAGCTGGACCTGGCGGAAGGCGCGGACATGGTGATGGTGAAGCCGGGGATGCCGTACCTGGACGTGATCCGGCGGGTCAAGGACACCTTCGGGGTGCCGACGTTCGCCTACCAGGTGAGTGGGGAGTACGCGATGCTCAAGGCGGCGGCCGGCAACGGATGGCTGGACGAAAAGGCCTGCGCGATGGAGGCGCTGGTGGGCTTCAAGCGTGCCGGGGCGGATGGCGTGCTCACCTACTTCGCGCCGGATGCGGCGCGCTGGCTGCGCGAAGAGGGCTGATCCGGGTCTTCGGGCGGCGACGCCCGCGCTCACGCGGGCGGAGTATGCTGGACCAACCAGTGCAGGGAGGTCCGAGATGAGCACCAGTCCCGATGCCGTTGCCCGCTACGCGCTGTTCGGCCACCCGGTGGCCCACACGCTGTCGCCGGCGATCCACGCCGCCTTCGCCCGCGAACGCGGGAGCGGCATGCATTACGAGGCGATCGACGCCCTGCCGGAACAGTTCCCGGAACTGCTGGCGCGCTTTGCCGAGGACGGCGGCCTGGGTGCCAACGTCACCCTGCCCCTGAAACAGCAGGCGGCGGAACTGTGCGACGAACTGGGCGAGCACGCGCGGCGCGCGGGGGCGGTCAATACGCTGGTGCGCAAGGGCAGCGGCTGGCTGGGACTGTGCACCGACGGGCGCGGCCTGGTGCGCGACCTGACCGAGCGCAACGGGCTGGACCTGCGCGGGCGCCGGGTGCTGCTGATCGGCGCCGGCGGGGCCGCGCGCGGGGTGGCGCCGGCGCTGCTGGAAGCGGGCATCGCGGACCTGTTCGTGGTCAACCGCACGCCCGAGCGGGCGGACGCGCTGGCCGATGCGATGGGCCAGCCCGGACGCGTGCATACGCGCTATTTCGATGACCTTGGCAAGCTGGGCGAGTTCACGCTCATCGTCCAGGCAACGTCTGCCGCGCGCGGATCGGGGCTGCCGCCGCTGCCGATGGGGCTGGTGGGCAACCGCTGCGCCTGCGTGGACCTCAACTACGGCGAGGCGGCGATCCCGTTCCTGGCCTGGGCACGCGCCTCGCGGGCCCAGCACGTGGTCGACGGGCTGGGGATGCTGGTGGAACAGGCGGCGGAAAGCTTCAATCACTGGCACGGCTGGCGGCCCGAGACCGAGCCTGTCTACGCCATGCTGCGCGACCGCCAGAACACCCTGGTCTCCGCCGAGTAGACGAGGCGGAAGCGCTCAGTCGTTCGCGGCGAAGCCGGCGAGGTATTCGTCCTTCAGGCGCACGTAGTGGGCGGCGCTGTAGATCAGGCCTTCGATCTCGGCGTCGCTGAGTTTGCGCACCCGGCGGGCGGGGCTGCCGACCCACAGCTCGCCGTCGCCGATCGTCTTGCCCGGCGCAACCAGCGCACCGGCGCCGACGAAGGCGTGCTTGCCCACCACCGCGCCGTCCATCACCAGCGCGCCCATGCCGACCAGGGCGCCGTCGCCGACGCTGCAGGCGTGGACGACGGCCTTGTGCCCGACGGTGACGTCCTCGCCGATGATCGTGGGATAGCCGTCCAGCCGGGTGTGCGGGCCGGCGTGGCTGACGTGGATGACGCTGCCGTCCTGGATGTTCGTGCGCGCGCCGATGCGGACGTGGTTGACGTCGCCGCGCACCACGGTGCCGGGCCAGATGGAAACGTCGTCGGCCAGGGTGACGTCGCCGATGACGACGGCGGCCGGATCAACGTAGACGCGCTCGCCGAGCGCCGGGAACGTGTCCCGATAAGGTCGGATGTTCATGCGCGCCAAGGATACCGGCGATCGCAGGGGCGCGTGGGCGAATGGCTAGACTGCCGGCATGGATGAGCTGCACGCGACGCTGGCGCGGCTGCGCGAGGCCTGGCACGCCAACAAACCCGATCGCGCCCAGCGCCTGGAAGATCTCCGGCGCCTGCGCGCGGCGCTCGCTGCGCGGCTGGATGACATGGCCGCGGCCATCTCGGCCGACTTCGGCCATCGCTCCGTGCACGAATCGCTGCTGGCCGACGGCATGGCCGTGCGTGCGGAGATCGACCGGCTGCGGCGCGAGCTCCCGCGGTGGATGCGGCCGCGCCGGGTGGGCGCGGGCTGGCGGCTGTGGCCGGCGCGGGCCGAGGTGCGGCACGTGCCGGTGGGCGTGGTGGGGGTGATCTCGCCCTGGAACTACCCGGTCAACCTGGCCCTGGTCCCGCTGGCGACGGCGATCGCCGCCGGCAACCACGTGTACCTCAAGCCCTCCGAATACACGCCGCGCACCTCCGGTTTCCTCGGGGATCTGCTGCGCGACGTGTTCCCTGCCGACCGGGTCGCCGTCGCCCAGGGCGATGCCGGCGTGGGCGCGGCGTTCGCGGCGCTGCCCTTCGACCACCTGGTGTTCACCGGCTCCACGGCGGTGGGCCGCAAGGTGATGGCGGCGGCCGCGCAGAACCTGACCCCGGTGACGCTGGAGCTGGGCGGCAAGTCGCCGGCGATCGTGTGCGCGGACTATCCGATCGAGCGGGCGGCCGCGCGGCTGGCGACGGGCAAGTGGTTCAACGCCGGCCAGACCTGCATCGCGCCCGACTACGTGCTGGTGGACGCCGGCCGCCGCGACGCGCTGGTCGAGGCACTTCGGCGGGAAACCTTGGCCCGCTACGCTGTCGATCCGGCCGCGGACTTCACCCGCATCATCAGCCAGGCGCAGTTCGAGCGGCTGCAGCACTGCGTGGACGATGCGCGCCGGCGCGGGCTGCAGGTGCATGAGCTGGCCCCGGTGGAGGGCGAACGCGCCTTCCCGCCCACGGTGGTGGTGCAGCCGGGGGACGATGCGCAGGTGATGCGCGAGGAGATCTTCGGCCCGGTGCTGCCGGTGATCGGCTGCGCGACGCTGGAGAAGGCCATTGGCCGGGTGGCCGCCGGCGACCGGCCGCTGGCGCTGTATCCCTTCAGCCATGACCGCGCGACGGTCGAGCGCATCCTGCACCACTGCCTGGCCGGCGGGGTCACCGTCAACGACACCCTGCTGCACTTCACCGCCGGCGCGCTGCCGTTTGGCGGTGTTGGCGCCAGCGGCATGGGCGCCTACCACGGTCGCGCCGGCTTCGACGCCATGACCAAGGCGCTGCCCGTCCTGTGGCAGGCCCGCCGCGCCTCCAGCGACCGGCTCAAACCGCCGTATTCGAAGATCGACCGGCTGGTGCGGATGCTGGTGCGCTGAGCCAGGGGCGGCGAAGCGCGCGGTTGCCTAGAATGGCCGGCGCACCCGCTGTCTGGAACCTGCATGAAGATCGCCTCCTGGAACGTCAACTCCCTCAACGTGCGCCTGCCGCACCTGGAACGCTGGATGGCGGACTCCGGGCCCGACGTGGTGGGGCTGCAGGAGACCAAGCTCGACGATGAGCGCTTCCCGGGCGCGGTGCTCGAGCAGCTGGGCTACCGCAACGTGTTCCACGGCCAGAAGACCTACAACGGCGTGGCGATCCTTGCCCGCGGGCGCGAGATCAGCGACGTGCAGATGGGGATCCCGGGCTTCGAGGACGACCAGAAGCGGGTGATCGCGGGCACGGTGGACGGCATTCGCATCGTCAACCTGTACGTGGTCAACGGGCAGTCGGTGGGCAGCGACAAGTACGCCTACAAGCTGCGCTGGCTGGAGGCGGTGCACGACTGGATCGCGGCGGAACTCAAGGTGCACCCCGAGATGGTGGTGATGGGTGACTTCAACATCGCGCCGGACGATCGCGACGTGCACGACCCGGAGATCTGGAACGACGACCACATCCTGACCTCCACCGCCGAACGCGCTGCGCTGCAGCGCCTGCTCGGCCTGGGTCTGCACGACGCGTTCCGGCTGCATACCGACGAGGGCGGGATCTTCAGCTGGTGGGACTACCGCCAGGCGGCGTTCCGGCGCGGCATGGGCCTGCGGATCGACCTGACCCTGGTGTCGGATGCGCTCAAGGCCCGCGCCCGGGCCTCGGGAATCGACCGCGAGCCGCGCACCTGGGAACGCCCCAGCGACCACGCGCCCGCGTGGGTGGAGCTGGGCTGAGGCTCAGTCGAAGATCTTGCCCGGGTTCATGATCCCATTCGGATCGAACGCGCGGCGGATTTGGCGCATCAGGGCCACTTCCGCCTCGCTGCGGGTGCTGCCCAGGTAGGGCTTCTTCAATAGCCCCACGCCGTGCTCGGCGGAGATGCTGCCGCCGTGGCGCCGGAGCAGCCCGGCCAGCAGCTCGGTCACGTGGCCGCACTGGCGCAGGAACGCCTCGTCATCGCTGCCGTCGGGCTGCAGCACGTTGATGTGCAGGTTGCCGTCGCCGATGTGGCCGAACCACACCACCTCGAAATCCGGGTACGCCTCGCCCAGCAGCTGCTGCGCCTCGGCGAGGAAGGCCGGCATCGCCGCCACCCGCACCGACACGTCGTTCTTGTAGGGGCGCCAGCGCGCCGTGGCCTCGGTGATGCCCTCGCGCAGGCGCCACAGCTGCGCCGCCTGTTCCCGGCTGTTGGCAAGCACGCCGTCCAGCACCCAGCCGCGCTCCATGGCTTCTTCGAACACCGCAAGCCCGGCTGCCTCGGCGGCCTCATCCGCGGCGTCGTACTCGGCCAGCACGTACCACGGGTGGACCTGGTCGAAGGGATTGCTGACGCCGTGCGCCAGCACGTGGCGCAGGCCGTGGCCGGTGAGGAATTCAAACGCCTGCAGCTCCAGCCGCGAGCGGAACAGGGCGAACACGTCCATCAGCACCTGGAACGTGGGCACCGCCAGCAGCAGGGTCTGCGCCGGCGGCGGCGGCCCGGTGAGCCTCAGCGTTGCCTCCACCACGATGCCCAGGGTGCCTTCGGAACCGATCGCGAGCTGGCGCAGGTCGTAGCCGCTGGCGTCCTTGACCAGGCCGCGGCCCAGTTCCAGCAGCTCGCCGGCCCCGGTGACCAGCTTGAGGCCGGCGATCCAGTCGCGGGTGTTGCCGTGGCGGATCACGCGGATGCCCCCGGCGTTGGTGGCGATGTTGCCGCCGATGGTGCACGAGCCGCGCGAGCCGAAATCAACCGGGTATTCCAGCCCGTGGCCGCGTGCCGCGTCCTGCACGGCCTGCAGCACCGCGCCTGCCTCGACGGTGAGGGTGCGGTCGACCGCATCGAACCCCAGCATCCGGTTCATCCGCTCCAGGCTGACCACCAGCTCGCCGTTTGCCGCCACGGCCCCGCCCGAGAGCCCGGTGCGTCCGCCGGAAGGCACCAGCGCGGTCCCGCTGCCGTTGGCCCAGCGCACCAGCGCCTGCACCTGTTCCACGCTCGCCGGCAGCGCGATCGCCAGCGGCGCGGGCGACCAGCGGCGGGTCCAGTCGCGGCCGTAGTGTTCCAGGTCCGCCGGCGCGGTCTTCAGCAGCAGGCCGGGGACGGACTGGCGCAGGCTTTCCAGAACAGACGCACTCATCGATGGCCTCGGTCGATCAGCAGGGGCTGGATGTTGCGGTGCAGCGACCGTCCCAGCATAGTGCATCGGCGCCCCTCTCCGCCGACCACGACATGGCACCCACCAGGACCTCGTTTCCCAAGCAGGACATCCGCGTGCTGTTGCTCGAAGGCATCAGCCCGACCGCCGTCGACGCGTTCCGTCAGGCCGGCTACAGCCTGGTCGACTGCCGCGAGAAGTCGCTCACCGGGAAGGCGCTGCATGAGGCCATCGCCGACGCGCACCTCGTCGGCATCCGCTCACGCACCCAGCTCGATGCCGAAGCACTGGCCCACGCGCGCCGGCTGATCGCCGTGGGCTGCTTCTGCATCGGCACCAACCAGGTGGACCTGGAGGCGGCGCAGCTGGCCGGCGTGCCGGTCTTCAACGCGCCCTATTCGAACACCCGCAGCGTGGCCGAACTGGTGATCGCCGAGGCCATCATGCTCCTGCGCGGCGTGCCGCGCCGCAACGCCGAGTGCCATCGTGGCGGCTGGTCGAAGAACGCCACCGGCAGCCACGAGGCGCGGGGCAAGACATTGGGGATCGTGGGTTACGGCCATATCGGCACCCAGGTGGGGCTGCTGGCCGAGGCCCTGGGCATGCAGGTGCTGTTCCACGACATCGAGACCAAGCTGGCCCTGGGCAACGCGCGCGCTGCGGCGAGCCTGGACGACCTGCTGGCCCGCAGCGATGTGGTGACCCTGCACGTGCCCGGGACCGCGGGCACCGACGGGTTGATCGGAGCGGCCCAGCTCGCCCGGATGCGGCCCGGCGCGCACCTGGTCAATGCGTCGCGCGGGACGGTGGTGGATATCCTGGCACTGGCGTCCGCACTGCGCGAAGGCCACCTGGGCGGCGCCGCGGTCGACGTGTTCCCGGTCGAGCCCAAGGGGCCGGACGAGGCCTTTGAGTCACCGCTGCGGGGCCTGGACAACGTGCTCCTGACGCCACACGTGGGCGGCAGCACGCTGGAAGCGCAGGACAACATCGGCGTGGAGGTGGCGGCCAAGCTGATCCGCTACAGCGACAACGGCTCCACGCTCTCGGCGGTGAATTTCCCCGAGGTGGCGCTCCCCGGCCACGAGGGCAGCCGCCGGATCCTGCACATCCACCGCAACGTGCCGGGCGTGCTGTCGCGGGCGAACGAACTGTTTGGCGAGCGCGGGATCAACATCGACGGCCAGTACCTGCGCACCGACGCCCAGGTGGGCTACGTGGTGATCGACGTCACCGCCAGCGAAGAGCAGGCGGCAGAGCTGCGCAACGCACTGGCCGGGATTCCCGGCACCATCCGCACCCGGGTGCTGTACTGATCCGATGACAAAGGCCCGGCGGGTGCCGGGCCTTTGGCCGTCGCGGAACCTTGGGTGCGGCTTGGGCGCACGCGGCCGCGGCGGAAGCGGTGGATGCGGGTCGAGTGTCCGCGCCGGGCCGTGACGATCCCGTCAGCAGCCGGCCGGCGACTCCAGCAGGCGCAGCACCTCGGCGCGCGGCAGCTTGCCGGTTTCGTTGCGCGGCAGCGCCGGCACCAGGCGCAGGCGGCGGGGGAGGAACACGGGATCGACCGCCCCGCGCAAGGCCTGCAGGATCACGGCTTCGTCCACGCCGGGCGCAACGGCCAGGGCGGCAATGCGCGACACGCCCAGGGCATCGGGCGCGTCCAGCTGCACCACCACCCCATCGCGCACCCCCGGGATGGCCAGCAGCTGCCGGGTGAGCTCGGCCAGCGAGGCCCGCTTGCCCGCGATTTCCAGCAGGTCGGCATGGCGCCCGCGCAGGATGAAGCGCCCGTCGCCGTCGAATTCGACGAGGTCGGCCAGGGTCACCGGTGCGGCCAGCTGCGGGGCCTGGACCAGGGTCCCGTCCGGCCGCGGCTGCAGCTCGACGCCCGGGAACGGCGTCCATGCGCTTTCCACCGCGGTACGGCGCGAGGCGATGATGCAGGTTTCGGTGGACCCGAAGAATTCGCGCACCGGCGCGCTGAACCGCTGCTCCGCCGCCGCAGCCAGTTCCGGCGGCAGCGGCGCGGTGGCGGTGACGATCGCCGCCAGCGCCGGCAGCTGTGCGCCCGACTCCAGCAGCGCGCGCAGGTGCACAGGCGTGGTGACCAGCAGGCGGTTGCCGGGCAGCATCGCGAGCGCATCGACGATGTCGGCGGGGAAAAACGGGCGGCCCGCGTGCACCGATGTCCCGCCCAGCAGCGGCAGCAGCACCGACATCTCCATCCCGTACATGTGCTGCGGGGGCACCGTCGCCACCACGTGCGCCTGCGCGCCCGGTGACCAAAGGCCGGTGAGCGCGGCGAGGTTCTGCAGGGTGCTGCGGGCGAACGAGCCCCAGGTCTTGGCGTGCGGGGTGGGCGCGCCGGTGCTGCCAGAGGTGAACCCGATGGCCGCCAGGGCATCGGCGGCGACCCGGGGGGTGGGGCCGTCCAGGCGCGGCAGCGGATCGGGCAGGCGCACGTACGGCGCCTCGCCGGCCAGGTCGGCAGCACACGCGTGGGCCTCGCCGATGCAGTAGCTGGCGGGGAAGTTTCCCCGCACCAGGTCGATGGCGGCGCGGGTGCGCGAGGACGGCATCAGCGTGGCCTGCCCGCGCAGCGCCACCGCGCAGAACGCGACCAGGTAGTGATAGCGGTCCTGGCACAGGTTCACCGCGTGGCTGGCCTCTGGCAGCAGCGCCGCCACGGCGCGCACCTGCGCCAGGAACGTCCCCGCGCTGACCGGCTGCCCGTCGACGAACGCCAGCGTGCGCGCGGCGTCCCCCGAAGCCAGCGGCAGGGCCGGGTCGTCGCGGATGGACTGCAATGGATCGTGGACGACTGCCGACATGTCTATGCTGGGCCTTGGCGCCTGTTTCGCACTGTGCCAGGCGCGATAGCTTACGCTGCCGCCCCCGGTTCCAGCCAAACCCCTGATTCATGCATCTGTCTGCGGGCCACCTTGAATTCGACCGCGTGCGCTGCGCCTGGCAGCCGTACCGGCGCGGCGAACCCGCCGAACCGCAGGTGCGCAAATGGCTGGAATCCGAACTCGGGATCCGCGCCGACGACCTGGCGCTCGAGCGCGACCGCCATGGCCGACCGCGACTGGGCCCGGCGCACCCGGGCCTTGATGCCAACTGGAGCCACAGCGGCAACGGCCTGCTGATGGCGCTGGGCACGGGCGTGCGGATTGGCTGCGACCTGGAGCTCGCCCGCCCGCGCCCGCGGGCGCTGGAGCTGGCCCGGCGCTATTTCACCCTGGGCGAGGCGGAGTGGCTGGCCGGCCTTTCCGGCACGGCGCGCGAAACCGTCTTCGTGCGCATCTGGTGCGCCAAGGAGGCGATGCTCAAGGCCCACGGCCGCGGGCTGGCCTTCGGCCTGCACCGGCTGGAATTCGCCGAACGCGACGGCGCGCTGGCGCTGGTGGACTGCGATCCGGAGCTGGGTGAACCCGCCGACTGGTCGCTGTACGCGTTCGAACCGGCGGCCGGCTACCTCGCCACCTTCGCCTGGTATCCCCTGCGTCCCGGACTGCAGGAGGGCGCAGGTGCGCTCCTACAATAGGGGCATGAGTGGATCATTTGATGCCGACGTGCGCGGGCGGCTGGAAGACGGGCTGCAGGCGCTGGAGCTGGAAGCCGCGCTGGCGCCGCCGCTGCTGGAATACCTGGCGCTGCTGGTGCGCTGGAACCGCACCTACAACCTGACCGCCGTGCGCGAACCGGGCGAAATGGTCGTGCGCCACCTGCTCGATTCGCTCGCCGTGGTGCCGCACATGCGCGGCATCGGCACCCTGGCCGACCTGGGGACCGGCCCGGGCCTGCCCGGCATCCCGCTGGCCATCGCCCTGCCGGATCTGCAAGTCGCACTGGTGGAGTCCAATGGAAAGAAGGCGCGGTTCCTGCGCCAGGCGGTGCGCTCCCTGGGGCTGGCCAACGCCAGCGTGCACGAGTGCCGGGCCGAGGACCTGGACATGCCGGGCGCCTTCCAGGCGCTGACGGCCCGCGCCCTGGCCACCCTGGCCGAGATCATCGGGCTCGGCGGCCACCTGCTCCAGCCAGGCGGCCGGCTGCTGGCAATGAAGGGCGTCCGGCCCGACGAGGAAATCGAAGCGTTGCCGGAGGGCTGGCGGGTGCTGGAAGCCGCGCCGCTGGCGGTCCCGGGCCTGGACGGCGAGCGCCACCTGGTCAGCATCCAGGCGCCCGCCTGACGCGCCTTCCCGCCGGGCGGCCTTCCGCGCCTGCGGCATCCGGGCATAATGACCAGCCGGCCCCGGGTTCCCCGCCGGCCGTCCACCCACCGGATCTCGGAGCCCATGGCCCGCATCATCGCCATCGCCAACCAGAAGGGCGGCGTCGGGAAGACCACGACCGCGGTCAACCTGGCGGCGGCGCTCGCCGGCACGCCCAAGCGCGTGCTGCTGGTGGACCTGGACGCGCAGGGCAATGCCACCATGGGCAGCGGCGTGGACAAGCGCGACCTGCCGGCCTCCACCTGCGACGTGCTGCTGGGCGAGCTGGAAGGCGCCGACGCCATCATGGAGACCATGGAAGGCTACGACCTGCTTCCGGGCAACACCGACCTGACCGCGGCCGAGCTGGAACTGATGGCCGCCGACGGCCGCGAGCAGCGGCTCAAGCGCGCGCTCGATCCGCTGCGCGGCCGCTACGACTTCATCATCATCGACTGCCCGCCGGCGCTGTCGGTGCTTACGCTCAACGCGCTCACCGCCGCCGATTCGGTGCTGGTGCCGATGCAGTGCGAGTATTACGCGCTGGAGGGGATCAGCGCGCTGATGGAAACCATCGAGGCAATCCGCTCGCGGCTCAACCCCGGGCTTGAGATCGAGGGTGTGCTGCGCACCATGTTCGACGTGCGCAACAACCTGACCAATGCCGTGTCCAGCGAGCTGGTGGAGCACTTCGGCGACAAGGTGTTCCGCACCATCGTGCCGCGCAACGTCCGCCTGGCCGAGGCGCCCAGCCACGGCCAGAGCATCGTCGGCTACGACCGCTCCTCGCGCGGGGCGATCGCCTACCTGGGCCTGGCCGGCGAGATCCTGCGCCGGCAGCGCGAACGGGCAACCACGGAGAAGGCGGCATGAGCGCAACCAAGCCGGCGAAGAAGGCCGCGGCCAAGAAGCGCGGACTGGGCCGCGGGCTCGAGGCCCTGCTCGGACCCAAGGCGGCCGAGACCGCGCCGGTGCTGGAAGCCGGCCCCGGCGACACCCTGCAGACGCTGCCGATCGACGCCCTGGCGCCCGGCAAGTACCAGCCACGCCGGACCATGAGCGAGGACAAGCTCGACGAGCTTGCCGAGTCGATCAAGGCCCAGGGCGTGATCCAGCCGATCGTGGTGCGAGAGGTGCGCACCGGCACCGGCCGCACCTGGGAGATCATCGCCGGCGAGCGCCGCTGGCGGGCCTCGCGCCGGGCCGGGCTCACCGAAGTGCCGGCGGTGGTGCGCGACGTCGACGACCGCACCGTGGTGGCGATGGCGCTGATCGAGAACATCCAGCGCGAGGACCTCAACCCGCTGGAAGAGGCGCAGGCGCTGCAGCGGCTGATCGAGGAATTCATGCTCACCCACGCCCAGGCCGCGGAGGCGGTGGGGCGCTCGCGCGCAGCGGTGTCCAACCTGCTGCGGCTGCTGGAGCTGCCGCCGGCGATCCGCAAGCTGGTGCAGGAGCGGCGCCTTGAGATGGGCCACGCCCGCGCCCTGCTCACCCTGGCCCCGGAGCTGGCCAGCAAGCTCGCGACCGAGGCCGCCGAGCACGGCTGGTCGGTGCGCGAGGTGGAGCATCGCGCCCAGCAGTTCGCCGAGGGCCGCGTGCCCGGGCGGCGCGGCCGCGGCGGCGCCAAGCCGCGCCCGCAGCAGGCCGACATCGCCGCGCTGGAAAACGAACTGGCGCAGAGCCTGGGGGCCAGGGTCAGCATCGCCCACGGCCGCGGCGGCAAGGGCCGGCTGGTGATCCACTACAGCGACCTGGACACGCTGGACGGCGTGCTCGAGCGCCTGCGCAACCGCGCCGGCTGAGGGCCCGGGACTTCCGGGCCAGGGCGCCCGCGGCCCGGGTTTGCGATGATCTGCGGTCCGCAATGCCCATGGACCGCACCCACGTGACCCGATTCCTGACCGCCTGCCTGCTTGCCCTGTGCCTGGCCGCGCCCGCGTGGGCGCAGCAGGCCACCGATACCGACGCCGCCTTCCAGGCCATCCACGAGAAGGAGTGGGCCTGGCGCCAGGCCGAGTTCGGCCGCGGCGCCGGTGAGGACGACGACCCCAACTCCAATGCCCGCCGCATGCCCGACGTCGGCCCGGAGGCCCAGGCCCGCCGGCTGGCGATGTGGGAGGACGTGCTGGCCCAGCTGGACGCCATCGACCCGGCGCAGCTGTCGGAACAGAACCGGGTGAACCTGGCCGTGTACCGCCCGCAGCTGGAGGCCCTGGCCGCCAACGTGCGCCTGCGCAGCTACGAGATGCCGTTCAACTCCGACAGCTCGTTCTGGGCCAGCCTGGGCTTCATGACCCGCGGCGACTTCAGCAACGCCGAAGCCTATCGCACCTATGCCGCGCGCCTGCGCGACGTGCCGCGCTACTTCGACCAGCAGATCGACAACATGCGCGCCGGCCTGGCCCGCGGTTTCAGCGTGCCGCGCGCGGTGCTCGACGGGCGCGACGTCTCGATCGCCGCCGTGGCCGAGCTGGACGATCCGGAGGACGCGTCCCTGTGGAGCCCGTACGAGCGCATGCCGGCCTCGATCCCCGCGGCCGAGCAGGAGGAACTGCGCGCCGAGGGTCGCGCCGCCATCGCCGAGGCCGTGATCCCCGCCTTCGGCAAGCTGCTCACCTTCTTCCGCGAGGAGTACGTGCCGCAGGCGCGCACCACCCTGGCCGCCGAGGCGATGCCGGGGGGCGAGGAGTTCTACCGCGCCCAGATCCGCGAATACACCACGCTCGACCTGACCCCGCAGCAGATCCACGACATCGGCCTGGAGGAGGTCGCCCGGATCCGCGCGGAGATGGACGAGGTGATCGCCGCAACCGGGTTCGAGGGCAGCTTCGACGAATTCCTGCACTTCCTGCGCACCGACCCGCAGTTCTACGCCGACAGCGCCCAGGACCTGCTCAACCACGCCGCCTGGATCGCCAAGCGCGTGGACGGCGTGATCGGCCGCTACTTCGACCCGCTGCCGCGGGGGCGCTTCACCATCGTCCCGGTCCCCGACGACATCGCGCCGTTCTGGACCGCCGGCCGCGGCGGCCTGGGCACTTACTGGGTCAACACCTACGACCTGCCCTCGCGCCCGCTGTACAACCTCCCGGCCCTGACCCTGCACGAAGCCGCCCCCGGCCACGCCTTCCAGGCCGCGCTGGCCCGCGAGCAGGACGAGCAGCCCGACTTCCGCCGCCACAGCTACATCTCCGCCTACGGCGAAGGCTGGGGCCTGTACGTGGAGAAGCTGGGCAAGGAGATGGGCATCTACGAGACCCCCTACCAGGATTTCGGCCGCCTCACCTATGAAATGTGGCGCGCCGCCCGCCTGGTGATCGACACCGGCGTGCACCACCTGGGCTGGAGACGCGACCAGGCGCTGGCCTTCCTGCGCGACAACACCGCCCTGTCCGAGCACGAGGTCACCACCGAGGTCGACCGCTACATCTCCTGGCCCGCCCAGGCCCTGAGCTACAAGCTGGGCGAGCTGAAGATCTGGGAGCTGCGCCGCGAAGCCGAGGCGGAACTGGGCGACGACTTCGACCTGCCGGCCTTCCACCACGCCGTCCTCAGCCTGGGCTCCGTGCCGCTTCCGGTGCTCGAAGAGCAGATCCGCGCCTTCATCGCCGAAAGCAAGGCCGCTGCGGCCGCTCCCTAGCGGCCCGGGCCAACCAGTTGCCCACCGGCCGGGTTTTGGCGATAATGCCCGGCTCGCTGTGTCCTGCCGGCCTGCAAAGCCCGGCATGGCCGGCCGCCGGGAGCGCGATTCCGGGGCCAGCCGGGCCCAGCCGCCGCATCCCGCGGCACCGTTCCCGAATCGCGCGCTGGCCGTGGACCCCCACGCACCGGCGGGGCCGAACGCTTTCCTGGCCAAGGAAAGCCCCCATGCGGAACCTTCCGCGACCCACAGAGGTGCTTATGTCCAGAGTCTGCCAGGTCACCGGCAAGCGCACGACGAGCGGCAACAACGTCTCGCACGCGCAGAACAAAACCCGCCGCCGTTTCATGCCCAACCTCCACGAGCGCCGCTTCTGGGTCGCCTCCGAGAACCGCTGGGTGAAGCTGCGCGTCTCCACCAAGGGCCTGCGTACCATCGACAAGAACGGCATCGACGCCGTCCTCGCCGACCTGCGCAAGCGCGGCGAAAAGATCTGAGGAGGATCGAACCATGGCATCCAAGCGGGACAAGATCCGCCTGATTTCGTCGGCCAAGACCGGCCACTTCTACACCACCGACAAGAACAAGAAGAACACCCCGGGCAAGATGGAGATCAAGAAGTACGATCCCGTCGTCCGCAAGCACGTGATCTACAAGGAAGGCAAGATCAAGTGATCGCGGGGCCGCCAGCGGCCACCTGACGTGTTCCACGAAAGCCCGCCGCAAGGCGGGCTTTTTTGTGCTCCAACAAGGTTGCATGGGTGTCACCACGCGGGGCACTGGGCGGGGACATGAAGCGAAAAGGCCTCCCGGCCACGGCGGGACCCATCAGGTCGCGGCGCTGATACGCGAAGAAGCGGCAGATACCCCAGCCGGAGCGAGCGGTGCCCTGTCGCCGGGGGGTGTCGCGACAAGCAATACATGGATGTATTGCGCGCGCGTCAGGGCAGGACGCCCTGCCGCGCGAAAAGCGACACCCCCCGGCGACAGGGCACCGCGTCAACCCGAAGCCCCGCCCGGCCCACCACCGCGATGGCCCGTTCATCCCCAACCCACCAGAATGGATGAATGGACCCCCACGACTCCCATGTCGGCCTCTGGCTGCTCGCCATCGACTGGCTGATCCGGATCGCCGCCCTGTTCTGGATCCCCACCCGCACCACCCCCGCCGCCGCCCGCAGCTGGCTGCTCCTGGTCGGCTTCATTCCCCTCCTCGGCCTCCCCCTCTACCTCCTCTTCGGCCACCCCTGGCTCTCCAGGGAACGCGTGCGCCGCCAGGCCGAAGCGTCCGACGCCATCCGCGCCGGCCAGGAACCCCAGGCCGCCCTGCGCTGGACCCCGCCCGGCAACGACGCCGACAGCGAGATCGTCCCCCTCGTCGAACGCCTCGGCGGCTTCATGCCCGTGCGCGGCAACGCCATCGAACTGCTCGACGACTACGACGGCTCCATCCAGGCCCTCATCGACGCCATCGACGGCGCCAGCCACCGCGCCCACCTCCTCTACTACCTCATGTTCGACGACCACGTCGGCGACGCCGTCACCCGCGCCCTGGTGCGCGCCGCCGGCCGCGGCGTGCGCTGCCGGCTGCTGCTGGACGCCGTGGGCGCCAAGCGCGGCCTGCGCGCCTACGCCCGCACCCTGCGCGAGGCCGGCGTGGAAGTGCACGACATGCTTCCCGGCGGCCTGCGCTGGCGCCGCAGCGGCCGCCTGGACCTGCGCAACCACCGCAAGCTCGCCGTCATCGACGACGACATCGCCTTCCTCGGCTCGCAGAACCTCGCCGGCCCGGACTTCGTCCCCGGCCACCCCAACCGCGAACTGGTCGCGCGCCTGCAGGGCCCGGTGGTAGCCCACATCGAGGCCATGTTCGCCGTTGACTGGTACCTGGAGACCGGCGAGCAGCTGGAAGTCTCCCCGACCCGGCCGCTGCAGGAGCAGGACGTGCCGATGCAGCTGCTGCCCAGCGGCCCCGCGTTCCCCTTCCCCAACGCCCGCGACACCGTCCAGACCCTGATCCACCTGGCCCAGCGCAAGCTGGTCATCACCACGCCGTACTTCGTGCCCGACGACAGCACCATCGACGCCCTGCGCATCGCCGCGCTCTCGGGCGTGGAGGTGCAGCTGATCCTGTCGGCGCGCGACAACAAGTGGCTGGCGCGCCTGGCCCAGCAGGCCTGCTACGAGGAGCTGCTGGCCGCGGGCGTGACGATCGCCCTGTACCGGCCGCACTTCCTGCACGCCAAGCACATGAGCGTGGACGAGGACATCGCCCTGGTCGGCTCGCTCAACCTGGACATCCGCTCGTTCGCCCTCAACGCCGAGATCGGGCTGATCTGCTACGACCGCCGGGTGGTGGCGCGCATGCGCGAGATCGAGGTCGCCTACCTGGCCGAGGCCGACACCCTCTCCGCCGAAGAGTGGCGCAAGCGCCCGCACTACAAGCACAGCCTGGAAGGCATCGCGCGCCTGGCCGACTCCTTCCTCTGAGCCGCCTGCCCGCCGGACGCGGGTTGCGTACACTGGGTCGGGTCGCGCCGGGGAGGCTGCGCGTTGTCCAACCTCGTTCTGCTGCTGGTATCGCTGGGCTACGCCGCGCTGCTGTTCGCGGTGGCGTGGTGGGGTGACCGCAACCCCGGGTTCACCCAGCGCCCCGGCCTGCGCCCCATCGTCTACAGCCTGGCCTTGGCCGTGTACTGCTCGTCGTGGACGTTCTACGGCGCCGTCGGCACGGCCGCGCGCAACGGCATCGGCTACCTGCCGATCTACCTGGGTCCGCTGCTGTTGCTGCTGTTCGGCTGGCGGATCCTGGAGCGGCTGGCGCTGATCGCGCAGTCCCAGAACACGGTCTCGATCGCCGACTTCATCGCCGCCCGCTACGGCCGCTCCCAGCGGCTGGCGGCGATGGTGGCGCTGATCGCGCTGCTGGCGGCGGTGCCGTACCTGGCCCTGCAGTACAAGGCCGTGGCCCTGAGCCTGCAGGTGCTGGGCGACGAGCTGATGCCCACCGGCACCTTCGGCGACCCGGCGCTGTACGTGGCCCTGCTGATGGCGCTGTTCGCCGGCCTGTTCGGCACCCGCCAGGTGGACGCCACCGAGCACCGGCCGGGGATGATGCTGGCGATCGCGCTGGAGTCGCTGGTCAAGCTGGTGGCGCTGGTCGCGGTCGGGGTGTTCGCGGTGTTCTGGTTCGGCGGCCGCGAGCTTGCCCTGACCCGGGCCACCAGCGAGCTCCTGGCCAACACGCCTTCGGTGGGCTTCGTGGGCCAGGCGCTGCTCGCCTTCACCGCCATCATCTGCCTGCCGCGCCAGTTCCACGTGGCGGTGGTGGAATGCGTGGACGTGCGCGACATCCGCCGCGCCCGCTGGCTGTTCGGCGGCTACCTGGTGCTGATCAGCCTCATGGTGCTGCCGATTGCGGCGGCCGGGGCCAGCCTGTTCGCCGACGGCTCGGTGCTGGCCGACACCTACGTGCTGGCGCTGCCGCTGGCCGAGCACCGCGAAGCGCTGGCGCTGTTTGCCTACGTGGGCGGGTTCTCGGCCGCCACCGGCATGGTGATCGTGGCCAGCGTGGCGCTGGCGATCATGGTCAGCAACGACCTGGTGATGCCGCTGCTGCTGCGCCGCGGATGGGCCCAGGAGCACGGCGGCAACGTGGCCTCCACGGTGCTGTGGATCCGCCGCGTCGCCATCCTGTGCTTCGCCCTGCTGGCCTACGGCTACTACCGCGCCAGCGGCACCGATACCGCGCTGGCCTCCTATGGCCTGATGGCATTCGCAGCGGTTGCGCAGTTTGCGCCGGCGCTGATCGGCGGGCTGTACTGGCGCGGCGCCAGCCGCCAGGGCGTGGAAGCCGGCCTGCTGGTCGGCTTCGGGGTATGGATCTACACCCTGCTGCTGCCAACCCTGACCGATGCCGGCTGGCTCACCCCCGGCTGGATGGCCGAGGGTCCCTTCGGCATCGCCTGGCTGCGCCCGCGCCAGCTGTTCGGGATCGAGGGCTGGGATCCGCTCACCCACGGCACCTTCTGGTCGCTGCTGTTCAACATCGGCGCGCTGCTGCTGGTCTCGGCGCGCTGGCGCCCGGGGCTGGAAGAGCGGCTGCGGGCGGCGCCGTTCCTGGACCCGTATGCGCAGCGGCGCGCGCTGGGCGCGAGCGACTGGCGCGGGGTGCCGATCGCGGACCTGCAGGCCCTGGCGCGGCGGGTGGTGGGCGCTTCGGCCGCCAAGCGCGCGTTCGCCGATTTCGCCGACAGCCAGGGCATCGAGCTCACCCCCGGCACGCTCGCCGACCGCAGCTGGATCCAGTTCACCGAGCGCCTGCTGGCGGCCGCCATCGGCGCGGCCTCATCGCGCCTGGTGATGACCAGCACCCTGCGCGGCTCGGGCATGGAGCTGGCCGAGGTGATGGCGGTGCTGGACGAGGCCGGCCAGGAGCTGCGCTTCAACCGCGAGATCCTCTCCAGCACCCTGGAGAACATCGACCCGGGCGTGAGCGTGGTCGACCACGACATGCGTCTGGTGGCCTGGAACCGCCGCTACCAGGAGCTGTTCGACTACCCCGACGGCATGCTCTACGTGGGTCGTCCCGTGGCCGACCTGATCCGCTACAACGCCGAGCGCGGCGAGCTGGGCGAGCTCAGCCCCGAGGAGATCCAGGAGGAGATCGACAAGCGCATCGCCTACATGGCCGCCGGCTCGCCGCACTCGTCCGAGCGCACCATCGGCCGGGGCGTGGTGACCGACGTGCGCGGACAGGCGCTGCCCGGCGGCGGCTACGTGACCAGCTACAGCGACGTCACCGACTACAAGCGCGTGGAACGGGCGCTGCGCGAGATCAATGAGACGCTGGAACAGCGGGTCACCGAGCGCACCCGCGAGGCTGAGGCCGCGCAGCAGTCGCGCACCCGGTTCCTGGCCGCGCTCAGCCACGACGTGCTGCAGCCGCTCAACGCCGCGCGCCTGTTCGCCTCGGCCCTGCGCGAGACTGACGACCCGGGCGAACAGCAGCGCCTGGCCGAACGCGTGGACACCTCCCTGCGCGCGGCCGAGGAGCTGCTCGACGGGCTGCTCGACGTCTCGCGCCTGGACGCGGGCGCGTTGAGCCCGGAGTTCACCGAGTTCGACGCCGGCGAGCTGCTGCGCGAACTGGCCGCGCAGTACGCACCCATGGCCGCCGCACGCGGGATCGAGGTCAAGGTGCGGGCGCGCGCACTGCCGGTGCGCAGCGACCGCCGGCTGCTGCGCCGGGTGCTGCAGAACTTCCTCGCCAACGCCCTGCGCTACACCCCCAAGGGCCGGATCCTCATGGCCGCGCGCCCGCGCGGCGGCAAGGTCGCCCTGCAGGTGTGGGATACCGGCCCGGGCATCCCCGAGCACCACATGCGCCAGATCTACGACGAGTTCCACCGCTTCCGCCAGCCGTTCGACTGGGACGAGCGCGGGCTGGGGCTGGGGCTGTCGATCTGCCAGCGCATTTCGCGCCTGCTCGACCATCGCCTGGATGCCCAATCCCGGGTGGGCGAAGGCAGCATGTTCTCGATCCTGGTCGACCGCGCCGAGCGCGCGGAGCCGGCGCACCCCGCGCCGGCCCGGCTGGACATGGCCGAACCGCTGTCGGGCCTGCGGGTGCTGTGCGTGGACAACGACCCCGACATCCTGGCGGGGATGGAGGAGCTGCTGCGGCGCTGGCAGGTGCACGTCATCACCGCCAGCACCGTGGACGAGGCGGTGGACGGGCTGGCCCACGATCCGGAGATGCTGCTGGTGGACTACCACCTGCACGACCGGTTCAACGGCCTGCAGACGCTCGAGCTCCTGCGCAACGCGCGCCCGCACCTGGCCGGCGCGCTGGTGACCGCCGACGGCAGCGACCGGCTCAAGCAGGAGGCGCGCGAATACGGCTACCGGGTGCTGACCAAGCCGGTGAAGCCCGCCTCGCTGCGGGCCTACCTGGCGGCGCAGGTGCGCAGGCAGTGAAGCCGGGTTGCGTCCGGGCTTCGCCTTAAGGCCAGTACCACCAGGGGCCGGCGCATCGCAGAATGCCCGCATGGACCCGATCCCCGGCCTTGACCTGGACCAGCCGCCGTTCGACCTGCTCGACGCGCCCAGCCGCGAGCGGCTGCAGGCCTCGGTGGACCTGAGCCTGCATCCCGCGGGCAGCACGCTGATCGAGGCCGGGCAGGGTTCGCCCAACGTGTTCGTGATCCTCAAGGGACTGGTGCACGCGTACCAGCCGGGCGGGGCGGGCGGGCAGCGGCCGTTTGGCGACTACGGCCCGGGCGACCTGTTCGGCGTGTGGGCGGTGACGGTGGGCCGGGCGCGCCTGAGCTACCGCACCCAGACCGACACCCTGTGTTTCCTGATCCCGGCGGCGCTGTTCCACCGGCTGCTCGCCGACAACCCGGCGTTCGCCGCCTATTTCAACGAGGGCATGGCCAGCAAGGGGCGCCTGGCCGCTGGCGGCCCGGACCACGGCGAGGCGGCCGAGCTGATGCTCATCCGGGTGGGCGACGCGCGGGCCACGCCGCCGGTGCGCGTGCATGCCGATGTCACCATCGCCGATGCCACCGCGCAGCTGCACGAGCGCCAGGTGGACTGCCTGCTGGTGGAGGACCCGGCGTACCCGGAGCCTGGCATCGTCACCCGCACCGACCTGCTCGAAGCGCTGGCGCTGCAGCGCGCGCCGCTGGAGGCGGAAGTCGGCCCGCTGGCCAACCGGCCGCTGGTGGCGGTGGACACCGGCCAGGCGCTGTTCGAGGCCCTGATCGCGATGACCGAGCGGCGCATCGAGCGGGTGGTGGTCAAGGATCGCGACGTCATCACCGGCACCCTGGGCCTGGCCGAGGTGCTCTCGCACTTCACCAGCCATTCGCACCTGATCGGCCTGCGCCTGGGGCGCGCGCGCACCCTGGAGCAGGTGACCGAAGCCGCACAGGGCATGGAGCAGCTGATCCGCGCCCTGCACGCGCACGGCGCGCGCATGTCCTACGTGATGCGGCTGGTGAGCGCGCTCAACAGCCGGGTGATGGGACGGATCTTCGAGCTGCTGGTGCCGCGCGAGGTGCGCCCGCACCTGTGCCTGCTGGTGATGGGCAGCGAGGGCCGGCGCGAGCAGCTGCTCAAGACCGACCAGGACAACGCGCTGGTGATCGCCGACGACCTGCAGTGGGACGGGCTGGAAGAAGCCATGGAGCGCTTCAGCCAGACCCTGATGGAGGTCGGCTACCCGCCCTGCCCGGGCAAGGTGATGGTCAACAACCCGGCCTGGCGGATGACGGTGAGCGGCTGGCACGAACGCACCGTGCGCTGGCAACGGCAGACCGACGGTCAGGCCTCGCTGGATCTGTCGATCGCGCTGGACGCGCGGCCGGTGGCCGGCAACGCCGAGCTGTTCACCCCGGTCAAGCAGGGCCTGATGGCGCTGGGCGAGGACGAGATCCTGCTCCACCACCTGGCCCGGGCGACGCTCAACTTCGACACCCAGCTGAGCTTCTTCGGCCGGGTCAAGTCCGGCGAGCAGGGCGTGGACATCAAGAAGGCCGGCATCTTCCCGGTCGTGCACGGGCTGCGCTGCCTGGCGCTGCGGCACGGCATCCCGGACACCGGCACCTTCGAGCGCTGCGACCTGCTGGTGGACCGCGGCCACCTGCCGCGCACCCTGGGCCGCGACCTCAAGCAGGCCCTGAGCGCATTCCAGCGCATGCGCCTGCGCACCCAGCTGGCCACCCTCGACGCCGGAGGCACGCCGGACAATTTCATCGACACCGGCAACCTGGGCCGGCTGGACCGCGAGATGCTCCGCGACGGGCTGCACGTGATCAAGGATTTCCGCGAGTCCATCGCCCGCAGCTTCCGCCTCTCCACATGAGCCTGCGCGGGCTCCGGCGACGCTGGCTGGCCCGCCGCCACCGCGGCGGCGAATGGGCCCACCTGCTGCATCCGCCCCCCGAGGGCGAATGGGTGAGCCTTGACCTTGAAACGACCGGCCTGGATCCGCGCCGCGACCATATCCTGAGCCTGGCCGCGGTGCCGGTGCGCGGCGCGCGCGTGGTGCTCTCGGAGCGGTTCGAGCGCAGGATCCGGCCCGACCGCGCCTTTGGCATCGAGTCCGTGCGCCACCACCTGATCACGCCGGCCGAAGCCGCCGCCGGCATCCAGGTCACGCGCGCGGTGCGCGAATTCCTGCAGTGGCTGGGCAGCCGCACGCTGCTGGGCTACCACATCGGCTTCGACCTGGAGATGCTGGCGCCGCATGTGAAAGCGATCGCCGGCTTCGCGCTCCCCAACGAGCGGGTGGAGCTAGCCGACGCGTTCGCCAGCTACGTCGCGCGCACCCGCCCCTACGATCCGCACAACCTCGAGTTCACCCACATCGCGCGCACCCTGGGCGTGCCGGTGCTCGGCCGCCACAGCGCGCTGGGCGACGCGACCACCGTGGCCATGTGCTGGCTGGCCCTGCAGCCCCGCGATGCCCCCAGGCGCCAACGGTCCCGGTCCGACGCGGGCCTGGAGGACGGGCAGGAAGCCGGCGCCTAGCCGGGGCCGCCGGTTTCGCCGGCCGGGTCTTCGTCGAAGCCCTCGCCCCCGGGCGGATCCACCGCCAGGCGCCCCGCCACCAGCACCGCCTGGGTGCGGTTGGATGCGCCCAGCTTGCGCAGGATCGCGCTCATGTGGGCCTTCACCGTGGCCTCGGCCACGCCCAGTTCGAAGGCGATCTGCTTGTTGAGCATGCCGGTGGCCAGCATCTGCAGCACCCGGAACTGCTGCGGCGTGAGCTCGCGGATGCGCGCCGCCACGTCCTGCTCGTCCGGGTCGGCAGCCGGCGCGTTGGCCACCGCCGCCGGGGCCCAGCGCTCTCCCTCCAGCACCTGCCCGATGGCCTCGCCCAGGACCTGGGCGTCCACCGACTTGGGGATGAAGCCCATCGCCCCATGGTCGAGCGCGCGCCGCATCACCGCCGGCTCCTCGCGGGCGGAAACGACCACCACCGGCAGCTCGGGGAAGTGCGCGCGCAGGTACACCAGCGCGCTGAAGCCGTTGGCGCCGGGGATGTTGAGGTCAAGCAGCAGCAGGTCCGCGTCCGGCTCGGCCTCGACCATTGCGTACAGGCCGTCGGTGTCTTCGGCCTCGTGCAGGGTGGCCGTGGGCAGCAGGCGCTTGATCGCGCCGCGCAGGGCTTCGCGGAACAGGGGATGGTCGTCTGCGATCAGCAGGGTCGGCATACGCGGCGGCAGCTCGGCTGAACGGAGCCCGAGTGTGCACCAAGGCGCCGGGGCCGTCACGCCACGGCCCTTCCCCGCGCGGACGGGGAAGGGCCGGCGTGGCCGTCAGGACTGGCGGCGGTCCCTGACCAGCGCGTCGACCACCGACGGGTCGGCCAGGGTCGTGGTATCGCCCAGCTGGTCGGGCGCGTTCTCGGCGATCTTGCGCAGGATCCGGCGCATGATCTTGCCCGAACGGGTCTTGGGCAGGCCCGGGGCCCACTGCAGGTAATCGGGGGTCGCGATGGGCCCGATCTCCTTGCGCACGTGCGCCACCAGCTCCTTGCGCAGCTCCTCGCTGCCCTCCTCGTCGCCGATCAGGGTCACGTAGGCGTAGATGCCCTGGCCCTTGATGTCGTGCGGGAAGCCGACCACGGCGGCTTCCGCCACCTTGTCGTGCGCCACCAGCGCGCTCTCCACCTCGGCGGTGCCGATGCGGTGGCCGGAGACGTTGATCACGTCGTCCACCCGGCCGGTGATCCAGTAGTAGCCGTCGGCATCGCGGCGGCAGCCGTCACCGGTGAAGTAGGTGCCCGGATAGGTCTTGAAATAGGTCTCGATGAAGCGCTCGTGGTCACCGTAGACGGTGCGCATCATCCCCGGCCAGGCATCGGTGATCACCAGGTTGCCCTCGCCTTCGCCCTCCACCACGTTGCCGTTCGCATCCACCAGCGCCGGCTTCACCCCGAAGAACGGAAAGGTAGCCGAACCCGGCTTGAGGTCGAACGCGCCCGGCAGCGGCGCGATCAGGATCCCGCCGTTCTCGGTCTGCCACCAGGTGTCCACGATCGGGCAGCGGCCATCGCCCACCACCTCGTGGTACCAGCGCCAGGCCTCGGGGTTGATCGGCTCGCCCACGGTGCCCAGCAGGCGCAGCGACTGGCGCGAGGTCTTCTTCACCGGCTCCTCGCCCTCGCGCATCAGCGCGCGGATGGCGGTGGGGGCGGTGTAGAAGATGGTGACCTTGTGCTTGTCCACCACCTGCCAGAAGCGCGAGTAGTCCGGGTAGTTGGGCACGCCCTCGAACACCAGGGTGGTGGCGCCATTGGCGAGCGGCCCGTAGACGATGTAGCTGTGGCCGGTCACCCAGCCCACGTCGGCGGTGCACCAGTAGACGTCGTCGTCGCGGATGTCGAACACCAGCTCGTGCGTGTAGGCCGCATACACCAGGTACCCGCCCGTGGTGTGCAGCACGCCCTTGGGCTTGCCGGTGCTGCCGGAGGTGTAGAGGATGAACAGCGGGTCCTCGGCGTTCATCCGCTCCGGCTCGCACTCGGCCGGCTGGCTGTCCACCACCGCGTCGTACCAGCGGTCACGCGGCATCTGCATGTCCACGGCGGCGCCCGTATGGCGCACCACCAGCACGGTTTCCACGGTCTCGGTGCCGGGCAGCTTGAGCGCCGCATCGACGTTCGCCTTCAGCGGAACCTTCCTGCTGCCGCGCAGCCCCTCGTCGGCGGTGATGATGAGCTTGGCCCCGCAGTTGCCCACGCGGTCGGCGATGGAGTTGGGCGCGAAGCCGCCGAACACCACCATGTGGATGGCCCCGATGCGCGCGCACGCGAGCATGGCGATGGCCGCCTCCGGGATCATCGGCAGGTAGATCGTGACCCGGTCACCCTTCTTCACCCCCAGCTCGCGCAGCGCGTTGGCCAGCTTGCACACGCGCTCGTGCAGCTCGCGGTAGGTGATGTTCTGGGCCGGGGTGTCCGGCGAGTCGGGCTCAAACACGATCGCGGTCTTGTCGCCGCGCTCGGCCAGGTGCCGGTCCAGGCAGTTGACGCTGACGTTGAGCTCCCCGTCCTCGAACCAGCGGATCCTGAAATCGTCCAGGTCGAAGCTGGTGTCCTTGATCCGCGTGGGCTTCTTCATCCATTCCAGGCGTTCGGCCACCCGGCCCCAGAACGCGTCCGGATCGTTCACCGACTCCTGGTAGAGCCGCTCGTATTCTTCCTTGCCGATGCGCGCCTTGGCAGCGAAATCGGCGGGCACCGGATAGATCTCCCGGGGCGTGTTCATCTGGTTTCCTCCCGAAATTTGGTCCCGCTTCCAGTGTGCCGCATCGGCCGGGGCGCGCGGCTATACCTTCGTCTAACGGTCAAGTCACGGCCATTACGACCAATGGCGGATGGCAATCCGGGGTGGTATGCATCCAGGCTCGCCCACAGGCCCCTGACCGGGCCGCATCTCTTGGGAGGGAGCATGCACCAGACCATGACGTCTTCGCCGTCGGCGCCCGCGCGCCGCCCCCTGGCCACCGCCCTGCTCGTCGCCCTGATGGCGCCAGGGCTGGCGTTCGCGCAGACCGCGCGCGAGGCTGAGCTGGAGGCCCGCGTGGCCGAGCTCGAACGGGTGGTCCAGCAGCTGCTGGCGCAGCAGGAGGAAACCAGCATCCGGGTCGAGGAAGTGAAGACGGCCCAAGCCCGCCAGCCCGCGCCGGTGCCCGAGGGCGCGCAGCCGATCCAGGCCACCACCATCACCCCGGGCGCCAACCCCGGCACCCGCTTCACGGTGGGCGGCAATGTGCGGGTGGACACCATGCTCACCCACACCACGGACGGTGACATCGCCAAGAACACCGCCGGCCGCGACTTCTACATCCCCGGCGCCATCCCGGTCGGCGGCGACGGCGTGGACACCTACATGGACGCCCACGCCAAGTTCTCGCGGCTGTGGTTCGATGCCAGCACCGAGCTGGATTCGGGCGACCGCATCGGGGCGCGCTTCGAGATGGACTTCTTCGGCGGCGCGCTGGGCAACAGCGCGGCCACCAACACCTACGGCGCCACCGTGCGCCACGCCTACATCACCTGGAACAACCTGCTGATCGGCCAGACCTGGTCGAACTTCATGGACACCGCGGCGCTCATCGATTCGGTCGACTTCGTCGGCCCCACGGATGCGCTGATCTTCGTGCGCCAGTCGCAGCTGCGTTACACCAACGGCCCCTGGTCGGTGTCGATCGAAAACCCGGAAACCACGGTGCAGCCGTTTGGCGGCGCGCCGCGCGTGATCGCCGGCGACAACTCCATGCCCGACTTCACCGCGCGCTGGACCAACCGCGGTGACTGGGGCCACTTCTCGGTGGCGGGTCTGGTCCGGCAGCTCAAGTACGAGCCGGTGGCCGGCGCGGAAGACACCGCCACCGGCTTCGCCGCGTCCGTGAGCGGGCTGGTGAAGCTGGGCGAACGCACCGACATCCGCTACCAGGCCACCGGCGGCGAGGGCTTCGGCCGCTACATCGGCCTGGCCACCGTGCAGCAGGACGCCATGGCCGATGCCGCCGGCAACCTGGATGCCCTGGGCGGCTGGGCCGCCTACATCGGCCTGCGCCATGTCTTCAATCCGACCGTGCGCGGCAACGTCTTCTACGCGCGCTCGCAGTGGGACAACGACACCGCGCTCACCGGCCTGGGGGTGACCCGCCGGGTGCACTCCGCGCACGCCAACCTGATCTGGTCGCCGGTGCCCAAGCTCGACCTGGGCGTGGAGGCGATCTGGGGCGAACGCACGATCGAATCCGGCACCGACGGGGAACTGCTGCGCCTGCACACGATGGCGCGCTACAGCTTCTGACAGCGCCGCACGACCACGGCCGGGCAGCAAGCGTGCTGCCCGGCCCGCACACCAACCGCGTAAGACAACGAAGGGGTGGAAGACGATGGAGAAGAGCGCGCAGGCCTACTGGAAGGCCAATCTCAGGGTCATTTTCATCTGCATGGCGATATGGGCGCTGGTGTCCTATGGCTTCGGCATCATCCTCAGGCCGATGCTCGAGGGCATCCGCATCGGCGGCACCGACATCGGGTTCTGGTTCGCCCAGCAGGGGTCGATCCTGACCTTCATCGTCCTGATCTTCTACTACACCTGGTACATGAACCGGCTCGATCGCGAGTTCGGCGTGGACGAGCAATAAGGGAGCCGGCCCATGGACCAGTTCACGATCAACCTCATCTTCGTCGTCGGCACCTTCCTGATCTACATCGCCATCGCGGTGTGGGCGCGTGCCGGGTCGACCTCCGAGTTCTATGCCGCCGGGCGCAGCGTCAACCCGGTGATGAACGGCATGGCCACCGCCGCCGACTGGATGTCCGCGGCCTCCTTCATCTCCATGGCCGGCCTGATCGCCTTCGTCGGCTATGGCAACTCCGCCTACCTCATGGGCTGGACCGGCGGCTACGTGCTGCTGGCGCTGCTGCTGGCACCGTACCTGCGCAAGTTCGGGCGCTTCACCGTCCCGGACTTCATCGGCGAGCGCTATTACAGCCGCACCGCCCGCCTGGTGGCGGTGGCTGCGCTGCTGCTGATGTCCCTGACCTACGTGATCGGCCAGATGACAGGCGCGGGCGTGGCGTTCTCGCGCTTTCTGGAAGTGGAGTCCAACACCGGCCTGTTGATCGCCTCGGCGGTGGTGTTCGTGTACGCGGTGCTGGGCGGCATGAAGGGCATCACCTACACCCAGGTGGCGCAGTACATCGTGCTGATCATCGCCTACACCATCCCGGCGGTGTTCATCTCGCTGCAGCTCACCGGCAATCCGATCCCGCAGCTGGGCCTGTTCTCGACCCACACCGAGTCCGGCATGCCGCTGCTGGCGCGGCTCGACCAGATCCTGGTGGACCTGGGCTTCAACGACTACACCGGCCTGCATGATTCGCGGCTCAACATGGTGCTGTTCACCCTCTCGCTGATGGTGGGCACCGCGGGCCTGCCGCACGTGATCATCCGCTTCTTCACCGTGCCCAAGGTGTCGGACGCGCGCAAATCGGCGGGCTGGGCGCTGGTCTTCATCGCCCTGCTCTACACGGTGGCGCCGGCGGTGGGCGCGATGGCGCGGCTGAACATCCTCACCACCATCTATCCCGAGGGCACCCAGGCCACCTCGCTCGCCTACGACGAGCGGCCGGAGTGGATGCACAGCTGGGAGCAGACGGGCCTGCTGGCGTTCGAGGACAAGAACGGCGACGGGCTGATCCAGTCCTACAACGAGACCAACCCCGAGTTCGCCGCGGTGGCCGCCGAGCGCGGCTGGCAGGGCAACGAGATGGTCACCTTCAACCAGGACATCCTGGTGCTGGCCAACCCGGAGATCGCTGGCTTGCCGGCCTGGGTGATCGGCCTGATCGCCGCTGGCGGCCTGGCCGCCGCGCTGTCGACCGCGGCGGGTCTGCTGCTGGCCATCTCGTCGGCCGTCAGCCACGACCTGATCAAGAAGACGTTCAAACCCGACATCACCGAGAAGGGGGAACTGCTGGCCGCGCGCGTGTCCATGGCCATCGCCATCGTGGTGGCCACCTGGCTGGGCATGAATCCACCCGGCTTCGCGGCCCAGACGGTGGCCTTCGCATTCGGGTTGGCGGCCAGCTCGCTCTTCCCGGCGATCATGATGGGCATCTTCTACAAGCGCATGAACTCCACCGGCGCGATCGTGGGCATGCTCGTGGGCCTGATCTCCACCAGCGTGTACCTGTTCACCTACAAGGGCTGGTTCTTCATCGCCGGGACCAACATGCTCGCCGACACCCCGGAAAACTGGCTGTTCGGGATCTCGCCGCTGGCGTTCGGCTCGGTCGGCGCGGCGCTGAACTTCATCGCCGCCTACATCACCATGCTGGTGACCAAGCCGGCGCCGGAGCATATCCAGCACCTGGTCGAGGACATCCGCGTCCCCCGCGGGGCCGGGGCCGCCACGGGCCACCACTGATCGTGGCCGTGCCCTGACCAC
Source organism: Luteimonas sp. JM171 (assembly GCF_001717465.1). Taxonomy (NCBI): domain Bacteria; kingdom Pseudomonadati; phylum Pseudomonadota; class Gammaproteobacteria; order Lysobacterales; family Lysobacteraceae; genus Luteimonas; species Luteimonas sp. JM171. The sequence goes on along the minus strand of NZ_CP017074.1, from coordinate 1,282,753 downwards.
GGCCCGCCCCCTCACCGGGGCGGGCCGTTTTCTTTCCTCCACCGGAGAAAGGGTCAAGCCGGTGGCAGGCCCCTACACTCCCCGTTCCGCTCCACCACCGCCGCACCGGGAGCCCTGATGTTCCTTGAACTGATTGCCATCCTCGCCGCCGGCTTCGGCCTGGCCGGCATCGCGCTCACGCTCAACTTCATCGTGGGCAAACGCTTGCCGAAGTGGATTTTCCCCGCATCGGCCGGTGCCGGGATGCTGCTGATGGCCATCTGGCTGGAATACTCCTGGCTCGAGCGCACGGCCGGGAGCTTTCCCGAGGGCGTGGAGGTGGCATCCACCAACGAGGTGCGTTCCTGGTACCGGCCCTGGACCTACGTGGTCCCACTGACCACCCGCCTGGTGGCCATCGACACCCGTTTCAACCGCCGCCACGACGATGCGCCCGGCCACGTGCTCAGCCAGGTCCTGCTGGCGGGCCGCTGGGAGCCGACCCGCCAGTTCAGCGCGGTCTTCGATTGCGCCGGCCATCGGCGCGCGGATCTTGTGGAGGGTGCCGTGCTCGGCGAGGGCGGCCAGGTAGAGAACGCTCGCTGGGTGCGCCTGCAGGCGGACGACGATGCGCTGCGCGTGGCCTGCAGCCACTGAGCGGAGCGCGCACGCGGGCTAACATGGGTCTCCACCCAAGCGGAGAGGGTCCATGTACAAGCACATCCTGATCGCCACCGACGGATCGGAACTGTCTTCCCGCGGCCTGGAGCACGGCTTGCGCCTTGCCAGCGCCACCGGCGCCCGCGCCACCATCATCACCGTCACGGAGCCATGGCAGTCGGTCGATGCCGGCCAGGTGTGGGGCGGCGCGGCCAGCCTGCTGGAGGAATACCGGACCCACGCGGAGCAGGCCGCGACGAAGATCCTGGACGGGGCCCGCGAGCGCGCCAGCGCGCTGGGGGTGGAGCATGAAACGGTGTACGTCGCCGATGCCTATCCGGGCGATGCGATCCTGGAGACCGCCGAGGAGCGCGACGCGGACGTCATCGTGATGGCCAGCCACGGCCGGCGCGGCCTCAACCGGCTGCTGCTGGGCAGCCAGGCCAACACCGTGATCACCCACAGCAAGATCCCGGTCCTGGTGGTGCGCTGACGAACAACGGCCTTCTCCTTGATCCAGGGAGAGGGCTCCTTCATTCGCTGCCGGGCACCGGGCGGGGGTGCCCTCCAGCCTCCATGTCCCCCGGCCTCCGCTGCGCTCCGGCCTCCTCCTTTACTTACGGCTGAAGGGCACCCCCGCCCGGTGCTCCAGTTTTCGTGGCAGGCACGCCGCGACGCATCCATGTCCGAACGTTCCGGAGCCGGGCCCCGCCGTGGCCGGGAGGCCTTTTCGCGTAAGTAAAGGAGGAGGCCGCAGCCGCAGGCGGAGGCCGGGGGACATGGAGCGAAAAGGCCTCCCGGCCGCGGCGGGGTCCCCAGGTCGCCGCGAAGCAGACCGAAGACGGGATCTCCGAACCCGAAGAAGATAAAAAAACCGGGCCGCCGCGGATTGCGACGGCCCGGCCTGTCCGGCTCAGTGGTCGCTTGCCGAGGAAGCGCCGATGCCGGTCTGGCTGCGCACGGTGAGCGCAGTGAACGCCTCGCGCTCCTCGTCCGCCGCCTTGCTGCTGTCGGTGATCGAGAACAGCCAGATCGCGATGAACGCCAGCGGGATCGAGATGATGCCCGGGTTCGGGAACGGCGTGATCGGGGAATCGAACCCGAACACATCCACCCACACCGTCTGGCTCAGCAGCACCCACACCGTTGCCACGATCAGCCCGGTGAAGCCGCCGATGGTCGCCCCGCGCGTGGTGCAGCCGCGCCAGGCGATCGACAGCACCAGCACCGGGAAGTTGGCGCTTGCCGCCACCGCGAAGGCCAGGCCGACCATGAAGGCCACGTTCTGGTTCTCGAACACGATCCCCAGCAGGATCGCCAGCACGCCCAGGGTCACGGTGGAGATCCGCGAGATCCGCAGCTGCTGCTTCTCGGTGGCCCGTCCGCGCGCGAACACGTTGGCGTACAGGTCGTGCGAGATCGCCGCCGCGCCGGCCAGGGCCAGGCCCGCCACCACCGCCACGATGGTGGCGAAGGTGACCGCGGCCAGGAAGCCCAGCAGCAGGCTGCCGCCCACCGCGTTGGCAAGGTGCACCGCCACCATGTTGGTGCCGCCGATCAGCCCGTTGATGATGTCGAACGTGCCGTCCGAGGCCACTTCGAAGAACTGCGGGTTCCTGACCAGGATCGCGATCGCGCCGAAGCCGATGATGAAGGTCAGGATGTAGAAGTAGCCGATGAAGGTGCTGGCGTAGATCACCGACTTGCGCGCTTCCTTGGCATTGGCCACGGTGAAGAACCGCATCAGGATGTGCGGCAGGCCCGCGGTGCCGAACGCCAGGGCGATGCCCAGCGACAGCGCGTTGAGCGGATTGCCGCTGACCTGCGCGCCCGGCGCCATGATCGCGTTGCCGGTCGGGTGCACGCTCACCGCCTCGGCCAGCATCGCGTCCGGGTTGAAGTTGAACGCGAACAGCACCAGGAAGGCGAGCAGTGACGCGCCGAACAGCATCAGCACCGCCTTGATGATCTGCACCCACGTGGTGGCGGTCATGCCGCCAAAGCCCACGTAGACCATCATCAGCGCGCCGACGATGACCACGGCGATGTTGTACTGGATGCCGAACAGCAGCACGATCAGCTTGCCCGCGCCCACCATCTGCGCGATCAGGTACAGGGCGATGATCAGCAGCGATGCGGCCGAGGCCAGCACCCGCATCCTGGTCTGCCCGAGCCGGTACGAGGTGACGTCGGCGAAGTTGTAGCGGCCCAGGTTCCTCAGCCGCTCGGCGATCAGGAACATCACCACCGGCCAGCCGAACAGGAACCCGATGGCGTAGATCATGCCGTCGAAGCCGCTGACGTAGACCATGCCGGCGATGCCCAGGAACGAAGCCGCCGACAGGTAGTCGCCGGCGATCGCCAGGCCGTTCTGGAAGCCGGTGATGCCGCCCCCGGCGGTATAGAAGTCCGAGGTGGTCTTGGTCCGCCGCGCGGCCCACCAGGTGATGAACATCGTGGCCACGATGAACACCAGGAACATGACGATGGCTGACGTGTTGGCCTGCCCGGGCTGCTGCGCGAGGGCCGGCAGCGGGAGCAGGGCCGCGGCCGCGGCAATGGCGCGCCGGCTCACGACACGTCCCTCACGATGGCCTCGATCAGCGGATCGAAGTACTTGTTGGAGTAGTGCACGTAGGCCGCGATCATCACCACCGCGCTCACCGCCACGATGGTGGCCGAGAGTACGCCCACGCTCATGGTGAAGCCGGCCCCGATCGGCTGGGCAAACACCTCGGGCAGGTACGCCAGGGTCACGATGAACCCCGCGTACACCACCATCATCACCCCGAAGAACGCCAGGCTCACCCGGGTCCGCCTGTGCACCAGTTCCTGGTACTTCGGGTGATCAACCACCCGGCGAACGACATCCTCTTGCATTTTCCCCTCCCTCAAACGCCGCGGGCGCATGCTGCCCGTCCCGCCGGCGCGCTTGCCGGCGGGTTTCAACGGCTCGAATGGAGGCCTGAATGTAGGAAGGACCGCTGGCGGGACCCAGTCGACCTTGGTCTTAGAGACGCCCCTCTAAGCGCAGGAAATTCCTGGATTTTTCAGCGCGGGGGCGCGGCCAGCTCGCGGGCATCGAGGAAGCCGTCGGCGTTGGCGTCCTGGCGGTTGAAGCGGTCGGTGAGGCGCGCCTTGTGCTCGGTCAGCGTCACCGGCCGCCCTTTGCCGCCCGGCAGTTCGTCTGCGCTGAGCACGCCGTCGCCATTGCGGTCCATCCGCTCGAACGCATAGGCCATCCACGCCAGGTATTCCTCAAGCGATACCCGGCCGTCGCCGTCGGCATCCATCAGCGCGAGGTAATCGCCGGTGGCAGCGACCTGGGCTGGCACCGCTGCCGGCGCCAAGGCCAGGACCATGGCACACGCCGCCGATGCAACAACGCCCGGCCTGCAGGGACCGGGCGCTGGCGCAGCACGCAATCGGGGCACCGGCGCGCCGCTCAGGCCCGCGAGGCCTGCAGCGCGTAACCCTTGAGCCGCGCCGAATAATCCTGCAGCGCGCGGATACCGCTGGCCTCGGCCTCCTGGCACCAGGCCTGCAGCCGCTGCAAACGCTCGGAGGCGTCGTGGCCCCGGGCCTCGAGCACTTCCCTCAGGCGCGCGCGGTATTCGATCAGGGTGTGGATCCGCGGGCGCTGCTGCACCCATTGCTCCAGCTGGGCGCGCGCTTCCGGACTCAGCCAGCGGCCATCGTCAGCCAGGCCCTTGCGCAGCTTGCGCGGCAGCAGCGAGCGAACCTTCTCCCCGGCCAGCCGCGCTTCCTCGCGCAGCGCGGGCTTGAGCACCTTGCGCTGGTAGTCGGTCATGGCCTGGAAGCGGTGCGCGAGCAGGGCCCGAACGGTGTCGGTGTCAGGCACCTTGATGTTGGGCCGCACGTCCAGCGCCGGCGCCACCCGCAGCACCTTGGCCAGGCGGACCTTCTCCAGCGCGCGGATCACCAGCCAGCCGATGTCCACTTCCCAGCGGCGCAGGGCGAACCGGGCCGAACTCGGGAAGGCATGGTGGTTGTTGTGCAGTTCCTCGCCGCCGATCCACACGCCCCAGGGGCTGAGGTTGGTGGCGGTGTCGGTGGTCTCGAAGTTGCGGTAGCCCCACCAGTGGCCCAGGCCGTTCACCACGCCGGCGGCCCAGAACGGGATCCATGCCATCTGGATCGCCCACATAGCCACGCCCCAGGCGCCGAACAGCGTGAACTGCACGGCCAGCAGCACCACCGGGCCCAGGGTGGCGAACGGCGTGTACAGGCGCCGCTCGATCCAGTCGTCCGGGGTCCCCTTGCCGTACTGCTCGATGTCCGCGCGCATGCCGCGCGCCTCGCGGTAGAGCTCCACCCCGCGCCAGAACACGGTGCCGATGCCCTTGTGCATGGGGCTGTGCGGATCCTCCTCGGTCTCGCACTTGGCGTGGTGCTTGCGGTGGATGGCGACCCACTCGCGGGTGATCATCGAGGTGGTCAGCCAGGTCCAGAAGCGGAAGAAGTGGGCGACCACCGGGTGGAAGTCCACGCCGCGGTGGGCCTGGCTGCGGTGCAGGTAGAGGGTGACCGAGAAAATGGTGAGCTGGGTGGCGACCAGCAGGACCAGCAGCAGCTGCCAGGGGCCGAACTGCAGCAGGCCGCCCGCGAGGAAATCGAGCAGGGAGGAAGGCATCAGCGACGGAACCGGGGGTGTTTTGCGGCCATCCATGATGCGGGCAGGCGCCGGCGATTTCCATCACGCCGCGCCCACGCCGCTGCCCGCGTTCATCGGCGCCCTTGCAGCGGCGCGCCGTCGTCTCCACCTTGGCATCCATGCCCGAGCTGCCCGAAGTCGAAACCACCCGCCGCGGACTGGCGCCGCACGTCGCCGGCCGCTGGGTGGAACAGGTGGTGCTGCGCCGCGCGGACCTGCGCTGGCCGATTCCCCCCGAGGTCCCGCAGTTGCTGCCCGGCCAGCGCGTGGACGGCATCCGCCGGCGCGCCAAGTACCTGCTGCTGGATACGGCCGCGGGCAGCGCGCTGATGCACCTGGGCATGTCGGGCAGCCTGCGGCTGGCGCCCGCCGGCACGCCGGTGCGCGCCCACGATCATTTCGACCTGGTGCTCGATGACGGCCGGGCACTGCGCTTCAACGACCCGCGCCGCTTCGGCTGCCTGCTGTGGCAGCCCCCGGGTGAAGAGCACCCGCTGCTGCGCTCGCTGGGCCCGGAGCCGCTGGCCGACGGTTTCGACGGCGACTGGCTGTGGCGGCTCTCGCGCGGGCGCAGGGCGCCGGTCAAGACCTTCCTGATGGACCAGTCGGTGGTGGTGGGGGTCGGCAACATCTACGCCGCCGAGGCGCTGTTCATGGCCGGGATCTCGCCGTTGCGCGCCGCGGGCCGGGTGTCCCGCGCGCGCTATGGCGCTTTGGCCGACGCGGTGAAGCGGATCCTGCGGGCCGCCATCGAACGCGGGGGCACCACGCTGCGTGATTTCCTCGCCCCGGACGGCGCGCCGGGCTACTTCGAGCAGGAGCTTTCCACCTACGGCCGCGGCGGGCAGCCCTGCCAACGCTGCGGCGCCGCCCTGCGCCAGGGCGTGGTGGGCCAGCGCACGACCGTGTGGTGCGGCCGCTGCCAGCGCTAGCAAAAGCGCCACACGGCGCACAGTTCATGTATATAGTGGGTTCGACACCGCGGGGGAGTTCCATGGCGGATACCGCTGACATCACCCGGTGGCTGGACGCTGCGAGGGAGGGGGACCGCGCGGCGCTCGACCAGGTACTGGCCACCCTCTACCAGGAGCTGCACTCAATGGCCCGGCGCCAGCTGTCCGGCCAGTACGGGCAGACCCTGGACGCGACTGCGCTGGTCCACGAGGCCTACCTGAAGCTCGTGGGCGGACGCGGGGCACGCTTCGAGGACCGCACCCACTTCTTTGCCTACGCCGCCTCGGCGATGCGATCGGTGGTGGTCGACTATGCCCGCCAGCGCATGGCACGCAAGCGCGGCGGCGACCAGCACCGGGTCACCGACCTGCCCGAGGACCTGCCCGGCGGCCTGCACCTGGACGAGGACATGCTGGCGCTGGACGCTGCGCTGGAGCAGCTGGCCCGCGTTGACGAGCGCCTGGCGCGGGTCGTGGAGCTGCGGTATTTCGCCGGTCTTTCGGAACTGGAGATCGGCGCGCTGCTGGAGCGCTCCGAGCGCAGCGTGCGCCGGGACTGGCAGAAGGCAAGGATGTTCCTGCTGTCCGCGCTGCAGGATGAAAACGCCGGCGCCGACTGAGTTCCACCACACCGGCCGCTGCCGGCCCGGCGGCGGGGAGCGCCATGGACGCTGAACGCTGGCGCATGCTGTCGCCGCTGCTGGATGCCCTGCTGGAGCTGGAGCCGCACGCCCGCTCCCGGAGCCTTGCAGCCATGCGCGCCGAGGACCCGCGGCTGGCCGGGGAACTGGAAGCGCTGCTGGCCCTGGAGGATGACGCCGGGACCTTCCTGGATACCCCGCTGGTGGCGCCCCTGCCCGGCGCCCGGCCCGGCAGCCAGGTGGGCCCATACCGGCTGGAGCGGCTGCTGGGCGAAGGCGGCATGGGCCAGGTCTGGCTGGCCAGCCGCGCCGATGGCCTGTATCAGCGGCGGGTTGCACTGAAGCTGCTGCGCCCCGGCCTCGCCGACCCCGGCCTGCGGCTGCGCTTCACCCGCGAGCGCGAGATCCTGGCCCGGCTCGAGCATGCCCACATCGCGCGCCTGCTCGACGCGGGCATCAGCGCCGACAACCAGCCGTACCTGGCGCTGGACTACGTGGACGGCGAGCCGATCAGCGACTGGTGCGAGCGACGTGAACCGGAGGTGCGCCCGCTGGTGCAGCTGTTCCTGCAGGTCTGCGACGCGGTGAGCCACGCCCATGCCAACCTCATCGTCCACCGCGACCTCAAGCCCTCCAACATCCTGGTCACCCCGCTGGACGAGGTCCGGCTGCTGGATTTCGGCATCGCCAAGCTGCTCGACAGCGCCGACCTGCCCGACCATACGCGTACCGGCGCGCGGGCCTTCACCCTGCACTATGCAGCGCCGGAGCAGATCCGCGGCGAGCCGGTCTCCACCCTCACCGATGTCTATTCCCTGGGCGTGGTGCTGTACGAACTGCTGGCCGGGACCAAGCCCTATGCGCCTCGCCACAAGAGCGACGCGCAATGGGAAGAGGCGATCCTGCACGGCGACCCGATGCGCCCGTCGCAGGCGCTTCAGCGCCGCGCCGAGGCCGAGCCCGGCTCGGCGGCCGCGCTGCAGCGGCGGGCCCGCGCGGTTGCCGGGGACCTGGACAACATCGTGCTCAAGGCGATGTCCAAGCGCTACGAGCAGCGGTACGCCTCGGTGGAGGCGATGGCCCAGGACCTGCAGCGCCATCTCGACGGCAAGCCGGTGCTGGCGCGCCCGCAGCGCATTGCCTACCGCGCCGGCAAGTTCCTGCGCCGGCACCGCTGGCCGCTTTCGACCGCGGCCCTTGTGCTCGCGGTCATGGCCACGGCCCTGGGCCTGGTGGCCTGGCAGTCGCGCCTGGCGCTGCAGGATGCCGAGCGCGCCCAGGCGATGCAGAATTTCGTGATCAGCCTGTTCCAGGACGCGGGCGAGGCGCGCGGCGAGGCGCCCCTGGACGTACGCCAGCTGCTGGAAGCCGGGGTTGAGCGTGGCGAGGCGGAGCTGGAGCGGCAGCCCATGGCACGCGCCGCGCTGCTGGGCGTCATCGGTCGGCTGCGCCTGGGACTGGGCGACCGCGCCGAAGCGCTGGAGCTGCTGACGCGGCAGGCGGGCCTCCTGGCCGCCGCGGACAACGCGCCCGCGGGGCTGCGCCTGGAATCGGCCACCGACCTGGGGCACGCCCTGCGCCTGACCCGCGGTGCCGGCCAGTGCGTGGAGCATATGCAGGAGCTGCAGCCGCTGGCCCGCCGCCAGGAGCGGCGGCTGCCGCGCCAGGCCGCGGGATTCCACACCCAGCTGGGCCGCTGCCACCGCGCGCTTGGCCAGCGCGAGCAGGCGGCCGCCCAGTTCCGGCGTGCCCTCGCCCTGCGCCGCGACCGCCTGCCGGGAAGCGCCGGCATCGCCGAGAACATGGCCGACCTCGCCGGCCTGGAAGCCGACGCGGGCCGGTACGAGGCCGCGCTGCGCGGGCTGGAGGCGGCCCACGACCAGCTCCAGGGCACGGTGGGTGACCGCAATCCGCTCACGATCCGGGTGCTGCGCGAGATCTGCGCGCTGCGCGCCCGGGCCGGACGCCTGCACGGCGCCTCGCAGGCGTGCGCCGGCGCGGTCAGCGCCGCGGCCGGCCTGCTTGGCCCGCACCACGGCACGACCCGCGAGGCCCGCAACGAATACGCCGCATTGCTCGAACAGCTGGCAGCGCCCACCGGGCCCGCGCCGGCCCAAGAGCAAGACTTCGAATCGGCGCCTGAAGCCGACGCCGCCCTCAGCCCAGCGGAAGATCCGGCTGCAGCGGCTCGATCCGCCCCTGGCCCCGCATCACCTTCTTGAATTCGGACCGGCTTACCGACACGTAGCGCTCGTTCCCGCCGATCTCCACCTGCGGCCCTTCCTGCACCGCGCGGCCGCTGGCGTCCACGCGCACTGTCATGGTGGCCTTGCTGCCGCTGTGGCAGATGGTCTTGATCTCCACCAGTTCGTCGGCCCAGGCCAGCAGGTGCTGGCTGCCCTCGAACAGCTCGCCGCGAAAATCCGTTCGCAGCCCGTAGCACAGCACCGGGATGCGAAGCGCATCCACCACCTCGCTCAGCTGCCATACCTGTGCCCGCGACAGGAACTGGGACTCGTCCACCAGCACGCAGTGCAGCGGGCCGTGGGCGGCGATGTCGCGCTCCACCAGCTGCTGAAGGTCGGTGTCGGCATCGAATCCCACGGCCTCGGACTGCAGGCCGATCCGTGACGCCACCCGGCCCCCGGCGCGGTCATCCAGCCGCGGCGCCAGGATCAGGGTGCGCATCCCGCGCTCGCGGTAGTTGTGCGCCGACTGCAGCAGCGTCGTGGTCTTCCCGGCGTTCATCGCCGAGTAGTAGAAGTAGAGCTTGGCCATCGCCGCATTTTAGCGGCCCGCCGGGCGGACGACGGCGCGTGCCCCTGTACACTTGCCCCGCCCCATGGCCGCTCCATCGTCCTTGAACAGCCTCAACCCCCAACAACAGGCCGCGGTCCTGCATTGCGACGGACCGCTGCTGGTGCTTGCCGGCGCCGGCAGCGGCAAGACCCGGGTGATCGTGGAGAAGATCGCGCACCTGGTCTCGTCGGGCCGCTACCCGGCTCGGCGCATCGCTGCGATCACCTTCACCAACAAGTCGGCGAAGGAAATGCGCGAGCGGGTGGCAAGGCGCATCCGCGGCGACGGCGCCGAAGGCCTGACGGTCTGCACCTTCCACGCGCTGGGACTGCGGATGCTGCAGATCGACCACGCCAAGGTGGGGCTGCGGCGCGGGTTCTCGGTCTTCGACAGCGACGACTGCATGGCGCAGTTCCGCGACCTGATGCCCGGTGCCAAGCCCGATGCGGTGCAGGCGATGGCCGGCCTGGTGTCGCGGGCGAAGAACGGAGGGCTCTCGCCGGAGGAGGCCAAGGCCGCTGCGCGCAGCACCCGGGAGCTGGAGGCCGCCGCGCTCTACGCCCGCTACCAGGCGCGGCTGGAGACATTCAACGCGGTCGATTTCGACGACCTGATCCGGCTGCCCGTGCAGCTGCTCGAGACCGACGAGGACGCTCGCCTGGGCTGGCGCGAGCGCATCGGCTACCTGCTGGTGGACGAGTGCCAGGACACCAACGACGCCCAATACCGGCTGCTCAAGGCGCTGGCCGGGCCGGCGGGCAACTTCACCTGCGTGGGCGACGACGACCAGAGCATCTACGCCTGGCGCGGCGCCAACCCGGAAAACCTCTCCCAGCTCGGCCAGGATTACCCGGACCTGCGGGTGGTGAAGCTGGAGCAGAACTACCGCTGCTCCAACCGCGTGCTGCGCGCGGCCAACGCGCTGATCGCCAACAACCCGCACGAACACCCCAAGACCCTGTGGAGCGCCCAGCCCGACGGCGAGCGGATCCGGGTGTGGGAGTGCCGCGATGCGGCCCACGAGGCCGAGCGCGTGGCGGCGGAGATCGATTTCCTGCATACCGCCAAGCAGATCCCGTGGAGCGACTTCTGCGTGCTGTTCCGCAGCAACTTCCAGTCGCGCGCGCTGGAGAAGGCGCTGCAGATGATCCGCGTGCCCTACCACCTCTCCGGCGGCACCGCGTTTCTGGAGCGCGCCGAGGTCAAGGATGCGCTGTCGTGGCTGCGGCTGGTGGCCAATCCGGACGACGACGCCGCCTTCCTGCGCGCGGTGCAGTCGCCGCGGCGCGAGGTCGGCGCGACCACGCTGGCCAGGCTCGCCGAACTGGCCCGCCATGCCGGCACGCCAATGGCACGCGCGATCGAATCGATCAGCCTGCTCAAGCAGCTGCCGGCGCGCGCGGCCAATGCCCTGGGCGGGTTCGCCGACATCCTGCGCGGGCTGCGCGCCGACGCCGCGCGGCTGCCAGCGGCCGATCTGGTGCGGGCGCTCAACGAGCGCTCCGGGCTGCTCGCCGCGCTGCAGGCGCAGTGCCGCAACGAGGCCCAGTTCGCCATGCGCCGCGGGAACCTCGATGAGCTGGCCGAGTGGTTCGAAGGCCCACGCGGCGCCGGCGGTGCGGGCGAGCTGGCCGCGCAGCTGGCCCTGCTCACCCACGCCGACCGCGACGAGGGAGGCAACCAGGTGCGGCTGATGAGCATGCACGCGGCCAAGGGCTTGGAGTTCCGCTGCGTGTTCGTGATCGGCGTGGCCGAGGGCACGCTGCCGCACGAGGCCAGCATTGACGAGGGCAGCCTGGACGAGGAGCGCCGCCTGCTCTACGTGGGCATTACCCGGGCCAAGGAGCGGCTGTGGCTGTCGTATCCGCGCGAGGCGCAGAAGTGGGGCAGCCGGCTGCGGCTGGAGCCCAGCCGCTTCCTTGATGAACTTCCCGCCGCGGAACTCCAGCGCGACGGGGCCGACCCGGCGGCGGACGCCGAGCGCAAGCAGGAGCGCGCCAGCGCCGGGTTCGCCGCGATCCAGGCGCTGCTCAACGACTGACCCCCCGTGGGCCGCAGCGGAGGTTGGGTACACTTTGCAGCCCTGACCGATTGGAGCATGCGATGGCACCGCAATCCACGCCCAGGGGCCTGATGCCCGCGCTGGCCCTGCTGCTGTCGCTCGCGCTTGCCGGATGCGCCACCGCGCCTGCGCCCACCCCGGCCGCGCCGCCCGGCTCCGCACCGGCGCTGGAAACTCCCGACGACAACCTCAATGCGGTGCTGTGGGTGCAGCGTTCGCAGGAGTACCAGGCGACCCTGGCATCCCTGTATCGCGGCGCGATCGCCCAGCTCGACGCGGCGCTCGCCGATCCTCAGTGGGACGCGCTGGTGCCGTCGGAGCGCGACAACCCGGGCGCCTGGCAGGACCTGCCGCCCGCCGTGATCCTCGACATCGACGAGACGGTGCTCGACAACTCCATCTACCAGGCCCGTCTGGTGCGCGATGGGCTGGAATACGACGACGGGACCTGGGCGGACTGGGTGGCCGAGCGCAAGGCCACCCCGGTGCCGGGGGTGATCGAGTTCGCCCGCGCCGCGACCGCGCGCGGGATCACCCTTTACTACGTGACCAACCGCGAGCAACGCCTGAAGGATCACACCCTGGCCAACCTGCGCGCGCACGGCCTGCCGGTGGCGCATGACGGGGTGTTCCTGGGGAAAGGCACGCAGGTGGAGGGTTGCGAGCAGCCGGGCAGCAGCAGCGGCAAGCTCTGCCGGCGCCAGCTGGTTGGCCGCAGCCATCGCGTGCTGATGCAGTTTGGCGACCAGCTCGGTGACTTTGCGCACCTGGCGGCCAATGCCCCCGCCGCGCGCGACGCCGTTTTGCGCGAGCATGGCGGCTGGTTCGGCCGGCGCTGGTGGATGCTGCCCAATCCGACCTACGGTGGCTGGGAACCGGCCCTGTTCGACAACCGCTGGGACCGCTCGCGCGATCAGCGCCGGGCCGCCAAGCGCGCGGGCCTCGTGACGGGCGACTGACCGCCCAAAGGCGCAGCCGGAACGTCAACCTAGGGTCAACCCCAGCTGTCGCCTTTCGCTCCCACGGGTAGCTTGGGGGCAGGCGCCAGCAGGGGGTCCGCGCCGACCGATCCGTTCCGGAGCATGCGCGTGGCCCCTTCGTTTCCCTCCATCGGTCCGCCCAGCCTGGTGAACTCCCTGCTAGGAGGCCGCGGTGGCGGGCCCAGCATGCTCATGGAACTGCGGGGCCAGCTGACCTCGCCCCTGTTCCAGTCGGTGGTCCGGGGTGGCCCTGGCTTCAGTCCAGGGTTTGGACCCGGACCAGGCCCCGCTGGACCGCCTGGACCCGGCTTCAACCCCGGGTTCGGGCCCGGTCGCGGGCCTGGGGGGCCACCTGGCCCGGGCTTCAACGCGGGAGCTGGTCCGGGCGCTGGACCTGGGCCGGCGGGACCGCCCGGACCTGGCTTCACTCCGGGATTTGGACCTGGTCGCGGACCTGCGGGACCGCCTGGTCCCGGCTTCAGCCCTGGTTTGGGCCCCGGGCCTGGCGGACCTCCCGGTGCAACGGTCAGCCCGGGATTCGGGCCCGGTCGCGCACCTGCGGGACCGCCTGGTCCAGGCTTCAGCCCAGGGTCTGGGCCAGGGCCCGGAGCCGCGGGCGCGCCATCCGGGCACGGGCCGTCGGCTGCGCCCGGGGCCGCGTCGGCACAAGCCACCATGGCCGGGCACGGTCCGTTGAGCCAGGTCGTCAGCACCGCCGCCACCGCGACGGTCCAGGTCGCTTCGCAGGTGGCAGGCACGGTACAGGCAGTGATTGGCAATGGTGGCCCCCCTGCCTCACAGGCAGCACAGGGGCCACCCGGCAACAGTGGAGTGCCAGGCCAAGCTGGAAACCGGAGTGCTGCAGGCGCCCAAGGCGGCATGACGCCAGCTTCCGGGCAGGGCATGTCGGTGCCATTCGCACCCGCCCAGGCGCAAGGGATCCCGGGACCCGCCCAGCCGGCGATTGCGGGCAACCCGGGGCTGCCGCACACCGCCGCGCCCGGCTACGCGGCGCGCGGCGATGCCGCCGTTCCCGGCCAGCCCGCGTCACCCCATTCCCTGGCCCAGGGCCAGGCCCCCCGCGGCCACGCCGTGGCTCCCGGGCAGGGCGCACCGCCCCCGCAGACGTTCGCTGGACAACCGCCGCCGAGCGCGCAGCCGGCTGCGCAGCCTCAGGCCGGTGCCTTGCCGGCTTCGCATCAAGCCGCCGCCGCGGCGACCGGCATGCCGGGGGCACGCGCGGACGGCGCCCTGGTGGCAGATCGCGGGGCGATGTCGACGGCGGCCTCGCTCCCTTCCAATCCCGCAACGCCCCAGACGGCCCCGCCTGCGACTGCGGCGCTTGCATCATTGGCATCGGCACCGGGGAATTCACAGGCCTCAAGCACAACGGCGGTGCCGTTTGCCCAGCAGGCCGTGCCCGCCAGCCAGGCCGCCGGTGAAGCGCGGGGCAACACGGTGATGCCAGGCGTGGACCGTGGCGCGCAGCGCGTGGACGGCGGCCCGGCCCAGGGCCACACCGTCGAGCTCGGTCAGCAGCGCACCCGGCGGTCGCTAATGGGCGCGGCAATGTTCGCGAGCCTGGGGAGAAATCACGACAGTGAGTCCTCCATCCAGCAGCAAGCCAACTATGTATTTCAATGGCTCTACTGGGCGCTGACCATCACCGCGTGGTTGTGCTTGGGGCTGCTTGCAGTGAATGTGATACCCGCATTCACACCAGCCGCTGGCAGTTCGTCATCAGGCGCGATCCCATTGGGACTGGCCGTGATCTTTGGGGGTGTTGGTCTGGGTGCAGGCGTCGGTGCATGGCTGATGTCACGGCGTATGAGTCGTCTGCACTGAGCTGTCGTTCCCCGCAATACCTGCACAGATCAAATGCGCACCCCCGGCGGGAGGGCACCCGGGCGTCTAACGGCGCGCGTGGTCAACCGATGTTATGCCAGTCCTCAAGGCGATGTACCGTCCAGTTCTCCCGCTGGCATGTGGATCCCCTTCGCACATTGTTTGCCCTTCGTGTATTGCCTTGGAGAGCAATGTCGGCCAGGTCGGCCGGGCGCCTCTTTCCCTCATCTGCGAGAAGAACCAAAAAAAAGGGCGCCGGGGTCGCCGGCGCCCTTTTATCTCGCAGTACGGGATTACTGCTTGCGAGCCATCGCCGAATTGCCTTCACCGATGGACTTCAGCACGGTGCTGACGGCATTCATGTACATCGAAAACAGCTGGCTGTCGGCGGTCAGGCGCGCGGTCGCACCGGCAGCAACCTTCTCGTTGCTGCTCCCGGCCAGCTTGGAGTTGGCAACCATGCTCTTGGCCAGATCACCCAGCTTCTCGCCCAGCGCTTCGGCGATGGCATGCAGCCAGCTGGTCTTGCCGTTCGTGGAACCCTTCGCTTCCCCGGTCCGGGAAACGGTCAGGTGGGCCAGGTTGTTCAGAAGGGCGTTGAATTCTGCGCTCATGATAGATCTCCTCGGTAATACAGGTTGGGAATCCGATGTGCTCCGTAGTGGAGCGGCACTGCATTTACATCTGCTGGATTGCCTACCTGCCGGGAGGAGCACGAAGCCGGCGCGAACGAGACTTGGTGATGGTCTCGTCCGAAGCGGGGGCGCTGGGAGTCGCAGGGTTCGGCTGGGCGTCCTGCCCTGACTCATTCTGCTGAGTCTTGAGCCATTTCCTGGCTTCCGCCTCTCCATCGCGCTCAACCCGTTGGGCGAATTCAAGGGCGATCTGCAAGTCCGCGTTATCCAGTGGATCAAGCGCACTCTCAAACTGTCGCGCGATTGCGTTGCGATCCTCTTCCTGCAATACGCCCTGGTCGACCAACCCATTGAGCGTGAGGGCGACCTCTTCTGGATCAAGCGGCGTGAAGGAGGCATCAATCGATGCTTCCTCCACGGCGGTGCGAAAAGCGTCGAGGAGCGGCTGCAGGTCCTCATCTCCGATGCCTTCACGGCCGCGGAGCGATGACTCGAATTCCTCAATGACCCGCTGCTTCAGCGCGTCATTGTGGGCATGTTCTTCCTCGGCAACAGGTGGCAGCACGTCAGCATCGATACCCTGTCCGGCGGCAGCCCAGGCATTGGCCGACGGCTTCGCAGCAGAAGGCTTGCGCGGGACGGGACGGCGAATATGGGACATGTGACGTTGTTCCTTCGGCTGGGATGGTCCGGGCGGTGGTGCAATCGCCGAGCCATCTACGGTTCCCACTCTAGGCGATAGGTCGCGACTGGGTTACTAGGGCGTACCCTAGGGTTCACCCACGGAACTGCGGATCAATCTCAAGCATGCCGAGGTTGCGCTCGGCAAAGCGCTTGGCCAGCTCCGGCGCCGCCTCCTGGATCGCGTCGTAGCTCTCGCGCGAGCGCACGTCGGCGCGCAGCAGCCAGCCGTCGGCGGTCTTGCTGAGCATCAGGTCGGTGCCTGGCAGGGTGGAGTCGGCCATGCGCAGCAGCACCTGGCCGTCGCGGTCGTCGACCGCGTTGCCGCCGACGGCGAGCTGGCGCACGTGCCGCTCCACCAGTTCGGCAAAGGCGGCAGGGTTTGCCGCCGCCGTGGCGGGCGCCTGCTGGGCCATCTGGGCGCCGTCGCGCAGGGCTGTCTGCGCCTGCATCATGGCCATCACCTCGGCCGGATCCTTCATCCGCAGGGCATCCAGGTCATCTGCGGGCAGTTGGCTGGACCGGACCGCTTCGTCAGTCGCGAGGTGTTGCGCCGACTGCGCGTGATCGTCTCCAGCCTGGGTGTGCCCGGAGCCTCCCGCTCGCGCCTGGACGCCTTCCGCGCCCGCCTCCTGGCGCGATTGCATCGCCTGCTGGAAGCGGTCGACCGCTTCGCGCGGCGGCGGCTCGCGGCCCGTGCGGGCAGGATCGGACCCGGCCTTCCGGGCTTGGCCCACCGAATCCGACAGCTGGCTGCTTTCAATGCCCATCTCTCACCTCACTGTGGTTCATGCATGGCGCGCGCCGGCCGGGCCTGGACCAGGTCGGCGGCGGCTTCCTCTTCCCTGCGTGCTTCCAGCGCCAGTTGCTCGCCGCGCCACGCGTCGCGCCGCTTGTGCAGCGCATCCTCGCGCGCCTGGGCACGCACCCAGGCCTGACGCGCGTCGTCGAGCTCCCGCTCGGCCGCGTCCAGGCGCTGCCTGGCCTGCTGCAGGCTGGCCTGCTCCATCACGATGCGCTCGCCGAGCAGCTCGACGTGGGCTTCGCGCTGTTCCATCGCCACGGCCCAGGGCTGTCCAGGCGGCGGCGGATCCAGCAGACGCCGGCGCTGCGCGGCGCGCTCCTCGCCCAGCGCCTGGATGCCTGCCTCGATCCGCTCGCACTGCTCCCGGCATGCGCGTGCCGCCGCCTGCTTCTCCAGCATGTGCGTTCGCGCCAGCGCAGTGCGGTGGGCACGCAGCTTGATGAGCGTCTGCAGCGGATAGCGCTTCACTTGAACAACCTGCGCAATGCTTCGGAGGACTGGTTGAAGTCGGCGAGCTCGTTCGCGCCCTGCTGCAGCAGCTTGCGGATTGGGCCGATCTTCTCGATCGCCACGTCGGCCTCGGGGTCGCTGCCGCGCTTGTACTCGCCCAGCTGCAGCAGCATCTCGATGTCGTCGTACTTGGCCAGGTACTTGCGCAGCTGGCCTGCCGCACGCTGGTGTGCCTCATCCACCACCCGCGGCATGGTGCGGCTGAGGCTCGTGAGCACGTCGATCGCCGGGTAGTGGTACGCGGCCGCCAGCTTGCGGGAGAGCACGATGTGCCCGTCCAGGATCGAGCGGACCTCCTCGACGATCGGGTCGCTGCCGTCCTCGTCCTCGGCCAGGACCGTGTAGAAGGCGGTGATCGAGCCGTGCTCGTTGTTCCCCGCGCGCTCGAACAGCCGCGGCAGCGCGCTGAACACCGAAGGCGGAAAGCCCCGCCGCGCCGGTGGCTCGCCGATGGCCAGCCCGACATCGCGCAGCGCGCGGGCGAAGCGCGTCACCGAATCCACCAGCAGCAGCACGCGCTTGCCGCGATCGCGGAAGTGTTCGGCGATCGCCGTGCCCACCCAGGCGGCGCGGCTGCGCTCAAGCGCCGGCCGGTCCGAGGTGGCCACCACCACCACCGAGCGCGCCAGCCCCTCGTCGCCCAGGTTGTCGAAGATGAACTCGTTGACCTCGCGTCCGCGCTCGCCCACCAACACGATCACGTTGACGTCCGCGTCGCCGCCGCGGGCCAGCATGCCCAACAGCGTGCTCTTGCCGCCGCCGGCCACGGCGAAGATGCCAAGGCGCTGTCCCTCGCCGGCGGTCATCACCGCATCGATCGCGCGCACGCCGGTGGCGAACGGTCGTTCGATCAGGCTGCGGGTCAGGGGGTTGGGCGACGCGGCATAGATCGGTGCATCCACCGTCGGGCCCAGCGGGCCCTTGTCGTCGATCGGCTCGCCGTGGGCGTCAAGCACCCGCCCGAGCAGGCCATCGCCGGCGCGCACCGCGGCCTGGCGTCCGGTGGCATACACCTCGGTCGTCGCCGATACCCCGTCCAGCGCGCCCAGCGGCGTCAGCAGGGTGTGCTGCCGGGACACGCCGACCACCTCGGCGGCAAGGTTGAAATCGGGGTCGCCGGTGCCGCGGGGATTGCGCAGGTGGCACAGCTCGCCGATGGAAGCCTTCAGGCCGGTGGCGCGGATCATGGTGCCGTACGCATCGGCGACCTTGCCCACGCGCTGCACGGACGTGACCGAGGAGAGCGCACTGAGCAGGGGATCGTTGACGCTGGCGTTCATGCCGTCTCTCCGCGGCTCGCCCCGGCAAGCGCGGTGCGGATGGCCTCGATCTGCTGGGCGACCCCGGCCCGGACCTCGCCGGCCTCGGAGACCACCACGCAGCTGAGCGGATCCAGGCTTTCATCGTCGACCAGCTCGATGACCCCCACCGCCGGGTGTGCCTGGCGCACCGCGCCCAGGCCCGCTTCCACGCCGGCCCGGGCTTGCGGATGCACCCGGATCAGCAGGAATTGCTCCGCCTGGGCGGCCTCCACCGCCTGCATCACCAGCGGCGGCACCACGCTGGCCGCGTCAAAGCCCGGCGCGATCCGGGCAACGATGGCGCAGGCCAGCTCCGTCACCCGGCCCGCGGCCTCGCCGAGCACCCGGGCCCGGCTTTCGTTGAGCGCCGCCATCTTCTCGGTCATCTGCTGCTGCGCCCGCGCCAGGCCCTCGGCGAATCCGGCGGCCTGGGCTTCCTCGCGGGCGCGCGCAATTTCCTTGTCGGCCTGGGCATACAGGTCGTTGACCTGGTCGAGGAGATCGTCGATTTCTTCAAGCCGAGCCCAGGCCTTCGCCGGAACCACCGGGGCCGTTACGGCACGGGTAAACGCGCGCCGGTCGGTCACAGCCACCGCATCGCCGGGAACGCGACCGCGACGCGCGCGGCCCGCGGCAGGTGCGTCAGGAGCGGCGCTCATGCTGCCTCCCGGCGCGTTTCGTGATGGGTGGCGAGCAGCAGCACGGGCTTCTCCGGCAGGTGCCCGCGGACCAGCTCTTCGGGCGGGTGCTGCAGGGCAACCCACTCTCCAAGCGGGCGATCACGCTCGGCAGCCCAGCGGCGCAGCTCAGCGCGCCCCTGGCGTTCGAGCACGGCGAACAGCGGCGCGTCGTCCTCCGGCTGCCCGGCGAGCTGCGCGAACAGCGCATCCCATTCCCCGCGCAGCCGATCATGGACGTGCCGGTCCACGCGCGCATCCCAGATGGTGGGATCCAGGGCCAGCAGATAACTGCCGCCGAGCGCCTTCTTGATCCGCCGCACCGGCTCGCGCCGCACCTCCGCGCGGATCAGGGGCGCGTAGGCAAGCACGCCCAGGTCACGCACCAGGCGATTGAGCTTGGCCCGTGGCCAGCGCAGGATGGCGGTTGGCGTTGCCCCGCCCGGACGCGGAGCCAGGAGCGCGTCAGCCGCGCCTGCCTCCAGCAGCATGCGCGCCAGCAGGCGCGACCCAAGCCGCGACCTGCGGGCCGAAGCCAGCAGGCGCGGATCGAGGGATTCGCCGGTCCGGGCAAACCAGCCCGGATCAACCTCTGCGAGCACGGCCTGCAACGACATTCCGTTGGTCAGCCCTTCCAGATCCGGTCGTCGGCCGCGGGCTTGCCCTGCAGGCGGACCCGCAGGCGGTTGCCCAGGGTGACCAGCAGCGCGAGCAGGGCGATCGCACCGGCCGCGACCGCCAGCGTCACCGGGCTCATCGCGGACATCACCGGCGGTGCATTGCCGCGCTCACCCGGCGTGGCGGGGGGCGGCAGCGTGTTGAACTTCACCGAAACCTGGTTGATGTTGCGCAGGCCCGGCACCGCGTCCTTCACCAGCACCTTGAAGTTGTGCTCCTCGTTGCGCAGGTTGGCCCCTGCCTGTTCGAAGATCACCACCGAGGCAGAGGCATCACCCATGGTGCCGCCGATGGGATCCCGCTCGGGCAGGGCGATGTGGACGCGAGCCGAAGCCACGCCAGCGTATGAAGACAACGTGCGGGTGAGGTCCTGCTCCCAGCCGCACTGCTGCCTGGCGCGCTCCTCGGTGGCCGAGGAGACGAAGCCCTGGCGCTGGAACACATCGCACAGCGACTGCAGCGGCGGCCGCGGCAGCCCGCGGGCCCGCAACGCTTCCATCGCCTGCGCGAACTCACCCCGGCTGACCCGGATCTGGTAGCCGTTCTCGTTGCTCACCGAGGCCCGCTTGTCGGCGTTGATGCCATTGGCAAGGAGCACCGCAAGCACCTCGTTGGCCTGGTTCTCGTCCAGGTTGGAATGCATGGTGACCTGGCCGCAGGCCGCCAGCATCAGGCCGGCCAGGATCACCAGGCCGGCCCGCCACCAGCGCGCGGTCGTGGTTGGATTGCTCATTTGCCTGCCCCCGTCTTGACTGGTCAGGACTGCTGGCGGAACAGCTGCTGCACGCCGTCGGACGTGCGGTTTGCAACGTTCGAGGTGAGCTGCGACTGGAACAGGAACTTGTGCGAGAGCATCGTCATCTCGAGCATCGAGCTCGGCGTGAGGTCGCCGGCCGTGCTGCTCATCGTCTTGGCGAGCTCCTCGATGCTCCGCGCGTTCGAGTTCAGGTTGTCGAAGGCCGAGATCATCATCTGCGTGCCCTGCGACTGCTCGGCCTGCGCCGCGCCAGACACCGCTTCGGTGCCCGAGGCCTGCGCGGGCTCGCTCGCGCCTGCCGCGCGCATCTGGGCCTGCCCGAAATCACGTACCTCGATCGCCGAGGCCTGCGGCTGCGCCGCGCCTCCGGCGCCTCCCGCGGCGCCGGCGGCACCGGTGGCCGGGTCCATGCCCGCAACCTGGATGGCTTCAATCATTGTCTTCCTCCTGGGACAACGTCCCGGTCAGGTTACTGGCGCTTGCCGAGGGTCTCGAGCGCCTGGCCGGTCGCGTTCTGCGACGTGGCGGCGTTGTTGGACATGAACTGCATCTTCAGGCTGGCCGCGGTGAGCTGGACCATGTTGGAAGGCTGGTCGCCGCCGCTGCGGATGGCCGCCGACATCTCGGTGATCTGCGTCGCCTGCCCGTCCAGGGCCGAACCCCAGGCGCGCGACATGGCTTCGTACCAGCTGTTGCCCGAAGCGGAAGAAACGCTGCCGCGGCCGTTGCTGGGGCCGTTGGAAAACGCGGCATTGCCGATGAACTGGTTGAGTGCGGAACTGTCGATGGTCATTGCTCGTTGCTCCTGTCCTTGAATGGATACTTCTGGTCGGCCATGCGGCCGGCGGTCCTGCTGCTTGTTACTGCCGGTGGCGCGCGGCGCGCGCCTGTTCGGTGGCCCAGGCTCTGGACCTGGACTGCGTCTGGTCGTCGCTGGCCGGCACGTCCTCTTCGGCTTCGGCCTTTTCCTCTTCCCGGATGGGACGGATCGCGATGCGCTTGATGTCGCCCTCGGGCGTGGTCACCATCGCGTGCTTGCCGAGCGAGTTGAGGACGCCCTCACCGGGGATCTCCATGCCCACGCGGTACTCGTTGCCGTGCTCGTCGAGCAGGTACGGATCCTCGCCGCGCTCGTAGGACACGATGCGCACCGGCCCGGCTGCCGCCGCCGGCGCTTCTTCCTCGACATCGGCCAGGTTGATCGGGACGATCTCGCGCACGCCGGTGGCGACGACCGCGCCGGTCTGCACGAACGCCGTGAACGCCTCCGGGTCCTCGAAGTAACCCGTGGCCTCCACCCGGCCACGCCCGAGATAGCGGGTGCGTTCGGCCGGGAAGCCGCCGGCACGCAGGACTTCGGACACGTTGATGGCCAGGTCTTCGCCGGTGGTCAGCACCAGGGTGACGTCCAGCTCCTCCTTGGCCACCCGTTCCTGCAGGTCGCGCCTGGCAGCCGCATCCGCAACCATCCCGGCCAGGACCGGCTTGCCGTTCACGTCCTTCTCGATCTTGCGTCCGGAGACCTGGAATTCCCGCGCCAGCTCCTGCAGCCGCGCCTCGGGTTCGATCTTGGATTCAGCCGAGGGCACCACCGCGACGAAGATCGCGAGCGAAGCCAGGCTCAGCACCGCGACCGCGGCCACCAGCGGCAGGCGCCGGGTGATCGGCTCGGTGAAGCGGCGCGCACGCACCGCCGCGGGCTGCTCTTCATCAGGCGCAAGCGCCAGCCAGGCGGGGTCGTCCTCCAGCCCGAAGGCCAGCGCCGCTTCGCCCAGCCCCACGCGTTGCAGGCGGTCCATCTCCACGGGATCGCCCGGGTGCAGGGTCCTGCCTTCCAGCTGCAGCGGAGCATCCAGCGCACGCAGCTGGAAACGGCCGTCGACCACGCAGATCAGGGCGTGGTGATGGGCCACCCCGTTGTCGGCCAGCACGATGTCGCAATCATCGCCGCTGCCGACCAGGATCATCTCGCGCTCGGCCAGCTCCCTGCAGGCACCGGCGTGCAGGCCGGACACGATGCGCAGCAGCCTGCGCTCGGCGGTCTCTTCGGTTTTGGGGTCCACGTCAGACATCTCGCGACTCCATATGGGGGGCCGGGGCGCAGGCGTCAGGCATTGATCTGACCCGACTGGACGATGCGCAGGTCCGGAGCGAGCTCCTGGTAGGACAGCACCGGCAGTTCGAAAAAGTCGACTTCCATCAGCTTGCGCAGGTGGCGCCTCACGTCGAGTGAGCACAGCAGCACCGGGCGCACGCCCTGGCCCATGCGACCAAGGTGGCCTCGCACCTCGTTGCCCAGGCGCGCGGCCAGTTCGGGCGAGATGGCCAGTTGGCTGGCGCCGCCGGCAACCCGTACGGATTGACGCAGCTTGTCTTCCAGCTCTGGGTGGATCAACAGTACGTGCAAGTTGCGGTCGCTGTCTGAATAGCGGTCGGCGATCTCGCGCTTGAGCGCCACGCGCACGTATTCGGTCAGCAGCACCACGTCCTTCTCGCGCCCGCCCACGTCGGTGATGGCCTCGAAGGCATCGCGCAGGTTGCGGATCGGCACGCCCTCCTCGGCCAGGCGGCGCAGCACGTCCGCCACGCGCTGGGGCGCCACCACGCGGAGCATTTCCTTGACCAGGTCCGGATAGTCGCGCTGCATGCGGCCGAACAGGTTGGAGGTTTCCTGGATGCCGAGGAAGCCGCCCAGGCGGCGCTGGAGCGCGCCCCGGCAGTGGTCCACCAGGACCTCGAGCGCGGGCCGGGCGTCGTCACCCTGCTCGGTGGTCCATTCGCCCGAGACCTGCGGAAAGAACCCCGGCAGGCGTGCGTCCGTATTGCCCGGCCGCGCCGGCCGCAGCGCCGCGTCCACCTGCAGCCGGCCAGATGCCAACCGCGCGCCAAAGGCCGTGAGCCGGTACTCGCCTTCTTCCAGGTCGGCGAGCACGCGCAACTCCGGCACCGGCACCGGGACCCCGTATTCCTCCCGCAGCCGCCGGGCCACGTCACCGATGCGGGCGCGCAGCGGCTCCTGGCCAA
The DNA here is from genome assembly GCF_001717465.1 of Luteimonas sp. JM171. Taxonomy (NCBI): domain Bacteria; kingdom Pseudomonadati; phylum Pseudomonadota; class Gammaproteobacteria; order Lysobacterales; family Lysobacteraceae; genus Luteimonas; species Luteimonas sp. JM171. Next base: position 1,259,091 of record NZ_CP017074.1, on the reverse strand, counting down.
AGGCGACCGCCAGCGACGGCGCCACGTCGAGCTGCAGCGGCGCCGGGGGCGTGAGCTCGTCGCTCTGGACGGTGACCTGGCTCGCGGCCAGGTCGTCGTCGCTGACCCGGAACAGCTTGCGCAGGGTCTCGAACTGGAAGCGGTACTGCCACGCGGCGAAGGCGAACAGGATCAGGCTCAGCGCCGCGAACACCAGCTTCGGGAAGCCCGGCACCAGCATCATCAGGAAGGCCAGGATGGCGGTGATCAGCAGCACCCGCGGCTGGCCGGTCACCTGGCGCGTGATGGCCTCGCCCAGGTGCTTGTCGTCCACGTCGCTGGTGGTGCGGGTCACCACCAGGCCGGCGGCGATGGTTCCGAGGATGGCCGGGATCTGCGACACCAGGCCATCGCCGATGGTCAGGATCGAGTACACCCGGGTGGCCTCGCCCAGCGCCATGTCCTTCTGCAGCACGCCGATGGCCAGGCCGCCCAGCAGGTTGATGATGATGATGACGATGCCGCAGATGGCGTCGCCCTTCACAAACTTCATGGCGCCGTCGAGGCTGCCGTAGAGCTGGCTCTCGGTCTCGAGCAGGCGGCGCTTGCGGCGCGCCTCGTCCTTGTCGATCAGGCCGGCGCGCAGGTCCGAGTCGATCGACAGTTGCTTGCCGGGCATGGCGTCCAGGGTGAAGCGCGCGGCCACCTCGGCCACGCGCTCGGCGCCCTTGGCGATGACGATGAACTGGACCACGGTGATGATCAAAAACACCACCAGGCCAACCACCAGGTTGCCGCCGGCGACCAGCGCGCCGAAGGTCTCGACGATGTGGCCGCCCTCGGCGTTGAGCAGGATCGAGCGGGTGATGGCGACCGAGATCGCGAGCCGGAACAGCGTGGTCAGCAGCAGCACGCTGGGGAAGCTGGAGAACGCGATCGGGCTGGGGATGTAGATGGCCAGCAGCAGCAGGCCGAAGCCCACCGACACGTTCACCGCCACCAGCGCATCAATGAGCACCAGCGGCAGCGGCAGGATCATCACCGTGATGATCAGCACCGCCGCGAAGGCGAGGAAGACGTCGCTGTAGCCCAGGCGCTTGCGCGGCGCCGCGCCCGCCGGCGCGGCGAACAGGTTACCGATCAGAGCGCGCATGCACCTGGTACCCCCCTGCGTGGAATCCGCCCTTGGCGCGGACCTGGATCTCAGGCGGCACTGCCCCGGAGAACGACTCCCTGCTCCGTCCCGGACGACGAACCTTCCGCATCACCCCTGACCTCATGCGTCACTTTGTGCCAAGGAACGATAGCCTTGTAAAGTGCAGGGAACGTAAAATTTATGTTTCAGTGCAGATATTTGTCGTCACAAACGCAACGATCGGCCGGAACCGTGACGGGAGCCACAGTTCATCCACGGATCACGCAGGCTTAACGTCGCGGCAGCACAACTTGGGTAAGACTGCGGCTCGCGAGCTCCGGCCCGGTCATTGACCGGCATCGGGCTCGGCGGCCACATCGTCCTGTTCCAGGCGCGTGATCAGGTTCACCGACTGCGCGCTCACCCCGATGGCCAGGATGCGCCCGGCACGGGTCTTGAGCAGGACGACGCGTTCGCGCGGTCCCACCGGCAGGATCTGCAGGACCGACAGGTGTGCCCCGCTCCCGGTCATTCCGTAGCGGCGGCGCAGCAGGCGCAATACAAGCAGCAGGGCAACGATCATGAACGCCAGGGGCACCAGGATTCCGAGCAGTTCGCGCACGTACGAAGGGGACGGCATGGCCGCCTCCGGCGCCGCCGCGAACGCGGTGCCGGCAGCAGCGGTGAGGGCGATGGCGATCGCGGTGGCGAAACGCAGGGCAACGGATCGGTCAGGCATGGTGGGGGCGGCAGGGTGAGGTTGTCGGGGGGGCGCGCCTGGCGCGCGGCTGCAGGGTATCCCATCCACGGGGGCGCACAGCAGGAGTGGCGGCGGTGACCGCCTCCCTGGCGACATCGGCCGCGCTTGAGCCCCTGCTGCAGGCAGTGCCCTTCCCGTGCGTTGCGTTCTGCTCCAGCGATGGCGCCATGGTGGCGGCCAACGATCTGTACCGGCGGGACTTCGGCGCGCTTGCCGGCCACGCCAGCCGCTCCGGCCTACGGGACTCGCTGCGCACCAGCGACATTGACATCGATGCCGGCCGCGAGGTGCGCGCGCCCCACAATGGCCGCTGGTACTCGCTGTACTGGCGCAGCCTGGCGCTCGATGGGCGCGCCCTGGACATGCTCACGGCCGTGGACATCAGCGAAAGCATCGAGGTGCTTGATTCGCACAAGAGCCGGCAGGAAAAGCTGCTGTTCACCTCGCGGCTGATGTCGGTCGGGGAGATGGCAGCCACCCTGGCCCACGAGCTCAACCAGCCGCTGGCCGCGATCGTCAATTACCTCAACGGCAGCCTGCGCCTGGTGGACCAGGCGGGGGGCCCGGCCCAGGTGGAGCGGGCGCTGCTGGCGGCCCGCACCCAGGCCGAGCACGCCGCGGCCGTGATCGCCCGGGTGCGCGAATTCGTGCGCGCGCGCGAGCCGCGCCGCGACGCCCATGACCTGGCCACCATCGCCGGGACCGTGCTGGAGCTGCTGCGCCTGGAGGCCGAGCGCCAGCAGCTGGCTATCAACGTGTCGCTGGCCGACACCCTGCCGCCGGTGTACGCGGACAAGGTGATGGTGGAGCAGGTGCTGCTCAACCTGGTCAAGAACGGCATCGAGGCGATGCGCGAGATGGACCCCACCGGCCGCGACCTCAGCATCGAGGGGCGGGTGAACCTGGACGGCGAGATCGAGGTGCGCGTGTGCGACCGTGGCCCGGGCCTGACGGCGGCCGAAGGCGAGCAGCTGTTCTCGCCGTTCTACACGACCAAGTCGGACGGGCTGGGCATCGGCCTGGCGATCTGCCGTTCGATCATCGAATACCACGAGGGGCGGCTGTTCTTCGAGCCGCGCGAGGGCGGCGGCAGCGTGTTTGGATTCACCCTGCCGCCGGCCGAGGGGAGGACCTGAAATGGGACAGGAACAGGTGCTGGTGTACCTGGTCGACGACAACGACGGCTTCCGCGATTCGACCGCGTGGCTGCTTGAAACCTCCGGCTTCCAGGTGGAGGCCTACGCCTCCGGGCCCGAATTCCTGGAGGCCTACGATGGCGGGCGGACCTGCGGCGAGGCCTGCCTGGTCTCCGATATCCGCATGCCGCGCATGAGCGGGTTGCAGCTGCAGGATGAGCTGATCCGGCGCGCCAGCACGCTGCCGCTGGTGTTTGTAACGGCCCACGGCGACGTTCCGCTGGCGGTGGAGGCCATGCGCAAGGGCGCGGCCAATTTCCTGGAAAAACCCTTTGGCGATGACACCCTGGTGGAAGCCATCCGCGCGGCGCTGGCCAATGCGCGCAGCGGCCGTGGCGACGGCGCGATCAGCGAGGCCGCCCTCGCCAAGCTCAGCCCGCGCGAGCGCCAGGTGCTCGACCTGGTTGTCGCCAGCAAGCCCAACAAGATCATCGCCGACATCCTGGGGATCAGCATCAAGACCGTGGAACTGCACCGCTCGAACATGATGAACAAGCTCGGGGTACGCTCGCTGCCCGAACTGATGAAGGTGGCCCTGGGACATGGCTGACAAGGCACAGGCGGCCAAGCCCGCCGACGGGCGCCGCGGCGCGTCGCCAGGCAGCGCGACCGAGCGCGACCCACAGCCACTGCGCGGCCGGATCCCCGCGCTCGCGCCGCCACAGGTGCAGGCGCTGCGCGCGCTTTTCCGCGCTCCGCACAGTTGGGTGCTCAGCGACCACGGCCTGCTGCACCTGATGCCCGGCCACCCCCACCCGCCCGACCAGACCTTTGAACTCGACGCCGAAGGCACGCGCGTGGGCCTGCGCCTGCAGGCGACTGCCGCAGTGCTCGCCGACGGCCTGCACTGGAGCGACTTCACCGGCCGTTCGCGGATCCTTGCCTGGAGCCTCGCCCACGAGGCGCAGCTGATGCGGCTGAGCGAGGCCCTCGGCGTGGCGCTCACGCCGCTGCTGGATGAGCCCGATGCCGGGTCCGGCGCGGACGATGACGCGGTGTGGGTGGACTTCCTCATCGACGATGCCCCGCCCGACGATGATCCCGACGCGGCGCGCCGGGCCCCGGCGGTGCACGGCTCGCTGCGATTGCCCGCGGCCTGGGCCGAGGGGTTGCTGGTGCGGGCCGAACCACCGTTCGAGGACGACGCCCCGACGCCGCTGGGTCGCTGGAAGGACCTGGCGGCGACGGTATCGCTGCAGTTCCAGATCCCGCCGCTGTCGCCCGAAGACTGGGACGCACTGGCCCCGGGCGCGGTGTTCGTGGTCGGGCGCAGCGGCCGCCGGCCCGCGTTCCAGGCCCGCGCCTGCGGGCGCGCCTGGCCGCTGTCGCTGGTCACGGGCGGATGGCGCGTCGAAGGCCCATCACAGATCATCCAAGGTTTGCAGGAGAACCCAATGAGCGAGAACGAGGCCCCACAGGGGGAGGGCGGGGACAAGGAAGCGGCCGCGGCGCCGGCCGATCCGGACGCGGCCACCCGCAAGCTGCCGGTGGAAGTGGCGTTCGAGGTCGGGCGGATGCAGCTGCCGCTGGGCAAGCTGGCCGAACTGCAGCCCGGCTATGTGTTCCCGGTGCCGGCGCAGCTGGAAGGCGCCAACGTGACCATCCGCGCCAACGGCGAGGCGGTCGGCCAGGGCGAACTGGTCTCGGTCGGGGACACCCTCGGCGTGCGCCTGTTGTCCTGGAAGTAGGCGCGGCCCATGGATTTCAGCAATTACTCCCCGGCACTCGTCCTCGTCATCGTCGTTGCGCTGGCGCTGGCGCCGTTCGTGGCGGTGATGGTCACCTCGTTCACCAAGATCGTGGTGGTGCTGAGCCTGCTGCGCAACGCGCTGGGCCTGCAGCAGGTCCCGCCCAACGTGGTCATCAACGGCCTGGCGATCGTGCTGTCGATCTACGTGATGTACCCGGTGATCCTGGATACGCATGCCGCGATCAGCGCGCGCATGGACGGGCGGCCGCCGCCGACTTCGGTGCAGGAGAAGATCGATGCCCGGGCCGCCAGCAACGCCGAGCGCATGCGCGCGATGGCGGCCGCCGCTGCGCAGCAGGCGGAACGGGACGCAGACGGGGAAACAGCCGCGCCCACCAGCCCGGCCGCAGCCGACGCACTGGCCGCCGAGCAGGCGGCCATCGCCGCGTCCGAGCGCGGCGAACTGTTCCGTGGCGTGACCGGCGGGCTGGGCCCCGCGCCCGCGCCGGCCGCGGAGGCCGAGGTGGCTGAAAGCGGCGAGCGCGAGATGCCCGAGCCGCGGGTGATCCGGATCGATACCCCCCCGCCGGCGCAGCCCACGGGCGCGGGGATGGACGCGGCCTACCTGCTGTCGCTGGTGGATGCCGGCAAGGAGCCGCTGCGCAGCTTCCTGATCAAGCATTCCAACGGCGCGGAGCGCGCGTTCTTCCTGCGCAGCGCCGAACGGCTGCTGCCGCCCGAACGGAAGGCCTCGCTCTCGGTCGATGACTTCATCGTGGTGATCCCGGCGTTCACCGTCAGCGAGCTGACCGCCGCATTCCAGATCGGGTTCCTGATCTTCCTGCCGTTCCTGATCATCGACCTGGTGGTGGCCAACATCCTGCTCGCGCTGGGCATGATGATGATGTCGCCCACCATCGTCTCGCTGCCGTTCAAGCTGCTGCTGTTCGTGCTGGTGGACGGTTGGGCCAAGCTGGTGCATGGCCTGGTCCTGACGTACGCAATAGGATGACGGGCCGGCCTGCCACCGAGGGAGCACGCCATGGGTGAGATGCTCGAACTGACCCGCCAGGCCCTGTGGCTGGTGCTGGTGCTGTCCGGCCCGGCCATCGGCGCGGCCGCGCTCGTGGGCCTGATCGTGGCGTTCCTGCAGGCGGCCACCCAGCTGCAGGAACAGACCTTCGCCTACGCGCTGAAGTTCCTGACCATCGTGGTGATGCTGTTCGTCACCGCCTCGCTGATCGGGGGCAGCCTCTACACGTACGCCAACCACATCTTCACCACGTTCCCGTCGATGGTGCACGAGTACCAGTGAATCCGTTCGAATCGATCGGGGACGCCATGCTGGCGCTGGGGCTGACCCTGCCCCGGATCATCGGCGCGTTCGTGATGCTGCCGCTGATCACCCAGTCCAACATGCCGGCGATGGTGCGCAACAGCTTCCTGGTGAGCCTGGCCATCGTGGCCCTGCCCATCGCCATCGCCTCGGCCCCCGGCGTGGCGCTGAGCACCCTGCAGTGGCCGATGATGGTGCTCAAGGAGCTGTTCATCGGCTTGGCCATCGGCTACCTGTTCGGGCTGGTGTTCTGGGCGTTCTCTGCGGCCGGCACGGTGATCGACAACCAGGTGGGCATGGCCATGGCCCAGGTGTTCGATCCCATCCAGGGCCACCAGGTGACCCTGCACGGGCAGTTCCTGTCGGAGTTCGCGGCCTGGCTGTTCATGGCCAGCGGCGCGTTCCTGATCTTCCTCGGGCTGTTGATGGATAGCTACGCGATCTGGCCGGCGACCTCGTTCTACCCGGACCTGCCGCGCACCGGGATGAACCTGTTCGTGGGCCAGTTCGGCTGGTTCATGTCGACCCTGGTGGTGCTGGCGGCGCCGGTGATGGTGATCCTGCTCATCATCGACCTGTCGTTCGGGTTGATGAACCGGTTCGCGCCACAGCTCAACGTGTTCGCGCTGACGCTGCCGATCAAGGCCTGGCTGTCTACGGCGATCATCCTGCTGCTGCTCGGGGTCTACATCGAGATCCTGGTCGAGCGCCTGCTCGACAGCGAGGGGCTGATCGACGTGCTGCGCCGGACCTTCGGCGACTGAGGGCGCCGGCGCGGACGCTCAGCCGCTGGCGGCCCCGCCTTCGCCCTCGCCCATCTCCCCGCGGCGCACCCCCTCGGCCCAGAACAGCACCTCGGCCACCGCGTCGAAGAATTCGGACCCGATGTAGTCGTCCAGCTCGACCTTCTCGTTGAGCCCGCGCGCCAGCGGCACGTTCTGCAGGATCGGCACGCCCGCCTCCTCGGCGGCCTGCTTGATCAGCTCGGCCATGGCGCCCTCGCCCTTGGCCACCACCACCGGCAGCTCGGTCTCGCCCTGTTCGTACTGCAGGGCCACGGCAATGTGGGTGGGGTTGGTCACGACCACGCTCGACTTGCGTACGGAGGAGAGCATGTTCTGCTGCGCCCACTCCTGGTGCAACTGCTTGCGCCGCTGCTTCACGTACGGGTCGCCTTCGTTGTCCTTCACCTCGCGCTTGATGTCGCGCCGGCTCATGCGCAGCTTCTTGATGTAGGAGTACTTCTGGTAGCCCACGTCCAGGGCGGCGACGAAGAAGAACACCGCCACCGTCCAGACCGAGATCCACTTGATGGCGTGCCACACGGCGCCGGCCATTGCCGCCGGGTTGCCGTGCGGCAGCATCATCAGCCGTTCGATCATGCCCTTGAGCACCACGTAGCCGATGCCCAGCATCGCCGCGCACTTGATGATGGACTTGATCAGCTCGATCAGATTGTCCATCGAGAACATCTTCTTGATGCCGTCCACCGGATTGAGCTTCTCCAGCTTGGGCTCCATCTTCTTGAACGTCGCCACCGGCCCGGCCTGCAGGAACTCCACCAGCACCCCGAGCATGAAGGCCAGCAGCATCAGCGGCAGCACCATCCACAGCAGGGTCTGCAGGGCCAGCCAGCCCAGCTGCGGCAGCGCCTCGAAGAACGGCAGCGGCACCGCGCCCAGCGAGCGGTCGAACAGTTCGGCGATGCGCTCGCCCATGAAGCCCAGCAGCATCCAGGCCCCGGCCACCCAGCCCATCACCAGCACCGTGCTGGTGAGATCCTTGCTCTTGGGGACGTTGCCTTCCCGGCGCGCGTCGCGCAGCTTTTTCGGGGTCGGTTTTTCGGTCTTGTCGCCGCCCTGGTCCTTCTCGGACATCCGATCGCCTGCATTGCCCGGTACCGGCGAGGAGGCTAGCATGGCCGGTCGCGCCCCGACCGGGCCGGACCGCCGGCGCCGCTGGCTGAACGCGGCGGAACCCGCAGCGGCGACCTAGGGTTGCCCCGAGGTGACAGTTCCGCGGCACGGTCGTTACATTGAACCCGTCCCCAAAGTTGCGAGCAGGGCATTCCCGCAGTCATGAGCAGCATCGGTTCCGATCCGCACCTCAACCTCACCGGCCTTGGCGGGCTGGGCGGGCAGGTTGCGTTCGACGATCTGCAGGGGCGCCCGCAGCACGGTCCGCAGCAGGCCGATGCGCTGCGCGAAGCGGGCCTGTCCACGCCGGCAGCGGCCCCGGTCGACGCCGGCGAGGCCATGCTGCTCGCCGAGGCCTGGGGCGACGCCCCCGAGGGCAGCCGGATGCTGTCCGGGGATCCTTCGCTGGAAAGTGCGCTCGGCGCCATGGACCTGTCCGCGGCCGCCGACGGCGCGGTCGACGCAATCCTCTCCGGCCTCGGCCACGGCTGATCGCCCCGGGGCCCGCCCCGCGCGATATCCTGAGCACCCCTTCCGCGAGGCTGCCGGCAGGCCGCCGCCGCCCGGTTTCGCCCGCCTGAAATGAATCCCGACCCGCCCGATCCCTCCGCCCTGCGCGCCGCCGCCGACCGCCTGGTCTCCGCGCTGGCCGCGCACTCCGACCCGGAATACCGGCTCACCGTCCTCAAGCGGCTTTCCAGGCGCCTGGGCGAGGAGTACTACCCGATGTTCCTGCGCCTGCTGGGCGTGGTGGCCGAGAGCGACGACGAGCGGGCCAAGCGGCTCCTGGCCGACACCCTGGGCGCGGCGCTGCGGCGCATGGACCTGCCCGGCGGGGCGCTGAGCTCGTGGGGCGCCACCGGGCTGCCCGATCGCGCCGGGCCGATCGCCGCCGGCGCCCTGTCCGGACACTTCTTCGGGGCCACCCCCCGACGCCTGCTTGGGCCGGTGGAATACCTGGCGGTGTGGCACCTGCAGCGCACCCAGCGCACGCCCCTGGGCGCCGAAGCCTTCCGCACCAGCCTTGAACACCTGGTGGACCTGCTCAACCACAGCGAGGAGGCGCGCACCCTGTATCCGCAAAAGCTTGCCGCCGACGCCCAGAACGAACTGGAGGGCGCCTACACCCGCGCCACCCGCGACCGCCTGGCCGCGGTGGCCGCCGCCTGGAAGGCTGGCAAATCCCCGGCAGACGTGGCCCAGGCGGCCCTGGATGCCGCGGGCCTGGAGCCGCCCGGCAGCTGGGTGGTGCGCGATCTCTGAGGCCCCGGGCCGGGGCCCCGCCCCCCCGGCCGCCGGCGCCGCTGGGTGATAATGCCGCCATGCCGCATTCTCCCGACCAGTCGCGCCTGCCATTCCCCGACGCCCCTGGCCAGCCCGCGGACCAGCGGGCCGGCGCCACGCGCGCGCGCGCCGTCCGGCCCGGCAAGCGTCCGCTGTGGGCGCGCCTGCTCGGCCGCATGCTGGCGCCGTGGATCGGGCTGAAGATCGAGCCGCAGGACCCGGAGCGCTTCGTCGACGGGCGCCCGGTGTGCTACGTGCTCGAGGACTACGGTCTGTCCAACGCCCTGATCCTCGAGCGCGCCTGCCGCGAAGCCGGCCTGCCCTCGCCGCTGCTGCCGCTGCCCGGCGACCCGCTGGGCCGCAAGCGCGCCTATGTGGCGCTGTCGCGGCGCAACGCCGGCAGCACCCTGGGCGCGCTGGCCCCGGGCAAGCGTCCGCCCAAGAAGACCCACTCCGAATCGCTCGCGCGACTGCTCGACGCCCATCGCGAGGATCCGGCGCTGGACGTGCTGCTGGTGCCGGTGTCGATCTTCGTTGGCCGCTCCCCGGACAAGGCCAGCGGCTGGTTCTCGGTGCTGTTCTCGGAAAACTGGGCGCTGGTGGGACGCTTCCGCCGCTTGCTGGCGATCCTGCTCAACGGCCGCAACACCGTGGTGCGCTTTGCCGCGCCGATGGAAATGCGCGCCAGCGTGGAGGAAGGCCTGACGCCCGAGCGCACCGTGCGCAAGGTCTCGCGCGTGCTGCGCACCCACTTCAATCGCATCCGCACCGCGGTGATCGGGCCGGACCTGTCCACCCGGCGCCTGCTGATCGACAAGGTGCTTTCCGCGCCCACGGTCAAGGAGGCGATCGCCGACCAGGCCCGCCGCGACGACAGCAAGCCCGAGGATGCCTGGAAGAAGGCCCACGCCTACGCGTGGGAAATCGCCGCCGACTATTCCCACCCGGTGGTGCGCTCGGCCAGCTTCCTGCTCACGACGGTGTGGAACCGCATCTTCCGCGGCGTGCTGGTGCACCACCTGGACCGGCTCAAGGCCGTGGCGCCTGGCAACGAGATCATCTACGTGCCCTGCCACCGCAGCCACATGGATTACCTGCTGCTGTCGTACCTGCTGTACGCGCGCGGGATCGTGCCGCCCCACATTGCCGCCGGCATCAACCTCAACCTGCCGGTGATCGGCACCATCCTGCGCAAGGGCGGGGCGTTCTTCATCCGCCGCAGCTTCCGCGGCAATGCGCTGTATTCGGCCGTGTTCACCGAATACGTGGCCCAGCTGGTGGCCGGCGGCTATTCCATCGAGTACTTCATCGAGGGCGGGCGCTCGCGCACCGGCCGGCTGCTGGCGCCCAAGGGCGGCATGGTGGCGATGACGGTGCGCGCGTTCCTGCGCCAGCCGTCGCGGCCGGTGCTGTTCCAGCCGGTGTACATCGGCTACGAGAAGCTGATGGAGGGCAACAGCTACCTGGACGAGCTGAGCGGCAAGCCCAAGCAGAAGGAATCGATCTGGGCGCTGCTGGCGGGCATCCCGAAGGTGCTGCGGCAGAACTACGGCCAGGTGGTGGTCAACTTCGGCGAGCCGATCCCGCTGGCGGAGATGCTTGCCGAGCATGCGCCGGGCTGGGATGGCCGCTCCCTGGGCGACGAGGAACGGCCAGGGTGGCTGTCGGACACGGTGGATGCCATCGCCCATCGCATCCAGGTCAACATCAACCGCGCCGCCGACGTCAACCCGGTCAACCTGCTGGCGATGGCGCTGCTGTCCACGCCCAAGCACGCGATGAGCGAATCGGACCTGCTGGCCCAGATCGCGCTGTCCAGGACCCTGCTATCGGAGGTGCCCTACAGCGAACTGGTGACCATGACCCCGCACGAGCCGGCGGAGATCGTCGCCCATGGCGAGGAGATCGGCATCCTCAGGCGCATCGCCCACCCGCTGGGGGACGTGCTCAGCGTGGACGACGAGACCGCCGTGCTGCTCTCGTATTACCGCAACAATTCCGTGCACCTGTTCACCGCATCGGCCTGGATCGCCTGCTGCTTCCTGCACAACCGGCGCATGAGCCACGCCAACCTGCTGCGCCTGGGACGCGCGGTTTACCCGTTCCTGCAGGGCGAGCTGTTCCTGCCCTGGGACGCGGACGGGTTCGCCGAGCGCATCTCGCGCACCCTGGAGGTGTTCGAGCGGGAAGGGCTGCTGCAGCGCGTGGGCGAGGACGACGGCGGCATCTTCCAGCGCAGCGCCGGACAGACCGACGAGGTGTTCCGGCTGCGCGCCATCGGCCATCCGCTGCAGCAGGCGTTCGAGCGCTACTACATCGCCATCTCGGTGCTGGCCAAGAACGGCCCCGGCACGCTGGGGGCCGGCGAGCTGGAGAGCCTGTGCCAGCTGGCCGCGCAGCGGCTGAGCCTGCTGTACGCGCCGGCCGCGCCGGAGTTCTTCGACCGCAGCCTGTTCCGCGGCTTCATCCAGAAGCTGCGCGAAATGGAACTGGTGAAGCTGGACTCCAACAGCAAGCTCACCTTCGACGAGCGCCTGGACACGTGGGCGCGCGATGCCAAGGTCATCCTGGGCCGCGAGCTGCGCCACACCATCGAGAAGGTCAGCCCCGAGGCGGCGCGGCCCGCAGCGGAACCCGACCCGGATTGAACGCGCGGGCGCGGCGCCGAACGCCCGGATTGCGGCGGCGCGCCGGCCACGCCGTGCTTCACGCGGGCTCGTCGGGGATCTGCGCCGATTCCAGCCGCGCGATCGCGTCCTTGAGCTGCAGCTTGCGCCGCTTCAGGCGCTTGATCGCCAGCTCGTCGCTGGCGATGTTGGCCTGCAGGCCGCTGATCGCCAGGTCCAGGTCCCGGTGCTCAAGGCGCAGACGGACGAGCTGGTGGGTGATGTCGGCCGGGTCCACGGGCAGCATGCAACCAGCTTACACCGGCCGCATGCCCGCGGGCGGGCCGCGCCCATCCGCAACGGCGGCTACTGCGGTGGACGCTCGCCGCCCGCGGCGTCGTGCTCGGCGTGGTAGCGGCAGGCCTCCTCCACTTCCTTGCGCGAACCCAAGAACACCGGCACGCGCTGGTGCAGTTCGTCCGGCTGGATGTCCATGATCCGCCGCCGCCCGTCGCTGGCCGCGCCGCCGGCCTGTTCCACCAGCATGCCCATCGGGTTGGCCTCGTACATCAGCCGCAGCTTGCCGCGCTTGTTGGGCTCGCGCCGGTCCCACGGATAGATGAAGATGCCGCCGCGGGTGAGGATGCGGTGCACGTCGGCCACCATCGAGGCCACCCAGCGCATGTTGAAGTCCTTGCCGCGCGGGCCTTCCCTGCCGGCCAGCAGGTCCTTCACGTAGGCCTGCATCGGCGCCTCCCAGTGGCGCTGGTTGGACATGTTGATGGCGAATTCCCGGGTGTCCTCCGGGATCCTGATGTCGCGCCGGGTGAGCACGAACGAACCCTGCTCGCGGTCCAGGGTGAAGGCGTGGGTGCCCGCGCCCACGGTGAGCACCAGCAGCGTGCTCGGCCCGTAGATGCAGTAGCCGGCCGCGACCTGCTGCGTGCCCGCCTGCAGGAAGTGCTCGTCGCGCGGCTCGCCGGCGTCGTCGGGGGCGCGCAGCACCGAGAAGATGGTGCCCACGGACACGTTGACGTCGATGTTGGAGCTGCCGTCGAGCGGATCGAACAGCAGCAGGTAGTTGCCGCGCGGATAGGCGTCGGGGATCGGAGTGCAATGCTCCATCTCCTCCGAGGCGCAGGCCGCCAGGTGCCCGCCCCAGGCGTTGGCCTCGAGCAGGATCTCGTTGGAGAGCACGTCCAGCTTCTTCTGGGCCTCCCCCTGGACGTTGATGCTGCTGCCGCCGGCGCCGCTGACCGCATCGCCGAGCACGTCGCCCAGCGCGCCCTTGCCCACCGCCACCGAGATCCGCTTGCAGGCGCGCGCCACCACCTCGATCAGCAGCCGCAGCTGCGGGTTGATGTGGCCCTCGCGCTGGGCCTCGATCAGGAACCGGGTGAGGGAAGTGTCGGACATGGCATCACTCTTGGCTGCGGCGGGGCCCCATTGTCGCCGTTCCCGCGACTGATTTCCCGCGAGGGCCCAGGAGCGCCGGCGCTACACTATGCGCACCATGAGCATCGTCCTCCCCCTCGCCGAGCCGCCCCCGCGGCCGCAGCCCCCCGACCCGGCCCGGCAGCGCGCGTCGCTCGACCGGCTGGCGCGGCGCCTGCGCCACCAGGCCGGCCGCGCGATCGCGGACTACAGCATGATCAACGACGGGGACCGGGTGATGGTATGCCTGTCGGGCGGCAAGGACAGCTACACGATGCTCGACGTGCTGCTGCAGCTGCAGAAGAAGGCGCCGGTGGAGTTTTCGATCACCGCGGTCAACCTGGACCAGAAGCAGCCGGGATTCCCGGAACATGTGCTGCCGGAATACCTGCGCTCGCTGGGCGTGGACTTCCACATCATCGAGCAAGACACCTATTCCGTCGTCTCGCGGGTGGTGCCCGAGGGCAAGACCATGTGCTCGCTGTGCTCGCGCCTGCGCCGCGGCGCCCTGTATACCTATGCGGCCGAACACGGGTTCACGAAGATCGCCCTGGGCCATCACCGCGAGGACATGGTGGCCACGTTCTTCCTCAACCTGTTCTTCCACGCGAAGATCAGCGCCATGCCGCCCAAGCTGCTGTCCGATGACGGCCGCCACGTGGTGATCCGGCCGCTGGCGTTCGCCTGCGAAGAGGACATCGCCGAGTACGCGCGGCTGAAGGAATTCCCGATCATCCCCTGCAACCTGTGCGGATCGCAGGAGAACCTGCAGCGCAAGCAGGTGCAGCGGATGATGGCGCAATGGGAACAGGAAACGCCGGGACGGATCGAGACCATCGCCCGCGCCCTGGCCGACATCCGTCCCTCGCAGATGGCCGACCCGTCGCTGTTCGATTTCGCCGGGCTCGCCGCCGGCGCCGTCGCAGCCGGCGAAACCGGCTGATGACCCAATCCATGGACGGCACCTTCCCGGCCAGGCCGGGAGGGGACGCCGACGCCTTGACCCTTTTCCGACCAACACGGCCCACTGAATGTTCTTTCGCAACCTCACCCTGTTCCGCTTCGCCCCCTCGCTCGACATCACCCACCTGGACGAAGGCCTGGCCGAAACCGCGCTCAAGCCGGTTGGCCCGCTCGAGCTGTCCTCGCGCGGCTTCATCCCGCCGTTCGGCCGCGACTCGGAGGCGTATTCGCACCGCATCGGCGAGGCCCTGTGGCTGACGGTGGGCGGCGAGGATCGGCTGCTGCCCGGCGCCGTGGTCAACGACCTGCTGGGCAAGAAGATCGCCGAGTTCGAGGAGCAGCAGGGGCGCAAGCCCGGCGGACGCCTGCGCAAGCAGATGAAGGAGGAGCTGGTGCAGGACCTGCTGCCGCGCGCCTTCGTGCGCCCGACCCGCACCGACGCCCTGCTCGACCTGGAGCTGGGCGTGTGCGCGGTGGACACCTCCAGCCGCAAGACTGCTGAAAGCGTGGTGTCGGAAATCCGCCGCGCCCTGGGCAGCTTCCCCGCGCTGCCGCTCAACGCCGAGGTGTCGCCGCGCGCGGTGCTGACCGGCTGGATCGCTGGCGACCCGCTGCCTGAAGGCCTGAGCCTGGGCGAGGAGTGCGAACTCAAGTCGGCCGACGACCACGGCGCGATCGTGCGCTGCCAGCGCCAGGACCTGGAGTCCGACGAGATCGCCCGCCACCTGGAGTCCGGCAAGCAGGTGACGAAGCTGGCGCTGAACATGGATGACCACGTCTCCTTCGTGCTCGGCGAAGACCTGGTGATCCGCAAGTGGAAGTTCCTCGACGGGGCGGTTGACCAGCTCGAAGCCACCGACGCCGACGACATCCGCGCCGAGCTCGACGCCCGCTTCGCCCTGATGAGCGCCGAGTTCCGGCGCCTGTTCCAGATCCTGGAGCCGGCGCTGAAGCTGTCGAAGGCCGACGCCGGATAATCCCGGACATGCCCGACCGCCTGCGCCGCCTGCTGTCAGCGCCGCCGCGCCGCGTGCAGCGCGACGTCATCCAGCTTGCGCTGGACGATGGCGGCAGCGTCGAGATCCAGCGGGTGCGCGACCCGCGCGCGCGCAGGATCCGGCTGAGCGTGGGCGACCGGGGGGCGCGCCTGACCCTGCCCGCGCGGGCAAGCCTGGTGTCGGGGGAGCGTTTCGTCCACGAGCACAGGGAATGGCTGCTGGAGCAGCTGGCCCGCTGGGCCGATCCCGGCATCCGCCCGCTTACGCCCGAAGAGACCACCAGCCTGCCGCTGCGCGGAGGCAGCGTTCCCCTGCGCTGGTCGAGCGGCCGCTACACCCGCATCGTGCACGCCGGCGAGGGCCTGGTGCTGCAGCGTCCAGCCAACGCCGGCCCGGGTGCGCTCACCCGCGCGCTGCGTGATTTCTATGAAGCGGAAGCCCGCGCCGACCTCGGCCGCTGGCTGCCCGCCTACCTGCCGGGCCTGCCGGCCGCGCCCAGCCGCATCCGCCTGCGGCAGATGTCTTCGCAATGGGGATCGCTGGCGCCGAACGGGGCGATGTCACTGGACTTGTCGCTCGTGCTGGGCGATCCGGCCGCCTTCGAGTACGTGCTTGTGCACGAGCTCTGCCACCTGATCCAGCCCAACCACTCGCCGGCCTTCTGGAGCGAAGTCGGGGCCCGGTGCCCCGACTGGCGCCGCCACCGCGACTACTTCCGCGGAGAAGGCGCGCGGCTCAAGGCCACCCTACGGACCCTGCTCACCGTGTAGGAAGAAATCGCCGATGGCGGCGGCGACCGCGGCGGGCTGTTCCATGTGCAGGTGGTGGCCGCCGGGGATCACGATGAGCTCGCCGCGCGGCAGCAGGCACGCGCGGCGGCTGCGTTCGGGCTCGGGCAGGTAGGGCTGCGGCGGATCGGCGTAGATCACCCGGGTGCGGCAGGCGATGCCGGCGACGAGGTCGTCCACCTGCGCCGGCGTCATCCGCACCATCGTGGGCAGGGTCAGGCGCGGGTCGCTGCTCCAGCTGAAGCCGCCCGCCACTTCAACGAGCCCGCGTTCCACCAGCAGCCGCGCGCATTCCTCGTCCAGCGCATTCGCCGCCATCCGCGCGCGCACCGCCGGCGCGGCATCGGCGAACACCCGCAGCTGCTTGCCACCCAGCGCGCGCGTGGCCTGCACCGCCTCGCGCAGGCGCCTGGCGGTCCGCTGCGGCTCCTCGGGCAGTGCGCCGAGCGCTTCGATCGCCACCAGCCGCTCGATCCGCTCCGGGCAGCCCGCGGCCACCATGCTGGCGATGCCCGCGCCCATGGAATGGCCGAGCAGGCTGAAGGTTTCCCATTCCAGCGCGTCGGCGATGTCCAGCACCGTGTGGAGCGCCGCGGCGAACGAATAATCCGCGCCCTGAGGCAGGTGGAAGCTGCGCCCGTGGCCGGGGAGGTCAGGCACCACCAGGTCCAGGCCTTCCAGGTGCGGCGCCAGCGGCACGAAGCTCGCCGCATTGTCGAGCCAGCCGTGCAGCGCCAGCACCCGCGCCCCGCCTTCGCCGCCGGCGCGCAGGCCTGCAACGGTGCCGCCCGGTATGCGGAGGGAGAACTCGCGCATCAGGCCCAGGCCGCGAGCTCGCGGCGGGCCAGCCCCGCCATGACATCGGCGTGCGCCGGGGAATCATTGAGGCAGGGGATGTAGTGCAGCGCCTCGCCGCCGTGTTCGCGGAAGATGTCGCCGTTTTCGATCGAGATCTCCTCCAGCGTCTCCAGGCAGTCGGCGGCAAAGCCCGGGCATACCACGTCGATGCGCTTGACGCCCGATTCGGCCAGGGCCTGCACGGTCTTGTCGGTATAGGGCTGCAGCCATTCCTCGCGCCCGAAGCGGGACTGGAAGGTCATCACCGCCTGCTCTTCCGGCAGGCCCAGCTCGGTGGCAATCGCATCGGTGCCATCGCGGCAGTGCCGGTGGTACGGATCGCCCTGGTCCACCAGCCGCTTCGGGATGCCGTGGTAGGAAAACAGCAGCCGCTCGCCGGCGCCGTGCCGGGCACGGTATTCGCGGATGGAGTCGGCGACCGCCTTCACCCAGGCCGGATCGTCGTGGTAGTCGTGCAGCACCCGCACCGAGTCCCCGCCCACGCGGTTGGCCACGTCCTCCACCGAGGCGGTGGTGGTGCTCGAGTACTGCGGGTACAGCGGGATCACCACGATGCGCCGCGCGCCGCGCGACTGCAGGCGCCGGATGGCGGCCGTCAGCGACGGCTTCTGGTAGCGCATCGCCCAGTCCACCTGCACGTCGGGCATGCGCTTGGCGACCGCCTCGGCCAGGCCGCGCGTGTACACGGCAAGCGGCGAGCCGTCGTCCATCCACACCTTTGCATAGAGCTTCGCCACCCGCGGCGAGCGGAACGGCAGCACCACGAGGTAGAGGATCGGGTACCACAGCCAGCGGGTCAGCGAGACCACGCGGCGATCGCCGAGGAACTCGGCCAGGTAGCGGCGCACTGCCGCCGGGGTGGGGGCGTCGGGGGTCCCCAGGTTGACCAGCAGCACCGCGTCCGCCGGGCCGGCGGGCTGCCGGGGGTGAGCTTGTTTTTGCATCGGTATAGGATGACAGGCACCGCGCCCGCCGGTAAGCGCCCGGCGCGAACGGTCGGTTCCGCCGGTGAACTCATTCCCGATTCATTTCCATCGCCCCAGCATGAACTCGGGCCGCCCGGCGTGGTCCGAACATGTCAGCCAGGTCTTTCCGGAGTTGCGTCCCATGCCCCTGTCCCTTGCCCGCACGCGCCTGGTGGCGCTCGCACTCACCGCCATCGCAGCGCTGGCCCTGTCCGCCAATGCCGCTGCCGGCCCGCGCGAGGATGCGCGCGCGCGCAACGCGGTGCGGGTGCTGATGGAAATCCAGGAGATTCCCGAGAGCGCGATCCCCAACAAGCTGCTCGACGAGGCGCGGGCCATCGTGGTGGTGCCCGATACGGTCAAGGCCGGGCTGGTCATCGGCGGCCGCCGCGGCCACGGCCTGATGTCGGTCAAGCGCCCCGACGGCACCTGGTCGTCGCCGGCGTTCCTGCGCCTGACCGGCGGCAGCATCGGGCTGCAGGCGGGCGTGCAGTCGGCCGACGTGGTGATGGTATTCCGCAACGACCGCAGCCTGGACAGCATCGTCAACGGCAAGCTGACCCTGGGCGCCGACGTGGGCGTGGCCGCGGGCCCCCTGGGGCGCCATGCGGCCACGGCCACCGATGGCCAGCTGCAGGCGGAGATCTGGTCGTGGTCGCGGGCGCGCGGGCTGTTCGCGGGCGTGGCCCTGGACGGCGCGGTGCTCAGCATTGACGACGCCGCCAACCAGGCCGTGTACGGCCAGGGCACCACGCCACGCATGATCTTCGAGGGCCGCACGGCCCAGCAGCCCTCGGATGCAGTGGTGGATTTCCGCGACCGGCTGGAAGAGGCCACCGCCATCGCCCGCGCCGAGCGCGGCACGGAACAGCAGGTCCCGGTGGCGCAGCCCGCGCCTGTCCCGGCGGCCGCGCCCCGGGATGGCGCACAGGCGGGCGACCCCCAGCAGAGCGCGACCGCGGTGGGCACCCGCCCGCTGTCGCCACCGCCCGCGCAGGATGAGGCGCTCCCGCAGCCGTTCGAACCGGTTCGCGAAGGCGAGATCCGCAGCGAGCCGCTGGACGAGGGAATCTGAAGTTCGCCGCGGCGCCACCTGGCCCGCGCCAGGCGCGCCTGCGGTATCCTGACCAACCCGACCACTCCGGAATTTTCAGCCACGCTATGGGCACTTTCAGCATCTGGCATTGGATCATCGTGCTGGTGGTCGTGCTCCTCGTCTTCGGCACCAAGCGCCTGCGCGGCGCCGGGCGCGACCTGGGCGAGGCCATCAAGGGCTTCAAGAAGGGCATGAGCGACGCCGACGAGGACAAGCCGGCAGGCCGCCTCGAGGACCAGCAGCGCGAGGCCGACCCCCATCGGGACGCGAAGCAGAACGAAGACGCGCGGCGCTGACGTCGCGTCCGCGGCAGCCGCGCCATGTTTGATCTCGGTTTTTCCGAACTGGTCCTGATCGCGGTGGTGGCGCTGATCGTGCTCGGGCCCGAGCGACTGCCCAAGGCCGCCCGCTTCGCGGGCCTGTGGGTGCGCCGGGCGCGCGCCCAGTGGTACTCGGTGCGCAGCGAATTCGAGCGCGAGATGGCGGCCGACGAGCTCAAGCGCAGCCTGCAGGAAGCCAAGCAGGCGGTGCGCGAAACGGAGGATTCTTTCCGCGCTACCGGCCAGCAGGCCCGCCAAGAGCTGCAGCAGGTGCATGACGCGGTGCGCGACACCGCGCGCGAGGCCGACAGTGCGCTCAAGCCGCCCGCGGACCCGGCTGCCGGGCCGGCGGCAGCGGCCGCGGCCAGCCCGCCGGGCGCGGAGGCGGGCGGCAAGGAGGGCCGGGATGGCGATGGACGCTGAGAACGCCGGCGAGGCCACCCTGATCGAACACCTGGTGGAGCTGCGCACCCGCCTGCTGCGCGCGGTCGCCGGGCTGATGGTGGTGTTCCTGGGGCTGCTGCCGTTTGCCAACCGGCTCTATGGCTGGCTGGCCCGGCCGCTGCTGGAGAAGATGCCCGAGGGCGCGCACCTGATCGCGGTGGAAGTGGCCTCGCCGTTCTTCGCTCCGCTCAAGCTGGCGTTCTTCATTGCCCTGGTGGTCACCATGCCGTGGCTGCTCTACCAGCTGTGGGCCTTCGTGGCGCCGGGCCTGTACCGGCGCGAGAAGCGGCTGGCAATGCCCCTGCTGGTGTCGGCGGTGATGCTCTTCTACGCCGGCTGCGCGTTCTCGTTCTACCTGGTGCTGCCGGTGGTGTTCGGCTTCCTCACCGCGGTCACGCCCGAAGGCGTGGCGATGATGACCGACATCCACGCCTACCTGAACTTCGTGATGGTGATCTTCCTGGCGTTCGGCATCAGCTTCCAGATGCCGGTCGCGCTGGTGATCCTGACCCTGCTGGGCTGGGTCACCCCGCAGCAGCTGAAGGAGTGGCGCGGCTACGCAATCGTCGGGGTGTTCGTGCTGGCGGCCATCGTTACCCCGCCGGACGTGATCTCGCAGCTGATGCTGGCGATCCCGATGATCCTGCTCTACGAGGCCGGCATCATCGCCTCGCAGATCCTCGGTCCCCGGCGCGAAGCCGGGGACGACGAGCCCGCCGCGCCGTAGCCGCGCGGCTCAGACCTCGATGCCGGAGGCCGGCGGCGGCTGGATGCCGGCCTCACGCGCGCTGCCGCCGATCATCTGCCGCCAGGCGAAATACACCGCGCCCATCAGCACCGGCATCAGCACCGCCATCATCAGCAGCTGGGCCACCAGCGAAGCCACCAGCGCGCCGGCGAAGATGCCGATGATCATGCCCACGATCTGGGCGGCGATCATGATCCCGATGGCCACCAGCATGAACATCACGATGAACACCAGGAACGCGCCCATATTGGCGATGCAGGCGCGGAAGCTGCGCTTCATCGCCTCCAGCGGCGGCGTGCCGTCGAACATCACCTGGGCCGGGAACAGGAAGGTGAACATGTAGGCGAACAGGCCCACCACCAGCGCCAGCAGCATCCACAGCGCGAAGGCGCCGAACGGGAAGCCGTCGAACATCGCCGGGTCCGGGTTGGCCCCGCCCTGGCTTTGCTCCACCGCCGCCATCATGCCCTGCAGCGCGGTCGGGCCGACCATCACCACCAGCAGCACGATCACCACCAGCCCGGCGGCGAACTGTGGCAGCAGCTGGGCCACCAGCGCCATGGCCTTGCCTTCGCGGATGCCCTGCAGCAGCTGGCCGGGATGCGCCGGACGGCCCTGGTCCACCTCCCGCACGGCGTGCACCATGCCGCCAAACAGGATCGGCGTGAGCACCACCACCACCAGCTGGCCCAGCAGCGACAGCATCGGCACCGCCGCGAACAGCAGCGGCAACAATGAAACGATCGCGAACACCAGCCCCACCAGGCCCAGCGCAAGCGGCTGCTTCCTGAGCACGCCGAAGCCGCCCAACAGCCATTCCGCACCCGCGCCCGCCCGCAACTTGCCTGGTTGATTCATCGATCGACCCCGTTGGTCCCTGGAGGATCGGCAAGTGTACGCGCCAGCCGCGCGAACCGCCGCAGCACCCGCCGCGCCACCGGGGCGGGCCGAACCGCGCGCAGCAGCGCCTGGGGATCCTGGCCTTCGGCGCGCAGCACATCGGCGCGGGCGCGGAGGTAGCCGCGCATGTGGGCTGCGCTGAACTCGGGATGGAACTGCACGCCCCAGGCGTTGTCGCGCCAGCGGAAGGCGTGGAACGGATCGTGGGTGGCCTGGGCGAGCGCGACGGCCTCGTCCGGAAGTCGCAGCGCGATCTGCATGTGGGTGGCGTGCGCGGCGAAGCGCTGCGGCAGGCCGCTGAAGAGCCTGTCCCGGGCGGCGGCGGCATGCAGCTCGACCTCGATCGTGCCCATGCAGCGGCCATCCGGGTTGTCGCCGGCCTCGCCGCCCAGGGCGTGCGCGAGCAGCTGGTGGCCGTAGCAGATCCCCAGCAGCGGCAATCCGGCGTGGGCCGCCTCCTTCAGCCACCCGGCGGTGCGCTCGCTCCAGTCCAGGCGGTCGGTGACCATGGCCGCCGAGCCGCTGACGATCGCGCCGCAATACCGGTCGTGGTCCGGCAGGGATTCGCCGGATTCCACATCCGCCACCTCAACTTCATCGCGCCGCAAGCCGGCGGCAACCCGGATCCAGCGGTCGAAGCCGCCGTGGCGGCGCAGCTCTTGCACCGGGCGGCCGGCGGCAATGATCAAGACAGGTCGCGAAGTGGACTGCATGGGGGAATCTCACCAGGGAACAGCGCTCCCGACGATAACCCACCACCTCTCTTGCACGAGCGCGCCATGCGCGCTCCTAGTCGCGAGGCGGAAGGACGGTGAGGACTTCCTCGATGGTGGTCAGGCCCTGGGCGACCTTGGCGGCCCCGGCGGCCCGCAGGGTGCGCAGGCCGCCGGACTGCGCGGCGCGGGAGAATTCCGCCAGCTCCATGTCCGGCCGCACCAGCTTGCGCAGCGCGGGCGTGATCGGCATCAGCTCGTACAGGCCCACGCGGCCCAGGTAACCGGTCTTGCGGCATTCCAAGCAGCCCACCGGCCCCATCGTTTCGCCTTCGGGTATCGGCGCATTGGCGCCCAGCAGCGCTTCCCAGCCGCCGGCCTCCACGGCCTGCGGCCGCTTGCAGTGCGGGCACAGGGTGCGCACCAGGCGCTGGGCCAGCACGCCGGTGAGCGTGGATGCGATCAGGTAGTGCGGCAGGCCCAGGTCGAGCAGGCGCGTCACCGCCGAGGGCGCGTCGTTGGTGTGCAGGGTCGAGAGCACCAGGTGCCCGGTGAGCGAGGCCTGCACCGCCATTTGCGCGGTATCCAGGTCGCGGATCTCGCCGATCATGATGATGTCCGGGTCCTGGCGCAGCAGGGTGCGCACGCCCTGCGCAAACCCGAAGTCAATGCCGTGGTGCACCTGGCTCTGGTTGAGCTCGGAAGCGACCATCTCGATCGGATCTTCCACCGTGCACACGTTGACGTCGGGCGTGGCCAGCGTGCGCAGGGTCGAGTACAGCGTCGTCGTCTTGCCCGATCCGGTCGGCCCGGTCACCAGGATGATGCCGTGCGGCTGCTGCACCAGCGCGTTCCAGGTCGCCGCCTCCCCGGCGTCGAAGCCGAGCTGGTCGATCGGCTTGAACGCGGTGTCCGGGTCGAAGATCCGCATCACGCACTTCTCGCCGAAGGCGGTGGGCATGGTCGACAGCCGCATCTCCACCTCGCGCCCACCCGGGGATCGGGTCTTGATGCGCCCGTCCTGCGGCCGCCGGCGCTCGGCCAGGTCCATGCGCCCGAGCACCTTGATGCGCGAGACCACCGCGGTCATCACCGGCGGCGGCATCTCGAACACCTTGTGCAGCACGCCGTCGATGCGGAAGCGCACCCGCCCCAGCTCGCGCCGCGGCTCCAGGTGGATGTCCGAGGCGCGCTGCTCGTAGGCGTACTGCAGCAGCCAGTCGACGATGTGGACGATGTGGTGGTCGTCGGCATTGACGTCGCCCGAGCGGCCCAGCTCCACCAGCTGCTCGAAGCTGGGCGCATGGCCGCCGCCGTCGCCCTCGCGGGTATCTTTCGCGCCGCGGATCGAACGGGTGACCCCATAGAACTCCATGGTGTAGCGGTGCAGGTCCAGCGGGCTGGCCACCACCAGGTCGATCTCGCGGCGGAGCATGCGCTGCACGTCGCCCAGCCAGTCCAGCGCCAGCGGCTCGCTGGTGGCCACCACGGCCCGGTCCGGCAACACCTCCAGCGGCAGGATCCGGTGGCGGCGGGCATAGGCGTGGGAGACCAGGTCGGTCACGCCGGCCACGTCCAGGCGCGTCGGGTCGATGCGGCGGTAGGGATGCCCGACTTCGCCCGCAAGCCACTCGGTCAGCTGCTCCAGGCCCAGCTCCGTGCCGGGCACCCGCGCCGAGGCGAGCTTGAGGTTGGCCAGCAGCACCAGCGGATGCACCGATTCGCTGGCCTGGCCCTGCCGCGCCGACGCCGTGGCGCGCGCGGCATCCGCCTGGGAAAGCATGCCGTCGGCCAGCAGCGCATCCACCACCGGTGCCAGCGCCAGGCGCCCGGGCGGCAGCCTGGGATGGCGCTTGCGCGGAGCGATGTGGCGGTGTTCGTTCAAGGCAGGCGTCCGCTGCGCCCGGCCGGGCCCCGGGCGGGCCGTCGCTATACTATCGCGCCCCCGAACATGGGAACTGCCGATGAGCGGCCCGACCTTCCAGGACCTGATCCAGCGCCTCAACGCCTATTGGGCCGGGCACGGCTGCGTGCTGGTGCAGCCGCTGGACCTGGAGGTGGGCGCGGGCACCTTCCATCCGGCCACGTTCCTGCGCGCGATCGGCCCCGAGCCGTGGAACGCCGCCTACGTGCAGCCCTGCCGCCGCCCCACCGACGGCCGCTACGGCGAGAACCCCAACCGCCTGCAGCGCTACTACCAGTACCAGGTGGTGATGAAGCCCAGCCCCGACGACATCGTCGAGCTGTACTTCGGCTCGCTCAGGGAGCTGGGCGTGGACCCGCTCGTGCACGACCTGCGGCTGGTCGAGGACAACTGGGAATCGCCCACCCTGGGCGCCTGGGGCCTGGGCTGGGAAGTCTGGCTCAACGGCATGGAGGTGACCCAGTTCACCTGGTTCCAGCAGGCCGGCGGGCTGGAATGCCGGCCGGTGATGGGCGAGATCACCTACGGCCTGGAGCGCCTGTGCATGTACCTGCAGGGCGTGGACGACGTGTTCGACCTGGTCTGGACCCACGGCCCCGACGGCACCCCGGTGACCTACCGCGACGTCTACCACCAGAACGAGGTGGAGCAGAGCACCTACAACTTCGAGGTCGCCGACGTGCCGGAGCTGCTGCACCGGTTCGACGCCTGCGAGGCCGAGGCGCTCAAGCTGGTGGACCTGGCGCTGCCGCTGCCGGCCTACGAGCAGGTGATGAAGGCCAGCCACAGCTTCAACATGCTTGATGCCCGCCGCGCGATCAGCGTCACCGAGCGCCAGCGCTACATCCTGCGCGTGCGCCGGCTGGCCCAGGGCGTGGCGCAGGCCTACTTCGCCCAGCGCGAAAAGCTCGGCTTCCCGGGCCTTAAGCAGGCCGGCAGGGAGGCCGCGTGATGGCGAACGACATGCAGCCGCTGCTGATCGAGCTGGGCACCGAGGAGCTGCCGGTCAAGGCCCTGCCCGGCCTGGCGCAGGCATTCTTCGACGGCGTGCTGGCGGCGCTGGACAAGCGGGGCATCGCGGTGGAACGCGCTGACGCCAGGCCGCTGTATACGCCGCGGCGCATTGCCGTGCTGCTGCCCGGCGTGGCGCCAGCACAGCCGGAGCAGAAGTCCGAGGTGCTGGGGCCCTACCTCAACATCGCCCTGGACGCCGACGGCCAGCCCACCAGGGCGCTGGAAGGTTTCGCGGCCAAGGCCGGCGTGGAGTGGACCGCGCTGGAGCGCACCAGCGACAAGCGCGGGGAGCGCTTCGTGCACCGCTCTGCCAGCCCCGGGGAAAGCACCGCTGCGCTGCTGCCGCAGGTGGTCGCCGAGGCGATCGACGCGATGCCCATCCCCAAGCCGATGCGCTGGGGCGACCACGACCACGCGTTCGCGCGGCCGGTGCTCTGGCTGGTGGCACTGCTGGGCGAAGAGGTGGTGGACATGGAGGCCGTGGGCGTGCGCGCCGGCCGCGAAAGCCGCGGTCACCGGTTCATGCATTCCGGGCCGGTGCCGCTGGCGCGGCCGGGGGATTACGTCGATGCGATGCGCGACGCCCGGGTGCTGGTGGACCCGGACGAGCGCCGTGCGCGCATCGTCGAGGAAGTCAACGCCGCGGCCGCGCCGCACGGTTCGGCCCGCATCGACGAGGACAACCTGGAACAGGTGAACTGCCTGGTGGAGTGGCCGGTGGCCGTCGCCTGCTCGTTTGACCCGGCCTTCCTCGCGGTGCCGCCCGAGGCGCTGGTGGCCACCATGGAGGCCAACCAGAAGTTCTTCCCGGTGCTGGGCGAAGACGGGCGCCTGCTTGAGCACTTCATCGGCATCGCCAACATCGCCTCGAAGGACGAGGCGCAGGTGCGCCTGGGCTACGAGCGCGTGATCCGCCCCCGGTTTGCCGACGCCCAGTTCTTCTTCACCGAGGACATCCGCCAGGGCCTTGCGTCGATGAACGCCGGGCTGGGCGCGGTGACCTACCAGGCATCGCTGGGCTCGGTGGCCGACAAGGTGGCGCGGGTGGCGGCGCTCGCCGAAGCCATCGCGCGTTCGGCGGGCGTCGATCCGGCGCTGGCCGCGCGCGCGGCCAGCCTGTCCAAGGCCGACCTGCAGTCGCGCCTGGTCGGCGAGTTCCCCGAGCTGCAGGGCATCGCAGGGCGCTATTACGCGCTGCAGGACCCGGCCCTGGACGACCTGGCGGTGGAGGCGCGCACCGCCGTGGCCAACGCCATCGACGAGGCCTATGCGCCGCGCCACGCGGGCGACGACATCGCGCTCTCGCCCCTGGGCAAGGTGCTGGCCATCGCCGAGCGCGCCGACACCCTGGCCGGCGGGTTCGCCGCCGGGCTCAGGCCCACCGGCAACAAGGATCCCTTCGCCCTGCGCCGCAATGCGCTGGGCCTGGCCCGCACGGTGATCGAAAGCGCGCTGGAGCTCGACCTGGGCGCGCTGCTCGGGCGCGCCCGCGCCCTGGCCCTGGATGCGATGGTGGCGTCCGCCGAAGCCGCCCTGGCCGCCGCCAGCGGCGACAAGGACCGCGAACGCGCGCAGAAACGGCTCGACGACGCACTGGCCGATCGCGCAGCCGACCCGCAGGCGGGCATCGACGCCCTGTACGACTTCATCCTCGACCGGCTCAAGGGCTACTACGCCGACCGCGGGGTCCCGGCCCAGCATTTCGCGGCGGTGGCCGCGCTGCGGCCGCGGTCGCTGCACGACTTCAACCGCCGCATCGCGGCCATCGGCTCCTTCGCCGAACTGCCCGAGGCCGAGGCCCTGGCCGCGGCCGACAAGCGCATCCGCAACATCCTGCGCAAGGCCGACGGCGACGTGCCGGGCACGGTGGATCCGGCCCTGCTCAGCGAGCCGGCCGAGCTGGCATTGGCCGAAGCGGTGGAAGCGGTGCATGGCGACACCGCGCCGCCGCTGGCCAGCGGCGACTACGTCGACGTGCTTGCCCGCCTGGCGCGCCTGCGCCCGCAGGTGGACGCATTCTTCGACGCGGTGATGGTCAACGCCGAGGATCCGGCCGTGCGCGGCAACCGCCTGGCGCTGCTGCAGCGCCTCGCCGGGCGCCTGGGCAGCGTGGCGGCCATCGAGCACCTGTCCGTCTGAGCATCCCTCAGCCGGCCGCGCCGCGCCGGGGCAGGCGCACGGTGACCGTGGTGCCCTGGCCGGGCGCACTTTCGATGAGCAGCTCACCGCCCGCGCGCTTGGCGAGGTCGGACGCAATCGCCAGGCCCAGGCCCGTGCCCTGGCCGGCCGGCTTGGTGGTGTAAAACGGTTCACTCGCCCGGGCCACCTCTTCGGCGGTCATCCCGCGCCCGGTATCGCTGGCCCGGATCTCGACCCGGTCGACGCCGTGCGCGGCCACGCCCAGGGTGAAGATCCCACCACCCGGCATCGCCTCGGCGGCGTTGGATGCCAGGTTGAGCAGTACCAGCTCGAGCTGCTGGGGGTCGAAGAACACCGGCTGCTCCTGCGCCGGCAGGTCGACCCGCACTTCCACGGTCTCCGGGAACAGGTGCCGCAGCATCGGCCGGAGCCCATCCACCAGGCCGGCGGCGTCAAACACCTCCGGATGCGGCGCCTCCATGCGGCTGAAGTCGAGCAGCCTGCGGCTGGCCGCCGCCGCGCGCCGGGCCGCCGACTCCACGCCCTCGAACATGGCGTGCAGCTGCCGCACGTCCTGCTCCTGGCGGCCGCGCTGGGCATAGCCCAGCACCAGGCCGAGCAGGTGGTTGAAATCATGCGCGATGCCGCTGGCCAGCCAGCCGGTGGCTTCGACCTTCTGCGCGTGCAGCAGCTGGCGGCGAGCGCGCTCGCGTTCCTCCATCTCCAGCTGCAGGCGGTCGCGGGTCCGCGCCAGCTGCCGGTTGCGTTCGGCCAGTTCACGGCCATAGCCGTCCAGCAGCGCGGCGGCGCGGTCCAGCAGCAGCGCGGCCGCCACCGCCGCGGCCGCGAAGCGTGCGGCGACCAGGACCGTCGAGCGCAGCACGCTCGGGTCGTAGAACTGCCGCGCGATGTCGGTCCAGCCTGATCCGAGGATGATCGCCACCAGCACGGCCCCGCACAGCCACACCACCCACCTTCCCAGCAACAGCGCGCCCAGCAGCGGCGGCAGGAGGCTGATCAGCTGGGTGCCGGTCTGCATCGCCAGCCCCCAGTGCAGGTAGTACCACCCCACTGCGGCCAGCGAGACGGCCGGGAAGATCGACGCCGCGATGTTGAAATATCCTCGCCGCAGCAGGAGGTAGCAGGCCCAGATCAGCACCGTGACGGTGACCACCGGGGCCGCGTCGGCCGGATTCCGCATCCACGGCGTCAGCCAGCCGGACAGGACCAGCGCGAGCGGGTGGTACAGGCCCATGAAGACCAGCAGCGCCGCCAGCATGCGTGCGCGGAGCCTGTCGGCGGGCGCCTGGCCCTGGCGCCGGGTGAGCCACCCCTGCACGCCAACCGTTCCTGCGCTCATCCTGACTGCACCTTCATCGGCTCCCCCGCCCCCCCGACGTGCGCCGGTCCCACGAGTATACGGCCGCATATTGGGTCATCATGCGACATCCCGGGCCGCACGCGTCGGCCGTCCTTGACCGTGAACACCGCCTTGCAAGTGCGATCCCTGTTGCCCTTTCTCCTGTTTGCCGCGCTGCTCATGACGGCATCCGTCCCCGCGCAGGGCCAGGCAACCGGAGCGCGCCAGCAGCAGGAGATCGCACAGGGCGAGCAGTGCCTGCAGCACATGGAGCGCGACCCGGCCGGATCCATCGCCCGCGCCCGCAGGCTGCTGGCGCGGGACGACGCCAGCGACGCCGCGCGGGCGGTGTGGACGGTGTGCCTGGTGCGTTCGCTGCTGGTGAGCGGCGAAGGCGGCACCGCCGCTGCGCAGGTGCCCGCATTGCTGGATCTGCTGGACTCGGCACAGATGCCGCCCGAACTGCGGATCGAGATGCGCCTGTTCACCGCCACCGCCATGCAGGAATTGGGCCTGGTGCGGCAGGCCGGGCAGGTGCTGGAAGCGGCGCTGGCCGAGTCCGGCCCCTACACCAACCTGCACCTCCAGGCGCTGGTCGGCGTGGCCCTGCACCATGCCCGGGGCATGCGCGATCCAGCCGCGGCCGAGCCTTATTTCAGGCGGGCCATTGCGGTCACCGGCAAGCGCCCGGGTGGACGCTTGCCGGTGGATGCCATCCCCTATTTCAACTACGGCCTGGCCACGCTGGAGCAGGGGCGCCTGGACGATGCCGAGGCGCTGTTGCAGCAGGCCCGAGCGCTTGCGCGCCGCGACCCACACCTGGAGCGGCTGAGCGGCAGGATCGATGGTTCCCTGGCGCGGATCGCGCTTGATCGCGGGGAGCTGGAGGCGGCGCGCGCACAGTTCGAGGACGTCATTGGCCGGCAACGGCGCATGGGCGACGCGCCGGGCCTGGCCTCGAGCCTGCGCCAGATGGCGGAGCTGGCGCTGCTGGAAGGCAATGCGGCGCAGGCGCTCGAATACGGCGCCGAGTCGGCCCGGATCGCAGAGGGCGGCCAGATGGCGGACCAGACCCATGAAGCACTGGCACAGATGTCGCGGATCCACTCGGCGCTGGGCAACGCGGCCGAATCCAGGGCCTGGAGCGAACGGGCCCGCCTGCATTTGGCCGAGGCCCGGCACGAACGCGATCCGGCCATCGGCGCGCTGCTGGACGCCCGCGCACCGCGCCCGGATGCCTGGATCGACCAGCTTGGCAGCCTGACCCGCGCGCGTGCCGTTGCTGCGCTGGCGCTGGTTGCGCTGGCCGTGACCATGCTTCTCGGGGGCTGGGCGCTGCTGCGTTCACGTCGGCACCGGCGCGGACTGGTGCATGCCAACGCCACCGACGCGCTGACCGGCTTGGCCAGCCGCCGCGAGGCAACCCGCAGGCTCGAGGCCCTGCCTGCCCCGGACGGGGATCGGGACCGGCGGGCGGCGCTGTTGCTCATTGACGTGGACCACTTCAAGGCCGTCAACGACATGCACGGCCACGAAGCCGGCGACCGGGTGCTGGCGGCGCTCGCGCGCTGCCTTCGCGAAGCCTGCGACGACAACGATGTGGTGGCCCGGTGGGGCGGAGAGGAATTCCTCGTGCTGCGCCCGCAGACATCCGCGGCGGCGGCCGGTGCGCTGGCCGGCCACCTTCGCGCTGCGGTAGAGGCGCTCGAGATGACGCTGCCGGGCGGGGAGCGCACCAGCATGACAGTGTCGATCGGCATCGCCCCCTGCCCCTATTTCCCGGGCCATGACGGCGGCTGGCAGGACGCCATCCGGATGGCCGACCGCGCCCTGTACGCAGCCAAGCAGTCCGGGCGCAATGCCTGGGCTGGCACCTGGGGCCAGCGGGCCGGCGCGCACGTGGATATCCACGACGTGCGCCGCGATCCGGCCGGTGCCGTGGCACGTGAGCACATCACGGCGATGGGCAGCACGGCCATCCAATGGACCGCGCCCGTGGAAGGCGGGCCCGCCCGCCGCGCCGCGATGCCGGGTGGCGGGCACCCGGTGCGATCCGGATCGTCGCGCTGATCCCGGCCGTCAGGCGTTCGTTAAGCCCGCCTAGACGCACGCTTGGGTATCCTGCCGCGATGCCAGGACGCACGCTCGCCCCCGCCCTCGCCGCGCTGTTGCTTCTCATGTCCGGTGCGGCGCATGCGGTGCAGGTGGGCGAGGTCGTGATCCGCGGCCTGGGCGACGACGAGATGGAGGACAACGTCCGCGTGTCGCTGTCGCTGGTGGACGTGGGTGGGGAAGACATCTCGTTCCGCCGGCTGCGCTACATGATCGGCGTGGCCGAAGACGAGGCCCGCGAGGCGCTGGAGCCCTTCGGCTACTACTCGCCCGAGATCCAGGTCGAACAGTCGCGCGCCAACGGCCGGGTGGACGTGAGCATCACCATCGACCCGGGCGAGCCGGTGCGCGTGCGCAATTCGGACGTGGCGATCATCGGCGCCGGCAACCGCGACCGCTACCTGGCCCAGGACCTTGCCGATTTCGAACCCGGCCCCGGGGAGGTCTTCGACCACCGGCCCTACGAGGCCGGCAAGGCGAGGATCAGCCGGCGGCTGGCCGAGCGCGGGTACTTTGACGCCGACTTCGCCGCGCGCCGGGTGGAGGTCACCCGCGCGGACCTGGCCGCCGACATCGAGCTGGTGTGGACCAGCGGCGAGCGCTACAACATGGGCCCGATCAGCTTCGAGCAGGACCCGCGCGAGATCATCCACCCGCACCTGTTCGACCGCCTCGTGTACTGGAACGAGGGCGAGTACTACCACCAGGGCCGCCTGGACCGCCTGCGCACCTCGCTGCAGCGGCTGGATTACTTCAGCGCGATCGACATCGAGCCGCGCCCCGAGGACGCGGATGCCGACCGGCGCGTGCCGGTGGACGTGCGCCTGACCCCGGCGCCGCGCAAGGTGCAGACCGCCGGCCTGAGCTATGGCACCGACAGCGGCGCGGGTATCCGCCTGGGCGAGGAGCGCCGTTACGTCAACCGGCGCGGGCACAAGGCGCTGGCCCAGCTGGACTACGCGCAAAAGCGCAAGACGCTGACCCTGCAGTACCGCATCCCCGCCTTCGCATGGCTGGACGGCTGGTACACGGTGAGCCTGCAGGGCGCCGACGAGCAGACCCGCTACGTGGACACGCGCAGGATCGAGCTGGTCGGCAGCCGCAGCGGGCAATACAACCGGCACCTCAACCTGGTGGCGTCGGCGCATGTGCTGCGCGAGCGCTGGGCCTATGTGGACCAGGACGATCCGGACGCGCCGTCCGAATACCGCTACGCCACCTTCAGCTATCCCTCCCTGCGCGCCGAGTACGTGGACGTGGACGACCGCATCTTCCCGCGCCGGGGCATCGGCGGGAACATCGTCCTGCGCGGCGGTGTGGAAGGCGCGGGCTCGGACGCGAACTTCGCCCAGGTGCATGCGCGTGCCACCTGGTATCGCGGAATCGGCGAGCGCCACCGGCTGATCCTGCGTGGCGAGGCCGGCCACACCTGGACCGACGCGCTGGTGGCGATGCCGCCGAGCCTGCGCTTCTACGCCGGCGGCGACCGCAGCATCCGCGGCTATGACTGGCGCGAGGTCGGGCCGCGCCTGGGCGACTATGCGCTGGGCGCCAAGCACGTGTTCACGGGCACGGCGGAGTACGAGCACTACTTCGAGAACGGCTTCGGCTTCGCAGTGTTCGCCGACAGCGGCAGCGCGTTCGACGACAGCCCGGACTGGCATACCGGCGTGGGCGTGGGCGTGCGCTGGGCCTCGCCCGTCGGCCCGCTGCGCCTGGACATCGCGCGGGGGCTGGACGAGCCCGATTCGCCGTTCACCCTGCACCTGGACATCGGCACGGTGTTCTGACGATGGCCCCCTCCTCCCGCCCCGGTGCCGGCCCCGGCCCCACGCCCGAACAGCGCGAGCAGCGGATCGCGGAGCTGCGCGCCCGCCGCAAGGCGCGCATGCGCAAGCTCGCGCTCCGGTCGGGAATCACCATCGCGGCGCTGGTGCTGGTGGCGCTGTTTGGCGTGTACTGGCTGCTGATGACGCTGGGCGGGCGCGACTTCCTGCTTTCGCAGATCACCTCGCGCCTGCCTGCCGGCACCTCCCTCGCATGGCGCGATGCCAAGGGACCAGCCTCCGGGCCGCTGAGCCTGTTCGACGTGCGCTTCGTGCAGATGACCTGCCCCGACGACGCCGACGGCGAACCGGTGCCCTATGGCGCCTGCGACCAGCACCGCGTGCTGGTGTTCACCGCCCAGCGCGTCACCATCGACCCGGCGATCCTGCCCCTGGCAGGCCGCCTGCTGCGGCTGGACGTGCTGGACGTGGAAAACGCGGTGCTGTCCCTGCCGCCCGCGGTCGAGGATGACGAACCGTTCCAGCTGCCGACGTGGCCGGACTCGCTCCCCGACATCGGCCCGCTGCCGCTGTCGCTGCAGGCGGACGCCATCCGCGTTGACGACCTGCGGGTCATCCGCGAGGGCAATCCGGTGGTGCAGGTGCGGCAGGTGCGCGGCGGCCTGCATGCCACCAATGGCCTGCTGGAGCTGGAACAAGTGCAGGTGGCCAGCGACCGCGGGCGCTTCAACGTGCACGGGCACTATGCGCCGCGCGACGGCCATGACGTCGACCTCACCGCGGGCGCGGTGCTGCCGGCCCCCCCTGGCCGCACGCGCCCCAACCTGGGCCTGGTGGCCCGCGGCGACGCCGCCCACCTGGACCTGGTGGTTGCCGGGCACGCCCCGTCCCCGCTGCAGGCAACCATGGCGCTGCGCGGCGGCGAGGATCCCGACTGGCGGCTGGAGGCACGCACCAGCGGCCTGGACATCGGCCTGCTTGCCGGCAGCGGTGAGCCCGGCACCCCGCTGGCCTTCGACCTGGTGGCCGACGGCGAAGGCGGGCGCGCCGAACTGGAAGGCAGCGCCGTCTACGGCGACTTCGCGGCCACGCTGCTGCCGTCCACCGTGATGCTGGCAGACCAGGTGCTGGAACTCGATCCGCTGGTGGTGGAAGTGCTTGGCGGACGCGTGGCGGTGCAGGGCCGCGCCGACTTCAGCGACGAACAGGCACCACCCCAGCTCCGGTTCTCGGTGGCAGCCGATGGACTGGCGTGGAGCGGCGCGGAAGACGACGGTGGCGTGCCGGGTCCGGCCATCGCCGCCAACGCCCGGCTGGGGCTGGCCGGGACCCTGCAGCGCTGGGCGCTGGTGGGGCGCGCCGACCTCGCCCGCGAGGGCCTTTCCGCCGACCTCGAGCTCGACGCCCGGGGCGACGCCGGGGGCCTGGACCTGCGGCGGCTGCTGGCCACCACTCCCGGTGGAAGCCTGCAGGCATCCGGCACCCTGGCGTGGGCGCCAGCCCTGGGCTGGGACCTGGAGGCGACGCTGGACGGATTTGATCCCGGCTACTTCGCGCCCGACTTCAGCGGCGCGGTCGACGGGGCGCTCGCCAGCCGCGGCAGCACGCGCCAGGACGGAGGCCTGGACCTGGAAGTGGACCTGGCCGACCTCGGCGGAAGCCTGCGCGGGCGCGCCCTGGGCGGCGCCGGGCGCTTTGCCATGAGCACGCCGGCGCCGGCCACGCCGGATGCCCGGGCGCGCTACGACGGCGAACTGGACCTGGCCGTCGGCGACAGCCGGATCGAGGCCACGGCCGCCGTGTCCGACCGGCTGGAAGTGGATGCCCGGTTCGCGCCGGTGCTGCTGTCGGACCTGCTGCCCGGCGCCTCCGGTCGCCTGGAAGGCACGGCCGAAATCAATGGCACGCGCGCCGCGCCCGGGGTCTCGCTGGACCTGTCCGGATCGGCGCTGGCCTGGGGCAGCTACGGCGCCGAGCGGGCGTCGGTGCGGGGCCGGCTGCCCTGGCGCGGTGCCGCCGGCGAACTGCGGCTGGATGCCGCAGGGGTGAACGCCGGCGTGGCCCTGGATGCGCTGGACGTGCAGGCGCGCGGGACCATGGAATCGATGCAGGTTGAGGCGGGCGCGCGCGGCGACATCGGGGCGCTTGACCTGTCCGCAGCGCTCGGCCTGCGCCAGCAGCGCCTGCAGGGCACGCTGCAGTCGATGCGGCTGGCGCCATCGCGCGGGGCGGCATGGAACCTGCGCGCCCCGGGGGACTTCGCGCAGACGGCCGCCGGCTGGCGGGTATCGCAGTCGTGCTTTGCCAGCACCGTGGGCGGCGCGCTGTGCCTTGAAGCCGACTGGCCGCGCACCGGGGTTGCAGTCAGTGGGACCGGGCTGCCGCTCGCGCTGGCGGAGCCTTGGCTTCCCGAACGCGACGATGGCGGGGCCTGGGTGCTGCGGGGGGAAATCGACATCGAGGGCCAGCTGCGCCCGGCTGGCGGCGCCTTCGCCGGCTACCTGGACGCCCGCTCCAGCGGCGGCGGCGTGCGCCTGGGCCGGCGCGCCCGCCGCGATGCGCTGGCCTACTCGGACCTGGTGCTGGAAGCGCGGTTCACGCCGCAGGACATCCAGGGGAGTTTCTCCACCGTGCTCGACGAGTCGGGATCGGTGCGCGCGCAGCTCCAGACCGGGTGGAACGCGTACTCGCCGCTGGCGGGGACCATCGACGTGGACATCAGCGAGCTGGTGTGGGTGGAACTGTTCTCCCCGGACATCGTGGAGCCGCAGGGACACCTGGTGGGCCAGGTTGCCCTGGGCGGCACCCGCGCGGAGCCGAGCCTGGGCGGGCAGGCGCGCCTGAGCGGATTCACCACCGAGCTGCCGGCGCTGGGCATCCTGCTGGAGGAGGGCGACGTGCGCCTGGACGCGCGCGGTGACGGCACCGCGACCATCGCCGGCAGCGTGCGCTCGGGCGAAGGCGCGCTGACCATCGATGGCAACCTGGGCTGGGGCGGCCCGGACGCGGCGCCGCTGGTGCTGCAGGTCGGCGGCGAAGACGTGCTGGTCTCCAACACCCGCGACCTGCGCGCGGTGGCAAGCCCCGACATCCGGGTGCAGTACGCCGCCGGCCGGCCGCTGGAGGTGACCGGGAGCGTGCTGGTCTCCGAGGGCCGGATGGACCTGGAGCGGCTGAGCGACGGCGGCGTGGCGCCCTCGGGGGACGTGGTGGTGCTGGATCCGGTGGATCCGGACACCGGGCCGCCGCTGGCCATGCAGCTCGACCTCACGCTGGAGATGGGCGAGGACGTGGTGCTCAACGGCTTCGGGCTGGAAGGCACGCTGGGCGGGCGCCTGCGGGTGCGCCAGTTCCCTGGCCGCGACATGCGCGGCAGAGGATCGCTGCAGGTGGGAGGCCGCTACGAGGCCTACGGCCAGGAGCTGGAAATCACCCGCGGCAACCTGACCTGGAGCAACGACCTGATCTCCGACCCGGTGCTCGACATCCGCGCCATCCGCCGCATCGAGGCCGAGGACATGACCGCCGGGCTGGACGTGACCGGCCGGGCCTCCTCGCCGCAGGCCAATGTCTGGACCGATCCCAGCCGCGACCAGTCCGAGGCGCTGGCCTACCTGGCCCTGGGCCGGTCCTTGTCGAGCGTGACCGGCGACGAGGGCCGCGAGCTGGACGCGGCGGCGGCCGCGCTGCAGGCCGGCGGCGGCATCCTGGCTTCCCAGCTGGGCGCCGGCCTGGGCCTGGACGACGCCGGCGTAAGCCACTCGCGCGCCCTGGGCGGCAGCGTAATCGGGGTGGGCAAGCAGCTCTCGCCCCGCCTGTATGTGGGCTTCGGGGTTTCCCTGCTGGGCACCGGACAGGTCCTGACCCTGCGCTACCTGCTGGCGCGTGGCTTCGACCTTGAGATCGAGTCAAGCACCCTCGAGAACCGCGGCTCGGTCAACTGGCGCCGGGAGACCGACTGACGGCAGGCCGGGCAGCGGCTCAGGGCAGGCCCGAGCCGGCAAGCGCGCGGCCAACCGACTGCAGCGCCTGGCTGGCATCCTCCGGCGCATCAAAGTCCCGGATGCATGCCACCACGATGGTCGCGTGCCCGGGTTCGGCGGCGTTGAGCACCCCGGCCTGGCAGGCGCGCTGGAACCCGGTGCCCGAGGCCCAGGCAAAGTCGGCGCCGGGGGGCAGGCCCGCCTCGATGCCGTCGCCGGCGGGGCCGGCCGCACGCATGTGCCCCAGCAGCAGCCGGGTGTTTTCGGCCGAGAGCAGCTCGCCGGTCACCAGCAATTCGAGCATGTCGGCGACCATCTCCAGCGGCCAGGCGTTGCTGCCGGTCTCGTGGAACTCCTCGAACACTTCCTCCACGCTGGCCAGCGCCAGGTCATCGCGCTCCACTTCCAACACGGCGGCCAGCGCCTCCATGCGCGCCTCGCCATCGCCGGCCTCCTGCACCCGGATCATGTCCAGGTTGTCCAGCTTGGCCACGCCCGGGTGCAGCACCCCGTAGGCTTCATAGCGCTCCTGCAGGTGGGTGGTGACCTGGCCGAAGCCGCGCCCGATCCAGTCACGCACCTGGCGGTTGAGGTCGACCTCGCCGACCCGGCGCACCAGCATGTCGGTGGCAACGGTGTCGCCCTCGCGCAGGGAGCGCTCGAGCAGGGTGGCGATGGACAGCGGTTCCCCCGGCGCGTGCGAACGCAGCGAACCGGGCCCGTCGACGAAATCGGCCTCGCGCAGCCCGATCGTCTCCTCCAGCGTCAGGGCGCCCGCCTCGACCTGTTCCAGCACCGCGATCGCCACCGCCACGCGGACGGCCCCGCCCAGGTACCAGGCCTCCCCGTCGCCCAGGTCGAGGCTGCCGGCATCATCGCCAAGGTGGCGGACGTAGACGCCCATGGCGCCGGGGGTCTGGAGATCGACTTCGGCCAGGTCCGCGGACAGTGGATTGAGCCATGGCGGCGCCTCCACCTCTCCGGGCGTGTGTTCGACGCCCGCATCGGCGCGGGTATCGGAATCGGCGTCCGCCAGCGCCGGCGGCGCGGGTCCGTCGGGCTGGCAGGCCGAGAGCAACAGCGCGAAGGCGGAGGCTGCAAACCAGCGGGATGAGGCGTGTCCGGGCATACGTTGGCAAGGCTGTGGGAACGCCGGAGCAATAACCCGCCCGCGGTGACCGGCGCGCCAATTCGGCCCCGGAGCGCACTCCGGCACCGGCTCTGCTACGGTCCTGCGGGCCATTACGTTTGAAGGATCCCCGATGCCCCTGCCCGACCGCCGCGCCGCGGCCACCTGGTTCGTCCGCGCCAGCGCAGCGCTGCTTGCCGCGCTGCTGGCCGTGCCGTTCGCAGCCGCCCAGGAAAGGCCACCGGCCGAACTGGAGGGCATTGAGCGCTTCGTGGAGCAGGGCATGCGCGACTGGGCCATTCCCGGCCTGGCGATCAGCGTGGTCAAGGATGACGAACTGGTCTGGGCGCGCGGCTTCGGGGTGCGCCGGCTGGGCCATCCGGAGCCGGTCGACGCGGACACCCTGTTCAACGTCGCCTCGGTCTCCAAGGCCTTCAACGCGGCCGCGCTCGGCCTGCTGGTGGACGAAGGCGCGATCGGCTGGGACGACCCGGTGGTGGAACACATCCCGCAGCTGCGCCTGTACGACCCGTACGTGACCCAGGCCGCGACGATCCGCGACATGCTTGCGCACCGGGTCGGGCTGGGCCGGCTGACCGGCAACCGCCTGCGCTGGATTTCCGCGCGCAACCGCAGCGAGCAGATCGAACGCCTGCGACATCTGGAACCGGAGATCGGCTTCCGCGAGGGCTACGTCTATTCCAATGTGCTCTACATGGTGGCCGGCGAGGTGGTGCCGGCGGTGACGGGCACCGGCTGGGAAGCATTCGTCGAGCAGCGGCTGTTCGCGCCGCTCGGCATGCGGCGCAGCCTGGCCGGCGGCAGGCGCCTGGACGAATCGGGCAATGTCGCCTGGCCGCACCAGGAGATCGACGGCCAGGTGGTGGAAATCCCGCGGCGCAATTTCGATGCGGTCGGGCCGGCGGCATCCGTGCACTCCAGCGCGCGCGAGATCGCCCG
The DNA here is from genome assembly GCF_001717465.1 of Luteimonas sp. JM171. NCBI lineage: Bacteria > Pseudomonadati > Pseudomonadota > Gammaproteobacteria > Lysobacterales > Lysobacteraceae > Luteimonas > Luteimonas sp. JM171. Next base: position 1,220,554 of record NZ_CP017074.1, on the reverse strand, counting down.
CTGGATGCGGCTGCACCTGGGTACGCCCGGCGAGTTCGAAGGCAGGCGCGTGCTGGCGCGCGAGACGGTGGAGGAAATGCACCGCGCGCAGAACGTCATCCAGCGGCCCGCGTTCGAGCCGCTGGCCGCATATGGCCTGGGCTGGCGGCTGGGCGATCACGAGGGGCGCCAGACCTCCTCCCACGGCGGCGCGGTGGACGGCATGAACTCGCTGCTGATGCTGCTGCCGGAAGAGAACCTGGGGATCTTCATCACCACCAACACCTTCAACGGCTTCACCGGTGCGCTCGCCGCGCACATCATGGATGCCTACCTGGGCATCGTGGGCCGCGACCGCCATGCGGACACCTGGGAGCGGCACCTGGAACGCAAGGCCGGGCTGGAGGCGGAGCGCGCGGCCATCCACGCCGCGCGCGTCCGCGGCACCCGCCCGTCCGGCCCGCTGCAGGATTTTGAAGGGCGCTACGACGACGCACTCTATGCCGATGCCCGGGTGCACGGGGAAGACGGGGCCCTGGTGCTCACCCTGTGGGACGATCCGCTGCAGGTGGCGGACCTGGAGCACTGGCACCACGACACCTTCCGCGCGGTGTGGCGCAACCCGGCGATGCGCGAGGAGTTCGTGTGGTTCACGCGCGGCCGCGATGGCCGGATCGACCAGCTCCACATCGACTGGAACCTGCGCCCGGCGATGCTGCAGGTGGGCGCCTATCCGTCCTCCTATCGCCGCGTGGCAAGCTTCCGGCGCGTGGTGGAGGACCGTTGAGGAGCCCGCGCCACAGCTGGGGTTTTCCCCGGTTCTTGCCGCCGCGGGCGTTGCCTAGGATCAGGCCGTACCCCCTCACAGCAAGGAGCGGCCATGAGCATTTCCCAAGCGATCAACCTGGGACTGGAGAATGCGCGCCAGTTCTTCGAGGGCCTGGCGGCGGCCCACCGGCCGGCGGCGGCCGCGCCCGGCTTCGACGACGGCTGGGACACCTCGGTCAGCGGCGCCGAGCCGCGGCCCGGCTCCGACCGCGCCATGCTCGACCCGGGCCCTGGACCAGGGCGCCCGGTGCGCAGCGGGATCAATGAGCCCCAGCAGTTCGAACCCGTTGCCGAAGGTGCATTCAACCTGCTGACCGGCTGGCTGCGACACCTGCCAATCAGGATCTGAGCCCCGGCGCCCACCTTCCAACTGACGGCCACCCTTGTGGTAGCCGTTCTTTTTTGCGCGGAGCGCAGGCAATAAAAAGCCCCGCAGGCAGGGGGGGCCTGCGGGGCTCGGTGGAACGGGACTCGGGGAGAAGTCTTACGTTCCAGATCACTCCAGGGGAAGGGAGAGATCAGCGACAGACGTTGCATCTGTCGCGACCTATATGACCACCGCCCGCATGGATGGTTCGTGAAGATGGCGGCGCGATTCCGGCGTGGTTCAGCCGCTGTTTACGGTACCCGCGAAGCTGAATGCAGCAGCCCCAAAATACCGTTATAAATCAAGGGCATGAAGGATTCTATCGGCGCAATTGACGATCTCAATGCGCCTCATCCCAGTTGGCGCCGACGCCGCTTTCCACCAGCAGCGGCACTTCCAGCGCGGCGGCACCGGTCATCCGCGGCACCACCTCGGCCAGCAGCGTGTCCACAAAGCCCGCTTCGGACTCGAAGACCAGCTCGTCATGCACCTGCAGGATCATGCGCGCGCGGCCGCCCTGGCCGGCCAGCCAGGCGTCGATGTCGATCATCGCCCGCTTGATGATGTCGGCGGCCGTGCCCTGCATCGGCGCGTTGATCGCGGCGCGTTCGGCGCCGGCGCGCAGGCCCTGGTTGCGGGCGCTGATGTTCTCCAGGTACAGGCGCCGCCCGAACACGGTCTCGACATACCCCTGTTCCCGCGCCTGCTCGCGGGTGCGGTCCATGAACTCGCGCACGCCGGGGTAGCGGGAGAAATACAGAGCGATGTAGTCCTGCGCCTGGCCGCGGTCGATCCCGAGGTTGCGGGCCAGGCCCCAGGCGCCCATGCCGTACATCAGGCCGAAGTTGATGGCCTTGGCGGCGCGCCGCTCGTTGGGCGTCACCTCCTCGAGCTTGCGGTCGAACACCTCCGCGGCCGTGGCGGCATGGATGTCCTTGCCCTCGGCGAACGCGCGCAGCAGGCCCTGGTCGCGCGACAGGTGGGCCATGATCCGCAGCTCGATCTGCGAGTAGTCGCAGGCCACCAGCACGTTGCCCTCGTCGGCGATGAAGGCGCGGCGGATGCGGCGCCCGTCTTCGGTGCGGATGGGGATGTTCTGCAGGTTCGGGTCCGACGATGCCAGGCGCCCGGTGGCGGCGCCGGCCTGGTGGAAGCTGGTATGCAGCCGCCCGGTCTCCGGATTGATCATCTCCGGCAGCTTGTCGGTATAGGTGCTGCGCAGCTTCGACAGCCCGCGGTACTCGAGGATGATCCGCGGGAGTTCGTGCTGGTCGGCGATCGCCTCCAGCGCTTCCTCGTTGGTGCTGGGCTGGCCCTTGGGCGTCTTCACCAGCGCCGGCAGGCCCAGCTCGTCGAACAGCAGCGCCTGCAGCTGCTTGGGCGAGTCCAGGTTGAAGGTGCGCCCGGCCAGCCCGGTGGCCTTCTGCTGGGCGGCCAGCATGCGCCGCGAGAGGTCGGCGCTCTGCCGGCGCAACTCCTCGCCGTCGATGCGCACGCCGTGGGCCTCGATCCGCGCCAGCACCGGCACCAGCGGCATCTCGATCTCGCGGTACACCTTCTCCAGCGAGGGCACGGCCTCAAGCTTCGGCTTGAACTGCCGGTGCAGGCGCAGGGTGATGTCGGCGTCCTCGGCGGCGTATTCGGTGGCGTCCTTGATCGGCACCTTGGAGAACGGGATCGCCTTGGCGCCCTTCCCGGCGACATCCGCATAGGGCGTGCAGCGGAAGCCCAGGTAGCGCAGCGCCAGCGAGTCCATGTCGTGGCGGCTGGCCGAGGCGTTGTGGACGAAGCTTTCAAGCATGGTGTCGTCGGCGTAGCCCTGCACGTTGACCCCGTGCCGGCGCAGCACGTGGATGTCGTACTTGCCGTGGTGGCCGATCTTGCGCCGGGCCGGGTCTTCGAGCAGCGGCCGCAGCAGGTCCAGCGCCTCGGCCATGTCGATCTGCGCCGGCACGCCGCCATGGTCGTGGCCCAGCGGCACGTAGGCGGCCTTGCCGGGCTCCACCGCGAAGCTGATGCCAACGAGGTTGGCGCGCAGTGCATCGAGCGCATCAGTCTCGGTATCGAAGGCGAACTCGTCGGCGCCGCGCAGGATTTCCACCCACTCCCCGAGCCGCGCGCGATCCATCACCGCCTCGTATTCGCCGGGCTCGGCCAGCGCCGGATCCAGCCCACCCGCGGCAGGCGCGGCGGCGGCGCGCGCGTAGCCGGCCTCGGTGCCGCGCACGCTGCCGGGGGTGTCGGCAACCGGCGCCGGGACCGCCTCGCCGCCGCCGGCGGCCTCAAGCTCGCGCAGGGCCTGGGTGAACCCGTAGCGGGTGTAGAGCCTCCGCAGCGCCTCCACGTCGGGCTCGCGCAGCGGCAGACCCTCCGGCCCGCGGTCCAGCGGCACGTCGGTGCGGATGGTCACCAGCTCGCGGTTGAGCGGCAGCCGCTCCAGCGCCGCGCGCAGGTTGTCGCCCACCTTGCCCTTGATGCTGTCGGCATTGGCGATCACCCCGTCCAGGGAGTCGTACAGGCCCAGCCATTTGGCGGCGGTCTTGGGCCCGCACTTCTCCACGCCAGGGACGTTGTCCACGCTGTCGCCCATCAGCGCCAGCAGGTCGATGATCTGGTCCGGCCGCACGCCGTACTTCTCCATGACGGCCTCGTCGCTGTCCATGCGGCTGCCGCTCATGGTGTTCACCAGGGAGATGCCCGGGCGCACCAGCTGCACGAAGTCCTTGTCGCTGGTGGAGACCGTGACGTCCAGGCCTGCCTCCGCACCGGCCACGGCCAGGGTGCCGATCACGTCGTCTGCCTCCACCCCGTCCACGCGCAGGATGTCGATGCCCAGCGCTTCGACCACGTCGCACATCGGCTGCACCTGCACCCGCAGGTCGTCGGGCATGGGCGGGCGGTTGGCCTTGTACTCCGGGTACAGCTCGTCGCGGAAGGTCTTGCCGGGCGCATCCACCACGAAGGCGATGTAGTCGGGCTTTTCCTTGAGCGTGGCGCGCAGCATGTTGACCACGCCGAACAGCGCGCCGGTGGGCTCGCCCTGGGCGTTGGTGAGCGGCGGCAGCGCGTGGAAGGCGCGGTAGAGGTAGCTGGAACCGTCGATCAGCACGAGTCGTTTCATGCCTTCGATTCTACGCGGCGGGCGTCCGCCGGCCGTGGATGCCGCTGCCGCGGTCACGGCATGCTGGCGCCGGTGCACGCATAATCGGCCACTCATGCCCACGGAGCCCGCCATGAAGGCCCTGCTGTTCGTCCCGCTGCTGCTGCTTGGCGCCTGCGCCACCCAGATGGGCAGCACCCCCGCCGGCGTGCCGGAGATTCCCGCCGACGCCACCGAGGCGGTGCGCACGGAAGCCAATGGCGACGTGATCACCGAGTACCGCGTGGGCGGCCAGATCCGGGTGGTGAAGGTTCAGCCGCCACGCGGGCCGGCGTACTACCTCTACGACCGCGACGGCCAGATCGTCTCGACCCGCGAGGGCGACAACCCGCCGCAGACCTATTTCAGGCTGTTCGACTGGTAACGCGCCCGCGGGCGTCCTGCCTCATCCCGCGCCGGACGCCACCAGGCGCGCGCCGCGCAGCTGCGGTCGGCCATCCACCACATCAGTCCACACCACGTGGGCAACGCCGCCGTGGAAGCCCAGCTGCGGGAAACCAGTGCCGAGGCCGCGGCCCTGCAGGCGGGCCACCTGCTGGCGGCCCAGCTCGCGCGAGAGGTCGGGCGTGAAGCGGGCATACCAGAGCGACTGGCCGTCGGCCTCCTCGCGCAGCCACAGGGCGCCCGCCTGCTGGCCGTCCAGCGCAACCGCCACCCGGCCCAGCACCGGCGCGCCCGCATCGAGCACCAGCGGCTCGCCAAAGCCATCGCCGGCGTCGGCGCTGTGGGCCAGGCGCACCTGCGGCTCGCCGCCCGCCTCGGTGTACCAGGCCGCCACCACGTCATGGCCGTGGCCGGCGGCGGCGGGGCCGTTCACCGGACATCCCTCCACGCGCCATCCGTCCGCATGCACCCGCTTGGGCGCCGTCCACACGTTGCCTTCCAGCCGGGAGACCAGGACGTCTCGGATTTCCTCGGGGCTGCGGCCGCGGTAGAACAGCAGCGGGCCGCGCGACGTCAGCGCCACGGCCGTCTGGCAGCAATCACAGACGCGGGTGTCGACCACCGATTCAAGCACCTTGCGCCGGGTCGGATCGACCAATGCGGCGCGCAGGGCGGTGGCCCCCCGGCCGTGGTGGCCTTCGGCGTCATGGGCCGCATGCGCCTCATGGTCGGCCGCCGCGGTGGCGCGCCCGTCGAGCCAGGCGATGCCGAGCAAATCGGTGCCGTGCGGCCACAGCGAAACGAAGCCGTGTTCGGTCAAGGTGCCGTCATCATGCGGCACGAGCGGCGGGGACCAGTTGGCGCCGTCGGGCGAGCGGGCCAGGGCGATGTCATAGGCAAACGCCTTCCCGCCGGCCTGCTGCAGCCAATGCGCCCAGATGGCGCCATCGAGGCTGGCGATGACATGGGGCGTGTCGGCCGCGTTGACGAACATGGAATTGCCGATAGCGATCGTCATCGGCGCTCGGGTCCAGCGCTGCCGGGAGGTGTCCCAGGTGCTGTAGCGGAAGGAATGGCGCCGGCCGGGCTGGGAATCGATCCAGGACAGCAGGATGGTGCCGTCGTGGCTGACGGAAAGGTCCGCGGCCCTGGTGCCGGGGACGGCGCCGGGCAGCGGCCAGTCAAGGACCTGCAGCTCGCCCGGGGCCGCCGCCACGCCGGCCGCCGGGTCGTCCGCGCCACTGCATCCGGCCAGCAGCGCCAGTGAAAGCAGCCCCCCGAGCATGATCCGCATCATGCTTCCAGCCTACCGCGTTCCGCTCCGCGCCGGCGCGCCGGGCAGCGCAAGGCGCGGTTGTCAACGGTGACCTTGGCGCCCCGCGGGGGCGACAATCGGCGGTCCTGCGGCTCGCCGCGCCTGCAACATGTCCGATGCCAGAGATGTCCCCGGCCCTCGCGGCCCGCATTGCCCAGACCATCGCCGACGAGATCGGCGCCCGCCGCAGCCAGGTGGAGGCCGCCGTCGGCCTGCTCGACGAGGGCGCGACCGTGCCGTTCATCGCCCGCTACCGCAAGGAGGTGACCGGCGGGCTGGACGACACCCAGCTGCGCGACCTTGAAACGCGCTTGGGCTACCTGCGCGAGCTCGAAGACCGCCGGGCAAGCATCCTGGCCAGCATCCAGGAGCAGGGGAAGCTCACCGATGAGCTGCGCGCGGACATCGAGGCGGCGGACAGCAAGTCGCGGCTGGAGGACCTGTACTTGCCCTACAAGCCCAAGCGGCGCACCCGCGCCCAGATCGCCCGCGAGGCCGGTCTGGAACCGCTGGCCGACGGCCTGCTGGCGGATCCGGGGCTCGTGCCCGAGGAGTTCGCGGCGCAGTTCGTGGATGCGGAGAAGGGCGTGGCCGACGCAAGGGCCGCGCTGGAGGGCGCTCGCGCGATCCTGCTGGAGCGCTGGGCCGAGGACGCCGGGCTGGTGGGCGAGCTTCGCGAGTGGCTGGGCCGGGAGGGCGTGATCCGCTCGAAGGTGATCGAAGGCAAGGAGGCGGCCGGGGAGAAATTCCGGGACTACTTCGACCACGCCGAGCCGCTGGCGAAGATTCCCTCCCACCGCCTGCTGGCGCTGTTCCGCGGCCGACGCGAGGAGTTCCTGGCCCTGGACCTGGAGCCGGGCGCCGACCCGGACGCCGGCCATGCCTACGCCGAGGGCAGGGTGGCCCTGCGGGCCGGGATCGAGGACCGCGGCCGCCCGGCCGACGCCTGGCTTCGCACCGCGTGCCGGCTGGCGTGGAAGGCCAGGCTGCACCTGCACCTCATGCTGGACCTGTTCAACCAGGCCCGCGAGAAGGCCGAAGCCGAGGCGATCGCCGTGTTCGGCGACAACCTCAAGGACCTGCTGCTGGCCGCCCCCGCCGGCCCCAGGGCCGTGCTCGGGCTTGACCCGGGCCTGCGCACCGGGGTGAAGGTGGCGGTGGTGGATGCCACCGGCAAGCTGGTGGCGACCGACACCATCTGGCCGCACGAACCGCGCCGCCAGTGGGACCGCTCGCTGGCCACGCTGAAGGCGCTGTGCACCGCGCACGGCGTAAAGCTGGTGGCGATCGGCAACGGCACCGCCTCGCGCGAGACCGACCGGCTGGCGGGCGAGCTGCTGAAGCTGGCGCCGGAGCTGAAGATGCAGAAGATCGTGGTCAGCGAGGCCGGCGCGTCGGTGTACTCGGCCTCGGAGCTGGCGGCGAAGGAATTCCCGGACCTGGATGTGTCGCTGCGCGGCGCCGTCTCGATCGCGCGCCGCCTTCAGGATCCGCTGGCAGAACTGGTGAAGATCGAGCCCAAGGCCATCGGCGTGGGCCAGTACCAGCACGACGTGGACCAGTTCAAGCTGGCCCGGGCCCTGGATGCGAAGGTCGAGGACTGTGTGAACGCGGTGGGCGTGCACGTCAACACCGCCTCCGCGCCGCTGCTGGCGCGGGTCTCCGGCCTGTCCTCCACGGTGGCGGCGAATATCGTGGCCCATCGCGACGCCAACGGCCCGTTCAAGCGCCGCAGGGACCTGTTGAAGGTGCCGCGCCTGGGCGAGAAGACCTTCGAGCAGTGCGCGGGCTTCCTGCGCATCGCCGACGGCGACGAGCCCCTGGACGCCTCGGCCGTGCATCCGGAGGCCTATCCGGTGGTGGAGCGCATCGTGGCCGCGACCGGCAAGCCGATCCGCGCCCTGATCGGCGACGCCGGCTTCGTGCGCACCCTCAAGCCGCGCGAGTTCACCGACGAGCGCTTCGGCGAGCCCACCGTGCGCGACATCCTCGCCGAGCTGGAGAAGCCCGGCCGCGACCCGCGCCCGGAGTTCAAGGCGGCGGTGTTCGCCGAGGGCGTGGAGGACATCAAGGACCTGCGCGAGGGCATGGTGCTCGAAGGCGTGGTGAGCAACGTGGCCGCGTTCGGCGCCTTCGTCGACATCGGCGTGCACCAGGACGGCCTCATCCACATCTCCGCGCTGAGTGACCGCTACGTCAAGGATCCGCGCGAGGTGGTGAAGGCCGGCGACATCGTCAAGGTCAAGGTGCTGGAGGTGGACGTGGCGCGCAGGCGCATCGCGCTCACCCGGCGCCTGGACGACACGCCCGCGCCGCGCTCCGGGGGGCCGGCCGCGCGCCGCGATGGCGGCGGGGAGCGCGCGGGCCGCGGCCACGATGCTGCCCGCAGGGGCCGCGCCGGCAACGGCGGGCCAAAGCCGTCGGCGGCGCCGGCCAACAACGCGCTGGCGGAGGCGTTTGCCCGCGCGCGGCGGGGCTGAGCGCTGCCCGGGACGGCCTCAGTTGGCCCAATCGGGATCAGCGGTGAACTCGATCGTGAGCCAGCGGTTGACCTCGTCACCGCCGAGCGCTTCGCTGATCCGCTCGCGCAGGCCGTCCCACTCTTCCACCGTGCGCGCCGGCCCGTTCGGCGGCACTATGAAGACCAGCTCGATCTGCCGGCCGCGCCCCACCCGCGCCACGTAGGCGCGGTGGTCGATGAAGCCGTATCGCTGCACCACCTGGCGCGCCACGGCGTCCACGTGCTCCTTCAGGTCCGGGGGCGTCACCAGCAGGATGTCCTTGAGCGCCTGGCGGATGGTGCCCAGCGGCATCGGGATGATCACCACGCACACCAGCGCCAGCACCGCGGGATCGATGTAGGGGGCCACCGGCGCCCAGCGCGTTCCCTCGACCAGCATGCCGCCTGCGAACGCAAGCAGCAGCGCCGCCGCCAGCAGCGCCGCCATCAGCCAGCCCTTGGCATCCAGGGCCACGAACGCGGAGCCGTTGCGCCGGTTGGCGCGGGCCTGGAACACCCACATCACCAGGCACGTGGCCAGGGTCAGCGCCGAATACACGACGGCGTGGCCGAACCGCAATTCGCGCCCGCCGGTCATGAAGGAGTCGATTGCACTGATCAGCGCGCAGACCGCGGCTCCCGTCAGCAGCACCCCGGTCACTCCCAGCACGATCGGCTCCAGGTGCCAGAACCCCATGGTGAAGCGTTCCACCAGCCGCTTGTTGCGCAGGTCGCCGGCGGTGGAGGTGGCAATCAGGCCAGCCGCCACCGCAACCGCCCGCCAATCGCCATCGCCCCTCCCTCGTGCCAGCCGGCACCGGCAGGCTAGCGCATCGCAGGCGCGGCCCGCGTGCCTTCGATCTGGACGCTCCCTTTCAAAGCGCCCTGGCCGGCCCCACCATCAATGGGTATGCAGAAGTCCCCAGCCGCCCTCGACCTTCCCCTGGCCGACGACCCGCGCCCGCAGCCGCCCGAGCGTCCCCTGCCCAGCGACTGCTGCGACAGCGGCTGCGACCCGTGCGTGCACGACACCTACGCCGAGGAAATGCAGTACTACCGCGAACAGCTCGCCAAATGGCTGGAGCGCCACCCCGAAGCCAAGTAGGCCGGGGCAGGCCCCCGGCGCCCCGGGACGCCCGGTGCCCGCGCGCGCCAGGCACACTCACGGACCGCAATAGATCCCGTACAGCGTTTCCATGACTTTCGCGGCCGGTCCCGGCTCGAGCGAGTAATAGACCATCTGCGCTTCGCGGCGCGTGCGCACCAGGCCCTCATCGCGCAGCACCGCCAGGTGCTGCGACAGCGCCGACTGGCTCAGGTCGAGCATCTGGTTGATTTCACCCACCGAGCGCTCGCCGTCCGCCAGCAGGCACAGCACCTGCAGCCGGCGCTCGTTGGCCAGCGCCTTGAGCAGCTGCGCTGCTTCGCCGGCGTGCTCCCGCATCGCCTCCAGGTTGAATCCGGCAGATCCCATGCCCGGCACCGTATCAGTTGACTCTAATATCAGCAACTGCTAATTTAGCTTCCGCGGCCATTCCGCCGCGACCACAGGAGCTGACATGAACCTCGACCGCGCCATCTTCGCCTTCGCCGGCGTGATGATCCTCGTGAGCCTGGCACTGGCGCACTTCTTTTCCCCGTGGTGGCAGTTGCTGACCGCATTCGTGGGCCTGAACCTGCTGCAGTCGGCCTTTACCGGCTTCTGCCCCGCGGCAAAGCTGTTCGCCAGGCTGGGCGTGCCCAGCGGCTGCGCTTTCAAGTAAGGGAGGCTTCCGTGACCCGCCGCTCCCCCGGTCCCATGCGTGTGTTGCCCCCGCTGCTGCTCGCCGCCGCGCTGGCCGCCTGTTCCGGCGGCGAGCCTGCGCGCGAAATGCCCGCCATCGAGGGCCTGCAGACCCTGGTGGTCGCCTCTGGCGAAGCCGGCCAGGGGCGGGCCTGGGACGGCGTGGTCGAGGCGGTGCAGCAGGCCACGCTGACCGCGCAGACCAGCGGCCGTGTCGCCACGGTCGTGCACGATGTCGGCGACCGGGTGGCCAGGGGCGACGTGCTCCTGAGGCTCACCGCGGTCGAGCAGCAGTCGGCCGTGGACGCGGCGCGCGCCAGCCTGCGCGCGGCGGAGGCCGTGGCCAGGGAGGCCGAAGGCAACTACCGCCGCTACCAGGAGCTTGCCCGTTCGCAGTACGTGTCCCGCGCGCAGCTGGACCAGATGCGCGCGACGCGGGATTCAGCCGTGGCCGCGCGCGACGCCGCCCGTGCCCAGCTGGCCAGCGTGGGCCAGCAGGCGGACTACACCGTGGTGCGGGCCCCCTATGACGGGATCGTCGCCTCGCGCGACGTGGAGCCCGGCGAGAGCGTGGCACCGGGGCAGCCGCTGATGACGGTATTCGCGCCCGGGGCGCTGCGCATCCAGGTCAGCGTGCCGCAGTCGCACGCCGCGCCGGTGCGCGCCGCACCGCGCGCATCGGTCCGACTGGCTGACGGCCGCCAGGTCGAAGCCGCGCGGGTGACGGTGTTCCCTGCCGCGGACCCGGCCAGCCACGCGGTCCGCATCCGGGTGGAGCTGCCGGCGCTCGATCCCGCGCCGGCTCCCGGCACCACCGTCAAGGTGGTCTTCCCGGCGGCCGCTGGCGACCCGCTTGTGCGGATCCCGGCCTCGGCCCTGGTCCGCCGCGGTGAACTCAACGCGGCCTACGTGCTCTCGGACGGACGGCTGACGCTGCGCCAGCTGCGCCTGGGCGCGCGCAGCGGCGACGAGGTCGAGGTGATTTCCGGCCTGGCGCCGGGCGAGACCGTCGCCGCCGATCCAGTGGCCGCCGCCCAGGCGCTGGCCGCAGCGCGCGGGGGTGACTGACGTGGGTACGCGCCAGCCTTCCCGCCTGGGCATTTCGGGCCGCATCGCCGCCGCCTTCCAGGCCAACCCGCTCACCCCGGTCCTTGCCCTGCTCGGGCTGCTGCTGGGCATCGTCGCGGTGATCATCACCCCGCAGGAGGAAGAGCCGCAGATCAACGTCACCATGGCCAACGTGATCGTGCCCTTCCCTGGGGCCGATGCGCGCCAGGTGGAGCAGATGGTGGCGTACCCGCTGGAGCAGGTGCTCTCGGAGATCGAGGACGTCAAGCATGTCTATTCGATCAGCCGCCCGGGCATGGTGGTCGCCACCGTCGAATACGAGGTCGGCATCAGGCGGCAGCCGGCGCTGGTGCGCCTGTACGACAAGGTGTTCTCGCACCAGGACTGGATGCCGCCGGACCTGGGCGTCGGCCAGCCGATCGTCAAGCCCAAGGGGATCGACGACGTGCCGGTCATGGCGCTGACCCTGTGGACCGACGACCCGGCCCGCGGCCCGCGCGAGCTGGCCGAGGTGGCGCACACCCTGGAAACCGAGCTCAAGCGCATCCCCGGCACCCGCGACGTGTTCACCATCGGCGTGCCCGAACGCGCGGTGATGGTGGAGCTGGATGCCGCCCGCCTGGCCAGCCATGGCCTGGCCGTCGAGGACCTGGCGGGCGCGCTGCAGGCGGCGAACCTGGCCCGCCAGGCCGGCGAGCGGATCGGGCCCGACGGCGTGGTCCAGGTCACTTCCGGCAGCTTCCTGGCTGACCACAGTGACGTGGCCGGCCTGGTACTGGGCGTCGCCGGCGGCGAGCCGGTACGGCTGGAAGACGTGGCCACGGTGACCGACGCCGCGGACACGCCTGCCAGCTACGTCTGGCACGGCGCGCCGGCCGGCCGCGCGGGCCCCGCCGCCGGGGTCGCTCCCGCGGTGACACTGGCCATTGCCAAGAAGCCCGGCACCAACGCCGCCGACATCACCCGCAGCGTGCGCGAGCGGATCCAGGCCCTGCGCGGCCAGGTCATCCCCGAGGGGGTGGAGATCACCGTCACCCGCGACTACGGCCTGACCGCCAGCGACAAGGCGCGCACCCTCATCACCAAGCTGGTGTTCGCCACCGGCTCGGTGGTGCTGCTGGTGCTGTTCGCACTCGGCCGGCGTGAGGCGCTGGTGATCGGCACCGCGGTGGTACTGACCCTGGCCACCACCCTGTTCGCCTCCTGGGCGATGGGCTTCACCCTCAACCGGGTGTCGCTGTTCGCGCTGATCTTCGCCATCGGCATCCTGGTGGACGACGCCATCGTGGTGGTGGAGAACATCCACCGGCACATGCGCCTGGGCGGACGGAGCCTGCGCGAAGCGATCCCGCCGGCCGTGGACGAAGTCGGCGGGCCGACCATCCTGGCCACCTTCACCGTAATCGCCGCCCTGCTGCCGATGGCCTTCGTCAGCGGGTTGATGGGCCCGTACATGCGCCCGATCCCGGTCAACGCCTCGGTCGGCATGCTGCTCTCGCTCATCATCGCCCTGCTGGTGACGCCGTGGCTGTCGCTGAAGCTGCTCAGGCGACATGGCGGCGACGGCGCGGCCACGGAAGCGGACCCGGACGGCGCCGGCGCGGATCCGGGCCACGCCCACGCCGATGGCACGATTGCAGCGCGCCTGCACCGCTTCTTCGCGCGGCTGATGACCCCCTTCCTCGATCCGACGCGCGGCCCGCGCCGCCGCCAGCTGCTGTTCGCCTCGATGGCCGCGCTGGTGCTGGTGGCGGTGAGCCTGGCCGGCTTCCGGCTGGTGGTGCTGAAGATGATGCCCTTCGACAACAAGTCGGAGCTGCAGGTGGTGGTCGACACGCCGGAGGGCCACACGCTCGAGGACACCGCGGCCCTGCTCACCGAGCTGGCCGTGGCCATCGACCGGGTACCCGAGGTGCTGCACTGGCAGGCCTATGCCGGCACGGCCGCGCCGATCAACTTCAATGGCCTGGTGCGCCAGTACGACCTGCGCGCCGGCGCCAACGTCGGCGACCTGCAGGTGAACCTGGTCGACCGCCGCGGGCGCAGCCGCAAGAGCCACGACATCGCGGTCGCGCTGCGTCCGGTGCTGGACGCGATCGGCCGCGACCACGGCGCCTCGGTGAAAGTGGTCGAGGTGCCGCCGGGGCCGCCCGTACTGTCGCCGATCGTTGCCGAGGTCTATGGCCCCGACTACGACGCCCAGCGCCGGGTCGCGAAGGCGCTGGAGCACCGCTTCCTCGCCACCGAAGGCATCGTCGACGTCGACACCAGCGTCGAGGCCGACGCCGCGCGCGAGGTGCTGGTGATCGATCGCGAGCGCGCCGCCCGCCTGGGTGTGTCGCAGGCTGCCATCGCCGACACCATCGCCGCCGGGCTGTCCGGCCACGACGCCACGTACGTGATCGACGGCCGCTCGAAATACCCGCGCCCGATCCGCCTGCGCCTGCCGGCGGCTGACCAGGCCTCGCTCGACGGGGTGCTGTCGCTGCGCGTGCGCGGGGGCGACGGCCAGCTGGTGCCGCTGGCGGAAGTGGTCCGCAGGCAGGACGCCCGCTGGGACGGCGCCATCCACCACAAGGACCTGCTGCCGGTCGTGTACGTGATGGGCGACGAGAACATCGTCGCCGACAGCCCGCTGTACGGCATGTTCGACCTCGTGGGCCAGGTCGCCCGCAACGCCATCGACGGCCAGTGGCTGTCGCAGCACTACATCGCCCAGCCGGAAGACACCGCCGGCTTCGCGATCAAATGGGACGGCGAGTGGCAGATCACCTACGAGACCTTCCGCGACATGGGCATCGCCTATGCCGCCGGGCTGGTGCTGATCTACCTGCTGGTGGTGTCCTACTTCCGCAGCTACGTGGTGCCGCTGGTGATCATGGCGCCGATCCCGCTCACCGTGATCGGGGTGATGCCGGGCCACGCCCTGCTGGGCATGCAGTTCACCGCCACCAGCATGATCGGGATGATCGCCCTGGCCGGGATCATCGTGCGCAACTCGATCCTGCTGGTGGACTTCATCAACCACGAACTGGCCCGCGGACGCCCGCCCGCGCAGGCGATCATCGACGCCTGCGCGGTGCGCGCCCAGCCGATCGCCCTGACCGCGCTGGCGGCGATGGCCGGCGCCTTCTTCATCCTTGACGACCCCATTTTCAACGGTCTGGCAATCTCGTTGATCTTCGGGATCCTGGTCTCGACCGTGCTGACCCTGGTCGTCATCCCACTGCTGTATTACGCGCTGATCATGCGCAACCCGCCGCAACCGGAGGTCACTGAGCCATGAGCATCGAAAGTCCCATCCGCATCAGCCTGGAACACGAACGCGGACGCCGGGTACGCCGACTGGGCCGATGAACAGGATCGTCATCCTCGGCAGCGGCTTCGCCGCCCTCTCCACCGTCCGCGGCCTGCGCGCGGCGGGCGTGGCCGATCCGGTCACCGTGGTCTCGCCGCGGCACGAGCTCGTGTACCTGCCCAGCCTGATCTGGCTGCCCTCCGGCAAGCGCAGCGGCGGCGACCTGCGCGTTCCGCTCGCAGGCTTCTTCGCCCGACACGATGTTCGCTGGCACCAGGGCAGCGTGCAGCAGGTGAAGGACGCAGGGCGCCGCGTGGTCACGGACGCCGGGGAGCTGGACAACGACTTCCTGGTCATTGCCACGGGCGGCCGCTACCTGCGCCGGCTGCCGGGCATCGAGCACGCGATCATCCCCTGCGAAGGCATCGCCGCCGCCGAATCGATCCGCGACCGGCTGGCGGCCATGGACGGCGGCACCATCGCGGTGGGCTTTGCCACCAACCCGAAGGAACCGGGTGCGGTGCGCGGCGGGCCGATGTTCGAATTCCTGTTCGGCATCGACACCCTGCTGCGGCAACAGGGCCGGCGCGAGCGCTTCGAACTGGTGTTCTTCAACCCGTCGGAGCAGCCCGGCCAGCGGCTGGGTCCGGCGGCGGTGGCAAAGATGCTGGCGCGCATGCGGGCGCTCAACATCCACACCCACCTTGGCCACAAGCCGCTGCGCTTCGAGCCTGATCGGGTGGTGACCGAAGGCGGCGACTTCGCCGCCGACCTGATCCTGTTCATGCCCGGGCTTACCGGCCCGGCCTGGCTGGACGGCAGCGACCTGCCGCTGTCGGAAGGCGGCTTCGTCGCCGCCGAACACACCTGTCGTGTCCGCGGCATGGAACGCGTGTATGTGGCGGGAGACGCCGGCAGCTATCCCGGCCCGGACTGGATGGCCAAGCAGGCGCACCAGGCCGACCTGCAGGCCGGCGCGGTGGCAAAGAACATCGCCGCCGAGCTGCGCGGCCAGCCGGCCGGGCACGGGTTCAAGGCCGAGCTCGTTTGCATCGTCGATTCACTGGATGCCGGCATGCTGGTGTACCGCAGCGGCCGGCGGAACCTGTCCCTGCCGCGAATGCGCGGTTTGCACTGGCTCAAGCAGCAGTTCGAGGCGCGCTATCTGAACCAATACCGCTGAGCGCGCGGCCGCGCGCCGGCCCCGGTTGATCCAGGTCAAAGACGCGCGCACTGGCGGCGCGCATGGTTGCAGGCACGATCCGGACAGGCGGGGGGGCCGCGACTCCCCCTGGAGGCCAGCATGCGTACCCGTCGCCCCCGACGCGCTTCCTGCCCGGTCCTGCCTCACCGCAAACGTCTTGCCGGCATGGTGGTGCTGGCGCTGTCCGTGGGCGGCGCCAATGCCGCGGAGTGGTCCACCAGCGGCGACGTCCGCTTCGGCTATGTCGCTTCCGAAACCCGCTCCCGGAGCGGGACCGAAACCGACGCCGACAGCCTGCGGGCCCGCGTCCGATTCCGCGTGCGCGGCGACCTGGGCAGCGGCTGGCATTTCAGCAGCCGCGTCGCCGCCCGCCTCGACACTGCCCAGGGCGACGAAGAGTTCTGGATGCGCAGCTACGCGCCGGGCCCGGCCGGGCTGGAAAACGGCCAGGGAACGATCGACGAGGCGTACCTGGAATACCGTCCGTCCGATGCGCCATGGAGCGTGCGCATGGGCCGTTTCCAGGCCGCCTGGGGCCTGGACGACGTGATGAAGAAGTCGCTCGACCAGAACGACAGCCCCAACTTCGACGTCACCTGGACCGACGGCGTGTGGCTGCAGTGGCGTCCCGGCGAGGACTGGACCACCCACTTCATCGTGCGCCACAACGACCGCCGCGGCCCGACCGGCAACCTGCGCCAGCCGCTGACGTTCAGCGACAGCGACTCGCGCATCGGCGTCTTCGCGGCGGCCGAATCCAAAACCCCGGTCGGCCCGCTCATCCAGCGGATGGTGACCGTCAACTGGCTGCCATCGGCACTGCATCCGTACGGCGTCGCCGATCCGCGGACGGAGGATTATTTCGCCGTGACCGGCAAGGCCACCGCGCAGTGGCCGCTGGGCGCGAGCGGGACCCAATTCCGGCTCGGCGGCGAATTGGGCTACGCGCCGAACACGCCGCGCCGGGAGACGATGAATTCCGGCACCGGCGACGCCGACTCGCTGTCGTGGCAGGCTTCGTTCAACTTCATGGACATCGCGCCCGAGCACGACCTGGGCTTCGTCTACGGCCGGGTCGCCGATGGCTGGCTGCTGTCGAGCGACTTCCCTGCCAACAGGAAGCTGGCCGAAGTGCGCTGGGCCTGGCAGGTCTCCCCGGCATGGCAGCTGCATGTCCGCCTGCGCCGGCGTGACGAAATCGACCTGCCTGCCGGCACCGGGCATCCCCGCCGCGACGACGACCTTTACGTACGCGCGACCTGGCGCTTCTAGGGGACCCTTGCCAGGAACGCGCGTTCCCCGCTTGTGCTTTCCCGCCCGAGCAGGCGGTTGCGCCGCGGAAACCGCCCGAACCTGCGGATGGTGTCGCGGTGTCCACCCACCCGACGCGCCCACTCGTCGCCGATGCGGGCGGCAAGCGACACCGCACGCTCCAGGTCGGCCAGGTTTTCCGAATGCGCGAAGGGGTACACGAAGAACATCCGGAACCCCGGTTCCACCTGCTCCATGTATCCACGCCGCTCCGCCTCGCGCGCATGCATCAGCGCCATGCCATCGGTGGCATACATGTGGGCGGTGCCCCGGAACGCGTTGCGCGGGAACTGGTCGAGCAGGACCATCAGCGCCAGGGCGCCTCCGGCGGTCTCCATCCATCCGTCGCAGCGGCGGGCCGCGGCTTCCATGTGAAGGCCAAGGAAGCGCTGGCGGAAGTCGCGATCGAACGCGGGGTCCGCTTCCATCCACAGCCGCTTGGCGACCACGGGCCGCCAGTAGTCGATCACCTCGGCGATCCGCGAATCAGTCATGTCAGGCACCTTGGCTTTCGGGCGAGCACAGCTTGTCCACCCCATGGGAACGTCATGCCGTCCATGCTCTCGCGTCGAGGTTCCTGATTCCAGGCGGGAGTGAAGCATGGGCGACGAGAAACGCATTGTGATCATCGGCGGCCACGGCAAGGTGGCGCTGCTGGCGGCGCCGAAGCTGCGGCAGGCCGGTTATACGGTGGACTCGATCATCCGCAATCCGGGCCAGGCGGACGCGGTCCGCGCTGCCGGCGCCAATCCGGTGGTGCTGGACATCGAGTCGGCGGGGGTCGAGGCGCTGGCCGAAGCCTTCGATGGGGCGGACGCCATCGTGTTTTCGGCAGGCGCCGGAGGCGGCAATCCGCAGCGCACCCACGCCGTGGATTACGAGGCCGCGGTCCGCGCCATGCAGGCGGCGGAACAGGCCGGCGTGCAGCGCTTCGTGATGGTCTCCTACGCCGGCGCCGACAGGGATGTGCACCGGCTGGACCCGTCGGATCCGTTTTACCCCTACGCCAAGGCCAAGCACGACGCCGACGCAAAGCTGCGCGAGAGCGCGCTCGACTACACCATCCTCGGGCCGGCGCTGCTGACCCTGGAGCCGGCGACAGGCCGGATCCAGCGGGTGGAAGAGGCCGGGGCCGACTGGCCCGACGACAAGCGCGTCACCTCACGGGACAACGTCGCCGAGGTGATCACCCACGTCATCACGACCGGCGCGGCCCGTCGCCAGACGGTGGACTTTTACGACGGCGACACGCCGATCGCGGAGGCCATCCCCGCCTGATCCGCTTCGGGCCGCGCTGGCGCGGCGGCCGCGCTCCAGGTGCACGAGCAGCAGCGAGACCGCGGCCGGGGTGACACCGGAAATGCGGCGCGCCTGGCCGATGGTCTGCGGGCGCACGCGCTCGAGTTTCTGCTGTACCTCGGCCGAGAGCCCGCGCACCGAGGCATAGTCGAAGCCGTCGGGGATCGGCGTGGTTTCATGCCGCTGCTGGCGCGCGATCTCGTCGCGCTGGCGCTGCAGATAGCCCGCGTACTTGGTTTCGATCTCGATCTGCTCGGCCACTTCCGGGTCCACCGGCGCGTCCGGCGCGAAGGCCGGCAGCGTCACCAGCCTGGCGTAGTCCAGCTCCGGCCGGCGCAGCAGGACCAGGGCGCTGTTTTCGCGGCTGAGCTCCACGCCCAGCCTTTCCACCGCTTCGCGCCCGGCGGCATTGTTGGGCGATGCCCACAGCCCGCCCAGACGCTGCGTCTCGCGCTCGATCGCTCCGCGCTTGGCCTCGAAGCGCGCCCAGCGCGCGTCATCCACCAGCCCGAGCTCGCGGCCGATCGGGGTCAGCCGCAGGTCGGCGTTGTCCTCGCGCAGCTGCAGCCGGTATTCGGCGCGGCTGGTGAACATGCGGTAGGGCTCGGTGGTGCCGTGGGTGATCAGGTCATCAACCAGCACCCCGATGTAGGCCTGGTCGCGGCGCGGCGACCACGGTTCCAGGCCCTGGACCTGGCGCGCCGCGTTGACGCCCGCCAGCAGGCCCTGCGCGGCCGCTTCCTCGTAGCCGGTGGTGCCGTTGATCTGGCCGGCGAAGAACAGCCCGGCGATCGCTTGCGTCTCAAGCGACGCCTTCAGCCCCCGCGGATCGAAGTAGTCGTATTCGATCGCATAGCCGGGCCGGGTGATGTGCGCGTTCTCGAATCCGGTGACGCTGCGCACAAGCTCGAGCTGGACGTCGAACGGCAGCGAGGTGGAAATGCCGTTGGGATAGACCTCGGCCACATCGAGCCCCTCGGGCTCGACGAACACCTGGTGGCTGGCCTTGTCGGCAAAGCGCACCACCTTGTCCTCGATCGACGGGCAGTAGCGCGGGCCCACGCCTTCGATCTGCCCCGAATACAGGGGCGAGCGGTGCAGTGCGCCGCGGATGATCTCGTGGGTGCGCTCCGTGGTGTGGGTGATCCAGCAGTCGACCTGCCGCGGATGGTCCTGGCGGCTGCCCATGAAGGAGAACACCGGACGCGGATCGTCACCCGGCTGCACGGCCATGCGCGAGTAGTCGAGCGTGCGTCCATCGATCCGCGGCGGGGTGCCGGTCTTGAGCCGGTCCACCGCGAACGGGCGCTCGCGCAGGCGCGCGGCCAGCGTGTTGGCGGGCGGATCGCCGGCCCGCCCGGCCGAGTACTGCGACTCGCCCACGTGCACGCGCCCGCCCAGGAACGTGCCAACGGTGAGCACCACGGCCGGCGCATCGAAGCGCTGGCCGCCCTGGGTGATCACGCCGCGTACGGCGTCGCCCTCGATCACCAGGTCGTCAACGCCGGCCTGGAATACCGTCAGGCCCGGCTGGCCCTCGACCGCACGGCGGATGAAGGCGCGATACAGCGCGCGATCGGCCTGGCAGCGGGTGGCCCGCACGGCCGCGCCCTTGGAGGCGTTGAGGCGGCGCCACTGGATGCCGGCGGCATCCGCCGCCTTCGCCATCACCCCGCCCAGCGCATCGATCTCCTTGACCAGGTGGCCCTTGCCGATGCCGCCGATGGCCGGGTTGCAGCTCATCGCGCCGATCGTCTCGATGCTGTGGGTGAGCAGCAGCGTCCGTGCGCCCGCGCGCGCGGAAGCCAGCGCAGCGTCGGTGCCGGCATGGCCGCCGCCAACGACGATCACGTCATATCGGAAGAAACCGTTTGCACTCATGGCGGTAATTATCGCGCGTTGCGCCGGGCCCGATCAGGCGCCGCGGCGAAAAGTTGGCACGCTTCCTGCGAACACTTCCAGTGCACCCGGCGAGGCAAGCGCCACAAGGGGGGCGCGGCTGGACTGGAACAGGGGCTGGCCACGCGTGAACCGGGGAAGCGAAGGGGCCGGATGTCGGGGGACATCCGGCCCCGTTTTTTTTGGCGCTCGGCCCGATTGGCCTGATCAGGCGCCGACACCCGACGGAAGCGGAACAGGGGGGATCCGGAAGTCTTCCGCCGGGTGTCGACATTGGGCTGACCGTTCTGCGTCGCCTTCTGACGCAGTCCGTCACTCGAGGCCTAGCTTGCGCCGTCAAACCGCCCCGCGCAAGGGGTTTCAGCGCTCCTGGACGGGACCCCGGTCACGTTCCCGCGCTTGCGGGCGTGAAGTCGCCGGCCGCGGGGCCGGGCGGGCGGCGGGCCGGGCCTGCCGGACGGGCGCCGATTGGCGGGCGGGAGCCGGCGTGGAACCGGCGCGCTGGGTACGGGCGGACGAGCCGGCGCGCCACGGTGAAGTGCGGCTGCGCTGG
Organism: Luteimonas sp. JM171; assembly: GCF_001717465.1. Taxonomy (NCBI): domain Bacteria; kingdom Pseudomonadati; phylum Pseudomonadota; class Gammaproteobacteria; order Lysobacterales; family Lysobacteraceae; genus Luteimonas; species Luteimonas sp. JM171. The sequence goes on along the minus strand of NZ_CP017074.1, from coordinate 1,199,606 downwards.
ACCTCCTGGCGGTTGGACGGGATCGACGGCTGGATCCGTTCGCGCTGGCCCTGCGTGCGCATCTGCGAGGGGGGGGCCACCCGCTGTGGGCGCTCGCGGTGCTCCACCCTGGTCACGCCGCGCAAGTTGCGCCAGGGCGCATTGGGCCGGCTTTCCCGCGGCCGATCGTGGTCCGGGCGCGGGCGCACGATGATGGGACGGCCGTAATAGGGGCCGTAGTACCCGTAGTAGGGATAGCGCGAGCCGTAATAGCTGCGGGGCCAGTAGCTGTAGCGCCCATAGCCCCGGGGATACCCGTAGCCCACGCTGCCATACAGGCCACCGTAGCTGCCGTAGCCAACGCTTCCATAAGGCGCGCCGTAGTGGCCCGAGCCCGCGCTGCGGCCGTAGTAGTAGTCGCCACTGCCCCCACGATAGCCGTAGGTGGCGCAGCCGCCGAGGAGCAGCGCGGCCAGCGCGGTGACGACAAGATAGCGGATCTTCATTTGATCGCCCCCGTGTGATATAGGCCCCAGCATCGGCCCAAGCCATTGAACTAGCGCTTAATTCAGCCGGTTGAACCCGCGCATGGATGAACCGCTCAGGCTTCGGCTACGCTTTCGTCGATGCGCTCTTCCTTCCCCGCCCCCGGTGACAGGGCCGTGGCCACGACCGTGGGCCCGGCTCCGCAGCATCTCACAGCCCGCGCCGTGGCCCAACGCGCCGGAGCGGTCGCATGACCCGCCCGCGCCGCCGCGGCACCGGCCGGCGACTGCTGGGGGTGGCCCTGCGACTTGGCGTGCTGGCGCTGCTGTGGCTGGGCGGCGTGGCCGCCTGGATCAGCTGGACCGGCGCCCGCGACGAAGCGGCCCCGGCCGATGCCATCATCGTGCTGGGCGCCGCAGCCTATGACGCACGGCCCTCCCCCGTGTTCGAGCAGCGCATCGTCCACGGGATCCACCTGCATGAGCAGGGCCTGGGGCAGTGGCTGATTTTCACCGGCGGCTTCGGCGGCGAAGGCGCCCGCTTCGCCGAATCGGAAGTGGCGCGGCGCTATGCGATCGACAAGGGTGTTCCCGAGGAGCGCATCCTGATCGAAACCGTCTCGCGCACCACCCGCGGCAACCTGGAACAGGCGGCGCTGCTGATGGACGAACGGGGCCTGCGCCGCGCGATCATCGTGAGCGATCCCCTGCACATGGCGCGCGCCCTGCGGCTCGCGCGCGAGCAGGGGATCGACGCCCTGGGCTCGGCCACGCCGACCACCCGGTTTCGCAGCATGGAATCGCGCTGGCGGTTCATGCTGCGCGAGATGTACTTCTTCCACCGCGACCTGTGGGACCGCTTCGCGGCCCTGTGGCAGGCCGGTTAGCGCCCCGCGCGCAGTTACAGATCGCCGCCGTAGCGGGTCAGGCCTTCGAGCATGAGGTAGCGTGTGGCGGCGGCGCGCTCGTGCAGCTCGAAATCCTGCAGCACGTCCACCAGCTGCCGGAACGAGCGGCAGCGCGCCTGGCGGCTGCCGGGATCATCGCCGGTGGCGGCGATGCCGATGCTGAAGCCGTCATGGATGAGCATCGCGGTCACGCCGGCGCGCCGCAGCACCTGGTCGGCCCCGGCGGGATCGTACGGCTGCAGCGGGTTCTGCATGCCCGACACGGCAATGGCCAGCACCGCCTCGGCAAAACGCGCCTGCCGCTCGGGAGCCAACGCATTGGCGGTACGCTGCAGCCCGGCGAGGCTGCGGTCGGCGGAAGGATCAAACAGCCTGCACAGCTCGCGAGATTCGCTCTCCGACTTCGACGCATCAAGCACCACCTGGTACAGGGTGTCGATGTCACGGTCGCCCGCGCGCAGGATCACATCCTCCGCGCTGGCCAGCACCATCGCCGGGTCGACGCCGGACAGGTCGATTTCATACTGGCGCTGCTGGGCGCTGGCAGGCAGGGCCAGGCACGCGAAGGCCAGCGAAAGCAGGAGTGTGCGCATCGCGGGCGAGTCTAGCCGCGCCGGCCTGAATCCCGGGCGAGGGCGGGCTCAGCGCTTGCGAACCGGAATCCGGTTGGCGGGGAAGCTGATGACCTCCTCCCCGCCCATGCGGATCGGGGCGCCTGGCGCGGGCGCCCAGGTCATGGCGGTGATCACCTCCCAGCTGGCCGGCAGCTTGCCGTCGCCCCCGCGCAGCGCGTCATAGGCCTGCGCGGCGCGGGCGAACCGGGCGCGCCCGGTGAGCGTGCGGCGACGGCCGGCCAGGGCGTTGGTGGCGCCCAGCGCGCGCAGCTCGCGCATCAGCGCCGGGACATCGTCGTAGCCGCGCACCAGCACCTCGCGGTCCAGCACCGGGTCGCGGAAGCCCGCGTGCATCAGCGCATCGCCCAGGTCGGCGATGGTGACGAAAGGGCTCACGTGCGGCGCGTCGTCGGCCTGGGCGAACGACTCGCGCAGCTCATGCAGGGTGTCGTGGCCGAAAGTCGACAGCAGCAGCAGCCCGCCGGGGCGCAGCACCCGGCGGAAGCCGGCGAACGTCGCCTGCAGGTCTTCCACCCACTGCAGGCACAGGTTGGAAAACAGCACGTCCACCGTGCCGTCGGCCAGCGGCAGCGCGGCCGCGTCGGCGCACACCCGGTCGATCCCCGGCCGCAGGCCCAGGCCGCGGGCGATGCCACCGCCGGCGCGCGGATCGATCCGCTGCAGCATCGGCAGCGCCATGTCGATCGCAACCACCCGCGCCTTCGGCCAGCGCCGGCGCATTTCCACTGTCGCACGACCCGGCCCGCTGCCCAGGTCGACCACCGTGCCGGGGACGGTGTCGTCCAGGTACATCAGCGATTCCAGCAGCCAGTCCTCGACTTCGCGCTGGAGGCCGGCGGCACCGGCGTAGGTGTCGGCGGCGCGGCCGAAGGCATGGCGGATGTGCTGTCGGTCGAACATCTAGGGTTCCAGGGTGGATTCAAAGCGCCGCAGGGCGTCGGCGACGCTGTCGGCGTGGGTCAGGAACGGCGCGTGGCCGGCGTGCTCCACCTGCTCGAAGTGGGCGCGCGGCGCCATCGCCGCGGCCTCGCGCATCGCGCGCGGATCAACCACGCGGTCCCGGCGGCCGGCCAGCCACAGGCTGGGCACCGGCAGCGCCGGCAGCGCCGCGCGCAGGTCCACGTCGCGCAGCAGGCGCAGGCCCGTGGCCAGCACGCCCGCCGCCGGCTCGCCGCGGGCGAACAGGCTGTCGCGCAGGGTGCGCAGCTCCTCCTTCGCGTGGTCCGAGCCGAGCGCCTCCAGGGCGATGAAGCGCTCCAGGGTGCCGCGCCAGTCATCGCGCAGGCCGGCCGCGAAGTCCTCGAAGATCTCCGGCGACATGCCGTGGCGCCATGCGCCCTCGCCGGCGGGCTCCCGCACGAACCGGGGGCTGGAACACAGCAGGGCCACGCCGCGTACCGACCGGGTGCGTGCCAGCGCCGCCTGCAGCGCAAACAGCCCGCCCAGCGACCAGCCCAGCCACAGCGCCCGCGGCAGCCGGGCCACCAGCTCCTCCACCACCGGGGCAATCGCCAGCGGAAGGGCGGCCTGGACGCTGTGGCCGTGGCCAGGCAGGTCCACCAGGTGCAGGGTGTGATCGTGCGCCAGGCGCTCGACCAGGGGCGCGAACACGCCCCCGTGCATGGCCCAGCCGTGCAGCAGCACCAGGTCGGGCCCGCTGCCGGTGGTTTCGATATGCAGGGTGTTCATTGCAGGCTCCCGTGGCGGTGCGGCGCGCCATCCACTTCGTCGCGCGCCCGTTCAAGGGCTTCCACCAGCCCATCCACATCATTCTCCGAGTGCGCGGCGGTGAGCGTGATGCGCAGGCGCGCACGCCCTTCGGGCACTGTGGGGGGGCGGATGGCCGCGACCCACCAGCCCGATGCTTCCAGCGCACGCGACATCGCCAGCGCGCGCGCATCCTCGCCGCAGAGCAGCGGCTGGATGGCGGTGTCCGATTCCATCAATTCGAAGCCCCGCGCGGCCAGCCCTCGCCGGAGGCGCAGGACGAGCGCCGCCAGCTTGCCGCGACGCCAGTGCTCGCGGCGTGCAAGCTTCACTGCGGCCAGCGAGGCCGCGGCCAGCGCCGGCGGCAGTGCGGTGGTGTAGATGTAGGGCCGCGCGGTGGCGGCAAGGTGATCCACCAGCGCCGCCTCGCCAACCACCGCGGCGCCATAGCCTCCCAGCGCCTTGCCCATGGTGACCAGCTGGAGCGGCACGCGGTCGGCCTCCAGCCGCGCCGCGGCCACGCTGCCGCGGCCCTCCGGGCCCAGCACGCCGACGCCATGGGCGTCGTCCACGTACATCAGCGCGCCTTCCGCGTCCGCGGCGGCCGCCAGCTCGCGCAGCGGGGCCACGTTGCCGTCCATGCTGAAGACGCCGTCGGTGGCCAGCATCGCGGCCCCGCCCGGCGCCGCGCGCAGCTGGCGCAGCGCGCCTTCCGCGTCGGCATGCGGATAGCGCCTCAGGCGGCAGCCGGCCAGGTGCGCGGCGTCGATGAGGCTGGCGTGGTTGAGCCGGTCCTGCACGCACACATCGCCATCGCCCAGCAGCGACTGCACGACGGCGAGGTTGGCCATGTAGCCGCTGCCCAGCAGCAGCGCCCGCGGCACCTGCAGCCAGTCGGCCAGCTCGCGCTCCAGCGCTTCGTGCTCGGCGGTGTGCCCGCACACCAGGTGCGAGGCCACGCCGCCCGCCCCGGAGCGTGCAGCCGCGTCGGCCAGCGCGCTGGCGACCCCGAACTGCTGCGCCAGCCCCAGGTAATCATTGCTGCAGAAGTTGACCAGCCAGCGCGGCGCGCCGTCCGCGCCCGCCACCTCGCAGCGCACCCCATCGCGGCGCAGCACCGTGCGGCGCACCCGCTCGCGGGCCTGCAGCCGGCGGCGCGAACGCAGCGCGGCCACGCGGGCACGCAGGTCTTCGCGCTCAGACACCCTGGCGCGCCCACACCGCGATCGCGCCCATCGCGATCGCCGGCAGCGTGGCCAGCCCACCCACGGCGGTAGCCACCCGCTCGCGCGGCGGAACCGGCACCTCGCGCATGCGCTGGGCCGCGGCAACGGAGGTTTGCGCCAGCACCAGCACCGCCAGGAACAGCAGCAGCATGTACACCATCCCCGCGCCCTGGCGCAGGTAAAACAGCACCACCCCCAGCATCACCACGGCCATGGCTCCCAGCCGCAACAGCAGTGCCCGCGGCCGCACGCGGCCGCGCCTGTGCCCGAGGAAGTCATGCCCGGCGATCAGTGCGAGCAACAGCAGGTACGCCCAGGCGTACCAGGGGATCACGCCGCGCAGGTCCTGGCCGGGGCCACGATGTCCGCGTGCACGGTGCCGCCGTGGTCATGCCCGTGGGCGTCCACTTCCACCTGCATCGCGCGCAAGCCCAGGCGCTGGAACAGGGCCAGGTCGCGCTCGGTGTCCGGGTTGCCGGTGGTCAGCAGCTTCTCGCCGTAGAAGATCGAGTTGGCGCCGGCCAGGAAGCACAGCGCCTGCAGCTCGTCGCTCATCTGCTCGCGCCCGGCCGACAGGCGCACCATCGAGCGCGGCATGAGGATGCGCGCCACGGCGATGGTGCGCACGAACTCGAACGGATCGAGTTCGGCCACGGTGTTCTTTTCCGCCAGCGGCGTGCCGGCCACCTGCACCAGGCGGTTGATCGGCACCGAGTCCGGATGCGCCGGCAGCGTGGCCAGCGCATGCAGCAGGCCGGCGCGCTGGGCGCGCGACTCGCCCATGCCGACGATGCCGCCGCAGCAGGTCTTCAGGCCCGCATCGCGCACGTGGCCGAGCGTGTCCAGGCGGTCCTGGAACTCGCGGGTGCCCACGATCGAGTCGTAGTACTCGGGGTCGGTGTCGATGTTGTGGTTGTAATAGTCCAGTCCAGCGGCCTTGAGCGCGCCGGCCTGCTCACCGGTGAGCATCCCCAGGGTGGCGCAGGTTTCCAGCCCCAGCGCCTTCACCTCGCGGATCATCTCCGCCACCTTCGGGATGTCGCGGTCCTTGGGGGAACGCCACGCGGCGCCCATGCAGAAGCGGCTGGCGCCGGCGGCCTTGGCCTGGCGCGCCTTTTCCAGCACCTCGTCGGTGGCCATGAGCTTGGTCGCATCCACGCCGGTGTGGTAGCGCTGGGCCTGCGGGCAGTAGGCGCAATCCTCCGGGCAACCGCCGGTCTTGACCGACAGCAGCGTGCTTACCTGTACCTCGGCCGGGTCGTAGTGCGCCCGGTGCACGGTGGCCGCGTGGTGCAGCAGCTCCGGGAACGGCAGGTCGAACAGGGACTGGATTTCCTCGCGGCTCCAATCCGTGCGGGGAGCGGGGGTTTGGCTGACGGCAGGCATGGCGTTTTTCCGACTGCTTCGGCGGGACAGACCGGCCAGTCTGGAAAGCATGTCAACAGCTGTCAACCAAACCGCCGCCGAAAAAGTTGACGGCTTGCGGCGGCGGATCGGCTTCTGGCTGCGCAATGATGCCGCCGCCCTGCTCTGGCCCGGGCGCTGCCTGGTCTGCCAGGAGGAGGCGTGCGAGGCGATCGGCCTGTGCCCCCAGTGCCTCGCCGGCGTGCCCTGGCTGGGCCCTGCCTGCCCCTCCTGCGCAATGCCGCGCACCGGCACGCAGGCGGCCGACACCCCCTGCAGCGCCTGCCGGGCCGATCCACCGCCGCTGCAGCGCGTGCACGCCGCCTGTATTTACTCCGCGCCCGTCGATTGCCTGTTGCCGCGCTTCAAGTTCCACCGTGACCTGGCCGCGGGGCGCCTGCTCGCGCAGCTGATGGCAGAGCGCTGCGCGCCGCTGGAACGGCCGGGTGCGCTGGTGCCGGTTCCCCTGCACCGCGCACGCCTGCGCCAGCGCGGCTACGACCAGGCGCTCGAACTGGCACGACCGCTGGCGAAGGTGCTCGGGTCCCCATTGCGGCCGGAGCTGTTGCGCCGGGTACGGGCCACGGCGGCGCAGTCCGAACTGGGCAAGGCCGAGCGCGCACGCAACCTGCGTGACGCGTTCCTTGCCGCAGGCGCCGACCTCCCGCGGCACGTTGTACTGGTGGATGACGTCATGACCACGGGCGCCACCCTGCACGCCGCGGCGCGCGCCCTGCACCTGGCCGGCGTGGAGCGGGTCGACGCCTGGGTGTGCGCGCGGGCGCCTTGACGCTGCCACGGCGCTCGCGTATCCAGATCCGCAGGTCCCGATGGAGCGCGCCATGGATTCGCGCCTGATGAAGGGCATCCGCCGCAGCTGGTGGGTGTTTTTGCTGTACGGACTGGCCGCGATCGTGTTCGGCATCGCCCTGCTGGTGTGGCCCGAATATTCGCTGATCGCGCTGGTGATGGCGTTCGGCCTGCTGGCCTTGCTTGACGGGCTGGTGAGCCTGCTCAGCGCCATCCGCGGCGACCTCGCCCTGCCGCGCTGGCTGCTTGTGGTCTATGCCTTGGTCTCGATCGGGTTCGGCCTGGCCGCCGTGGTGTGGCCCATGGAGATGGCGACCGCGATGCTGTGGCTGATCGCGCTGTGGCTGGTGATCGCCGGCATCGCCCGCATCGTGTTCGCGATCCAGGTGCGCAAGCTGATCAACGGCGAGTGGCTGCTCGCCCTGAGCGGAGCACTGGCCCTGGCCCTGGGGATTCTGTTCCTGGTGCGTCCGGAGATCGGCCTGCTGGCGGTGATGGTGTGGATCGCCATCGGCGCCCTGCTGTACGGCGTGCTGCAGGTGGTCGTGGCACTGCGGCTGCGGGCCCGCACGCGGACCCTGGCCTGACTCAGCCCAGCGCGTAATCCAGCGCGATCCCCGCGAACACCGCCATGCCTACCCAGTGGTTGTGCAGGAAGGCGCGGAAGCAGGCCTCGCGGTCGCGGTAGCGCGCCAGCATGAACTCCCAGGCCACCAGCAGCACGGCCACGCCCAGCCCCGCCCAGTAGATGGCGCCCAGCCCGGCCTGCCGGCCCACCAGCGCCAGGGCCAGGAAGAACAGCGCGTACAGCACGCCCTGCGCCACCAAGTCCATCTCGCCGAACAGGATCGCGGTGGACTTGCTGTTGACCTTGATGTCGTCGTCGCGGTCGACCATCGCATACCAGGTGTCGTAGGCGGTGGTCCAGAAGATGTTGCCCACGTACAGCAGCCATGCCAGCGGCGGCACTTCGCCCTGCACCGCCGCGAACGCCATCGGGATCGCCCAGCCGAACGCCAGCCCCAGGTACACCTGCGGCAGGTAGGTGTAGCGCTTGAGGTACGGGTAGCTGGCCGCCAGTACCAGGCCCACGAAGCTGAGCAGGATGGTGAGCCGGTTCATGGTGAGCACCAGCGCGAACGCCGCCAGCATCAGCACCGCGAACAGGACCAGGGCCTCGCGTCCGGAGACCGCGCCGGTGGCCAGGGGCCGTTCGCGGGTGCGCTCCACGTGCGGGTCCAGCCAGCGGTCGGCGTAATCGTTGATCACGCACCCGGCCGAGCGGGTCAGCCACACCCCGGCGGTGAACACGAACAGGATCCACGGCGGCGGGAAGCCGCCGGCCGCCAGCCACAGCGCCCACCAGGTGGGCCACAGCAGCAGCAGCCAGCCGATCGGCCGGTCGGCGCGCATCAGCTTCCAGTACAGGGACAACCGCGAGGGGGCCGGCGGGGGCGGGGGCGCGGCGTATCGTTCGTATTCCACCGCGAAAGCGTAGCAAGAACGGCCGCGCCCGGGTCCAGGCGGGCCCGCGTCCGACGGCGGGCGCGGTGCTGGCGGAGCTTTCGAGCGCTTGTCACAAACGGCGGGGATACTGGCGGGCGATATGCGGGCCCACCTGTTGTTCCTCCCCGTGGCCGCGGTGCTGCTGCTCGGCGGCTGCATCGGCGCCCGGGACCATTCGGACATCCTTTCTGAAGCCGGCCGCCGCGGCGTTGGCGCAGAACCCTTCGTGGTACGCGAAGCGGTGGAAGCGGTGGCCGCAAGGGTCTCCGCCGACCCCGGCCAGCTTCCGGTCGCCTCCATTCGCATCAGCCCGCAGGAAGTAACCCTGGAGGCGGCCGATCCGCGCACGCCCGGCAACTGGGACCGCTACCGGTACAGGAACGGGCGAATCACCAGCGCAGATCCGGTTAACGTGGAGCATCGGGAACCGGCTGGCTTCATGCTCGGCGACTTCCGCGCCCTGGACCGGCTGCCCGAGCTGGTGGCCGATGCCGGTCGGCGCGCCGGATTCACCGAAGGGCGGCTGGGGAGCCTTGAGATCAGCGCCGAAGTGGACCGCCGCACCGGGCTGATCTCCACTCCGCGGTTTTCAGTCTCCCATTCGGATGCGCGTCGCGGCGCTGCCCGGCACATATACGACGCCGACGGGAACCTGCTGTGACCGGCCCGTCATCCGCCCCGGACCTGCGACTGATCGTGCCGGTCTCCGCGCTGTTCGCCCTGGCGCTGACCGCAGTCCTGCTGCAACTGCTCTGGCCGGGCCTGATGAGCCTGGTCGCTCCGCTGGCCTGCCCGGCAGGCTATCCGGACGCGTTCGTGGCCAAGCAGGTCTTCAGCATCCCGGGCGAAACCCGGACCAGCCTGTCGCTGCAGTGCATGTCCGCCAACGGCGCGATCCACCAGGGCAGTCAGCTCCTGGCCATGCTGCCCTGGTTCGCGGAGATCTGGGCCGTTGCCGCGACGGGGATGGTGATCAGGCGACTCAAGCTTGGCGGGAAGCTTTAGGCTGGAGCCCGGTTGGACGCGCATTCCACCATGAAACCGCGCAATAACAGCCGCTCCTGGCCGCGATCGGCACGGGCGGGGAACGAGGGACTCGCGTCTTGCGCGCAGATGGTGGAAAATGACTGGCTACGCGCCTGTAGCTCAGCTGGATAGAGTAGCGGCTTCCGAAGCCGTTGGTCGGGGGTTCGAATCCCTCCAGGCGCGCCACCTTCTTGCGGATCTACTCCGCCTTCCGCACCAGCATCACCGGCGCGTGCGCGATGCGCGCCACGTGCTCGGCGTCGCTGCCCAGCAGCAGGCGGTTCACTCCGCGCCGGCCGTGGGTGCCCATGATCACCAGGTCCACGCCGGCTTCCCGGGCGCGGCGGGCAATGACCTCGGCCACGCGCTCGTCGCTGCCCTCGAGCAACACCGTCTCCACGTCGATCCCCTGCTCCACCAGCGGCGCGGCGACCTCGTCCAGCAGCTGGCGGCCCTTCTCGCGCATCCGCGGCAGCACTTCCTCGGCGTAGACCTTCGGCGACTCGAATCCGCTGACGTGGCGGAAACTCTCCAGCACGTGCAGCAGCACCACGGTGGCACCGGACAGGCGGGCGAGCTCGGCGGCATGGTCCAGGGCGAGCCTGGAGGTCTTGGTGTTGTCCAGGGCAACCAGCAGGCGTTGGTACATGGGTTTCTCCGTAGTTCTGTCATGGCAGCTTGCCGCACCAGCGCCGCGGGCGCATTGATCGAAGTCATCGCCCGCCGGCTGCGGCACGCCCCTCGCGTGTTCTATACTTCCGCCCCAGCTGTGGCCCGGCCACGCCAAAGGGTGCCGACGTGCGCAATTACGATCTCGACTTCCTGAAAAAGTTCTCCCTGGTGATCCTGTTCCTTGCCGTGGTCACGGGTGGACTGGTGGGCCTGTCCGCCTGGCTGCACAAGGCCGTCCCGCCGCAGGAGTCCCAGACCGCCATGCTGGCCCAGGCCGAGCGCATTGCGCCGGTGGCCGACGTCTACGCCGGCTCCACCGGCGCCGCGGCCCAGGCCGCCGCAGCGGCCGCGGCCGCCGCGCAGGCAGAATCGCAGGTGGCCTATGGCGGCACCCTGGACGGCGGTGAAATCTACGACAACCTGTGCGCGGGCTGCCACGGCGCGGGCGTGGCCGGTGCCCCCACGCTGACCCAGACCGACTGGGCATCGCGCATTCCCAAGGGCCGCGACACCCTCTACACCCACGCCATCGAAGGCTTCACCGGGGACACCGGCTTCATGCCGGCGCGCGGCGGCAACCCGGCGCTGAGCGATGAGCAGGTGATCGCGTCGGTCGACTGGATGCTCGACAACCTCAACTGAGGCGCCTTGCCGGCCGCCCGAATGCGCCGCCTCCGGGCGGCGTTTTCGTTTGTGCAAGCCGTGCCGGGATGCCCGATCGCCTATCATTCCATCCATGGATACCCCCACATTTCCAACCGAATCGAGCGCCCTGACCCTGCCCGGCCCCGCCGGCGGGCTCGAGGTGGCCGTCGACCATCCGGATGACGACGTCGCGGCGCTGCCGCTGGTGGCGATCATCTGCCACCCGCTGCCCACAGAGGGCGGCACCATGCACAACAAGGTCGTGACCATGACCGCGCGCGCGCTGCGCGAGCTGGGCGCGACCACGGTGCGCTTCAACTTCCGCGGCACCGGCGCTTCGGAGGGCGAGTTCGACGAGGGCCGCGGCGAGGTCGACGATCTGCTGGCGGTGGCCGCCTGGGTCCGCTCGCAGCGCCCGGGCCAGCGGCTGTGGCTGGCCGGTTTCAGCTTCGGCGCCTACGTCAGCCTGGCGGCCGCGCATGAGATCGAACCCGGCATGCTGATATCGATCGCCCCGCCGGCCGGCCGCTGGGACTTCAGCAAGGTCCGGACCCCGACCTTCCCCTGGCTGGTGATCCAGGGCGAGGAAGACGAGATCGTCGATCCGCAGGCCGTGTACGACTGGCTCGAGCGCACCGATGCGCAGGCCGAGCTGGTCCGCATCCCCGACAGCGGGCACTTCTTCCATCGCAAGCTGCTGGACCTGCGCGGGGCGATCAAGAACGGCGTGCGCCAGTACCTGCCCGCCGCGGATGCCTGAGCGCGCCGCGGCGCAAACCCCCTCGCAGGCCTACGCCGCCGGGGTGGCGGCGGGCGAGTGGCAGGACGATCCGGCCCAGCGCGCGGTGCTGGAAGAACTCGACCGGATCCACCGCGAAGCCGTGCGCGTGCCGCAGCGGCCCAGCCTGCTGCAGCGCCTTCGCGGCACCGGCCAGCCGGCGCCGGTCGCCGGCCTGTACCTGTGGGGCGGCGTAGGCCGCGGCAAGACCTTCCTGGTGGACCTGTTCCACGCGGCGCTGCCCCTGCGCGAACTGCGCGGCGCCGACCTCGCCACCGGCGGGGCGGGTGCCGGCGACGGCAAGTACCGCACCCACTTCCACCGCTTCATGCGCCAGGTGCACGCGCAGCTGCGCGCGCATGGCGGCGAACGCGACCGGCTGGCGCTGATCGTGCGCGGCTGGCGCAGGGGGGGCCTGCGGGTGCTGGTGCTGGACGAGTTCTTCGTTGGCGACATCGGCGATGCGATGATCCTGGCCCGGCTGCTCGAGTGCATGTTCAACGAGGGCATCGTGCTGGTGACCACGTCCAACGTGGCCCCGCCCGATCTTTACCGCGACGGCCTGCAGCGCGCGCGCTTCCTGCCGGCAATCGACCTGATCCAGCGCCACTGCAAGGTGTTGTACATCGAAAGCGAAACCGACTACCGGCTGCGTGCGCTGACCCGCTCGCCGGTCTATCGCACGCCCCTGGACGTCGGCTCCGATGCATGGCTGGAGCAGCGCTGGCGCGAGCTGGGGGGCGATGACGGCCACCGCGATGCGGGGATCGAACTGGAAGGGCGGCGGATCGCCGTGCGCGCCCGCAGCCCGGGCATGGCCTGGTTCGACTTCGAGGCTCTGTGCGAAGGCCCCCGCGGGGCCAGCGACTACATCGAGATCGCGCGCGAGTTCCATACCCTGCTGCTGGGCAACATCCCGCTGCTCAACGAACGCTGCGACGACGCCGCACGCCGGCTGGTGACGCTCATCGACGAGCTCTACGATCGCAACGTCAACCTGCTGTGCACCGCCGACGCGGAGCCACCCGGGCTGTACACCGGCGAACGGCTGGCAGGCGCGTTCGAGCGCACGGCATCGCGCCTGATCGAGATGCGCAGCGCGGAATACCTGGCCAGCGAACACCGGCCCTGAGCCGGGCCTCGTGGAACACGCCTGCAGTGTTCCACAACATTTTGCGTTGACAAATCTTCGGCCCACGATATGTTGTGCCTGTCGGTTCTGGCGGGCGCTACCCGCCGGATGAAAAGGGAAGCCGGTGAAGCCCCATGGGCCATTCCGGCGCTGCCCCGCAGCGGTAATTGGGAACGACCCCGCCACACAGCACTGGAGCCGCCACGGCACCGGGAAGCGGCGGGCAAGGTGGAGGCCAGGCGCCTCCGTGCCCATGAGCCCGAAGACCTGCCGACAGCCGCGCGCAAGCACGCCGCGCGGTGCCGGCCGCGGAATCTCCGGGGGGAGATGGCTGGCGAAGCACGCGCGCGGCCGTTCCCGTCCAAGGGGCGCCGTCGCCGCCGCTGCGACGCCGCTTCCCCACCCTGCAATGACCCGGCCCAGCCGCCTGTCGAGGGACAGCGGCCGTGCGCTCGACCTGCAGGAGCAGACATGGATACGCTTGATGGCCCCGTCGCCGCCCCCGCCCCGGCGTCCCCCACCCACGGGGACGACGCCGGCCCCACCACCTGGATCACCAAGGAAGCCGGCAACCGGCGCACCCCCTACGACCGCGCGCGCCTGGAGCGTGCCATCGACCGGGTCCATGCGGAGTTCCCGCAGCTGGACATCGATGGATACAAGGCGAGCGTGTTCGGCTTCGTCGAGCGCAAGCACGCCGTCAACGCCGACGACCTGGTCGATCACCTGATCCGCGAGGCCGAGGCCCGGGTCGATGTCACCGCTCCGGAGTGGGAGATGTTCGCGGCCCGGGTCTACCTGCGCCGGCTGTACAAGCGCGCCAGCCGCAACCGCTTCTACGACGTGGGGGAAAAATATGGCTCCTACGTCGGCCTGCAGGAGAGCCTGGCCGATCGCAATATCTACTCCAACGACATCCTGCGCGCCTACTCCAAGGAGGAACTGGAGGAAGCCGGCCGCCTGATCGAGCCGGATCGCGACCTGCTGTTCAACTACAACGGACTGTACCTGCTGGCCACCCGCTACCTGGCCACCGACACCGCCCGCAATGTCTACGAGCTGCCGCAGGAGCGCTGGCTGACGATCGCCCTGTACCTGATGCAGGACGAGCAGCCGCGCGCGCGCCGCATGCAGCTGGTGGGCGAGGCCTACTGGGCGCTCTCGAACCTGTACATGACCGTGGCCACGCCCACCCTGCAGAACGCCGGCAAGGTGGGCGGCCAGCTGTCGTCGTGCTTCATCGACACCGTGGACGATTCATTGCAGGGCATCTACGACTCCAACACCGACATCGCCCGGGTCTCCAAGGGCGGCGGCGGCGTGGGCGCCTACATGGGTTACGTGCGCGCGGCCGGCTCGGCCATCCGCGGCGTGCCCAACTCGTCGGGCGGCGTGGTGCCGTGGATCAAGCAGCTCAACAACACCGCCGTGTCAGTGGATCAGCTGGGCCAGCGCAAGGGCGCGGTGGCGGTGTACCTGGACGTCTGGCACCGCGACATCGAGGCCTTCCTGGACCTGCGGCTCAACAACGGCGACCAGCGCCTGCGCGCGCACGACGTGTTTACTGCCGTCTGCATCCCGGACCTGTTCATGGAGGCGGTGGAGCGTCGCGGCGACTGGTACCTGTTTGACCCGCACGAGGTGCACCGGGTCAAGGGCTGGTACCTGCAGGATTTCTTTGACGAGAAGAAGGGCGACCCGGACGGCAGCTTCCGCAGGCGCTATGAGGAAGTGGTGGCCGACGAGCGCATCTCGCGCAAGACCGTCAAGGCCATCGACATCTTCAAGCGGCTGATGGTCAGCCAGCTGGAAACGGGCAACCCGTTCATGTTCTACCGCGACGAGGTCAACCGGAAGAACCCGAACAAGCACGCGGGCATGGTGTATTCGTCCAACCTGTGCACCGAGATCCTGCAGAACATGAGCCCCACCCGGCTGATGCAGGAGATCATTTCCGGCAACCAGATCGTGACCACGAAGCAGGCCGGCGACTTCGTGGTCTGCAACCTGTCATCGATCAACCTGGGCCGGGCGATCGTCCCGAGTGACGGGCAGGTGGACCTGATCACCGACGTCCTCGAGCGCCTGATCCCGATCCAGGTCCGCATGCTCGACAACGTGATCGACCTCAACCAGCTGCCGGTGCCGCAGGCCACCATCACCAACCGGAAGTACCGCGCTATCGGCCTGGGCACCTTTGGCTGGCACCACCTGCTGGCCCAGAAGGGCATCCACTGGAACACGCCCGAGGCGGAGGACTTCAGCGATGCGCTGTACGAGCGCATCAACTACCTGACGGTGCAGGCCAGCATGGAGCTGGCGAAGGAGAAGGGCAGCTACCCGGCCTTCACCGGCAGCGACTGGCACAACGGCGCCTACTTCCGCGACCGCGGCTACAACAGCGCGCAGTGGCTCGACCTGGCCGCGCAGGTGGCGGTGAACGGGCTGCGCAACGGCTGGCTGATGGCGGTTGCGCCGAACATGTCCACCGCCCAGATCGCTGGCAGCACCGCCTCGATCGATCCCATCTACTCGGCGTTCTACTACGAGGAAAAGAAGGACTACCGCCGCCCGGTGGCCGCACCGGGGCTGTCGCTGGACACCTGGCCGTACTACGAGAAGGGCTCCTACAAGCTCGACCAGTTCGCGTCCGTGCGCCAGAACGCGCGCCGCCAGCGCCACGTCGACCAGTCGATCAGCTTCAACTTCTACGTGCCCAGCACCATCCGCGCCAGCACCCTGCTGGAGCTGCACATGAGCGCCTGGCGAGAGGGGCTGAAAACCACCTACTACGTACGCTCCAACGACATCGATATTGCCGAGTGCGAGTGGTGCAGTAGCTGAGCGCGTTCGCGCTCCGCTTCCACGGTTCGTTCCGCGAACCGTGGACCCTGCACTTTTCGCTCCCACACCCCCGCGCCTTGGGCGCGCCCCCCTGGCCCAGGGGGGCTTTCCTCCAGAGTGGTCGCGCCGCCGGGCGCAACCGAAACAGAGAAAGTACCTATGTCCGCCACTGCACCCACCACCGCCACGCCGCTTGAGCGCATCCGGATCCTCGAGCCGCGCCATCCGAACCGTTCGACCGGGATCATCAATGGCCGCACCAGCGGCATCCTCAACTGGAACGATATTCCGTATCCGTCGTTCTACCGGGCCTACAAGGAGCTCTCCACCAACTTCTGGATCCCGGACGAGGTGGACATGAAGGCCGACGCGCGCGAGTACGGCGACCTGTCGGCGCGCGAGAAAAACGCCTACGACTCCATCATCGGCCTGCTGGCCACGCTGGATTCGCCGCAGACCCGCTTCATCTACAACGTCGCCGAATACATCACGGACCCGGCCGCGCACGCCAACGCGGCGATCATCGGCCAGCAGGAGGTCATCCACAACGAGAGCTACAGCTACGTGCTGTCCTCGATCACCGACCTGGAGAACCAGAAGCGGATCTTCGAGATCGCCCGCACCCACCCCACGATCCTCAAGCGCAACGCGCCGATCATGACCTCCTATGACGACTTCATGCGCGAGAAGACGGCCGAGACCCTGCTGCGCGCGCTGATCCAGTCATCAATCCTGGAGGGCATCAACTTCTATTCCGGTTTTGCGTACTTCTACAACCTGGTGCGCCAGAACCGGATGGCGGGCACCGGCAAGGTCATCAGCTTCATCAACCGCGACGAGCTGGCCCACACCAAGTTCATCAGCGAGGTGATCCGCGCCATCGTCGGCGAACACCCCGCGCTGCAGAGCGACGAACTGGCGGAATACGTGCACCGCGCGTTCGAGCATGCGGTGGAGCTGGAGGTGCAGTGGACCGGGGAAGTGCTTGACGGCATCGACGGGATCAACGTGGATGAAATGATCCGCTACGTGCAATACCGGGCCAACAAGATGGCCGGCATGCTGGGCATCGAGAGCCTGTATCCGGATGCTACCGAGAATGTGATGCCGTGGATCCGTGCCTACGCGGACAACTTCACCGAGACCAAGACCGACTTCTTCGAGATGCGCAACGCCTCCTACAAGAAGACCAACGTGGACAACGGCTTCGACGACCTCTGAGCCATGCGCATCCTCATCGCCTACACGTCGCTGAGTGGCAATACGCGCGACGTCGCCCGCCTGGTGCGGGCGCGTTGCGAGGAACGCTTGCACCAGATGAGCTGGATCGAGACAGACATCCAGGGGCTGGATGCCGCCGGCCCGGATCCGCACCACGACCTGTACGTGCTCGGAGCGTGGACCGACAACGGCGGCCGAACGCCGCCGGAGATGAAGCGCTTCATCGCCCAGCTGGTGGAGGCCGTCGGCATGCCGCCGCGCGTCGCCGTGTTCGGCACCGGCGAAACGCAGTGGGGCGAGAAGTACTACTGTGGTGCGGTACGCCGCATAGCCGCCTTCTTCGACACCCGCTTGCCGACGCTGGAGATCGAGCAGATGCCCCATGGCGACCGGGATACCCGGACAATCAGGCGCTGGACCGACGAGGTCCTGGCCATTGCCGGCGCTGCCCGCGCCCCGACCCGAAGGACACCGCACCATGAAGACGCTGCACGCGCGATCAGCTGAAGAATTCCACGCCGCCATCACCGGCCACCCACAGTTGCTTGTGGATTTCCACAAGCAGGACTGCCCGGGCTGCAGGATGCTTGAGATGTCGCTGCGCAAGGTGGCGGATGATCCTGCTGCCACCGGCCTTGCGCTGCTGAAGGTGGGGCTGGAAGACGTTGGCGAAGACCTGTTCCGCTCCCTTGGCCTGCGCCAGACCCCGACCCTGTCGCTGTACGGCGATGGTGTGGAACTGGCGCGCCTGCCTGGCTTCCAGCCGCCCGCACGGATCCTCGACGCCGTGGAAACACATTTCGCCGGGGTGCCCGCATGAGGCCGCCGCCGGCCCAGCCCACCGAGGCGCGCCTGCTGGAAATGGTGTTCCCGGACCACACCAACCACATGGGCACCCTGTTCGGCGGCCAGGCGCTGGCCTGGATGGACAAGGCCGCGTTCATCGCGGCCTCGCGCTATTCGCGTCGCGCGGTGGTGACCGCGCGCTCGGACAAGGTGGATTTCAGGCTGCCGATCCGGCAGGGCCAGCTGGTGGAAACCATCGCCCGCGTCGTCGAGGTGGGGCGCACCTCGATGCAGGTGGACGTGGAGCTGGTGGCCGAGGACCTGCTCAGCGGGGACCGGCGCACCTGCACCCGCGGGCGCTTCGTGATGATCGCGCTCGACAGCGACGGCCGGCCGGTGGCCGTGCCGCAGCTGCCGGCCTGACAGCGCAGGCAGAAAAAGGCCGGCGCAATGCGCCGGCCTCCTGCTGTCCGCGGTGGACCGCCTGGCCTCAGGCGATCGATGCGCGGTAGATCGACTCGATCGACTCGTCCAGCGCCTTGTTGAACTCGTCGTCGCTCTGCTGCGCGGTCAGGCCTTCGGTCAGCGCGCGGCTGAAGCTGGCGATGACGCCGGGGTTCTTCGCCAGCTTCTCGTTGGCCTCGGCGCGGGTGTAGCCGCCCGAGAGCGCCACCACCTTGAGCACCGCCGGGTGGTCCACGATCTCCTGGAAGAAACCGTCCACGCTGGGCAGGGTGAGCTTGAAGATCACCGGGTTGTCGGCGCTGTAGCGGGACAGCCGCTCGAGGATGCCCTTCTTCATCTCGGCCTCGATGGCCTCCTTGTCGGCGGCCTTGATGTCCACCTCGGGCTCGAGGATCGGCACCAGGCCGGCGTCGAGCACCTGCTGGCCGATGTCGAACTGCTGGTCGAGGATGGCGGCGATGCCTTCGGCGTTGTTGGCCTTGATGACCGAGCGCTCCTTGGTGCCGAAGATGCCCTTGGCCTTGGCCTTGGCCAGCAGCCCGGACAGGCCCGGGATCGGCTTCATCATCTGCACGCCGTTGGCCTCGTCCTCAAGGCCCTTGTCGATCTTCAGGAACGGCACCACGCCCTTGGTCTCCCACAGGAAAGTGGCCGCGTCCTGGCCCTCGAAGCTGCCGTCGAGCGTGCGCTCGAACAGGATCGCGCCCAGGATGCGGTCGCCGTTGAACGCCGGGCTGGTGACGATGCGGGTGCGCATCTGGTGCACCAGGTCGAACATCTCCTCCTCGTTGGACCACGCCGAGGACTCGATGCCGTAAAGGCCGAGCGCCCTGGGGGTGCTGCCGCCGCTCTGGTCGAGCGCCGCGATGAAACCCTTGCCCGAAGCAATCCTGTCACGCTGCTGCCGATTCACTGCCACGTCGATGTCCTGTCGTCTGGTGGGGGGAGTTGGGCGGTCATTCCGCATCCCATGATGATACCCCGCGCCACCACGGGCGGCCTCCGGCGCCCGTCGCCCGGCGGGCACTGGGGCCGGGATGCTCTGTAGAATGGCCGTTTTTTGGCCAGCCCCCCCCGGTGCAACAGCTCCCCCCGCCCTCCGTCGGCGCGCCCACCCTCGCGCGCCTGCTCGCGCGCGTTGCCGGCGCCACGCCCTCGCCGCCCGCCGGCAGTGCAGTCGGCCGGCTGGGCGCCTGGATCGACTGGCCGCGCGCCGTCGAGCTGTCGCGGGCGCTGGAGGCCCCGGCTGCGGAGGTCCCGGACGCGGCCCCGGCGGACGTTGAGTCCCTGGCTGCCGAATACCGAGACATCCGCGCCGGCCTGGCCGCCGAGATCGAAGCCGGGCCCGGCCCGGCCGCGGCATCGGCCGGCTTTGCCCCGTTCCAGCGCCATATCCAGGCCATGCAGCGGGCCATGCTCAGCGCCGCGGGGCGCCTGCGCGGGGACCTGCGCGAGTGCCTGGCCGCCGCCGGCCCCGGGCCGGCGCGACTGGCCGGAATCGACGCGCAGATGGAGGCGGCGCTGAGCCCGCGCGAGGTGGCGCTGCTGGCCGCCACCGCGGAGGCCTTCGCGGCGCGCTTCGAGGCCCTGCAGGCCAGTGGCCCCGGCCCGGACGAAACCGCGCCGGCGTGGCTCCCGGCCCTGCGCCATGAACTGCGGGACCTGCTCCTGGCCGAGCTGGACCTGCGCTTCCAACCCGTCGAAGGCCTGCTCGCGGCCCTTCGCAGCCCCTGACAAGGACCCCATGAAAACCACTTCCCTGGGCACATCGATCTTCGTGCTCGGCCTGGCCGCGGTGTGCTGGGTCGGGCTGGGCTACCTGGGCAGCAACCTGCCGGCGCTGCTGGTGACGCTCCTGATCGCGGCGCTGTACCTGGTGGGCGCGTGGGAGCTGCACCGCTACCGCCAGGCGACCGGTTCGCTGCTCGCCGCGCTGGATGCGCTGGATGGCGACACCACCCAGCCCCTTGTGCAGTGGCTTGCCGCGCTGGACCCGTCGCTGCGCAGCGCCGTGCAGCTGCGCGTGGAAGGCGGCCGCGCCGGGCTGCCCACGCCGGCGCTCACCCCCTACCTGGTGGGCATGCTGGTGCTGCTGGGCATGCTGGGCACCCTGCTGGGCATGGTGCTCACCCTGCGCGGCACCGGCATGGCGCTGCAGACGGCCACCGACCTGCAGGCGGTGCGCGATTCGCTGGCGGCGCCGGTGAGCGGACTGGGCGTGGCGTTTGGCGCCTCGATCGCCGGTGTGGCCAGCTCGGCCGCGCTGGGCCTGCTGTCGGCGCTGGTGCGGCGCGAGCGCATCGGCGCCGTCGAGCGGCTGGATGCCCACATCGCCACCACCTTGCGCGGGCACTCGCAGGTGCACCAGCGCGAACAGGCACTGGCGCTGCTGCAGGCCCAGGCGGCGGCCATGCCTTCGCTGGTCGAGCGGCTGGAATCGATGATGGCCGCCATGGAGCAGCAGGCGCAGGCAAACGGCGAGCGCCAGGCCCGGCAGCAGGCCGATTTCCACGCCGCCACCGAATCCGCCTATCGCGAACTCGCCCAGTCGGTCGGCCAGTCCCTGCAGGCCAGCGCGGCGGAAGGCGCGCGCATTGCCGGCCAGGCGCTGGCGCCGGTCGCCGAATCCACCATGGCCGCGCTCGCCCGCCAGGCCGAGGGGACCCAGGCGGCGCTGGCGCAGGTCTCGGAACGGCACCTGGAAGCCGCGTCGGAGCGCTTGTCGGCCACCGTGCAGGCGCTGGAGGCGACCCTGGCCGCACGCGCGCAGGCCATGGAGGAGGCGCTTGAACAGCGCACCCGGGAAATGCTCGGGCAGCTGCAGGCGCGGATGCAGGACACCAGCGAGGCGATGGCAGCGGCCTGGCGCGAGGGCCTGGCCGCCCAGCAGGCCAGCCACGACGCCATGGCCGAGCGCAGCGCACAGGCGCTGGCCACCGCGGGCGAAGACATTGCAGGGCAGGCCAGCGCCCTGCTGGGCGCGCTGGAAGCCAGCCACTCCCGCCTGCAGGCGGCGCAGGCCGAGGGCGACGAGGCCCGGCTGGCCGCTTGGCGCGACAGCCTTGCCAGCGTGGGCGAGGAACTGCGCGCGCAGTGGAGCGAGGCCTCGGGGCAGGCGCGCGAGCATGCCGCGGCCACCATTGCCGAGGTCTCCACCCTGGTGCAGGCCGCCGCCGAAGGCCCGCGCGCGGCGGCCGAAACCATTGCCGAACTGCGCCAGTCGCTGACCGAAAGCATGCAGCGCGACAACGCCATGCTCGAAGAGCGCACCCGCATGCTGGAAACGCTCGACACCCTGCTGGCCGCGGTGAACCGCGCCTCGGCGGAGCAGCGCGAGGCGATCGACGCCCTGGTCACCACCTCCTCGGACCTGCTCGAACGCGTGGGGGCCCGCTTCGACGAACGCATCGACGCCGGCAACGCGCGCATCGAACAGGCGAGCGCCCAGCTGGCGTGCGGCGCCGAAGGGGTGGCCGCCCTGGGCCGCTCGCTGGAAGGGGCGGTGCAGGCATTCAATGAATCCAGCACCGGCCTGGTGGATCGCCTGCAGGCGATCGAAGACGCCCTGGGGCGGACCGCCGAGCGCAGCGACGAACAGCTGGCCTATTACGTCGCCCAGGCCCGCGAAGTGGTGGAACTGAGCGTGCTCAGCCAGCGCGAGATCATCGCCAGCCTTCAGCAGTTCGCTGGCGATGCCGACACCGCGGTTGAAGCCGGGGGTGCCGGCGCATGAGCGCGGCGCTGGAGGACGGCGACGGCTCGGCCACGCCCATCTGGGCCGCGTTCGGCGACCTGATGGCGGTATTGCTGGGCGCCTTCGTGCTGATCCTGGTGGGGGTGATCGGCGTGCAGCTGCACCTTGAGATCCAGCTGCAGGAAGAGGTCGCCCAGCGCGAGGCCGAACAGCAGCGGCGGCAGACCCTGGAGCAGGCGCTGGCCGCGCCGCTGGCCGCCGGCCGCATCACCCTGGCCGATGGCCGCATCGGCATCAGCGGCAGCCTGCTGTTCGCGCTCAACTCCGACCGGCTCCAGGAGGAGGGCGAGGCCCTGCTCGACACCCTGGCCGGCCCGCTGGCCGACTACCTCGCCGGGCGCGACGAGATCCTGATGGTCAGCGGCTTCACCGACGACCGCCAGGTGCACGCCGGCAACCGCCGCTTCGACGACAACTGGGACCTGTCCGCGCAGCGCGCGCTCACCGTCACCCGCGCGCTGGTTGATCGCGGCGTGCCGGCCTCCTCGGTGTTCGCCGCGGCCTTCGGCGACCGCCACCCGGTAGCGTCCAACGATGAGGCCGAAGGCCGCGCCCGCAACCGGCGGGTGGAAATCGCCCCGGTCCCCCGCCAGTCCCCGGTGCCGGCCGATGGCTGATGCCGGCACGCTTGCCGGGCTGGTGGCGCGTCTGGACGAGGGCGCGCGCGAACGCCAGGCCGCCCTGGAGGCGCTGGCGTTTGGCGTGGCCGACTACCCGCAGCTTGGCGCGGTGCAGGATTTCCGTCGCCTGCACGCACGCGTGCGCTCCCGCGCGCAGCTGCGCGAAACGCTCAGGCCGCCTCCCGCCGACGCCGGTCCGCTCAACTCCGCCAGCCTCACCCACCGCGCGCTGGCGCTGATGCGCGAAACCTCGCCCGGCTACCTGCAGCACTTCATGGCCTACCTCGACGCGCTGTCGTGGCTGGAGCAGCTGCAGGCGGGCCCGCCGGCCCAGCGCCGCGCGCCCAGGCGGGCATCCACGCGAAAGTCGAAGCGGGGCCGATAGAATCGGGCGTTTGCGTCTTCCGCGGCCTTCGCCATGACCCTTCCGCCGCGATTGCTGGTTGCCTGCGTGCTGCTCCCGCTGCTGGGCGGCTGCGCGATCCTGCGCGAATTCCAGCCGTCGGTCGCCATCGAGCCCATGTCCCCGGGCGAATACATCGCCCTGCAGCGCGGCGACATCCTTACCACCGGCAGTCTGAGCGCCCAGACCGCTCAGGCCATCCGGGTCTCCGGGCTCGACCAGGACGGCTGCGCCCAGGCCTCGCTGGACTGCGTGCAGGCCATGGCCACCGCGCCGGGCCTGGACACGGAGCGCCAGCTCTCGAGCCTGGCCGAACTGTGGCTGCAGCACGCGCTCGGGCTGGAGAGCGAAGACCAGGCACCCGCGCGCCTGCAGGCGCTGATGGAGACCGCCCGCCACGCCTGGGCCTACCTCTTCTTCACCGGTCGCGCACCGGGCGAGCGGGCCTTCGAGGATCGCCAGACGCAGGTCCGCGACTGGTACAACTACGCCGTCCAGGAGGCTTCGACGCAGCTGTTCGAGGACAGCGCCGAAGCCGGGCCGGTGCTGGCGGAAGACGGCGTCCCGCTGCGCCGCAGCGTGCAGCGTGCCGGCTGGACCTTCCACGTGGACCTGGACCAGGTACGCATTCCCGAGCAGGCCGGCCCGCCGCGCGAACTGCTGCCGGCCGCGTCGCTGTCGTTCAGCGGCCTGCGCAGCATCTGGCGCCGCGACGGGTTCGGCGCCGAGCTGGTGGCGGTGCTGGAGGGGGTCGAGCGGCAGGCGACACCCGCAACCGCGGACAGGGACGCAGCGGCCGCGGGGGACGAGGCCCGGCGCCGGCGTGGCCGCGCGCCGCGCCCGACCGCCTGGAGCGAGATGCCTTCGCCCGGCATCACCGTGCTGTTCCGCTTCGACGAGGAGGACCTGGCCGGGGTGATGGACACCCGCGAGGTGCGGGTGGAGGTGCACGACCCGTATTCCAGCGACCGGATCACGCTGCACGGCCACGACGTGCCGCTTGCCGCCAACTTCACCGCCGGCTACGGGCTGTGGCTGGCGCGCTCGGGCTTCAACCGCGAATCACTGCGCACCCTGTTTGGCCGCGAGGACGGCATCGACCGCCCGCACCTGTACCTGATGCAGCCCTGGGACCCGGAGCGCCGGATCATCCTGATGCTGCACGGCCTGGCCAGCAGCCCCGAGGCCTGGGTGAACGTGGCCAACGAAATCCAAGGTGACGGGACCCTGCGCCGCAACTTCCAGATCTGGCAGGTCTATTACCCGACCAACGTACCGGTGGTGCTCAACCACGCCGCCATCCGCGGGCTGGTCGAAGACGCGCTGGACCACTTTGATCCCGGCCGCACTGCACCTGCTTCGCACGACATCGTGCTGGTGGGGCACAGCATGGGCGGGCTCATCTCGCGACTGCTGGTATCCCGTGCCGACGGCGAGCTGTGGGAATGGTTCCAGGCCGGGCGCGACCTGTCCCCGCAACAGGAGCGCCGCATCCGTGACCGGCTGGGGCCCATGCTGCGCTTCGAACCCTTCGAGGGCATTGGGCGGGCGGTCTTCATCGCCACCCCGCACCGGGGCACCGAGGTGGCCGGCAATACCCTGGGCCGCTGGGTTTCGCGCCTGATCCGGCTGCCGCTGACGCTGGTGGAGGAACTGGGCGAGGCCCTCACCGCGGTGGCCAGCGCCCACGCCGCCGACGGCAGCGGCGGCCGGCCGCCGACCAGCATCGACAACCTGGACCGCGACGATCCGTTCGTGCGCGCCGCCGCCGATCTGCCGATCGCGCCTGGGCTGCCCTACCACTCCATCATCGCCAGGCGGGATCCGGCGGTGCCGCTGGAGGAGTCCGATGACGGCCTGGTGCCCTACCGCAGCGCGCACCTTCCCGGCGCCGCCTCGGAAAAGGTCATCACCTCCGGGCACAGCGTGCAGGAGACCGCGCAGGCGATCATCGAACTGCGGCGGATCCTGCACCAGGACCTGTCGCAACATGCGGCGCGCAGGCCGGCCAGCCCCGGCGCACGGGGCGCCAGCGCCGATCCCGGCGCCTGACCGGGGTCCAAAAACAGGAATGCCCGGAGGGGAGGTCCGGGCATTCCGCGCAGAACGATGGGGAGAGAGAGGCATCGGTGCTGCAGGCGCCATTCTCCACGCGGCTTGTTACAGCCGGATGTCGGTTTCGTTCAAATCGTCATCACGCGCCCGGCTGCGGGGTGGCGGCCGCCGACGCTCCCTGGCGCTTGCGCAGCCAGTACATCACGCTCAGCACGGCCAGCCAGGCCGGCATGAGCAGCAGCGCGGTGCGGATGCCCGGGGTGAGCCACATCACCACCAGGATCCCGGCCAGGAACACCAGGCACAGCCAGTTGGTCACCGGCGCGCCGGGGCTGGGGAAGGCGGGACTGCGGCCCTGGGCCGCCATGCGGCGGCGGAACATCAGGTGGGTGATGCTGATCATCGCCCAGTTGATCACCAGCGCCGCCACCACCAGCAGCATCAGCATGCCGAAGGCGCCCTCGGGCATCAGGTAGTTCACCAGCACCACCGCCGCGGTCGCCGCGGCCGACACGCCCAGCGCCGCCGAGGGCACGCCGCGCTTGTTCACCCGGGTCAGCGCCCTGGGCGCATTGCCCTGCAGCGCCAGGCCGTAGAGCATGCGGCTGTTGCAGTACACGCAGCTGTTGTAGACCGACAGCGCCGCGGTCAGCACCACCACGTTGAGCACGGTGGCCACCACGGTGGCATCGAGCGAGTGGAAGATCATCACGAACGGGCTGCTGCCCTCTTCCATCAGGTTCCACGGATACAGCGACATCAGCACCGCCAGCGCGCCGATGTAGAAGATCAGGATGCGGTAGATGATCTGGTTGGTGGCCTTGGGGATGGTCTTGCCCGGGTCGTCGGCCTCGGCGGCGGTGATGCCCACCAGCTCCAGGCCGCCGAAGGAAAACATGATCACCGCCATCGCCAGCAGCAGCCCGCTGATGCCGTTGGGGAAGAAGCCGCCCAGCGCCCACAGGTTGCTCACCGCGGCCTGCTCGCCGCCGGTGCCGGACGCCAGCAGCCAGGCGCCGAAGCCGATCATGGCCATGATCGCCACCACCTTCACGATCGACAGCCAGAATTCCATTTCCCCGAACAGGCGCACGTGCAGCAGGTTGATGCCGTTGACCAGCACGAAGAACGCCAGCGCCGAGGCCCACACCGGGATCTCCGGCCACCAGTACTGCACGTAGATGCCGATCGCGGTGAGCTCGGCCATGCTCACCAGCACGTACAGCGCCCAGTAGTTCCAGCCCGACAGGAAGCCCGCGAACTCGCTCCAGTAGCGGAACGCGAAGTGGCTGAACGAGCCGGCCACCGGCTCCTCGACCACCATCTCGCCCAGCTGGCGCATGATCAGGAACGCAATGAGCCCGGCCACCGCGTAACCCAGCAGCACCGAGGGTCCCGCCAGACCGATTGCGGTGGAAGTGCCAAGGAACAGGCCGGTCCCGATGGCCCCGCCCAGGGCGATGAGCTGGATGTGGCGGTTCTTCAGCCCGCGCGAAAGGGTGTTGCCGTCTGCTGCCTCGTTCATGCTGCCTTTGGCTGGCCCGGAAAGCATCGAAGGATACGCCAACGCGTTGGCCTGCACCCGGGCGGAAAGTCCCCACCGCGCATGGGCAAGCGTGCGGTCGCCGCAGCAGGACGGCAGGCCATCCCGGCTGTGTTTCAATCACCACTCGGCTCTCAGGATGGAACTGGATGACGCTGCTTCGCAGGAACACGCGCCGCCTGGCAGTGGTTGCGGCTGCGGTCGGCCTGGCCACGGGACCCGCCGTCGCCGGCACGCTGACGCCCGGGCCCTCGTTTTCCCACCACGACTGGGAGCTGGCCTGCGACAACACCGGTACCTGCCGCGCGGTGGGCTATCCACCGGACACGGGCGGTTACGGCGCCGCGCTGCTGCTGACCCGGCCCGCGGGGCCACGCGCACCGGTAAGCGGGCGGCTGATGGTCCAACGCCATGACCTGGACGACGTGCCGGAACGGCTGCGGCTCTTCATCGACGGCGAGGACCTGGGCGAAGTGTCAATCGGCGGCCGCGACGACGCCCGGCTCATCCCGGCACAAGTGGAAGCCCTGCTGCGCGCCCTGGTGAAGGACACCGTGATCGTCGCCATCGACGAAGCCCAGGGCCGGCACCTGCACGTCTCGGACGCCGGTGCAGCGGCGGTGCTGCTGAAGATGGATGAAGCGCAGGGGCGGCTCGACACGCCCGGCGCGCTGGTGCGCCGCGGCGGCCGCAGCGAAGCCACGGTCCCTGCGGCGCGGCCGGTGCCGGTGGTGCGCATTCCGGCGCTGGAACCCACCCGGCCCGGGGATGCGGCGGTGGGCGAAGACCCGGCGCTGCGCATGGCGCTGGCCGCCAGCGCTGGCGACCACTGCGACCTGATCAATACCGAAGAAACGCACGGCACGCCGGTCAGCATCGAGCGCCTGGACGACCGCCACCTGCTCGCATCAACCCTGTGCTGGCGCGGCGCCTACAACGAGGGCCACGGCTACTGGGTGATCCGCGACAGCGCGCCCTACGCGCCCCGGCTGGTGACCGATTCAGGCAGCGGGCATGCCGATGGCGTGATCCATTCCGGGCACAAGGGGCGGGGCCTGGGCGATTGCTGGTCGTCCGCCTCCTGGGCCTGGAACGGCAACGGGTTCGTGGCCGCGGGCGAGTCGACGACCGGGATGTGCCGGCTGATGGCCCCGGGCGGGGCGTGGACGCTGCCCACCCTGGTGACCGGGCTGCGCCCGGCCACGCCCTGACCGGGCCGGGTGCTACTGCCCCAGGAACTCCCTGAGCGCGTCATTGAACGCGCCGGCGGACTCGATGTTGACGATGTGCCGGCCGGGCAATGACAGGTGGCGGCCGTCGGCCACGCCATCGGCAATCGCCTGCAGGTCCGACGGCGGGCACACCGGGTCGTCATCGCCGGAGATGGCCAGCACCGGCACGCTGATCCGGCCGAGCTCGGCGCGCAGGTCGGCCCCGGCGAGCGCCGCGCAGCAGCCGGCATAGCCTTCGGGCGACACGCGGGCGAAGCGCGCCAGGATCTCGTCCACCGCGCCCGGCTGGGCAGCGATGAGGCGGGGGTGAACGAGCGGTCGGCGGTGGCATCGAGCTGCTGCAGGAGCTCTACGCCGAATCGCCCCCGTGGCTGGATACCGCCCGCGCCGCGGCCCCCGACCCGCCGGGTGGCCGCGGCTAGAATGGCGGCCGCACTGCCCCTTCCTGCCCCGCGAGCCCGGCGATGAAGCACTACCTGCCCACCTGGACCCACCAATGGCTGGGAGTGGCGCTGCCCATCCTGCAGATCATCCTGGTGATGGTGGTCGCCTGGGGCCTGCGCAGGTTTGCCGGCAAGCTGATCACGCGCCTGTCGGACCGCTGGGACCTGCCGCCGGAGGTCCGGGTCGGGGCCCGCCGGCTGAGCACGTTCCTGATCTATTCGGCCGCGCTGCTGATCATCCTGGGGCGCCTTGGCGTCTCGGGCACCGTACTGTGGACCGCGTTCACCGGCTTTGCGGCGGTGGCGGCGGTGGCGTTTTTCGCCGCGTGGAGCGTGCTGTCCAATATCTTCTGCGCCGTGCTGCTGCTGATCACCCGGCCGTTCCGGCTGTATGACCACATCGAGCTGCTGGACGGCAGCGAATCCCGCGGCCTGGGCGGGCAGGTGGTGGACATGAACCTGGTCAGCGTGATCCTGCGCGAGACCCGCGAAGACGGCACCCGGGCCAACCTGCGGGTGCCCAACAACCTGTTCTTCCAGCGCGTGGTGCGGCGCTGGGCCGAGGCACCGCCGCCGCGGCCCGAGCCGGATCCCGACGCTCCCGCGCGCAGGAAGCGCAGCCGCCCTGCGGCCGGCGGAGGCGGCGGCAGCATGTTCTGAAGGTCTTAGAATGCGCGGATGCATTCCCCCGAAGATTCCGCGCTCGGCCGGGCCACCGTCTACCCGGACCGCTACGACCCCGGCCTGCTGTTCCCCATCGCCCGCGCCCAGGGCCGCGCGCCGCTGGGCCTGGATGCCGGCAGGCCGCCGTTCGACGGCCATGACCGCTGGCATGCCTATGAGCTGGCCTGGCTCAACGCCCGCGGCAAGCCTGAAACGGCCACGGCGACCCTGCTGGTGCCGGCACGCTCGCCGAACCTCATCGAGTCCAAGTCCCTCAAGCTTTACCTCAACTCGCTCAATGCAGCGCGCTTTGGAAGCGCCGCAGAGGTCCGCGCGCGGATTGCCGCGGACCTGTCAGCGGCCGCCGGCGCGGCCGTGGACGTCCGCTTCGGGCTGCCCGGGATGGCCGAAGCCCATGCGGGGGAATCCATCGACGGGCTGGATGTGGCCATCGACCATTACGGCCCGCCGGAACCCGCGCTGCTCCAGGGGGACCCGGAACAGCCGGTGGAGGAAACCCTGTGCTCGGACCTGCTCAAGTCCAACTGCCCGGTCACGGGCCAGCCGGACTGGGCGAGCGTGCACATCACCTATCGCGGCCCGCGCATCGACCGCGAGGCCCTGCTGCGCTACCTGGTGTCGTTCCGCGACCACGCGGGGTTCCACGAACAGTGCGTGGAGCAGGTGTTCTGCGACCTGATGGCACGCTGCGCGCCGCAGGCACTCTCGGTCGAAGCCCGCTACACCCGCCGCGGCGGGCTCGACATCAATCCTTGGCGGGCGACCCCGGGGATGGCGCCCCCGCCGGCGCGCCGCGACCTGCGCCAATGACGGCGGGCGGTTTACACCGCCGCGATCAGGAATTAACGAATCGCGTGGGACGCTTGCCGGCAACGCAGCCACACGGAGCAAGCGGCCATGAGCCCCACCCGCAAGGATCCCGAGGACCTCACGCTCAACCCCGGCAACAGGGAAACGCACGGTGAGCGCAAGGCCGACTTCAGCAAGGTCACCGGCGGCATGGGCAGTACCGCCAAGCCGGCCGGGCCTGAGACCGGGCGCAGCCACACGGTGGAAAAGGGCGACACACTGTCGGCGATTTCAAAGCAGTATTACGGCAGCGCCAATCGCTGGGAGGAAATCTTCAACGCCAACCGCGACCAGCTCGATGACCCGGACCTGATCCAGCCCGGACAGGTCCTCCGGATTCCCTGATTTCGAATACCCAAGGAGCCGCACATGAAGACCCACCTGCTTCTCGCCGCCGTGCTGGCCGGCAGCTTCGTCGTCGCCGGCTGCAACCGCGACGGCGGCATGGACAGCACCGCGGACCCGGCCGGCAGCGACACCACCGCCCTGGAGTCGCCGCCCGGCATGACCGACGCTCCTGCCGATGCACCGGCCGAACCGCAGGCCGACGCCGCCGACGTGACGGTCACCGACGTGCTGTTCGGCACCGAGGTGGATGCGGACGAGAGGGTCACCTCGCCGCAGACCGCCTTCGCTTCCGATGACGAGACGATCCACGTGTCCATCACCACGGTCAGCAGCGCCGATGCCCCGGCCACCGCCACCCTTGGCGTGCGCTGGACATATGAAGACGGCCAGCTCATCGACGAACGCAGCGCCGCGCTGCAGTTCACCGGGACCGATGCCACATCCTTCCACGTCAACAACCCCGAAGGCTGGCCGATGGGCACCTACGACGTGGAGGTGACCCTCAACGGCGAGCCGGTCGAGACGCGGCAGTTCACCATCCAGTAGCCGCCATCGCCAGGCCGTGTCACGAACGCCCCGGCATGCCGGGGCGTTCTGCGTCTGCACGCCATCGTCAGGAACCGCGTGGCAGCCTCGGGCCGATCCCCTGGCCTGACCAAGGAGGAGTGCCATGGCCCATGTTGTCCACGCGTCGAGGGAAGTCGCCGTCGTGCGCGCGCCGTCGATGCCGATCCACCCCGTCCACGCGGTGTTCCTCGCCGGCGTGATCCCGCTGTTCGCCGGCGCCCTGCTCAGCGACCTCGCCTACTTCCGCACCTATGAGATCCAGTGGCAGAACTTTGCCTCGTGGCTGCTCGCCGGCGGCCTGGTGATGGCCGGCGTGGCGCTGGTGTTCGCATTCGCCGGGCTTGCCCCGGCCCGGCGCACGCCGGCCCGGGTGCTGTACCTGGTGGTGCTGGCGGTCACGTGGATCATCGGATTCTTCAACGCCCTGCACCACGCCCGCGATGCCTGGGCCAGCATGCCCGCCGGCCTGGTGATGTCGGTGATCATCACCCTGCTGGCGATTGCCGCCGCATGGATCGCCTTCTGCCCGCCCCGCCTGGGAGAGCCGCGATGAATGCCCGCCATCTCACGCCGCTGGCCGCCGCCATGGCCCTTGCGCTGGCCGCCTGCGGCGCCTCGCCCGACCCCATCGAGCGCCAGTTCGGCGCCAACCCGGACCTGCCCGAGCCGAGCCGCGGCGTGCTTCCCAACATGACGATCGCCGAGCCCGCCGAGTGGGGCGACCGCCTGCCCGTGGTGCCGGAGGGTTTCGAGGTGCGCGCCATTGCCACCGGCCTGGGCATCCCGCGCCAGACGCTGGTGCTCCCCAACGGCGACATCCTCGTGGCCGAGGGCCGGGGTGGCAACGCGCCCAGCCTCAAGCCCAAGGACGTGATCGCCGGGGTGATCAAGGCCAAGGGCACCACCTCGGTGCCCAGCGGGGACCGGCTGACCCTGCTGCGCGACGCCGATGGCGACGGCGACTACGAGCTGCAGACCGTGTTTGCCGACAACCTGGATGCGCCCTACGGCCTGGCCCTGGTGGACGACACCCTCTATGTGGCGAACCAGGATGCGGTGGTGACGTTCGATTACCGCCCGGGCATGACCCAGGCCGCCGGTCCGCCGGAGGAGCTGACCAGGCTGCCGTCGCAGATCAACCACCACTGGACCAAGGCCATGACCGCGAGCGCGGACGGCCGGTTCCTGTACGTGGGCATCGGCTCGAACAGCAACATCACCGAGCGCGGCATGGTGGCCGAGCAGGACCGGGCGGTGATCTGGGAGATCGATGCCGACACCGGCATGCACCGCGAATACGCGGGCGGCCTGCGCAACCCCACCGCGCTGGCCATCCAGCCCGGCACCGGCCAGCTGTGGGCGGTGGTGAACGAGCGCGACGAGATCGGCCCGGACCTCGTGCCCGACTACCTCACCTCGGTGCAGGAGGGTGGCTTCTACGGCTGGCCGTGGGCTTACTGGGGCCAGAACGTGGATGACCGCGTGCGCCCCGAAAACCCGGAAAAGGTCGCCGAAACCATCGTCCCCGACTATGCGCTCGGCTCGCACGTGGCCGCGCTGGGCCTGGACTTCTCCAGCCCGGTGATGGGGCCGGAGTTCGCCGACGGCGTCTTCATCGGCCAGCACGGCAGCTGGAACCGCGCCGACCCGGTGGGCTACAACGTCATCTTCGTGCCCTTCAGCAACGGCCAGCCCGCCGGCGACCCGATTGAATTCGCGGGCGGATTCCGCGAGGACGACGGCCCCACCTATGGCCGGCCCGTGGGCGTGACCGTGGACCCCGCCGGCGCGCTGATCGTGGCCGATGACCTGTCCAACACCATCTGGCGGATCTCGCGGATCGGAGGCCCGGCGGTTGAATCACCCCCCGACGCCCGCCTGATCCCCGAGCCGCCCGACGCCGATCCCGACCCGTCCGACCAGGACCAGGCCGGCGAGGACAACGACTGAGCAGCGGTCCGCGGCCCCTCACCGGGCCGCGGGCCGGGTTTCGTGTCCCAGCCGGCCGGACCCGCCGGTCAGCCTGCGGGCAGTTCCAGGCGCACCCGCAGGCCGCCGCCCTCCCGGGCATTCAGTTCCACGGTGCCGTCGTACCTGCCCGCGATGGCGCTGACGATCGACAGCCCCAGGCCCGCGCCATCACCCCCATCGCGGCTGCTCGCGCCCCGCCAGAAGCGCTGGCCGGCATTGGCCAGTTCCGCTTCGCTCATGCCGGGTCCGCGGTCGGCCACTTCGATCGCAACGCGCCGGCCCGCGCGGTCAAAGCGCACCGCCAGCTCCACCGGCCCCTGGCCGCCGTAGCGCAGCGCATTGTCGAGCACGTTGCGCAGCGCGGTGACGAGCATCGAGTGCGGGATGGGGCTGGCCGCATCGGCGCCCGACACTTCCAGCGCGATCCTTTCCCTGTCCGGTTCGGGGATGCGGGCGATCACGTCCCCCACCGCGCCGAGCACCGAATCACAGGCGTCTCCGGCCCCACCGGCCGCCTCCGCCCGGGTGAGGACCATGAGCTGGTCCAGCGTGTGGCGCAGGCGGCGCACCCCTTCCCCCGCGCTGCGCAGCGATTCGGCGTCCGGCCCGGCCGCCATCCGCGCCACCTGCAGGTGGGTGTCCACCACCGTCAGCGGCGTGCGCAGCTCGTGGGCGGCGGCATCGGTGAACGCCCGCTGCTGGCCCAGCGCCGCGGCCAGCCGCTCGAGCAGTCCGTTGAGCGCGTCGATCAGCGGCCGCAGCTCGGCCGGGGCGCCAGCGCCGTCCACCGGCTCGGTCGATTCGGCATCGCGCGCCTGCAGGGTGCGGCGCAGCGCGTCCAGCGGCGCCAGCCCGCGCGAGATCCCGATCCACAGCGCCAGCAGGCCGCCCAGCAGCGCCACCACGAAGGGCACGCCTGCGGCCAGCAGGATGCCGCGCGCCAGGGTGCCGCGCTCGTCGATGCGGTCGGCGGTGGTGATGTAGTGGTCGCCAAAGCGCAGCGTGTAGGTGCGCCACACCTCGCCGTCCACATGGCGGTCGGCAAAGCCCGGCGCCGGCACGTCCAGCGCCGCCAGGGGCGCCCCGCTGGTGGCGGCCACGATCTCCCCGCGCTGGGTGCGGACCTGGCAGGCGATGCCCTGGCCCCCGCCCACCGTGATCGGCTCCAGCAACGCGTCGGGACCTGCGGGCATCAGCGTTGCGCGCTGCATCAGCCCGGACACCATGCGCGCGGACATGGCCAGGCGCTGGTCAAGGGTCCGGTCCACGCGGCTGTGCACGTCGTGCAGCATCCAGGCCGCGGCCAGGGTCCAGAGCAGCGCCAGAGCCACCCCGGCGATCAGCACGGCGCGCAGGCGCAGGCTCATGCCGGCCTCCAGCCCAGGCGATAGCCCAGTCCGCGGCTGGTCTGGATCGCGTCCGGACCGAGCTTGCGGCGGATGTTGTGGATGTGCACGTTGAGCGCGTTGCTGCCGATCTCCACCTCCAGCCCGTACAGGCGCTCATGCAGGGCATCGGCGCCCAGCCAGCGCCCACGCGCGTCGGCCAGGTGCACCAGCAGGTCGAGCTCGCGGCGCGACAGCGACACCGGCTCGCCCTCCAGCCAGGCCTGTCCGCTCTCGGGCTCCAGCCGCAGCGGCCCGGCCTCGATCGCCTGCACCGCGCGACCCTGCGCCCGCCGCACCACCGCGTGCAGCCGCGCGGCCAGTTCGCGCAGGTCGAACGGCTTGACCATGTAGTCGTCGGCGCCGGCATGCAGGCCGTCCAGGCGGGACTCGACCGCATCGCGCGCGGTCAGGATCACCACCGGCAGGTCGCGGTCGTGCCTGCGCAGGTCGGCCAGCAGCTCCATGCCGTCGCGGTCGGGCAGGCCGAGGTCCAGCACCAGCGCGTCGTATCGCTCGCCGGCACACGCCGCCTCGGCGCCGGCGGCATCCGCCACCCGCTCGGCGTGGATGCCGTGCGCCCTCAGCCCGGCCACCACGCCGCTGGCGATCAGGTCATCGTCTTCCACCAGCAATACGCGCATCCGGCCACCTTGAACCCTGGGGACGGCCATGTCACCACGCTGCGGTTAAGTCTGACTTAACCCCTCCCCGGCAGGCTGTGCCGGATCCCACCTGCCGGAGGCCCGTTTTGCCATCCAGTCGCCAGCTGCTGGTCGTGCTCGTGCTGTGCAGCGTCTTCTCCACCGCCGCGTGGTCCAGTCCGTTTCCATCCTGGGACGCGCAGGACGCCGGGCCGGAGTTCCTGCTGGCCGAAGAAGTATTCGTGCCGGAAGCGCCCGTCCTGGAAGGACGCGCGTGGCGGGTCGCCATGCAGATCGCCGATGGCTATTACATCTACCGCCACGCCCTGCGCGCGGAGGACGCCTCGGGCCAGGCGGTGGATCTCGATCTGCCGGACGGGGTCCCGCGCCACGACGAGTTCTTTGGCGATACCGAGGTCTACCTGCCGCCGGGCATGGCGCTGGAAGTGCCTGCCAATGCCGCCGGGCCGCTCACCCTGCACTGGCAGGGCTGTGCGGAAGCCGGCATCTGCTATCCGCCGCAGACCCTGAGCGTGGCGCTGCCGGAAAGCGCCGACGCAGCGGCGGCCGGTGCCGAACCGGCCGGGACGCCCACCGCGGCCGGCGCCGCTGCCCCACCAGGCGACCGACTGGCCGATGACCAGGCCGCCGCCGCCCGCCTGGCGTCGCTGGGCCCGGTGGCCGGGGCGCTGGTGTTCATGGGCTTCGGGCTGCTGCTGACGTTCACGCCGTGCGTGCTGCCAATGATCCCGATCGTGTCGGGCATGGTGGTGGGCAGCGGCGCCGGGCCGCGGCGGGCGACGATCCTGACCGGTGCCTACGTGCTGGCGATGGCGGCCACCTACGCCGCCGTTGGCGTAATCGCCGGCCTGGCCGGGGCCAACCTGCAGGCAACGCTGCAATCCCCGTGGCTGCTGGGCGCATTCGCGGCGCTGTTCCTGGTGCTGGCGGCATCGCTGTTCGGCGCGTTCGAGCTGCGCCTGCCGGCGGCCCTGGCCAACCGCCTGGACAGCGCCAGCCGCGGCCGCCAAGGCGGCAACCTCGGCGGCGCGGCGGCACTGGGATTCCTGTCGGCGCTGCTGGTCGGCCCCTGCATGACGGCGCCGCTGGCCGGCGCCCTGCTCTACATCGGCCAGACCGGCAGCGCGGCCACGGGCGGCATCGCCCTGTTCGCGCTGGGGCTGGGCATGGGCCTGCCGCTGATGCTGATCGCGCTGTTCGGCCCGCGCATCCTGCCCCGGCCCGGGCCGTGGATGGAACGGGTGCGCAAGGTGTTCGGCTTCGTGATGGTGGCCATGGCGATCTACATGCTGGACCGGTTCCTGCCGGGGCCGGCCGGGCTGATGCTGTGGGGCGCCTGGGCACTGGCGATCGCGGTCGGCCTGTTCGCGTGGGCGAAAGCCCTGCCGGCGGACGGCCAGGCCGGTTGGCCGCTGCGCTTCGCGTCAGTCTTCGCCGGCCTGTGGTCCACGCTGATGCTGGTGGGTGCGGCCTCGGGAGGGGACTCCGCCCTGCGCCCGCTGGAACACTTCGGCGCCGCGGTCGCAGCCACCGGCCCGGCCGCGCCGGCAAAGCCGGATTACGTGGCTGCCAAGTCCATCGCCGACGTCGATGCGCGCATTGCCGAGGCCGGCGCGCGGGGGGAGTGGACCATGATCGACTTCTACGCCGACTGGTGCGTGAGCTGCCACATCATCGAACGCGAGGTGTTCGGCGATGCGGCCGTGGCGCCGCGCCTGGCACAGATGCAGGTGCTGCGCCCGGACGTCACCGCCAACGACAGCGTGGACCGGGAGCTGATGGCGCATTGGCAGGTGGTGGGTCCGCCCACGATGATCCTCATCGGCCCTGACGGCGAGGAGCGGCGCGCGCAGCGCACGGTGGGCGACATCGATGCGGGCGGCTTCATGGCCCGGCTCGACGCGGCAGGTGCACCATGATGGGCGTGGGTCCGTTCCCGATCCGCGCCGTGGTGGTGGCGCTGGCCGCGCTGGTGGCCTGGGCAGTGGCGCGCGCGCTGGCCCGCAGGCTGCCCGGGTCGCCGGTCAAGCCGGCGGGCGCGATGGTGGTCGATGCGCTGTTCATTGGCCTGCTGGTCGCGCGCTTGGCCTTCGTGGTGGCGTGGTGGCGTGAATACGCCGCGGCGCCGCTGACGATCATCCAGATCGGCGATGGCGGCTTCGTCTGGTGGGCCGGCCTGGCGGCGGGGATTGGCTTCGTGGCCTGGCGAACGCGGGCAGCGGCCGCCCTGCGCCGCCCGGTGCTGGCCGGGATCGCCGCCGGCACCCTGGCCTGGGGCGCGGCCGGCGGCGCGCTGTGGTGGATGCAGTACAGCGCATCGCCGATGCCTGACGTGGCCCTCGCCGACCTGGAAGGCCGGCCGGTCGACCTGGGCGAATATTCCGGCCGGCCGGTCGTGTTGAACATGTGGGCCACCTGGTGCCCGCCGTGCCGCCGCGAGATGCCGGTGATCGAGCGCGCCCAGGCGGCCTATCCCGATGTCAGCTTCGTCCTGGTGAACCAGGGCGAAGACGCGCAGACCATCCAGCGCTTCCTGGCCGACGAAGGCCTGCAGCTGGACAACATCCTGCGCGACCCGCACTCGCGCACCATGGCCGAGACCGGCGCCCGGGCCCTGCCCACAACCCTGTATTTCAGCCCCGACGGGCGCCTGGTGGACAGCCACATGGGCGAGCTCACCGGCGCCAGCCTCGCCGACACCCTGGGCCGCCAGTTCGGCGCCCGACCCGTTTCCAACCCCATGGAGTGAACATGTCCCGCTTTTCCACCCTGACCGCCCTGTGCCTGGGCGCGGCCGCCCTGGCCGCCACTGCCTGCACCAACGCCGATCCCGGCGAGCGCCCGCCTGTGCTCGACGCCCTGGAGTCCAGCGGCCTGACCATCGTGGAGGAATTCGACTCCGACGACGGGCTGCGCGCATTCGCCGCCGTCGCCGGGCAGCAGCCGATCGCGGTGTACGTCACCGCGGGCGGCGACGCCATCGTCGGCACCCGCGTGGACAGCCGCGGCAACGAGCGCGACCTCATGAAGCTGCAGGAGCTGGTGGCCAAGCCGATGGGCGACCGCATCTGGTCGCAGCTGGAAGCCTCCGAATGGGTCCTGGACGGCAGCCCGGACGCGCCGCGGGTGGTCTACACCTTCAGCGATCCCAACTGCCCGTTCTGCAACCAGCTGTGGCAGGAGACCCGCCCGTGGGTGGACGCCGGCAAGGTGCAGTTGCGGCACGTGATGGTAGGGGTGATCAAGCAGGACAGCGCCAACAAGGTGGCCACGATCCTGGCGTCGAAGGACCCCTCCGCGCGCCTGGCCGAAAACGAGCAGCGCTTCCGCCAGGGTGGCGTGCCGGCGGCGGCCAGCGTGCCGCCCAACATCCGCTCGGTCCTGGAATCCAACCACCTGCTGATGATGGAACTGGGTTTCCGCGGCACGCCCGCGCTGGTGTTCCGCGATGAGGACGGCACCGTCCAGCGCCGCGGCGGCATGCCCCAGGGCAACGACCTCGACGTGGTGATGGGGCCGCGCTGAGACCCGGCGGCCGGTATCGCGCGGCGCGCCGGGCCGGCGCGCCTCAGCGCAGCACTTCCTGCACGTTGACGATGTCCACGCCCTGCATTTGCCCCAGCCATGTGTCGAACCAGGGTTTGTGCATGCCGCCGACGATGGTGAGCACCCGTGCGCCCGGGCGGCCGCGGAAAGTCTTGCCGATGTTGGCGACCATGCGCAGGTTGCGGATTTCCCAGCCGCCGACGTAGAACCGTCCGTAGCCCTCCGGGGACGGATGGGCAAGGTTGGCGCCAAAGTCCGCTTCCACCTTGGTCTGCAGCACCGCGGGGGCGTTGATGTGGCGATACGCCTCCAGCATGTCCCCCCGGCGCAGCGCGGCGAGGCCCGGCGCCATGGCATCGGCGACCGCGCTGCCGCGCGTGTCCCACGCCGCCTGGATCGCGGCGCCATAGGCCTGGCCGTCGGCGATGAACCCATCGTCCCCGGAGTGATCGTCCCCGGTGTGGTCATCCACCGGGTGGAGCCGGGCCAGGCCCAGCCGCGATGCCAGGCGGGCTGCGATCAAGGTGACCTCGCCGCTGCGCCGGGCGCGCTCCCCCAGAAGGTCCACCAGCGCCTGGTCCAGGCCGTCTCCCGCCCTGCGCCCGTCCGCATCCAGCTGCAGCCACTGCACCAGCGCCGAGGAGGGATCTCCCGCGGCCAGGAACACGGCTGCCAGCTCACGCCGCTGGGCCGGGGTGGGGTGCTGTGGCCAGTCTCCCAGCATCGCGTGCATGCGGGCGATCGCCGCGGGCAGGTCAAGTCCGGTGGCGGCCCGGGCCGGGGCCGTGTCGAAGCACCAGCGCGCCTTCCAGTCATCCACGCTGTACACCTGCGGATGCCGCATCACCATGTCGCACTGTTCGCCCGGGACCTGCTCGATCGTGATGACGTCCGGCGCAAACGCCTCCAGCCGTTGCAGCAGCGGCTCCAGTGATGCGGGATCGAATGCGCCGGCGTGTTCCGCCAGGTGATACGTCCCCAGCACCAGCACCTGGGTCCGCGCCCCGGCCATGTCGGCATCGATGACGTCCAGATCCACCGGGCTGTGCGCCATCGTGGTCCCGGCCAGGCCCAGCAGCAGGCCTGCAACCAGCAGGAATCTTTTCATCGGCAGTACTCCACGGTCTGGATGAGCCTGCAATACGCCGCAGGATCCCCCGCCCGCGCATGCGGTACCCGTCAGGGGAGATCATGGCCGATGGCGCGCTCCGGGGGCCTTGTTACAATGACCGGTCAAGTGCACTTCTTCCGGACATGCCCACAATCCTGCCGCCCTAGCTGTTGACCCGAGCACGCGGCCGCGCAGAGCGGCGTCCCTTCGCGAGTCACAGGCAGGATTTCCCAAATGAATTTTTCCACGCTGCGCCAGGAATGGTTCGGCAACGTGCGCGGCGACGTGCTCGCCGGCACCGTCGTGGCGCTGGCCCTGATCCCCGAGGCCATCGCCTTCTCCATCATCGCCGGGGTCGACCCCAAGGTCGGCCTGTACGCGTCGTTCTGCATCGCGGTGGTGATCGCGTTCACCGGCGGGCGGCCGGGCATGATCTCCGCCGCCACCGGCGCGATGGCGCTGGTGATGATCGACCTGGTACGCGACCACGGACTGCAGTACCTGCTGGCGGCCACGCTGCTGACCGGCGTGCTGCAGATCCTCGCCGGGGTGTTCAAGCTCGGGGCGCTGATGCGGTTCGTCTCGCGCTCGGTGATCACCGGCTTCGTCAACGCGCTGGCCATCCTGATCTTCATGGCCCAGCTGCCCGAGCTGATCGACGTGCCGTGGGCCGTGTATGCGATCACCGCCGCCGGGCTGGCGATCATCTACGGGTTCCCGCGCCTGACCAGGGCGATCCCGTCCCCGCTGGTGGCGATCGTGCTGCTGACGGCGGTGGCGGTGATGCTGGACCTGGACATCCGCACCGTGGGCGACATGGGCGAGCTGCCCGACAGCCTGCCGGTGTTCCTGTTCCCGGACGTGCCGATGAACCTGGAGACCCTGCGCATCATCTTCCCGGTCTCGGCCACGCTGGCGGTGGTGGGCCTGCTGGAATCGCTGCTCACCGCGCAGATCGTGGACAAGCTCACCGACACCCCCAGCGACAAGAACCGCGAGTGCACCGGCCAGGGCATCGCCAACATCGCTTCCGGGCTGGTGGGCGGCATGGCCGGCTGCGCGATGATCGGGCAGTCGGTGATCAACGTGAAATCCGGCGGGCGCGGGCGCCTGTCGGCGTTCACCGCCGGTGTCCTGCTGCTGGTGCTGGTGGTATTCGCCGGCCCATGGGTGGCGCTGATCCCGATGGGGGCGCTGGTGGCGGTGATGATCATGGTGTCGATCGGCACCTTCAGCTGGGAGTCGATCCGCAACCTGCGCACCTACCCGGCCACCTCCAACATCGTCATGATCGCGACCGTCGGCGTCACCGTGTTCACCGGCGACCTGGCCAAGGGCGTGCTCACCGGCGTGCTGCTCTCGGCGCTGTTTTTCGCCCGCAAGGTGGGCCAGGTGCTGCACGTCCAGTCGCGCAGCGCCAACGATGGGCGCGAGCGCCACTACACGGTCACCGGGCAGGTGTTCTTCGCCTCGGCGGACAGCTTCATCTCCCGCTTCGATTTCAAGGAGGCCGTGGAGAAGGTGGTCATCGACGTCAGCGGCGCGCACTTCTGGGACCTGAGCGCAGTCGGCGCCCTGGACGAGGTGGTGCTGAAGCTTCGGCGCGAAGGCACCGAGGTGGAAGTGGTGGGCATGAACGAGGCCAGCGCCACCCTGGTGTACAAACTGGGGGTGCATGACAAACCCGAAGCCAAACGCCTCATGGGCGGCGAGTGAGGAGACCGCGATGAACCGGAGCCAATCCCTGTTGAACGTGGGCGGCCAGGTGCTGGCCGCGGTGGACAACTCGATCTATGCCATGAGCGTGGCCGGCTATGCCGCCTGGTCCGCCGCGCGCCTGCAGGCGCCGCTGTCCTTCGTGCATGTGCTCGACCGCATCCGCGCCCAGCCGGCAGAGCTCGACCTGAGCGGCAACCTGGCATTGGGCGCGCGCGAGTACCTGCTGGCCGAGCTGGCGCAGCTGGACGAGCAGCGCGGCAAGCTGGCGCAGGACGCCGGGCGCGCCCTGCTCCAGCAGATCCAGTCCAGCGTGCGCGACTCCCACGGCATGGAGGCCGACGTCCGCCTGCGCCACGGCTCACTGAGCGAGACGCTGGTGGAACTGGAACCCGACGTGCGCCTGTTCGTGATCGGCAAGCGCGGCGAGCACGCCGACTTCGACTCCGGCCACCTGGGCAGCCAGCTCGAGCGCGTGGTGCGCTCGGTGCACCGCCCGCTGCTGGTGGCCTCGCGCGCGTTCAAGGAACCCCGGCGCGTCCTCGTCGCCTTCGACGGCAGCCCCACCACCCGCAAGGGCGTGGAGATGGTGGCCGCCAGCCCGCTGTTCCGTGGCCCGGACGTGGTGGTGCTGATGGCGGGCGAAGCCGGCGAACGCCAGCAGGCCGACCTGCGCTGGGCCGAAGATACCCTGCGCGCCCAGGGGCACGGGGTCGAATCCCGGCAGCCCCGGGGCCCGGTCAATGAAGCCATCACCGCGGCGGTGGAGCAGGAGCAGGCCGACGTCCTGGTGATGGGCGCCTACGGCCACTCGCGGATCCGCAACATGATCGTCGGCAGCACCACCACGTACGTGCTGCGGACCAGCCGGGTGCCGGTGTTGCTGCTGCGCTGACCCGGCGTGCTGCATGATTGGCGGCCCGGAGACTGCCAGGGAACAGATCATGACAAAGCTCCTTGCCCCTTTTCTGCTGCTGGGCGGTGCGCTCTGCCTGGCATCCTGCGCCTCCGTGGACCCGGGCTCGACGCAGGCCCGGGCCGCCGTACCGGCAGAGGCGGGCACGCCGCTGCACCAGGTCTCCGATCGCCTCTACACCGCGGGCCAGCCGGCGCCCGCCCAATGGGCTGATATCCGCGCCGCGGGTGTCACCACGGTGATCAACCTGCGCCCGGCGCAGGAAATGGCCGGGCGCAACGAAGCCGCCGAGGTGGCCGCGGCGGGCCTGGAGTACCACCAGCTCGATGTGGCCGGACCCCAGGACATCTCCCGGGCCAAAGCGGCCCAGGTCCAGGCGTGGATCAGCGACGCGCCGGGCCCCGTCCTGCTCCACTGCGCATCCGGCAATCGCGCCGGCGCACTGCTGGCGCTGATCGCCGCCAGTGACGGCATGCCCGCCGAGGACGCCGTGGAACTGGGCCGACGGGGCGGCATGACCAGCATGGAAGCGCCGGTGCGGGAGGTCCTCGGGCTGCCCGCGGCCGACCGCTGAGCCGTCGTACTCCGGCGCCACGCCATCCAGTTTCAAGAACGGCCGCCAGGGCCGGAACGCGGCGCGGATGGTCCTGGCGGCCTGCGCGATCAGCCGCGGGATTCAGTGCCAGCGCGCTGCCCGCCTCCGACCTCGATGCCAAGCAGCCGCATGACGGGGCCAGTGGCAAGGGCGCCGATGATTGAGGAGGGCAGCCCGCCCATGACGACGAGCACGTAAACCATGGAGGCACCACCGCCCGTGTATGGCCTGATGCAATCAATGTAATACGCATAGGCCAGCCAGGGGGCGAACAGCAGGCACGCGCCAACGGCACGCACCGGGTTGGCGGAAGGGAGCGCGAGCAACGCGGGGACGAGGGGGATGGCCACGAACCCCAGGCCCAGCAGGGACAGACCCGCGCCGTGACCGTAGCAGGCGAAGCTGTTGAAGGCCTGCAGCGCGATGATGCCGCCAATGGCCGCCCAGCCAAGCCCCAGTGCCCGTTGCCGCGTGATCCGCATG
Source organism: Luteimonas sp. JM171 (assembly GCF_001717465.1). Classification (NCBI taxonomy): domain Bacteria; kingdom Pseudomonadati; phylum Pseudomonadota; class Gammaproteobacteria; order Lysobacterales; family Lysobacteraceae; genus Luteimonas; species Luteimonas sp. JM171. Next base: position 1,156,491 of record NZ_CP017074.1, on the reverse strand, counting down.
CCGTCCCGATCCTCGAGGATGTCCTGAAGCCCCGGCTACCTGTCGGGCCCGCCCAGATCCTGCACGTCACTGGCGTCCCGAGGCAAGGCGGAAAATGTCATCCTGGGGGCGGACCGCCGGGGTCAGCACCGAGGCGGTGTCGCGCTCGGACGAGACGGTGAGGAACGCCAGGTGCGCCTCGTAGCGCTCCAGCACGTCATCGATCACCTGCTGCCGGGTCAGCCCCATCAGGTCGTAGCCCCCGGAGCCGGTCTGGGTGAATACCTCGAGCCGGTAATAGACGTCGGTCTCGCGCGTCATCCGGCCGCTGAACATCGGCACCGGCGCCTCCACCACGGCGACCTGGTAATGGAACGCGCGGAAGGTATCCATCGACACCCGCAGCAGCAAGCGTCGTGTCGGCGCTGCAAGCGCGGGGCGAAAAAGCCCTTGCCCGCGAAATGAAGCGGCTGCGCGCCCTGGGCCCGTAGGCCGGAGCTACAGGTGCATGTCCTCGTAGCTGCGCGGATCGGAAATCGGCTCCATGTGCCCGGTGACCCGCATGGCCGGGAACTCCTCATTGATCCTGTCGATGAGGTCTTCCATCACATCGTGGCCGCGGCGCACGGTCCAGTCGCCCGGGACCAGCATGTGCATTTCCATGAACTGGCGCGCCGCCGACTCGCGGGTGCGCACCGAATGGAACTCGATCCGGCCCTTTTCCGTATGCGCATCCAGGATCTCCTGGATCCTGGCGTTGTCCTCCGGCGACAGGGAAGCATCCATCAGGCCGCCGGTGGATTCCGAGATCAGGCGGTAGCCGGCCACCAGGATGTGCACGCCCACCAGGATCGCGATCACCGGATCCAGCCATTCCCAGCCGGTCGCCCACACCAGCGCCAACCCAATCACCACCCCCACCGAGGTGTACACGTCGGCCATCAGGTGGGTGCCATCGGCGCGCAGCGCCACCGAGCGGTGGCGCCTGCCCACCCTGATCAGCACCTGCCCGACCACGCCATTGAACACCGCGCTGACGATGGACAGCGCCACGCCCAGGCCCAGCGAGTCCAGCGGCCGCGGGTTCAGCAGCCGGTCGACCGCCAGGTAGATGATCGACCCGGCCGCAACCACCACCAGGATCCCTTCCAGCGCCGCGGAGAAGTATTCCGCCTTGGAGTGGCCGAAATGGTGGTTTTCATCGGCCGGCATCGCGGCGATGGTCACGGCCACCAGTGCCGCGACGGCCGCAACCAGGTTCACCAGCGACTCGGCCGCATCCGCCAGCAGGCCCATCGAGCCGGTGATCGCCCAGGCGCCGCTCTTGAGCAGCATCGTCACCAGGGCCGTCGCGATGGAGAGCCAGGCGTACTTCCTCAGATCGGGGGGCGAGGCAGCGTGCGGGTGCATTTCTGGATTCTACCGGCGCATGCTTGGGGGCGCGCCGCTCCTTTTCGTACGCAGCCCGCCCGGCAACAAAGAATCAGTCCCAAAGGAGGACTCCATGACCTTGCGCAACACCGGACATCGCTGGGGCTGGGTGAGCCAGCTCCTGCACTGGCTCATCCTGGCCATGCTGGCATGGCTGGGCTGGCGCGGCCTGACCATGGTGGACATGGATCCCAGCCCGGCCATGATCGAGGCCTACGCGCTCCACAAGTCCGTGGGCCTGACCCTGCTGGCGCTGGTGGCCCTGCGGCTTGCCTGGCGCCTGTTCGCGGGCAGCCCCAGGCCCGTGTCGGGCACGCCCACCTGGCAGAAGCGGATGGCCGACCTCACCCATGCAGCGCTGTACGTGCTGATGTTCGCGATCCCGCTCAGCGGCTGGCTGTTCAACTCCGCGTCCGGCTACCCGCTGCAGTGGTTCAAGCTCTTCAACCTGCCCGCCATCGCCGGCAGCAGCGAAGCGTTGGCCGACCTGGCCAGGCAGGTGCACGTCGTCGGCTTCTGGCTGCTCGTGCTGCTGGTGGCGGCCCATGCCGGCGCCGCCCTGTACCACCACTTCGTCCAGCGCGACGACACCCTGCGGCGCATGCTGCCGCAGCGCAGGCGCGCGCCTGGCCCCATCCAACAGACTCCCGGAGGAATGGCATGAACTTCAATATCCGCACCCTTGTGCTCCCCCTGTCGCTGGCCGCGGCGCTTGCCGCCGCCCCGACCGCATCGGCCGCCGACTACGTGCAGACCGGCGGCGCGCTGACCTTCGCCACGGCTTACCAGGGCGAGACGTTCGCCGGCAGCTTTCCCAGCTTCCGCACCACCATGAGCTTCGATCCCGAACGCCCCGGGGAGGCCCGGCTCGACGTCGTCATCCCGCTGGCCGACGTCGATACCGGCCTGGCCGACCGCGATGACACGCTCCGGGGCAGCGCCTTCTTCAACGTCGGCCGGTTCGCCGAGGCGCGCTACACGGCCGAAGGATTCACCCACCTGGGCGGGGACCGCTACAGCACCGACGGCGTGCTGGAGCTTCGCGGGGTCAGCAAGCCCGTGACCCTGGAGTTCACGCTCTCGTCCGGCAGCCGCCCGGAGCTCGCCGGCAAGGCGCGGGTCAGCCGGCTTGCCTTTGACGTTGGCGGTGGCTCCTGGGCGGACCTGTCGATCATCCCGGACGAGGTGGCCGTGTCGGCGCGGGTGCGGTTCGCTCCGGCGGATTGACTCCAGCCGCCTCAGGCGAGCGCCCGCCTCGCCCTCCACGCCACGCCCGCAGCCGCCACGAAACAGCCCAGCGCCAGCCACACGATCCCCCGCACCCCAAGGTCGGCCAGCCGCACCAGCATCACTCCTCCCACCCAGCTGGCGACCATGATCGAGAAGTTGAATACGCTGGACTGCAACGAGGTGGCCACGTCGCGGCCGCGGTCCACGCGCCGGGCCACGGCGGCCTGGTACATGGTGACCAGCGGGCCGAAGGCGATGCCCCACAGGAAGAACGCCAGGTGCGCGACGCCGGGCACCTGCGCGAAGGCGAGCAGCAGCAGCATCGAGATGGCGCCCAGGGCCAGCATGGCCACGATCAGCCCGCGCAGCCAGGCGTCGATGAAGCGCGCGGCCAGCAGCACCGAGATCACCGAGCCGACGCCGAAGATGGCCAGCGCGCCGCCGATGCCGCCGGCAAGCTGTGCGCGCTCCACCAGCAGGCTGATGTAGGTGTAGACGGAGTAATGCGCGACCACGGAAAGGAAGGTCAGCAGCATCACGATGAGGATGGCGGGATGCTTGAGCAGCACCAGCGGCGAGTTGCCGCGGCTGCGCGCCTCGCCCGGCATCTCCGGCAGGTGGAAATGGCTGAGCGCGGCGATGAGCACGGCGAGCAGGCCGAGCACGATGAACTCGATGCGCCAGCCCAGGGCCAGGCCGAGCCAGGTCATGACCGGCAGGCCGATGCTGATGCCCAGGGTGTTGCCGGCCATGATCACGGTAATGGCGCGGCCCTGCTGCTCCGGCGGCACCAGGCGGGAGCCGTAGGCGGCGATCATCGGCCACATCACCCCGGCGCAGATCCCGCCCAGGATGCGCGCGCCCAGGATGAATCCGTACGAGGACGACAGCCCCACCGCGATGTTGGACAGGGCGAAGCCGCCCAGCAGCCACATCAGCAGGTGCTTGCGGTTCATCGGCAGGGTGGCGCTGACCAGCGGGATGGCGGTGAGCGCCGAGGCCAGCGCGTAGCCGCCCACCAGCAGGCCGATGCGCGAATCCGACTCGCCCAGCTCGCCCGCCATCTGCGGCAGCACGCCGGAAGGCAGCAGCTCCGAAAGCAGGCCGATGAACGTGACGCTGGCCATCAGCCCGAAGACGAACCAGCCCGGGGACTGCCTGCGCGGGGTTGGCGGGTCGGAGGTCACCGTGGGCACCGGCAAGGCGATCAGATCGCGCCGGACTCGATGGACGCCACGCCGGGCTTGCCCGCCACGGCGGCCTCGATCATCACCGCCGCGATCCGCGCGGCCGGGTTGATCCGCCACTTGCGCGGCAGCACCGGCCCGAGCGCGCCCAGCACCAGCGTGGCCACGTGCTCGCCCAGGCGGAACTCGTCGCGCTCGCCCCCGATCAGCCCGGGCCGCACCAGGGTCAGCGAGTCGAAGCCGACCTGCTGCAGGTCGCGCTCCAGCTCGCCCTTGACCCGGCTGTAGAAAAACCGCGAGCCGGGATCCGCGCCCATGGCCGAGTTGAGCACGAAGGTGCGCACGCCGTGGCGATGGGCCATGCGTGCGGCCTCCAGGACGAAGCCGTGGTCCACGCGCCGGAAGGCCTCGCGCGAGCCGGCTTTCTCCATGGTGGTCCCGAGCGCGCAGATGGCGGCGTCGGCCTGCCAGCACGACGGATCGTCCGGAAGCTGCTCGAAGTCGACCTGCGGCGACACCAGGCCCGGCCGCGCCTGCAGCGCGCGGCGGACCGGCGCGATCACCTCGTCGATGCGTTCGTCGGCGATCGCATGGTCCATCACATGGCTGCCAACCAGGCCGGTCGCCCCGAGCAACAGCAGTCTCACTTGCCACCCCTCCTGGAAGCCGGGCGCGGATGCCGGCAACGCCCAGATGTAGCACGGACATATGGCGAAGGCATGCGCACCGGGGCATTCACCCGCGGGCGCGCTGGAAAAGCACGCGGCCATCGCCAGGAAATCATGTGCCTGAACGTCCGGAAACGCGCCTTGTGCGATTCACGGTGCCTGGCCGGGGCAGGCGCGAGGATCGCCATACCCGTCAACCAGAGGACGACGCCATGATGCGTTTACACCACATCGCAATCGCGTCCGCGCTGTCGATCGCAGCCGCCGGGTGCGCACATTCCCAGACCCCCGTCCGCTCCCAGCAGGTGTACGCACCGGTCCAGGGCGAGGTCTACCACCCCCGGGATGAGGGTCGAACCTTTGCCGACGGCACCCGGGTGATCTGTGACGACGTCGAGGTCGCCCGCGCATCGTCCGACCCGAACCGCATCGCCGGCACCGCCACCGGCGCGGTGATCGGCGGGCTGATCGGCAACCAGATCGGCGATGGCGACGGCCGCAAGGTGGCCACCGCCGCGGGCGCGGTTGCCGGCGGCGCGATCGGCCGGACGGTGCAGGGCAACCGCCAGGAGGCGCGCGGCGAGCGCGTGGTCGAGCGCCGCTGCTGGCGCGGCCGCTGAACGACCTCAGCGGTCGGGCCGGGCGGGCGCCCTTCGCAGCGCCCGCTCGGCCCCGATGGCGACCAGGGCGGCGATTACAAAGCACCCCAGGGCCAGCCACACGATGGCGCGCACGCCCGCCCCGTCAGCGAGTTTCACCAGCAATACGCCGCCGGCCCAGGCGGCCAGCATGATCGAGAAATTGAACACGCTTGATTGCAGCGACGTGGCCACGTCACGGCCGCGGTCCGCCTGTCGGGCGATGGCGGTCTGGTACATCGCGCCCAGCGGCCCGAAGGACACGCCCCACAGGAAGAAGGTCAGGTGGGCCACGCCCGGCACCCGGGCAAACAGCAGGAACATCAGCATCGCGATCGCACCCAGGGCCAGCATGGCCACGATCAACGGCCGCAGCCAGGCATCGATGATCGAGGCCGAGCCCACCACCGACAGCACCGATCCCAGGCCGAACAGCAGCAGCGCGGCGCCGATGCCGCCCGCCAGCGACACCGTGTCGGCCAGCAGCGCGATGTAGGTGTACACGGCGTAGTGCGCCGTCACCGACAGGAAGGTCAGCAGGATCACCAGCAGGATGGCGCGGTTCCGCAGCAGTGCCAGCGGGGAGTTGCTGCGGGTGCGCGGCTCGCCCGGCACGGACGGCAGGTGCAGGTGGCTGAGGACGCCGATCAATGCCACCACCAGCCCCATCAGCACGAATTCGGCGCGCCAGCCAAAGCGCAGCCCCACGAAGGTCATCGCCGGCAGGCCCAGGCTGATCCCCAGGGTGCTGCCGGCCATGATCACGGTGATCACCCGGCCGTGCCGTTCCGGTGGCACCAGGCGCGTGCCGTAGGCGGCGATCATCGGCCACATCACGCCGGCGCAGGCGCCGCCAAGCAGGCGCGCGCCAAGGATCACCGCATACGAGGACGACAGCCCGACCACGAAGTTGGACACCGCGAACCCGCCCAGCAGCGTGAGCAAAAGGTGCTTGCGGTTGACCGGCAGCGTGGCGCGCACGAGCGGGATCGCGCACACCGCCGAGGCCAGCGCGTACACCCCCACCAGCAGGCCCACGCCGGAATCGGAAACGCCCAGACCCTCGGCCATCTGCGGCAGCACGCCCGACGGCAGCAGCTCCGACATCAGGCCCACGAAGGTGACGCTGGCCATCAGGCCGAAGATGAACCACCCCGGCTCGCGGCTGCGCACTGGCGCGGCCGCCGCCTCTTGTGCGGTACCCCTCACGCCGACGCGCCCAGGCCGCCGCGGAAGATGAAGAACACCGCGCCCAGGATGCACAGGGCCGCCCACAGGTAATCCAGCTTCAGCGGCTCCTTCATGTAGAAGAACGCGAACGGCACGAACACGCCGAGCGTGATCACCTCCTGCAGGATCTTCAGCTGGCCCAGCGACATCACCGTGTAGCCGATGCGGTTGGCCGGGACCTGGAACAGGTATTCCAGCAGCGCCACGCCCCAGCTGGCCAGGGCGGCGACGATCCACGGCTTGGCGCTCAGCTCCTTCAGGTGCGCGTACCAGGCGAAGGTCATGAAGACGTTGCTCAGGGTGAGCATCAGGATGGTCAGGCCGACTTCGCGCATGGGGCACCGGGCAGGACGGGGAGGGCGGCATATTCCAGCATGGATCGCGGCCGATTCCGCGATGGAAGGCTGTGTTGCTTTGCCCGGCCCGGCCCAAACCGCGACAATGGCCGGGTTATGCGGCGGGCCCGCCCGGGCCGCCGTCCCGCCTGCCGGCCCGCGCCGGCCCGCGGCGCTCCCTCCCGCTTTCCGAGGAATCCCTGCCCATGTCCGACGCCCCCAAGATCATCTACACCCTGACCGACGAAGCCCCATTCCTGGCCACCCAGTCACTGCTCCCGATCGTGCAGGCGTTCACCCGCCCCGCCGGGGTGGAGGTGGAAACCCGCGACATCTCGCTGTCGGGCCGGATCCTGGCGCAGTTCGCGGACAGGCTGGGCGAGGACCAGCGGGTCGCCGACCACCTGGCGGAGCTGGGCGAGCTGGCCAAGACCCCGGACGCCAACATCATCAAGCTGCCCAACATCAGCGCCTCCGAGCCGCAGCTGCGCGCGGCCATCCGCGAATTACAGGACAAGGGCTTCGACCTGCCGGACTTCCCCGCCGAGCCGTCCACCGATGAGGAGCGCGAGGTCCGCGCCCGCTACGGCCGCGTGCTGGGCAGCGCCGTGAACCCGGTGCTGCGCGAGGGCAACTCCGACCGCCGCGCGCCGAAGTCGGTGAAGGACTACGCGCGCAAGAACCCGCACCGCATGGGCAAGTGGACCGCGGATTCCAAGTCGCACGTGGCGCACATGGCCGACGGCGATTTCTACTCCTCCGAGCGTTCGGCGACCATGGCCAAGGCCGGTGAACTCAACATCGAGTTCGTCGGCGCCGACGGCCAGGCCAAGGCGCTGCGCGGACCGGTGAAGGTGCAGGAAGGCGAGGTGGTGGACGCCGCCCGCATGTCGCGCAAGGCGCTGGCGGAATTCATGGCGGCCCAGATCGAGGACGCCAGGGCCCAGGGCGTGCTGTTCTCGCTGCACCTGAAGGCCACGATGATGAAGGTCTCCGACCCGATCATGTTCGGCGTGGCGGTGCAGGAGTTCTACCGCCCGGTGCTGGACAAGCACGCGGACGCGCTGAAGGAGGCCGGCTTTGACCGCAACAGCGGCATCGGCGACCTGTACGCGCGCCTGGACAGGATGCCCGAAGACACTGCCGCCGCGATCCGCGCCCACATCGACGCGCTCTACGGCGAGCGCCCGGGCCTGGCGATGGTGAACTCCGACAAGGGCATCACCAACCTGCACGTGCCCTCGGACGTGATCGTCGACGCCTCGATGCCGGCGATGATCCGCGACTCGGGCAGGATGTGGAACGCGAAGGGCGAGCTGCAGGACGCCAAGGCGGTGATCCCGGACCGCTCCTATGCCGGCGTGTACCAGGCGGTGATCGAGGACTGCAAGGCCAACGGCGCGTTTGATCCGGCCACCATGGGCAGCGTGCCCAACGTGGGCCTGATGGCGCAGAAGGCCGAGGAATACGGCAGCCACGACAAGACCTTCCAGGCCCCGGGCGAGGGCACCATCCGGGTCACCGACCAGGACGGCAACCTGGTGTTCGAGCACCAGGTGGAGGCCGGCGACATCTGGCGCATGTGCCAGACGAAGGACGCGCCGATCCGCGACTGGGTGCGGCTGGCGGTGGAGCGCGCCCGCCTGAGCCAGACCCCGGCCGTGTTCTGGCTCGACCCGCAGCGCGCGCACGACGCGCAGCTGATCGCCAAGGTCGAGCGCTACCTCAAGGACCACGACCTGGCGGGCCTGGACATCCAGGTGCTGGCGCCGGTGGAGGCCACGAAGCACGCGCTGGCGCGCATCCGCGAGGGCAAGGACACCATCTCGGTGACCGGCAACGTGCTGCGCGACTACCTCACCGACCTGTTCCCGATCCTGGAGCTGGGCACCAGCGCCAAGATGCTCTCGATCGTGCCGCTGATGGCCGGCGGCGGACTGTTCGAGACCGGCGCCGGCGGCTCGGCGCCCAAGCACGTGCAGCAGTTCCTGCAGGAGAACTACCTGCGCTGGGATTCGCTGGGCGAGTTCCTGGCCCTGGCCGCCTCGCTCGAGCACCTGGCCCAGCGCCACGGCAATGACAAGGCGCGGGTGCTGGCGAAGGCGCTGGACGCGGCCACCGGCAGCTTCCTGGACAACAACAAGTCGCCCACCCGCAAGCTGGGCGGCATCGACAACCGCGGCAGCCACTTCTACCTGGCGATGTACTGGGCCCGCGAGCTGGCCACGCAGGACCAGGACGCGGAGCTCAGGAAGACCTTCGCACCGCTGGCCGACGCCCTGGAGCGCGACGAGGACGCGATCGTCCAGGAGCTGGTGGGCGTGCAGGGCGGGCAGGTGGACATCGGCGGCTACTACCGCCCCAGCCTGGCCAAGACTAGCGCCGCCATGCGCCCGAGCGCGAGCTTCAACGAGGCGCTCGGCCAGCTCGCCGGCTGACCTTGCGACCGGGAGCCGCCCGCGAGGGCGGCTCCGCCGTTGAAGCGCGTCGTGCGCGCGCCCGCAAAGAGGCGCTAGGCTGTGCTCCCCGATCCGGAGAACCGCCGATGCGTCCTGCCCTGCTGACCGCCCTGCTTCCCCTTGCCCTGGCCGCCTGTGCGCAGCCGGCCGACGAGCCCACGCCGCCGGCGGCCACCCCCGAATCCACGCAGCCTGCCGCCGCGCCGGCGCAGGAATCCGCAAACGCGGGCGCCGCGTTCGAAAGCGTCCTGGCGGGGGACTGGCGAACGCCGGAATTCACCGAGCGCGACCGCTACCGCAATCCCGGCCAGACCCTGGCCTTCTTCGGCCTGCAGCCCAATCACACGGTGGTGGAAATCACCCCCGGGGGCGGCTGGTATGCGGAAATCCTGGCGCCATACGTGCGCGATGAAGGCCGCTACGTTGCCGCCGTGGTGGACCCGGAGGCGCTGCCCGAAGACCGCCGCGGCTATCCCAGCCGCAGCCTCGCTTCGCTCCAGGCCCTGTTCCAGGCCAATCCCGCCCGGTTCGACCGCGCCGAAGTGGTGCGCTACGACCCGGCCGCGCCGAGCTTCGGCGAGCCGGGCAGCGCCGACATGGTGCTGACCTTCCGCAACGTGCACAACTGGCTGGGCAGCGGCCAGGCCGAAGGCATGTTCGCCGGCTTCTTCGAAGTGCTCAGGCCCGGCGGCGTGCTGGGCGTGGTGGACCACCGCGCCGCCGACGGCATGGCCGAATACGACGACAGCGGCTATGTTGGCCAGGACCGCATGATCGCCCTGGCCGAGGCCGCCGGCTTCCAGTTCGACGCCAGCAGCGAGGTCAACGCCAACCCGCGGGACACCAAGGACCACCCGAATGGCGTCTGGACGCTGCCGCCCACGAACAATCACGAAGACGCCGACGCGGAGCGCTACGCCGAAATCGGTGAAAGCGACCGCATGACCCTGCGGTTCGTAAAGCCGGAATAGTTCCACTCCACCCCGGAGGCCTGCCCCAAGGCAGGTCCTCCAGCGCAGCTTCAGGGCTTTCGTTGCTCGTGCTCGGCGGCCAGTTCTTCCACGGCCATGTACAGCGCATGGGCCTTGTCCAACTCCTCGACGGCTGCGGCCGGAACGGGATGGGAATGCGCTACCGGGCCAGCTTCTTCAACATGCCAATACTCCACCTGGTTGGCCGGCAAGTTGAAGACAAGGTGGTGGCCCGCACCGGCCTCAAGCGCGCGTGCCGTGAAGTCTGCGCTTGTCGTGCACGTGTCACATTGGATCGGATTGTAATGCGCCACACCGGTACCCGTGGCAGCTGACGGCGGCGGGCGGTCACGCAGGGCGCGCAGGATCTTCTGGCCGGCGCGCCCGTCGGCGGGAGTGATGCCCAGGCGCTGCTGCTCGGCGCGGATGGCCCGGCGGGTGTTGGTGCCGATCAGTCCGTCGACCTCGCCGATATCGTGGCCGCGCTCGAGCAGCAGGGTCTGCAGCTCCCGCCGCTCGATGCGCGACAGGCCGGGATCGTCGGTTGGCCATGCGGCCACGAGGCCATCGCCGCCGCGCAGGCGGTCGGACAGCAGCGCGATCGCCAGCGCGTAGCTTTCCGAGGCGTTGTAGGAATAGATCGCGTCGTAGTTGCGGAACACCAGGAACGCCGGGCCCTGGATGCCCGCCGGCAGCAGCAGCGCGCTGCGGGTGTCGCCGGGCAGGTCGATGGCCCGCCCGTCGATGCGCTCCACGCCCCGGCCAAGCCAGTCCGACAGCGGGCGCCGGTTGGTGCGCCCGGCCAGCGACGCGTTGAATCCTTCCGGCAGCTTCACCTCGTAACCCCACGGCCGCCCGGTCTGCCAGTTCGAGCGCTTGAGGTAATTGGCGGTCGAGGCGAGTGCATCGGGGATGCTGCCCACCAGGTCGCGGCGCCCGTCGCCGTCAAAGTCCACCGCGATCCGCGCATACGTGGTGGGGATGAACTGGGTGTGGCCGAATGCGCCCGCCCACGAGCCTGTCAGCCCCTCGGCCCGGATGTCGCCCGCCTGCAGCAGCTTGAGGGTGGCAATGAACTCGCCGCGGAAGAACGACTGCCGTCGCCCCTCGCAGGACAGGGTGGCCAGAGACGTCAGGATCGGCCGCTTTCCGAAGATCCGGCCGTAGTCGCTTTCAACGCCCCAGATCGCGACCACCGTCGCCGGATCCACGCCGTACTGCGAGGACACGCGTTCCAGCAGCTCGCGGTGCTCTTCCAGCATCGCCTTGCCGTCGGCCACCCGCTCCTCGTCCACCAGGCCCGCCAGGTAATCCCAGATGTCGGTGGTGAACTCCGGCTGGAAGTTGAGCAGCTCCAGCACCGAGCGGTCGGGCTCCAGGCCTGCGGTGTGGCGCTCGAACGTGGCCGCGCTGACGCCCTGCTGGGCGGCGGCGGATTGCAGATCCGCCAGGCAGCGCTGGAAGGCCGGGTCGGCGTGCGCGGCGAAGGCGGGGGCAAGCAGCAGGGCGAGGCAGGCAAGTCGCTTCATGGATGGGCGCCGTGGAGAGGGATGCCCATTGTAGGAGCGCGCCCCGAAGGTCACGTGCCGGCGACCGCGATCGCGCAATAGTCCGCATGACCATGGAGGAAGCCTGGCATGCGCGTGCACCACCTCAACTGCATTTCCACCTGTCCCCTGGGGGGCCGGCTGATGGATGGCCGCTCCCGGCCGATGGTCGCGCGCGGCCACCTCGCCTGCCACTGCCTGCTGGTCGAGACCGCGGACGGCCTGGTGATGGTGGACACGGGGCTGGGCCTGCGTGACGTGGCGCATCCGCGCACGCGCCTGAGTGCGTTCTTCCTGGCGCTGCTGCGACCCGAGTTCCGCGAGGAAATGACCGCGGTGCGCCAGGTCGAGCGGCTCGGGTTCCAGGCGTCCGACGTGCGCCACATCCTGCTCTCGCACCTGGACTTCGACCACGCCGGGGGCCTGGACGACTTTCCCCGGGCCACCGTGCACATGCTCGGCATCGAGCGCGAGCATGCCGAGGCCCAGCGCAGCTGGCTGGACCGGCAGCGGTTCCGGCCGCAGCAATGGGGCTCGCGGGAGCGCTGGCGCACCTATCGGCGCAGCGGCGGCGAGGCGTGGATGGGGTTTGACGGGGTGTGCGCGCTCGACGGCGTGGCACCGGAACTGCTGCTGGTGCCGCTGCCAGGCCATACCCACGGCCACGCCGGCATCGCCGTCGACACCGGCTCGGGCTGGAAACTGCTGGCCGCGGACGCCTATTTCCACGAGCACGAGATGAACCTGGCGCCGCGCTGCCCACCGGGCCTGCGCTTCTACCAGTGGATGATGGAGCTCGACCGCGATGCGCGGCTGCGCAACCAGGAGCGCCTGCGCGCGCTGCGGGCGGGCGACGCGGGCGTCACCGTGTTCTGCTCACATGACATCGCCGAGTTCGAGCGCCTCAGCGGACGGGCCGCACAGCTGCCGGCGGAGGCCTTCGTCAGCTAGCGCTGCGCAGCAGCCGCAGCCCGAACCAGTCCTTCGGATCGTTCCAGGCCTGCGCCACCTGCCACCCCGCTTCGCCGGCCATTGCGGCGAAATCCGCATCGGTGTACTTGTGGCTGGTCTCCACCAGCATCGCTTCGCCGGCCACGAAGTCGAACGCCTGCCCGCCCACGTGCACCCGCTGCGCGCACTGGCTGACCAGGAAGGTCTCGATGCGCCGCCGCTCCTGCGAATAGCGCGCGCGATGGCGGAACTGGCCCAGGTCGAAGTCGCTGCCGATCTCCCGGTTGAGCCGGGCCAGCAGGTTGAGGGTGAACTCGGCGGTGACGCCCGCCGCGTCGTTGTACGCGGCCTCGATCACCTCCGGATCCTTATCCAGGTCGATGCCGATCAGGGCCTGCCCGTCCGTGCCCACGGTGTCGCGCATGGCCCGCAGCAGGCCCACCGCCTCGTCGCGCTCGAAATTGCCCAGGGTCGAACCGGGGAAGAACGCCAGCCGCCTGCGCGCCTCGCGCCCCGGGGCCGGCAATTGGACCGGGCGGGTGAAGTCGGCGCACACCGGCAGCATCTCGACGCCGCCAAAACGCGCCTCCAGCCGCTCCACGCTGTGCAGCAGCGCGTCGCGCGAGATCTCGATGGGCGTGTAGGCCACCACGTCATCAAGGCCCGCCAGCAGGATCCCGGTCTTCCGCCCGCTGCCGCTGCCGTACTCCACCACGTGCAGCGCCGGCCCCACCGCGCGGGCGATGTCCGCCATGCGCGCCTCCATCAGCGCGATCTCCACGCCGGTGAGGTAGTACTCGGGCTGGTGGGTGATGCGCTCGAACAGCTCCGAGCCGCGGGCATCGTAGAAATACTTGGACGGCAGCCGGCGCGGGACGGCCGACAGCCCGGCAACGACGTCGGCGGCGATGCGCTCACGGCTGGGCTGCAGGTCGACCAGGTCGGCGACCGGCGTGGCGGGCGTGGAGAGGTTCATGCGTCCTTGGCCAGGCGCAGCCCGGTGAACTGCCAGCGCGCCGGCGACGGGAAGAAGTTGCGATAGGTGGGGCGCAGGTGGTCGGGCGGGGTCAGGCAGCTGCCGCCGCGCAGAACCCACTGGGCGTTCATGAACTTGCCGTTGTACTCCCCCGCCGCGCCCGGCCACGGCCGATAGCCGGGGTAAGGGCCGTACGCGCTGGATGTCCATTCCCACACCCCGCCCGACACCGGCCCGGGGTCGCCGCGGGCGGCGACCGGCTGCGGATGCAGTGCCGGCTCCGATCCGATGGCCCCCGAATGGGCCATCACGTGCTCCCACTCCGCCTCGGTGGGCAGGCGCGCACCCGCCCAGCGGGCAAAGGCATCGGCCTCGAAATAGCTCAGATGGCAGGCCGGCGCATCGGACCGGGCCGGCTGCCAGCCGTGCAGGGTAAACACCTGCTCCAGGTCCTCGTGCCAGTACAGCGGCCGCTCCCAGCGCTCGGCCTGCACCGTGGCCCAGCCGTCGCTCAGCCACAGGCGGGGATCGCGGTAGCCGCCATCCTGGATGAACAGCCGGAACTCGCCGTGGGTTACCGGCCGGCTGGCCAGCGCATAGGGCTGCAGCAGCACCTCGTGGCGCGGCGACTCGTTGTCATAGGCAAAGGCGTCCGTCTCCCGCGGCCAGCGCGGGGCACCCACCCGGGCCCGGGTTGCGGCGACGGTCGTCCACTCCAAAGGCACCCCCGGGCCAGCCGCCGGCGGCGCCCGGTCGCAGTAGGCCGGGTGCAGGGGGTTGCTCCAGAACGCGTGCTTGATGTCGGTCAGCAGCAGCTCCTGGTGCTGCTGCTCATGGTGGGTCCCCAGCAGGAGCTTGCGCAGCACCGGTCCGTCCAGCGCGTCGGCGGCCAGCCGTTCGCCCACCCTGCGGTCCACCTCGCGCCGGTAGGCCAGCACTTCCTCCAGCGAGGGGCGCGACAGGACGCCGCGCCGGGGCCGCGCGTGGAACGGGCCCAGGGACTCGTAATAACTGTTGAACAGGTGGTCCCAGCGCGGATCCACCTGGCGGTAACCGGGCTCCGCGCCCAGCACGAAGCGCTCGAAGAACCAGGTGGTGTGCGCCAGGTGCCATTTGGCCGGGCTGGCCTCGGGCATGCTCTGCACCATCGCGTCCTCGGGGGACAGCGGCGCAGCCAGGGCCACGGTGCGCGCGCGCACCCGGAAATAGCGGGCCGCCAGCGCGCACGTATCGAGCGGATCGGATACGGCTGCCGGCGGCGACGCATGCGTGGAAGAGATGACCGCCATCGCGCAATCCTTGCGCGTTTCACGTGACAGTCACGTTAAGCAGGGCCCTCGGGCCCTGCAACTCAGGCGCGCCGCACGCTCCCCGAATCGGTGAAGCGCAGGAACTCCGCCCGGGTGCGGGCGTCATCGCGGAACGCGCCCAGCATCGTCGAGGTCACCATGCTCACCCCGCGCTTGTGCACCCCGCGCGTGGTCATGCACTCGTGCACGCCCTCCACCACCACGCCCACGCCCAGCGGCTGCAGCGCGCGCTGGATGCAGCCGGCGATCTGCGCGGTCATCTTCTCCTGCACCTGCAGGCGCTTGGCATAGGCCTCGACGACCCGGGCCAGCTTGCTGATGCCCACCACCTTGCCCGCCGGCAGGTAGCCCACGTGCACCCGGCCAATGATCGGCGCCATGTGGTGTTCGCAGTGGCTCTCGTACTCGATGTCGCGCAGCACGATCATCTCGTCGTAGCCGCCAACCTCCTCGAAAGTGCGGGCCAGGTATTCGTCGGGGTCCAGGTCGTAGCCGCTGAACCATTCACGATAGGCGCGCGCCACGCGCCCGGGCGTATCCAGCAGGCCCTCGCGCGCGGGGTCGTCGCCCGCCCAGCGCAGCAGGGTGCGTACGGCCTCTTCGGCCTGTTCAATGGTGACCCCGCGCGGGTCGTCGGGTTGTCCGGCCATGGCTGCAGCAGGTGATGGGGGCCGGCCATCTTAACGCGCCGCCGCAGCGCGTCCGCCGCTCAGCGGGCCTGGGGCTTGCGGTGCAGGGTCTCGTCCATGTCGCGCCACACATGCTTGACCGCCCCGCGCGCCTGGTTCCAGTCCAGCCGCGATTCGCCGCGCACCTTGAGCCAGCGCGCGCCCAGTGCCGCATCCACGTCTTCGAACGACTGCCCGCCGCGGCTGCCGTAGCTCTCCAGCCCCAGCCGGTAGGCGGGCTCGTAGTCCTTCCATTCCATGCCGCGCTCGTAATAGGACATGGAGGTATAGATGTCCTCGAAATGGCCGACGCTGTCGCGCGGATCGGCGCGCTCGGTGAGCCTGCTGCCGATCAGCGCCCCGGCCGCCACCCCCACCACCACGCCGATCACCAGCCCGGGGGAGTTCCCGAACAGCAGGCCCAGCGCCCCGACGACAACGCCGCCCAGCAGCGCGCACACCGCGGTGTGCGGGATATGTCGCTTCTCCAAAGTGCTCATCGGCTCTCCTGACGCGGCAAGCGCCGCTTGCGGGTGTCTGCGGCCGATGCTGCCCACCACCCCGTCGCGGCCGGGTGAGGCCCTGGTGAACACCATGACAAACCGCATTGGGCAGGGCGCCGCCGAGCGGGCACAATCGGCCCGAATTTTCACAAGGAGTCCTGCATGCGCCTGCCCCTTGCTGCCAGCACGCTGGCCATCGCCCTGGCCCTGGCCGCCTGTTCCCCGCAGCCCGAGGGCGCGGCCACGCCGGCCGCCGCCACCCGGCAGGCCGAGGATCAATCCGCGCGCCTGAACGCCTGGTTCGACGAACAGTACGAGGAATTCCTCCAGTTCAGTCCCACCACCCTGACCTTCCAAGGGCGCAAGGACCGCTATGACGAACTCGACGACATGTCCGAGGCGGCCATGCGCGAGCGCCTGGACTGGCTGGCGGACTCGGTGGCGGAGATGGAGTCCGGCTTCGATTACGACAGCCTGGACCCCGACGCCCAGCTCTCCTGGGAAATCTGGAAGCGCCAGCTCGACAGCGCGCAGGCGCAGTGGGAATTCCGCGCCCACCGCTACGCCTTCGACCAGATGAACGGCATGAACAGCGTGCTGCCGATGTTCATGATCAACTTCCACAAGGTCGACAACGAGCAGGACTACCTCGCCTACGTCTCGCGGCTGGAAGCGTTCGACACCGTGCTTGACCAGCTGCTCGAGTACGGCCGCCAGTCGGCCGAACTGGGCATCCGCGCCCCGCGCTTTGCCTACGAAGGGGTGATCGAGCAGTCGCGCAACATCATCACCGGCGCCCCGTTCCAGGACGGCAGCGCGAGCCCGCTGTGGGCCGACCTGCAGGCCAAGGCCGACGCCCTGGTGGAAACCGGCGAAATCAGCCAGGAGCGCGCCGACGAACTCAAGCAGCAGGCCCGCGACGCCCTCACCGGCCACGTGCTCCCGGTGTACGAGCGCATCATCGCCTGGGCCGAATCCGAGCTTCCCCACGCCCTGGAGAACCCCGCCGGGGTCGGCACCACCCACCCGGGCGGCAGCGACTACTACGCCTGGCAGCTGCGCGAAAACACCACCACCGACATGACCGCCGACGAGATCCACCAGCTCGGCCTGGACGAAGTGGCGCGCCTGCGCGGCGAGATGGAGGCGGTGATGGACCAGGTCGGCTTCGAGGGCGACCTGCAGGCCTTCTTCGAGTTCATCAACACCGACCCGCAGTTCCGCTATCCCAACACCGACGAAGGCCGCCAGGCCTACATCGACGACGCCACCGCCGCGATCGACAACATCGAACAGCACCTGCCCGACTACTTCGGCCGCCTGCCCAAGGCGGACCTGGAAGTGCGCCGCGTGGAAGCCTTCCGCGAGCAGGACGGCGCCGCCCAGCACTACTATCCCGCCACCCCCGACGGCTCGCGCCCGGGCATCTACTACGCCCACCTCTCGGACATGGACGCCATGCCCAGGACCGAGCTGGAGGTGATCGCCTACCACGAGGGCCTGCCCGGCCACCACATGCAGATCTCCATCGCCCAGGAGCTCGAGGACGTCCCCACCTTCCGCACCCAGCAGTTCACCACCGCCTACACCGAAGGCTGGGGCCTGTACTCCGAGTGGCTGGCCAAGGAGATGCCCGACACCTACCAGGACCCGTACTCCGAGTACGGCCGCCTGATGTCGGAAATGTGGCGCGCCATCCGCCTGGTAGTGGACACCGGCATGCACGCCAAGGGCTGGACCGAGCAGGAGGCCGTCGACTACTTCATGGCCAACAGCTCGATCCCCGAAACCACCGTGCGCTCGGAGATCCGCCGCTACCTGATCATGCCCGGCCAGGCCACCGCCTATAAGGTGGGCATGATCAAGATGCAGGAACTGCGCCGCAAAGCCGAAGCCGAGCTCGGCGACGCCTTCGACATCCGCGCCTTCCACGACACCATCCTCGGCGGCGGCGCCATGCCTCTGGACCTGCTCGAGAAGCGCATCGATACCTGGATCGAATCCCAGAAGGCCTGACCACGGCTCACCTTGAATCGGGGAGGCTGCCCCTCCCCGACAAGGGCGTTGATGGGACGCGGGGGCACCGGGTGGGGTGCCCTCCAGTCTCCATGTCCCCCGGCCTGCGCTGCGCGCCGGCCTCCTCCTTTACTTACGACTGGAGGGCACCCCACCCGGTGCTCCAGGCGTCCCCACACTCACTTTCCGCAAGCCAAGCCCCGCCGTGGCCGGGAGGCCATTTTGCGTAAGTAAAGGAGGAGGCCGCAGCGCAGCGGAGGCCGGGGGACATGGAGCAAAAAGGCCTCCCGGCCGCGGCGGGGCCCGTCAGGTCACCACGCCCTGCATCGAAGCCGCAAACGCCCTGGCCATTCACCGCGACAACTCAGGAAGCAGCAGCCTCCTTCTGCTCCATCCGCCGGCACACCGCCGCAGTGAACACCACGTCCGTCGACGAATTCAGCGCCGTCTCCGCCGAATCCTGCACCACGCCCACCACGAACCCGACCGCCACCACCTGCATCGCGATATCCGCATCGATCCCGAACAGCCCGCACGCCAGCGGGATCAGCAGCAGCGAGCCTCCCGGCACCCCCGACGCCCCGCACGCCCCCACCGCCGCCACCACGCTCAGCAGCAGCGCCGTCGGCATGTCCACCGGAATGCCCAGCGTGTGCACCGCCGCCAGCGTCAGCACCGTGATCGTCACCGCCGCCCCGGCCATGTTGATCGCCGCCCCCAGCGGGATCGCCACCGACGCCGTCGCCTGGTGCAGCCCCATCCGCTTCGCCAACGCCAGGTTGACCGGGATGTTCGCCGCCGAGGAACGCATGAAGAACGCCGTGATCCCGCTTTCGCGCAGGCACCTGAACACCAGCGGGAACGGATTGCGCCGCGTCACCGCAAAGACGATCAGCGGATTGAGCACCAGCGCCACCGCCAGCATCGACCCCAGCAGCACCGCCAGCAGGTGCGCATAGTCGAGCAGCACCCCAAGGCCCGCCGTGGCCAGGGTCGAGGCCACGATCCCGAAGATCCCCACTGGTGCCAGCCGGATCACCCATCGCACCACCGTGCTCACCGCCTCGGCCAGGTCCGCCAGGCCGGCCCGGATGCCTTCGCCCGCGCGGCGCAGCGCCAGCCCCAGGGCCACGCCCCAGGCCAGCAGGCCGATGTAGTTGGCGTTGGCCATGGCCCGCGCCGGGTTGTCGAACACCTGCAGCGCCACGCTGCGCAGCACTTCGCCGATCCCGCCCGGCGGCGACATCGGCACGTCCGGATCCACGTTGAGCACCAGCGTGGTCGGGAACAGGAACGAGGCGGTCACCGCGATCAGGGCCGCCCCCACCGTGCCGATGGCATACAGCAGCAGCACCGGGCGCATGTGGGTGCCTCCGCCGCCGCGGTGGCCGGCGATGGCCGCGGCCACCAGCACCAGCACCAGCACCGGCGCCACGGCCTTGAGCGCTTCGACGAACGCGGTGCCCAGCAACTCGACAGAGCGGCCGGCCGCCGGCCACGCCACCCCCACCAGCGTGCCCAGCAGCAGCGCGATGACGATCTGGGTGACCAGGCTGGGGCGGCGCAGGAACTCGGGCAGGGCCATGGGAAAAACCTTGTGTGGGAGCGGGTCAGGCGGCCCGGGGGGCGGGCACCGGCAGGGCACGGTCAACAATTGCGGCAACCAGGACCACGATGGCCACCGGCAGCGTCCAGCCCAGGCCGGCCGAGGAGCCCGGCAGCAGCTGCAGCCAACCGGGGATCGACGCCTCGAACCCGGCGGCGATCAGCCCGTCGATCACCCCGAACACGGTGGCCACCGCCATCGCCGGCACGAACACCCGCCGCGGCCAGCGCCACAGGCGCCAGGCCAGGCCCAGCAGCATCAGGGTGATGGCGATCGGATACAGCCCCACCAGGATCGGCACCGAGAACGCGATCAGCTGGGCCAGGCCCTGGTTGGCCACCGCCATCGAGAACAGCCCCATCACGATCACCACCGTGCGGTAGGACACCGGCAGCAGGCGGCTGAAATAGACGCCCAGCGCGGTCAGCAGCCCCACCGCCGTGGTCAGGCAGGCCAGGGTGATCACGGCCCCGAGCAACAGGCCGCCGACCGGTCCGAACGCATGGTGCGCATAGCCGGTGAGCAGCGCGACGCCGGTTTCAGCGTTCGGCGCCACGACGCCGCTGGTGGATCCCAGCCACATCAGCGACAGGTACACCAGCGACAGGCACAGCGCGGCGATCAGCGCCGCAGCGATGGTGTAGCGGGTGATCATGCGCCCGCTGTCCACGCCCCTGGCCCGGATCGAGCTCACGATGACCACGCCGAACACCAGGCCGGCCAGCGCGTCCATGGTCAGGTAGCCCTGGATGAAGCCCTGCGACAGGGGCGCCTCGCGGTAGGTGTCGGCAAACACCCCCGCGCTGCCCGCCGGGTTGAACACGGCCGCCGCGCCCAGCACGAGCAGGGCCAGCAGCAGCAGCGGCGTGAGCACCTTGCCCACGTTGTCGATCAGCCGGCCGGGGAACAGCGCGATCAGGATCGCAACCGCGAAATAGATGACCGAATAACCGAACAGCTGCGCGCTGCCGTCGCCGATGAACGGGGCGAATCCCATCTCGAACGAGACCGTCGCCGTACGCGGGGTGGCGAACAGCGGCCCGATGGTGAGGTAGATCACCACGCCGAACGCGGTGCCGGCGACCCGGCCGATCGGCGACGTCAGCAGGTCCAGGCCGCCGCCGACCCGGGCGAGGGTGACGATGGCCAGCAGCGGCAGACCCACGCCGGTGAGCAGGAACCCCAGCGCCGCCCAGCCCAGGTTGTCACCCGACATCAGCCCGACCATGGGCGGGAAGATGATGTTGCCTGCCCCGAGGAACAGCGCGAAGGTCATGAAACCCAGCGCAATGACATCCTGCGTCTTCAAGGTCTGCATCCGGCGGCTCCCCCGCTCGACAAACGCGCCATTCTAGACACAGGCCGCGGGCGCCCGCCCGGGCCTATCGTCATCCGTCCACGCGCCGCGCCACCGCGCCCTGATGCACGCCGCCGTGGCCCTGCCAGCGCTGGCGCCCGCAGCGCATGAACACCGATTCGGCCGCGTCCGCACCGTCCGCGCGCAGCACCAGCTCCAGCCAATCGCCCCACAGCACCGCGCGCTCGAGCCCGATCGGCTCGCCGTCCACCCAGGCCTTGCCGTCCACCTTTTGGAACTTCTGTTCCAGCGCCACCCGGTACCGGCGCCCGCCCGCCTGCCAGGCCCAGGTGCCCTTGACGTCAGCCGGGATGATCCAGAGGAAAATGCCCACCCCACCCGCGGATATCCGCCGGTCGGGCTTCCAGTCGCCCATGTCGAACGCGTGCGAGACCACCCGGGTCCCCGGCCGCAGTTCCTCCAGCAGGCGCGGGCGCAGCTCCATGTTCACCCCGTGCAGCAGGTACAGGGTCACCACCGTGGCCGGGCTGAAGTCCGCGTGCAGCAGGTCATATTCAATGAAACTGGCCAGGTGGCCCACGCCCGCGCGCCCGGCCAGATCAGTGGCCTGGTCCACCCGCTGCTGGTCGATCTCCACGCCCACCGCGCTGGCCCCGAACTCCCGGGCCGCGGCCACCACGATCCGGCCATCGCCAGAACCCAGGTCATAGAGCACGTCGTGGGCGTCGACGGCGGCCAGCCGCAGCATCGCGCGCACCACCCGCTGGTCGGTTGGCACGAACGGAACGTCAAGCAGGTGGTCGGGCTCGATGCGGACCCCGTCGAACCATATTTCTTCGCTGTGCAAGCTTTTACTCACGGCAAATTCACAAGCTCCAGCATACCAGCGGCCTTTTTCTGTCAATGGTTTACCTGTCACACGCCCGGGTCTATGCTCGAATCACGCCCAGCTGTTTCCGGGCGTCCGACAACCACTTCACGAGGATCGTTTCATGGCCAGCATGAATCGAAGGCAGTTCCTCAAGGTCACTGGCACCAGCCTTGCCGGCTCGAGCATGGCGGTCCTGGGGATGTCCCCGGGCACCGCGATGGCCGAAGTCCGCCAATACAAACTGGCGCGCATGACCGAGACGAGGAATACCTGTCCCTACTGTTCGGTCGCGTGCGGCCTGCTGATGTACGGGCTTGGCGACGGCGCGAAGAACGCCAAGTCGAGCATCGTCCACATCGAAGGCGATCCCGACCATCCGGTCAGCCGCGGCACCCTGTGCCCCAAGGGCGCGGGCCTGGTGGATTTCATCCACAGCCCCACCCGGGTCATGCACCCCCAGGTGCGCCGCCCCGGCTCCAACGAGTGGGAGGAGATCTCCTGGGATGACGCCCTGGACCGCATCGCCCGGCTGATGAAGGACGACCGCGACGCCAACTTCATCGCCCGGGACGAAGACGGCAACACCGTCAACCGCTGGATCAGCACCGGCTTCCTGGCCGCCTCGGCCGCTTCGAACGAAACGGGATACATCACCCACAAGATCGTCCGCGCACTGGGGATGGTCGCATTCGACAACCAGGCACGCGTTTGACACGGCCCGACGGTGGCAGGTCTTGCCCCGACGTTTGGCCGTGGAGCGATGACGAACCATTGGGTCGACATCAAGAACGCGGACGTTGTGCTGGTCATGGGTGGCAACTCGGCTGAGGCGCACCCGGTCGGCTTCAAGTGGGTCACGGAAGCGAAGGCGGTCAACGGCGCCAAGCTGATCTGCGTGGACCCGCGGTTCAACCGCACCGCATCGGTGGCCGATTACTACGCCCCGATCCGCGTGGGCACGGACATCGTGTTCCTCGGCGCGGCGATGAGCTGGCTGATGGAGAACGACCGCATCCAGCACGAGTACGTCCGCAACTACACGGACATGCCCTTCATCGTGCGCGAGGACTTCGACTTCGCCGACGGCGTGTTCTCGGGCTACGAGGCGGAATCGCGCCGCTACGACAAGACCACCTGGGACTACGAGATCGGCGAGGACGGCTACGCCCGCGTCGACCCGACCATGCAGCACCCGCGCTGCGTGTACCAGCTGATGCGCAAGCACTACTCGCGCTACACGCCGGAAATGGTGGAGCGCATCTGCGGCACGCCCAGGGAACAGTTCCTGGAGATCATGGAGATCATCTCGTCCACGGCCACGCCGGACCGGGCGATGACGATCTGTTACGCGCTGGGCTGGACCCAGCACTCCAAGGGCTCACAGACCATCCGCGCCGGCGCCATGCTGCAGCTGCTGCTGGGCAACATCGGCGTGGCCGGCGGCGGCATGAACGCCCTGCGCGGGCACTCCAACATCCAGGGCCTGTCGGACCTTGGATTGATGAGCAACCTGCTGCCGGGCTACCTCACCCTGCCCAGCGACCACGAGCAGGCGTACGAGGACTACCTGGAAACCCGCACGCTGCAGCCGCTGCGCCCGGGCCAGATGAGCTACTGGCAGAACTATCCCAAGTTCCACGTCAGCCTCATGAAGAGCTGGTACGGCGACGCCGCCACCGAGGAGAACAACTGGGCCTACGACTACCTGCCCAAGCTCGACCGCCTGTACGACATGCTGCAGGTGTACGAGCTGATGGACCGGGGCGAGATGACGGGCTACATCTGCCAGGGCTTCAACACCCTGGCGGCCGCGCCCAACAAGGCCAAGATGAACTCGGCGCTGGCCAAGCTGAAGTTCCTGGTGGTGATCGATCCACTGCCCACCGACACCTCCGAGTTCTGGAAGAACTTCGGCGCGGCCAACGACGTCGACCCGTCGCAGATCCAGACCGAGGTGTTCCGCCTGCCCACCACCGTGTTCGCCGAGGGCGAGGGCGCGCTGGTGAACTCCGGGCGCTGGCTGCAGTGGCACTGGAAGGGCGCCGACGCCCCCAAGGGCGTGCGCACCGACATCGAGATCATGACCAGGCTCTACATGCGCCTCAAGCGCATGTACGAGGAGGAGGGCGGCGCCTATCCCGACCCGATCCTCAACCTGCATTGGCCGTACGTCAAAGAAGTGCCCACCGCGGCCGAACTGGCCATGGAGTACAACGGCAAGGCGCTGGTGGACCTGGCCGACCCGTCCGATCCCAGCCGCATCACGCGCCGGGCGGGCGAGCAGATCGCCGGCTTCGGCGAGCTGCGCGATGACGGCACCACCGCCTGCGGCTGCTGGATCTTCGCCGGCTGCTGGGGCCCGGACGGCAACCTGATGGGCCGCCGCGACAACGCCGACCCCACCGGCATCGGCCAGACCCAGGGCTGGGCTTGGGCGTGGCCGGCCAACCGCCGCATCCTCTACAACCGCGCCTCCGCGGACCTGGAGGGCAAGCCGTTCAACCGCGAGCGGCCGCTGGTGTGGTGGGACGGCAACCGCTGGACCGGCGTGGACGTGCCGGACTTCGCGGTCAACTCGGCGCCCGAGGAGGGGATGAGCCCGTTCATCATGAACCCGGAAGGCGTGGCCCGCTTCTTCGCCCGCGCCGGGCTCAACGAGGGGCCGTTCCCCGAGCACTACGAGCCGTTCGAGACGCCGCTGGGCTACAACCCGCTGCATCCGGACAACCCGGTGGCCACCACCAACCCGGCCGCGCGCGTGTTCGAGTCGGACCTGGCCACGATGGGCACGGTGGACGAGTTCCCGTACGTGGGCACCAGCTACCGCCTGACCGAGCACTTCCACTTCTGGACCCGGCATGTCCCGCTCAACGCGATCATCCAGCCGGAGCAGTTCGTGGAGATCGGCGAGGCGCTGGCCGAGGAGAAGGGGATCGCGCGCGGTGACCGCGTGCGGCTGACCTCCAAGCGCGGCTTCATCGAGGCCGTGGCGGTGGTGACCAAGCGCATCCGGCCGCTGCAGGTAGACGGGCGCACCGTGCACCAGATCGGCGTGCCGCTGCACTGGGGCATGACCGGCATCGCCAAGCCCGGCTTCCTCACCAACACCCTGACCGTGTCCGTGGGCGACGGCAACAGCCAGACGCCGGAGTTCAAGGCGTTCCTGGTCAACCTGGAAAAGGTGTAGGAGAGCGGACATGTCAGCACTGCAATCACTTGATATCCGCCGGGTCTCCGCCACCACCGTGCAGCCGCCCACCGCGCGCACCAACCCCGCCGTGGGCGGCGGGGTGGCCAAGCTGATCGACACCACCCGGTGCATCGGCTGCAAGGCCTGCCAGGTGGCGTGCATGGAGTGGAACGACCTGCGCGACGGCGTCGGTGAGAACACCGGCATCTACGACAACCCGCACGACCTCACCCCGCAGACCTGGACCCTGATGCGCTTCACCGAGCGCGAGACGGACCAGGGCACGCTGGAGTGGCTGATCCGCAAGGACGGCTGCATGCACTGCGAGGATCCGGGCTGCCTGAAGGCCTGCCCGGCACCGGGCGCGATCGTGCAGTACAACAACGGCATCGTGGATTTCCACGAGGAAAACTGCATCGGCTGCGGCTACTGCATCGCCGGCTGCCCGTTCGACATCCCTCGCCTGTCCAAGAAGGACAACCGGGTCTACAAGTGCACCCTGTGCTCGGACCGGGTGGCGGTGGGCCAGGAACCGGCCTGCGTGAAGACCTGCCCGACCGAGGCGATCGTGTTCGGCACCAAGGAGAAGATGATCGAACACGCCGCCTGGCGCGTGCAGGACCTCAAGTCCCGCGGGTACGAGAACGCCGGCCTGTACGATCCGGCCGGCGTGGGCGGCACCCACGTGATGTACGTGCTCCACCACGCCGACCAGCCCGGCCTGTACGCAGACCTGCCCGCCGAGCCGACCATCGGCCCGATGGTGGGGCTGTGGAAGGGCGTGACCAAGCCGCTGGGGCTGGCCGCGATGGCGCTCACCGCGCTGGCCGGCTTCTTCCACTTCATCCGCGTTGGCCGCAACGTGGTGACCGAGGAAGAGGAACTGGCGGCGGCGGCCGAGGCCGACAGGGAGCGGCTGGATGGAGATGGCCGCGTCATCCCGCCGGCCAGCGGCGACAACCTCCCGGGCCCCTCGCCCGAGAACGACCCGGAGAACCGTCATGAATGACCGTCGCCGTCCGTTCCCCAAACCGATCCCGCGCTACACCGCCAACGAACGCACCAACCACTGGCTGGTGGCATTGAGCTTCATCGCCGCCGCGCTGTCGGGGCTGGCGCTGTTCCACCCGTGGGGCTTCTGGCTGACCGCGCTGTTCGGCGGCGGCCAGTGGACGCGGATCCTGCACCCGTTCTTCGGGGTGTTCATGTTCATCGTGTTCTTCCTGCTGGCGTTCCGCATGTGGGGGGACAACACCATGGACGCCCGCGACCGCGAGTGGATCCGCAGCATGCGGCAGGTGGTGAACAACCGCGAGGAAGGCGTGCCCGAGGTGGGCCGTTTCAACGGCGGGCAGAAGCTGCTGTTCTGGTCGCTGATCGTGTGCATGATCGCGCTGCTGCTCACCGGGCTGGTGATGTGGCGGCCGTACCTGGCGGCGGCGTTCCCGCTTGGCCTGGTGCGGTTCGCGTCGCTGCTGCACGCGTTCTTCGCCCTGGTCATCATCTGCCTGATCATCGTGCACATCTACTCCGGCTTCTGGGTCAAGGGCGCGATGGCGGCCATGACCCGAGGCTGGGTGACCCGCGGCTGGGCGTACAAGCACCACCGCGCCTGGCTGCGCGACATCGACGAGCGCGACGCGCGCTGATCCTGCGAGGTCCCGGCCCCCGCGGCCGGGACCTCCGCTTCCGCACGCTGCGTCCCACCGGCCCGGTGGCGCGGCGGCGCCAAAGGGGCAGAATGGGGGTCCGAGCAATCCGGAGCCCCCATGCGCATCCTTCCCCGCGGCGAAATCGAAAGCCTCGAACGCACCCGCGTCGCCCGCCTGCGGTTTCCCGAGCTGGCCGGCGTGTTCTCCGACCGCGCCTCCCGCCTGCGCAGCCTGGCTGAATCCAGCCCCCTGGCGGACTACCTGAAGCTGATGGCCGTGCTGGCCGATGCCCAGCAGCGCGCGCTGCGCGAGTTCACCCCGCCTGCGCCGGATGCAAAGCAGGTTGAGCAATCGTTCGAACACAACATGCCGCCGCTGCAGCCGGCCACGGCGCCGCGTGACGCGCCCGCGGTGCTGGGGCTGCTGGCGCGGCTGCTCGATGACGTGATCAAGGCCGACGGCGTTCCCGCCGCCGCGGCCGAAGCCTGCGCAGCGCTGCGCAAGCGCGTGGACTCGGCGCCCGAAGGGATCGAGGAAATCGCCGACGCCCTGCTGGCCGCAGGCTACGACAGCGTCGACGTCGATCCCGCCGCTGCCCCGTTCGTGATGGCCGCCCTGCAGGTGTACTGGACCGGCATGGCTGCCGCTTTCGACAAGGACAAGGTGCCCTCGGGGCCGTTCGGCGTCTGCCCCGTGTGCGGCACCCCGCCGGTGGCCAGCGTGGTGCGCATCGGCGGCAAGTACGACGGCTACCGCTACCTGTGCTGCCCGCTGTGCAGCGTGGAAACCCACCTGGTGCGGGTGACCTGCTCGCACTGCTCGGAGACCAAGGGCATCGCCTACCACCACATCGAGGGCGGCTCCGAGGCGATCAAGGCCGAGACCTGCGAATCCTGCAAGAGCTACCGCAAGATCTTCTACCAGAACAAGGACCAGTTCGTGGAACCGGTGGCCGACGACCTCGCCAGCCTGGCGCTGGACGTGCTGATGGGCGAGGAAGGCTATACCCGCAGCAGCGGCAACCCGCTGCTGTGGCAGGCGCGCGGGGACTGAGCGTGGCGGCCGGGGCGGACGCGGCCGCGCGCGCGGCGGCCTGCGACATCCCATCGCTCGACCGGCTGCTGCGCGACCCGGCGTTCGAGGGGCTGCTCGGCCACTACGGCCAGAGCCGGCTCACCGCCGCCCTGCGTGCGCGCCTGGGTGCGCTGCGTCAGGCCGCGCGCGAGGACCGGCTGCGCCACGACGCGCTGGCGCCGGCCGCGCTGGCCCAAGACGCGCGGCGCGCCCTGGAGGACAGCGACCGCTCACGCCTGCGCAGCGTGTTCAACCTCACCGGCACCGTGCTGCACACCAACCTGGGCCGCGCCACGCTGCCCGACGAGGCACTGGAGCCGGTGCTGCGCGCGCTCACCACGCCGGTGGCGCTGGAGTTCGACCTGGGCCGCGGCGGCCGCGGCGACCGCGACGAGCTGGTGGAGGATCTGGTCTGCGAGCTCACCGGCGCCGAGGCTGCCACCGTGGTCAACAACAACGCCGCGGCGGTGCTGCTGATGCTCAATGCCCTGGCCAACCGGCGCGAGGTGATCGTCTCGCGCGGGGAGCTGGTGGAGATCGGCGGCGCGTTCCGCATCCCCGACATCATGTCCCGGGCCGGAGCGAAGCTGGTCGAAGTGGGCACCACCAACCGCACCCATCCGGCCGACTATGGAAACGCCATCGGCGCGCGCACCGCGATGCTGATGAAGGTGCACTGCAGCAACTACGCCATCCAGGGCTTTACCCGCAGCGCGGAGGTGGACGAAGTGGCGGCGATCGCCCGGCGCCACGACCTGCCCGTAGGCGTGGACCTGGGCAGCGGCACGCTGGTGGACCCGGCGCGCTGGGGCCTGCCGCACGAGCCGACGGTGCGCGACACCATCCAGGCCGGCGCCGACCTGGTGACCTTCAGCGGCGACAAGCTGCTGGGCGGCCCGCAGGCCGGGCTGATCGTCGGCCGCGCCGACCTGATCAGCAAGATCCGCCGCAATCCACTCAAGCGCGCGCTGCGCGTGGGCAAACTCACCCTGGCCGCGCTGGAGCCGGTGCTGGCGCTGTACCGCTCGCCCGAACTGCTGCCCGAGCGCCTGGCCGCACTGCGCCTGATGCTGCGCCCGCAATCGGCCATGCAGGCCCAGGCCGGCCGGCTGCGGCCCGCGCTTGAGCAGGCGCTGGGACCGGACTGGACGGTGGAGGACTGCGCCATGAGCAGCCAGATCGGCAGCGGCGCCATGCCTGTGGAAGCCCTGCCCAGCTGGGGCCTGCGCCTGCGCCGGGGTGGCAAGGGCGGCAGCGGGCGTGCGCTCCAGCAGCTGGCAAAGCGCCTGCGCGAACTGGACCGGCCGGTGATCGGCCGCATCCACGACGACGCCCTGTGGCTGGACCTGCGCTGCCTGGAGGAAGGCGACGAAGCCGCCTTTGCCTCGCAGCTGGAGGAACTGCGCGCGTGATCGTCGGCACCGCGGGCCATATCGACCACGGCAAGACCACGCTGGTGGGCGCGCTCACCGGCGTGCAGACCGACCGCCTGAAGGAAGAGCAGGCGCGCGGCATCTCGATCGAGCTGGGCTACGCCTATGCGCCGCTTCCCGACGGCCGGGTGCTGGGCTACATCGACGTGCCCGGCCACGAGAAGCTGGTGCACACCATGGCTGCCGGCGCCTCGGGCATCGACTTCGGCCTGCTGGTGGTGGCCGCCGACGACGGCGTGATGCCGCAGACCCGCGAGCACCTGGCGATCCTGGGGCTGCTGGGCATCGGCCGCGGCGCGCTGGCGCTGACCAAGGCCGACCGCGCGGACGCCGGCCGGCTGGAGCGCGTGCGCGCGGAGATCGCGGCGCTGGTGGCCGGTGGGTCGCTGGCCGAGGCGCCGGTGTTCGCGGTCAACGCCACCGATCCCGATGACGCGGGGCTCGCAGCCCTGCGCGCGCATATCGAAGCCGCCAGCCAGGCCTGGGCCGGGCGCCGCGACGACGGCCTGTTCCGCTTGGCGGTGGACCGGGTGTTCACCCTGGCCGGCCACGGCACCGTGGTCACCGGCACCGTGTTTGGCGGCAAGGTCGCGGCCGGAGACGACGGCGCGCGGCTGGTGCTGGCGCCTTCGGGCAAGCCGGTGCGGGTGCGCAACATCCACGCCCAGGACCGGCCCAGCGCCGAGGGCCGCGCCGGCCAGCGCTGCGCGCTGAACCTCGCCGGCATCGAGCGCGACGCCATCCGCCGCGGCGACTGGATCGCCGACGCGCGCGCCTTCGCGGCCAGCCGCAACATCGACGTAGAGCTGCAGCTGCTGGAAGGCGCCGGCATGGCGGTGGGCAACTGGACGCCCCTGCACGTGCACCTGGGCACCGCGCGGCGGCGGGCGCACGCGGTGCCGCTGGGCAATGGCGACCTGGGCCCCGGCGCACGCGGGCGGGTGCAGCTGGTGTTCGACGAACCCCTGTGCGCGGCGCCCGGCGACCGCTTCATCGTGCGCGATGCCAATGCCACCCACACCGTTGGCGGCGGCCGGGTGCTTGATCCCAACGGCCCGCGGCGCCGGCGCCGCTCGCCCCAGCGCATGGCGTGGCTGGACGGCGTGGACGCCATGCTCGAAGGCAAGGGCCTGGATGCCATGCTCGCCCACGCCGAACACGGCATCGACGAGGCGACCCTCGTCCGGCTGACCGGCATGCCGCCCGAAAGCCTGGAACTTCCCGCCAGCGCGCGCTGGCTGGCGCCGCGCAGCGGCCCGCGCGTGGCCATCACCGGTGAGTGCCTGGCTGCGCTGCGCGCCCGCATCGAGCAGGCACTGGCCACGTTCCACGCCGAAAGCCCCGACGAACCGGGCCCGGAAGCGACGCGCCTGCGCCGGATCGCCCTGCCCACCGCCCCGGCCGGGCTGTGGCAGGTGCTGCTGGAAGAGCTGGTGGGCGACGGCAGCCTGCGCCGCAACGGCGTGTGGCTCCATCTTCCCGGCCACAGCATCACCCTGGACGCCGACGATGCGGCGCTGGGCGAGCGGCTGCTGGCGCACCTGGCCGGATCGGAGATCGAGCCGCTGTGGGTGCGCGACCTAGCGAAGGTGGAGGCCGCGCCGGAAGAGCGCGTGCGGCGGGTGCTGCGCACGCTGGCGCTGCAGGGCAACGTGTTCCAGGTGGTGCGCGACCTGTTCTTCCATCGCGACCGCATGCGCGAGGTGGCCGAGCTGGTGGCCCGGCTGGCAGCGGAGGACGGCGGCGTGACCGCCGCGGGCTTCCGCGATGCCACCGGCCTGGGCCGCAAGCGCGCCATCCAGATCCTCGAATACCTCGACCGCACCGGCCTCACCCGCCGCGTGCGCGACAGCCACCTGCTGCGCGAGGACAGCGCCTGGCTGCAGGCGCTGCGCACGGGCCGATGAGGCCGCCGGCCTGTGCTAACGTCAAACGTTCGATGGAAGGCAAGCGCGCCCGGTGGCGCGGCCGGGCTTCAAACCCGGTTGGGGGCGTCAGCCGCTCCCAGGCAGGTTCGACTCCTGTTGCCTTCCGCCATCCCCCGGCCGCGCGCCTGCCACCCGCATGACGCATCCTCGCGCGGCGGGCGATACTGGGCCCCATGACTGATTCCCCCGATACCGCCAAGCCCCGCCTGACTTCGCTCTCCCACGGCGGCGGCTGCGGCTGCAAGATCGCACCCGGCGTGCTGGCCGGCCTGCTCAAGCGCGCGGCGCCGGCCCAGGCCTGGCCGGGCCTGATGATCGGCAACGACACCGCCGACGACGCCGCCGTCTACCGCCTCAACGACGAGCAGGCGCTGATCGCCACCACCGACTTCTTCATGCCGATCGTCGACGACCCGTACGACTTCGGCCGCATCGCCGCCACCAACGCGCTGTCGGACGTGTACGCCATGGGCGGCAACCCGATCATGGCGCTGGCCATCGTGGGCATGCCGATCAATGCGCTGCCGCACGAGGACATCGCCGCCATCCTGCGCGGCGGCGAGGATGTCTGCGCCGATGCCGGGATCCCGGTGGCCGGCGGACACAGCATCGACTCGGTTGAACCCATCTACGGCCTGGCCGCGATGGGCATCGCCCACCCGGACCGCGTCCGCCGCAATTCCGACGCCCGCCCCGGCGACGTCCTGGTGCTGGGCAAGCCGCTGGGCGTGGGCGTGATGTCGGCGGCGTTCAAGCGCGGCGTGCTGGACGACGCCGGCTACAAGGCGATGATCGAGGCCACCACCAGGCTCAATCGCCCCGGCGTGGCGCTGGCCGCGCTGCCCGACGTGCACGCGATGACCGACGTCACCGGCTTTGGCCTGCTCGGCCACGCGCTGGAGCTGGCGCGCGGCGCCGGGCTCACCGTGCGCCTGCGCTTCGAGGACCTGCCCTGGCTGCCGGGCGTGCGCGAGCTGGCCGCCGACGGCGTGGTCACCGGCGCCTCCGGGCGCAACTGGGCGTCCTATGGCGATGGGGTGGAGCTCGGCGCCGGCATCGACCAGACCGCCCGCGACCTGCTCACCGATCCGCAGACCTCCGGCGGCCTGCTGGTCTCCTGCGCCCCGCAGGCGCTGGGCGAGGTGCTGGAGATCTTCCAGGACCAGGGCTTCGCCGAGGCCGCCATCATCGGCGAAACCCGCGCCGGCGAGGCGCGCGTGGAAGTCTCGTAGGCCGGGCCTACGCCCCCGACAGGCGCCGGCCCACGAGGATCGCCAGCCACGCCATCGGCAGGTAGGCCAGCACCAGGTCGGCGGCGATGAACCAGGCCGGGGCCGGGATCATGAACGCCGCGGCGATGCCGCCGACCAGGAACAGCAGGCCTATCACCAGGGCGAATGCTTCCTTCCGCGTCCCAGCCACGAGGTAAGCCGTGAGCGCCCCGGCGAGAGTGCCCAGTGCATGCGCCAGGAATGGCGCGAGGAAATGCTTCGGCGCCAGCAGATGCATGCCCGCCGCCAGCCCCTCGGGCGTGGTCATGTCCACTCCGGCAGGCGGCGGCACCAGCATCGGCCCCAGCGCAATGATCCCCATGTTGACCGCGCTGCCGACGATGAATCCGGCCACGACCGCGGCGATGTTCCGCAACCAGTGTTTCATGTATCCCCATCCCCGCCAGGCGCGCGTTGCGCGTTCGCCGGAGTATGCCGTCCCAGCGGGCAATCGGGGGGCGATATTCAGGCCTTCGGATACTGGAGGGGGGTATACTTCGCCGCATGGAAACCATCGCGCTCATCAACGCCTATTACGACGCCTTCAACCGGGCCGACTGGGAGGGCATGCTCGCCCTGCTCACCGACGACGTCGCCCACGACCTCAACCAGGGCCCGCGCGAAACCGGGCGCGACGCTTTCCGCACCTTCCTGGCGCGCATGGATGCGAGCTACTCGGAGCAGCTGCGCGACATCGCCGTCATGGCTTCCGCCGACGACACCCGCGCGGCGGCCGAGTACGTGGTGCACGGGACCTACAAGGCCAGCGACGCCGGCCTGCCCGAGGCCCGCGGCCAGCAGTACGTGCTGCCCGGCGGGGCATTCTTCGAGGTCCGCGACGGCCGCATCGCCCGGGTCACCAACTACTACAACCTTGAGGACTGGATTGCCCAGGTCTCGCGCTGACGTCGCCGCGCCGCCGCTGCGCACCCAGGTCCTGACGGGCCGGGA
The DNA here is from genome assembly GCF_001717465.1 of Luteimonas sp. JM171. Classification (NCBI taxonomy): domain Bacteria; kingdom Pseudomonadati; phylum Pseudomonadota; class Gammaproteobacteria; order Lysobacterales; family Lysobacteraceae; genus Luteimonas; species Luteimonas sp. JM171. Next base: position 1,123,098 of record NZ_CP017074.1, on the reverse strand, counting down.
CATCGCACCGCGGCTGGACGAGGTCGCGCGCCTGCGCATCGCCGTGTTCCGCGAGTTCCCGTACCTCTACGACGGCGACTTCGACTACGAGGCGCGCTACCTGCAGGCCTACGTCGACACGCCGGACAGCATCTGCGTGCTGGCGCTGGACGGCGACCGCGTGGTGGGCGCATCCACCGGGCTGCCGCTGGCCGACGAGGACGACGGCTTCCAGCAGCCGTTCATCGCGCGCGGGATCCCGGTCGACGAGGTGTTCTACTGCGCCGAGTCCGTGCTGCTGGCCGAATACCGCGGACGCGGCCTGGGCCACCGCTTCTTCGACGCGCGCGAAGCGCATGCGCGGGCGCTGGGCCGGTTCCGCTGGAGCGCCTTTGCCGCCGTCGACCGCGCCCCGGACGATCCCCGCCGGCCGTCAGGCGCACGCGACAACGACGCCTTCTGGATCGGCCGCGGCTACGAGCGCCAGCCCGGCATGACCATGCGCCTGGCCTGGAAGGAACACGGCGAAACCGGAGAATCCGACAAGTCGCTGACCTTCTGGCTGCGACGGCTGGAGTCCGACGCATGAAGATTGCCGCCGCCAAATACCTCATCGGCGCGCCGAAGGACTTCGACGCCTTCGCCTACAGGCAGCGCGCGCTGCTGTCCGAAGCCGCCAAGGCGGGCGCCCAGCTCGCCGTGCTGCCCGAATACCTGTCGCTGGAACTCGCCGCCGGCCAGCCCCCGGAACAGCGCCTGGACCTGGCCGCCTCCATGGCCGCGCTGCAGCCGTTGGAACCGGCCTGGCACGAACTGTTCTCCGGGCTGGCGCGCGAACTGGGCCTGTCGATCCAGGCCGGCACCTTCCTCACCGCCACCAGCGACGGCCGCTTCCGCAACCGCGCCTGGTGGTACGCGCCCGACGGCCGCCGCGTGTACCAGGACAAGCTGCAGCTGACCGGCTTCGAAAAGCAGCTGGGCATCATCGAGGGCGGCGACGCGCTCAAGGTGTTCGAAGCCGCGCCCGGCGTGCGCGCCGGCATCGCGGTCTGCTACGACGCCGAATTCCCGCTTCCCGTACGCGCCCAGTACGAAGCCGGCGCCCGCCTCCTCCTGGTCCCGAGCTGCACCGACACCCCCGCCGGCGCAACCCGTGTGGAGGTCGGCTGTCTGGCACGCGCCCTGGAAAACCGCTTCTTCGTCGCCAAGGCCGTCACCGCCGGCGAAGCCCCCTGGAGTCCCGCCCTCGACGAGAACACCGGCGAAGCCGCCATCTACGCCCCCATGGACCACGGCATGCCCCCCAAGGGCATCGTCGCCACCACCCGCGGATCCAACAGTGAGTGGGCGATCGCCGACATCGACATCGTCGCCCTGGAAGGCACGCGCGAAGGCGCCCAGGTCGCCAACGACCTGGATTGGCCCGGACAGTCCCTTCCTGCAATCACCCGGGCCGTAGTGGAATAGCGAAGAAGGCCCTTTCCCATCAGGGAAGAGCACCCCTGATATGACGCGGGGGCGTCGGGTGGGGGCCCTCCAGTCTCCATGTCCCCCGGCCTCCGCTGCGCTCCGGCCTCCTCCTTTACTTACGACTGGAGGGCCCCCACCCAACGCTCCAGTCTTCGCAGCAAAAGAATGGCGAGCGAAGCGACGCCCCCCCTTTCCGGAGCCGAGCCCCGCCGTGGCCGGGAGGCCTTTTTGCGTAAGTAAAGGAGGAGGCCGTAGCGAAGCGCAGGCCGGGGGACATGGAGCAAAAAGGCCTCCCGGCCGCGGCGGGGCCCCTCAGTTCACCGCCGAACTCAACCGAAGCACCGTCACACCCCCCAGTGACGAGCACAAAAAAGCCCCGCCGCGCTACCGCACGGCGGGGCTGTTCGCCCGAACGATCAATGCACCCCGAAACACATGGAAGTCGGCCCGAAGGTCTCCCCGAACGTCTGCCCGTGCCCATGATGCTGCCAGTAGAACGTCGGCGCCGGCACCGCCTGGTTCCCGATCTCCGCCATGTCCGCCGCCACATCAAACAGCCGCCCATCCACCATCACATAGCGCGTGTCTGCCGTGTGCCGGATGTTCTCCAGCGGATTGCCATCCAGCACCACCAGGTCCGCACGCTTGCCCACTTCCAGCGACCCCAGCTGCGACCCGAAACCAATGTAATCGGCCCCATCGATCGTCGCCGCCCGCAGCGCCTCGAAATTGCTGAAACCGCCCTGCGTCAGCATCCAGATCTCCCAATGCGTGGCCAGGCCCTGCAGCTGGCCGTGGCCGCCCACCTGCACCTTCACCCCCTGGTCGCGCACCGTCTTCAGCGCCTTGGCGATGCGGATGTGGTTGTAGTCCCAGTCCGGCGCGATCTCGCGGCGGATCGAGCGCGCGTCCAGCGTCTCGCGCGGGAAGAAGCGGTTGAGCTTGGCGTCCTCCCACACGTTGTCGCGCGCATACCACCAGTACTCGCCAGACAGCCCGCCGTAGCTCACCACCAGCGTCGGCGTGTTGCGCACGTCGGTTTCCTTCCACAGGTTCACCACGTCGTCGTACAGCGGGGCGATCGGCAGGTTGTGCTCGATGCCGGTGGCGCCGTCCAGGATCATGGTCATGTTGTGGTGGAACGTGGAGCCGCCTTCCTCCACCACCAGCATGCCCAGCTCGCGCGCGGCCTGGTTGACCTGCTGGCGCTGGTCGCGGCGCGGCTGGTTGTAGCTCTTCACCGAGAACGCCCCGTTGGCCTGCATCCGGCGCAGGTGGCTGCGGGCGTCGTCGAGCGAGTCGATCTCGGCCTTGAAGCCGCCATCGGCGCCGTACAGGATGGTGCCGGTGGAGAACATGCGCGGGCCCACCATGCGCCCGGCCTGCAGCAGTTCGGACTGCGAGAACACGAACTCCGTCGTCGCCGACGGATCGTGCAGGGTGGTGATGCCGAAGGCGAGGTTGGCGTAGTACGCCCAGTTCTGCTGCGGCACCACGCCGGAGCCGAAGTTGGAGGCGTGGGCGTGCACGTCGATCATGCCCGGCACGATGGTCTTGCCGCTGGCGTCGATCACGTTCGCGCCGGCCGGCACCTGCACCTCGCCGGCCGCGCCCACCGCCGCGATGGTATTGCCGTTGAGCACGATGGTGCCGTTCTCGATCACTTCCTGGCCGTTCTCCGCATCGCGCATGGTCACGATGCGCGCGTTGGTGAACGCCACCACCTCATCCGGCGCATACACCGGCGCCTCGAGCCCGACCGGGATGCCGCCGCCCGGCGCGGGCTCGGCGATCTCGGCCGGCGCGCCCGGCAGGAACGCAAAGGTCTGGTCCAGCCGGCGCGAGTGGTAGCGGTCGCCCACCAGCCAGTGCACCGAGTTGGAATCGGCCGCCCAGTGCAGGTAGCTGCCCACGTCGGCACTGACCTGGCGCACCGGCAGCGCGCGCGTCTCGCGGTCCAGGGTGATGGTGCGCCCGGCCTCGGGCATCGGCGCCACGTAGGCGTGGAACAGCTCGGTGAACGCCACCCACTTGCCGTCCGGGCTGATCTGCACCGAGTCCACGTACTTGAGGTCGAACACCTCGCGCGGGTCCTCGCCATTGAGGCCCACCGACATCAGCTTCTTCTCCATGCCGCCGCCGGCCAGGTACAGCACCCGGGTGCCGTCGTGGTTGAACTGCGGCGACTGGCCGGATTCGGCCACACGCACCGGCTCGCCGCCGGAAGCCGGAATGACGTAGATGCCGCGCTCGTTGGACCACAGGCTGCCGGTCAGGCCACTGCCGCCGCTGCGGCTGTACACCACGTGGCGCCCGTCCGGAGAGAAGCGCGGGTGGTAGTAGAAGCCCGGCTCCTCGGTGATCTTGCGGCCCACGCTGGAGCCGCTGGCCCCGCGCACGTGGATCGCGCCCATGCCCTCGTCCGACCAGGTGGTGTAGACCATATGCCGGCCGTCGGCGCTGAAGCCCGGCTGATATTCGTACACGCCGCGGCTGCTGGTCAGCCGCTGCGGGGTGCCGTTGGGCAGCGACTTGCGCCACAGCTGCCCCAGCGCATGGAACACCAGCGTGCCGCCGTCGGCGGATGTGGCCACGTCGCGGATCATCTTCGGGTTGAACGTGCCCTCCGGCAGCTGCTGGGCGAAATGCAGCGCCTCGGACACCACCTGCTCGACCTGGGCGGTGAAGGGCACCTGCGTCGCCTCGCCGCTGCCCATGTCCACCCGCCACAGCCCACCCTGGGCCCACAGCACCACGGCGCTGGAATCGGGCATCCAGTTGAAGCCGGTGTACGGACCAAAGATCGCCCAGGCCTCCTGCTGGTCGTGGCTCAGCCCGTCCCACACGGGCCGGATCTCGCCGCTGGCCAGGTCCATGTGGTGCAGCACGCTCTTGTCGCGCACACGCTTGACGAAGGCCAGCGAACGGCCGTCGGGCGACACCTGCGGGCGCACCGCGCCGCCGGGGCTGCGCACCACGTCCTCGATCTTGCCCGTGTGGCGGTCGAAGCGCTTGATGGAATAGATCACGCCGTGCGGGTCGCGGTTGTAATCGAACGCCCCGCCCGGGCTCACGTCCTGCGAGTAGTACACGTAGCGGCCGTCCGGCGACACGCTCGGCTCGCCGATGTCCTGCTGCTCGTTGGGCTTTTCCACCAGCTGGATGCCGGCGCTGGTGCCACCGGCGTGGTAGAGCCACAGCTCACCCGCGCCCAGCGAGCGGCGCGAGGTGAAGTGCTTGCGGGCCACGATGTACTCGCCGTCCGGGGTCCAGGTGGGGTTGTTGAGCAGACGGAAGCTCTCGTCGGTCACCTGGCGCGCATCGCTGCCGTCGGCGGCGATGGTCCAGATGTTGTTGCCGCCGCTGCGGTCGGAGGTGAAGGCGATGCGCCGGCCGTCCGGCGACCAGCGCGGCTGGATGTCCCAGGCGCGGCCGCTGGTGATGCGGGTGGCGGCGCCGCCGCTGACCGGCATCCGGTACAGGTCGCCCAGCAGCGAGAACACGATCGTGCGGCCGTCTGGCGACACGTCCACGTCCATCCAGGTCCCTTCGCTGGTCTCGAAGCGCACGGTCTTGGCCTGGCCCTGGGTGGATTCCACGCTCCACTTGCCGTTGTCCTCGGCAGCGTCCGGGTCGGCGCGCAGGCCGCGGGCCGATTCCAGCGGCGCGTCTGCCTCTTCCACGCCGGCCGCGTCCAGCGCGTCCTGCTCCAACTCGACGTTGTCGCCCTCCTGCTGCTCCACCGGCTGCGGCGGGGGCGGCGGATCCTGGGCCAGGACGGGGAGGGGGGCGAGCGCGCAGGCAAGCGCGAGGGCAAGGACGTTGCGGGTCATGCGGGCATCCAGAATGGTGATCCCGCCAACATACCGGCCCGGCCGCAGCCGGGCACAGGACAAAAGTACCGGTCGCGGGCTGCGACCGGCCGGGGGGCGTTGCCCAGTGTGACGCCGGCCCGCTATTCGGGCCGCGCGCCCTGCTCCGTGGCGCCGGCAGCCGGGGCCTGCCCGCCGCCGCTGCGCTCCAGGTAATCCTGGTAGGCCGGAATCGAGATCGCAGCCATCATCGCGATGAAAGCGATGCCGACCAGCAGGGTCACGATCGCGCCGATCGCGGCCGCCACCTCGCTGGTGCCGCCGCGGCGCTCCAGCTCGCGCACACGCGCATCCGGGTTGTGCGCGAGTGTCTCGGTATCGGCGATTTTGCTGCGGCAATGGCGGTAGTACAGCGCGTTGGCAAACACGGCGGGGAGCACCATGACCGCCACCAGGTGCACGAGCGACATGACCAGCATGCCGCCCACGCCGCCGGCCAGCATGCCCACCGTGGGCAGGATCAGGTACGAGGCCAGCATCAGCACCACGTAGGCCGCGGCCACGCCCCACATCTTCCGGTACAGCATCCAGAAGAAGGTGATGAAGAACGCCGGCCAGTGCCAGCTGGCGCCCGCCTTGCCCGCGCTGTCAAAACGCCGGAAACGCTCGAGGTAATACGCGTGGTTGCGGCCGATCACGGCCCGGTAAAGCGCTTCCTGTTCCATGGCCACTCCTTGATGCCTTGCGCGGGAAGCCGCAAAGCCTAACCGATGCCAGGCCGCCGGGGAGGCGCGCCGGCGCTTCACGCCGCCGCCGCGGCACCCGGCGCACGATCGCGCCCATGGAATGGTTGCCGGACGAGTGGACCGCACTTTTCGCCATCGAGACGCCGATCCTCGAGCTGGTCGCCCGGGGCGCGGTGATCTACCTGGGGATCATGGCGCTGCTGCGGATCATGCCGCGGCGCACGGGCGGCGAGCTCACCACCACCGACCTGATCGTGATCCTGCTGGTGGCCGAGGCGGCCACCCACACCTTCTCCATCTACACCTCGGTAGGCGATGCGCTGGTGCTGATCGCGGTGCTGCTGGCCATCGATTACGCGGTCAACGCACTGAGCTACCACTCCAGGTGGTTCGAGCGCGCGATGACCCCGCCGCCCCTGCTGCTGGTGAAGGACGGCCGGCTGCTGCGCAGGAACATGCGGCGCGAGTTCGTCACCGAAGAGGAGCTCATGGGCCACCTGCGCACCCACGAGATCGCAGACCTGTCGCAGGTCCGCAAGGCGTTCGTGGAGGGCGAGGGGGACATCACCTTCGTCACCCGCGACTAGCGCCGCCCGCCCGGCTTGAAATCGGCGCGTGGGGGCACATATCCGGGGGTTGGAGCAACAACCCTGGCCTGAGCCCATGAGCACCGCGACCGAAACCCGCAAGTTCGAAGCCGAAGTCTCCCAGGTCCTGCACCTGGTCACCCACTCCCTCTACTCGCACAAGGAAATCTTCCTGCGCGAGCTGGTCTCCAACGCGTCCGACGCCTGCGACAAGCTGCGCTTCGAGGCCATTGCCAAGCCGGAACTGCTGGCGGGCGAGGCCGAGCTGCGGATCGACATCGAGTGGGACAAGGACGCGCGCACCATCACCGTGCGCGACAACGGCATCGGCATGAGCCGCGACGAGGTGATCGCCAACATCGGCAGCATCGCCAGCTCCGGCACCCGACGCTTCCTGGAGGCGATGAGCGGCGAGCAGAAGGCCGACGCGCGCCTGATCGGCCAGTTCGGCGTCGGCTTCTACTCCGCCTTCGTGGTCGCCGACAAGGTCACCGTCACCACCCGCCGCGCCGGCGCCGAGGCCAGCGAGGGCGTGAGGTGGGAAAGCGACGGCACCGGCGAGTACACGCTGGAGACGCTTGAAGTCCCCGAGCGCGGCACCAGCGTCACCCTGCACCTGAAGGAGGACGAGGGCGAGTTCCTGGAGGACTGGAAGCTGCGCTCGCTGGTGCGCAAGTACTCCGATCACGTCGCCTTCCCGATCCGCATGCCCAAGGCGGCCACGCCGGGCGAGGACGACAAGGACAAGAAGGACGCCACCCCGGAATGGGAGACCGTCAACGACGCCTCGGCGCTGTGGACCAAGCCCAAGAACGAGATCAGCGACGAGGAGTACCAGAACTTCTACAAGTCGCTGGGCCACGACTTCAACGACGCCGCCGCCTGGAGCCACAACCGGGTGGAGGGCAACCAGAGCTTCACCACGCTGCTCTACATCCCGTCGCAGCCGCCGTTCGACCTGATGATGGGCGGGCGCGACGAGCGCAAGGGGCTCAAGCTCTACATCAAACGCGTCTTCATCATGGACGCGGCCGAGGAGCTGCTGCCCAACTACCTGCGCTTCGTGCGCGGCGTGGTGGATTCGGACGACCTGCCGCTCAACGTGAGCCGCGAGATCCTGCAGCAGAACCGCCAGGTGGAGCGCATCAAGGGCGCCTGCGTGAAGCGGGTGCTGGACATGATCGAAAAGCTCTCGCGCGATGAGCCGGAGAAGTTCGCCGCCTTCCTCAAGGCGTTTGGCAACACGCTCAAGGAGGGCATCGTCGAGGACCCGGCCAACCGCGAGCGTATCGCCGGCCTGCTGCGCTTTGCCTCCACCAAGGGCGAGGGCGAGGCCCTGACGGTTTCGCTGGACGACTACATCGGCCGCATGGCCGGCGACCAGGACACCATCTGGTACATCACCGCCGACGGCTACAAGGCCGCAGCCGGCAGCCCGCAGCTGGAGGCCTTCCGCGCCAAGGACATCGAGGTGCTGCTGATGTTCGAGCGCATCGACGAGTGGGTGCTGGGCCACTTCACCGAGTACAAGGGCAAGCCGCTCAAGAACGTGGCCAAGGGCGAGCTGCCGCTCGACCAGGCGGAGAAGGACAAGCAGGAAGAGGCCGCCAAGGCCGCCGCCCCGCTGGTGGAGAAGATCAAGAAGCTGCTGGGTGATCGCGTTGCCGACGTGCGCGTGTCCGCGCGCCTGACCGATTCGCCCTCGTGCCTGGCGCTGTCGGACTACGAGATGGCCCCGCACCTGGCGCGGCTGCTGCGCGAGGCCGGCCAGGACATCCCGGAGAGCAAGCCGACGCTGGAGATCAACCCGCAGCACGCCCTGCTGCAGAAGATCGACGGCGAGGCGGACGAGGCGAAGGCCACCGACCTGGCCACGCTGCTGCTGGAACAGGCCGAGCTTGCCGCAGGCGCGCCGCTGCCGGATCCGGCCGCGTTCGTGCAGCGCGTGAACCGGCTGCTGCTGGGCTGAGCGAATGCCGCGGACGCGCCGATGTGTTGACGCGCGTTGCACATGACCAAACGGCCGCTGCCCTTCGAGAGATCGGAGGGCGGCGGTGCACGCTGTTTTCATGGGCAAAACGGGAAGCTGGGACCCACCTCTCCCCAACCCATGACGGAAACAGCCAATGGACAACAACAAGAAGACCCAGCACTCGCTCAACGACCTGATCGAAATCGCCCGCGACGGCAGCGAGTTCTACACCGAGGCCGCGAGCAAGGTGGACAACCCCGAGCTCGCCAGCCTGTTCACCCGCATGGCGGGCCACAAGCGCGAGATCATGAACGGCCTGTCGGCCGACGTGGCCGCGATTGGCGGCGAGCCCGCCGACAGCGGCACCATGGCCGGTTCCATACGCAAGGGCTACGCCAACCTGCGCGCAGCGCTCGGCAACAAGGATTACGCCTACGTAGCCGAGCTGGAGGAACTTGAGGATCGCCTGCTTGAGGCGTTCCGCGAGACCATCCAGGACGACGACACCCCGGCCGCCGCCAAGGCCGCGGCCCAGAAGTACCTGCCGCAGGTGCAGGAGTGCCACGACATCATGCGCAACCGCAAGGTGGCGCTGAAGGACGCGCACTGACCGGCAACCCCTCCTCGCATGCACACGAAAGCCCCGGCCTTGGTGCCGGGGCTTTTTTCTGTGATCGGTAAATCAGCGGCCGGTATCGCGGCAAAGGCCGTCAGGATTCGGCAAGCAGCTCCGAGCTGACCTGGATCGAGCCGTCCGCGCCGCGCGTTGCGCGCACGTGGTACAGGCCCGCGGCCTCCAGATCGGTGAGGAAGAATTCCACCGTCCTGGCGCCGTCTTCGCCATCGACGAAACGCGGCGGATGGAACTCGTAGCCCGGCCCTTCCATCGCCCGGCGATGCGCGAGCGTCGAGATCTCCTGCGTCTGGCGCACCACGTAGCCTTGCGGCACGCCCTCGCCAAACGCCGCCACGGCCTCGGCCCACGCGTCCACGGTGGCGACGGAATCGCATGCGCCCAGCACGCGCTCGAGCGAACCGGCGGTGCCCGGCATGATCACCTCGCCATCCACCACGGCCCAGGTGCGGCCGTGGCTGGGCAGCGCGCCCGGCGAGCGCACCGCCAGCAGGCGGCAGCGGATGTCGCCGGTATCGGCAAGCGATTCCACCAGCACATCGTCGGGGTTCCAGCCGTATGCAGACGCGGCCGCAAGGCCCACCTGGCGGTCGATCTCTTCGTTCATGCGCGCGCTCTCGATTTCACTGATGCCACCGGCCGGCGGCAGCTGCTGGCAGCCAGCGGAGGAAGCCGCCAGCAACAGGCAGCCCCCGATCACCCACGGCAATCTATCCATTCGTGATGTTGTTGGTGCCCGGTGGCCCGATGGTAATCCCCGCCGGGCGGCTCAGCACCTCGGGCAGCGGCTGGCCCGCGTCCTGGGTGTCCTTCATCAGCTGCACCAGCGCATTCACCTCACTGCGGGCGTTGTGCATGGTGATGTCATCGCGGCCCAGGATGGTGTTGAGGTAGCCCGCGATCTCCCGGGCATCCTGGCCGCCCGCACTCAGCAGCTCCGCCAGGTGCGCATAGCCGCCGCCCGGATTGACGAAGACCGCCACGCGGTCGATCACGTCGGCCACGCTCGGCTCATGGCCGTGCTGGGCCTTCACCCCGACCCAGAACGCGCGGTACTCCTCGTGGAAGCCGTAGGAGGAATTGAGCGAGAGGTTCCGGTCCCAGTTCTGCATGTGGTTCACCTCATGCACGAACGTGTGGCCGATCACCCGCAGCTCGCCGAACTCCGCTGAATTGGCTGAGGTGTTCACCGGATTGTTGTCGGCCCCGATGAAGCGCGGGTTGATGCGGAAGAGGTCGGTGGGGCTGAAGGGCACCGAGCCGTAGGCGCCGCTCTCACTGAAATCAAAACGGTAGGGCGCATCCGGGGCCACGAACAGGTCCAGCGTGTTCTGGATGATCTCCAGGTCGCCGCCCTCATGCTGGGCCAGGAAGGCCACCGTCTTGAGCGCGCGCTGGGTGTCGCCCACGCCGAAGTCACGGAACCACTGCTTGGACAGCAGGTTCTCCATGTTCTCCACCGAGCGCGAGTCCGGGTAGTTGCGCACCTGGCTCAGCAGCGCCGTGCGCTCGGCCGCGCCAAAGCCGCTGTTGTCCTGGAACTGCGGGCTCTGGATCAGCGACTGGATGGCGGCCGGCAGGCCCGGATCGCCGGGTTTGCGGTTGGAGAGCGCTTCAAGCACCAGGCGCTGGTCGCCGGCGGTGAGGGCCTGGAATTCAGGCGTCTGCTGCAGGGTCGCATCGGTGACCGCCGCCTGCTTCTGCACTTCGCCCAGCGCCTTGAAGGAGAGATCCTTGATCAGCGTGAGCATGTCGCGGGCGAAATTGCCGCCCTCGGGCGAATCGGACAGCGCCGCGCTCACCAGCGCGCGGGCGCTTTCGGGCAGCGCGTTGAACTCGTCGGAGGCCTGCAGCTCCGCGGCCGGATCGGCCTCGGGCTCGGCTTCGGCCTGGGCCTCCTGGATGCCGGAGGTTTCCAGCAGGCCCGGGTCCAGGGAATCATCCGCGCCCGCGAGGGTCGCGTCGTTGCGCTCCAGCGCATCGGCGCCGGCGCGGTCCAGTCCAGCGCCCGCGGGCAGGGTGGTCGGTTGCAGCGTGGTGTTCATGGCTCTCTCCAGCGTCCTTTCCCGAGCCTGCCACGCCAGCGCTGCCCCGCCAGCCGGGGCCGACCCTAGGTGTTCCCCTCGCGCGATGCGTAATCGCTGCGCACGTACTGACTGATGTACGTGTTCAGGCCGCTGCCGGATTCAGCCCGGCGCTGCATCTCGACCACGTGCTCCAGGCCGGGATGACGCGCGTCGTAGCGATAGGTGCCGCCATGATGGAACCGGATCCGGATCCAGTCCGGCCCGCACTCGTAGGCGGCCACTCCCGAATCGCCATGTCCGCCGCGGTAGCGCTTCATGGGGCCACCCCCTGCTCAATCCAGCCGGATCGGCGCCCGCACCCGTGCATTCAGCCGGTCCACCAGCCACAGCAGCCCGCCCTTCCAGAAGCCGTGGATGCGCGCCTGATGGCTGCGGTAGAGCATCACGTGGCTGATCTGCGCCAGGCGGCCGCGGAAGGTGGTGCCCTTGAACAGGCCGAACTGCCCGAGCGATCCAAACGCGTCGTAATCGGCCAGCGACACCAGCGCGCCCATGTCGCGGTAGCGGAAATCGCGCACCGACCGGCCCTCCAGTGCCCGCGGCAGCGCATCCACCAGGTACTTCGCCTGCTGGTGCGCCACCTGCGCCGTGGGTGGCAGCGGACGCTCGGCGCCTTCGGGCGTGAGCGATGCGCAGTCGCCCACCGCGTAGATCGCCGGATCGCGGGTGGTCTGCAGGGTCGGCTTCACCAGCAGCTGGTTGTTGCGGTTGGTTTCCAGCCCGTCGAGATCGGCAAGGAAGTCCGGCCCCTTCACCCCGGCCGCCCACACTTTAAGTGTGGCCAGCAGCTCGTCGCCGTTCTTCAGGATGAAAGCATCCGGGGTGGCCGCGCTGACCTGGGCGTCAGTGAGCACCTTGATGCCGATGGCCTCCAGCCGCGTGCGCGTTGCGCTGGAGATGTCCTCCGGAAACCCCGCCAGCAGCCGCGGTCCGGCCTCGATGAGGGTGATGTTGATGCGCTCATGCAGCCCGCGCGCGCCGTACGCCGTCACCGCCTCCACCATCTGCACCAGCTCCGCCGCCAGCTCCACCCCGGTGGCGCCGCCGCCGACGATGGCAATGTGCAGCGAACTCTCCTGGGTCAGGCTCTGCAGCAGCCGGATGCGCACCTCGCGATTGAAGTGGTCCGCCTGGCGGCGCGAATCGATGTGCCAGCAGTGCTCCGCCACCCCCGGCGTACCGAAGTCATTGGCCTGGCTGCCGGTGGCCAGCACCAGCACGTCGTAGCCGAGCCGGCTTGCCGGCACCAGCAGCCGCCCGTCCGGCGCGTGCTGCGCCGCCAGGTGGATCTCCCGCGCGCTCCGGTCCAGCCCGCACAGCTCCCCGGGCCGATAGGAAAACCCCGCATCGCGCGCCTGGGCCAGGTAGGTGGTCTGCTGCTGGAAGATGTCGCGGGTGCCGGCGGCAATGGTGTGCAGCATCGGCTTCCACACGTGCGCCGACTCGCGATCAACCAGCGTGATCGAAGGCGAACCATCCTCCCTGCGCCACCGGCGGCCCAGCGTGCTGGCGATCTCCAGCCCGGCCACGCCGCCGCCAACGATCACCAGCCGCTTCGCTGGTTCGGGATTCGCCATGCCGGATCCTCGCTCCGCCAGCGCCCAGCATGGCTCAGCCAGCGTAAAGCGGCGCGAACCTGGTTCGGCCCGGATCGCCGGTCGGCCAATGCAAGTCTTCGCTTGCGCTCTAACGATGCAAGCGATAACTTGCTTTTCGTGTATGCAAGCCAGAGGTTGCGCCGTGGCCGATCATCCGCTTCATGTCATCCGGACGCCCCGACAACTTGGCCCCCTGCTGCGCGCCCTGCGCAGGCAGGCCGGCCTCACCCAGGCCGACGTGGCCGGCCAGCTGGGCGTCACCCGCCAGGCGGTCAGCGAGCTGGAGAACCGGCCCGAGTCGGCCACCTTCGAGCGCCTCATGAAACTGTGCGCGGTGCTGGGGGTGGAGATCGCCCTGCAGCCGCGCGACGCCTCCCGTCCAGCGAAGCCATTGGCGTGGTGATCCCATGAGCGTCCTGAGCGTATGGATGAACGGCGAGCACGTCGCCAACTGGGAGCGCGGCGATCGCGGAGGCCGGCTCAGCTATTCCGCGCACTGGCTGCAGTCGCTCTCCAGCCGTCCACTGTCGCTGTCGCTGCCGCTGTTGCCGGCGCGCGAAAGTCATCGCGGCGAAGTCGTGGGCAACTGGTTCGAGAACCTCCTGCCAGACAGCGGCGACATCCGCGCCCGCCTTCGCGACCGGTTCGGGCTGCGCTCGACGGCGACCTTCGAACTGCTGCAGGCCATCGGCCGCGACTGTGTTGGCGCGGTGCAGCTGCTGCCCGAAGGAAGCCGGCCCGACGACCTGCACCAGATCCGCTTCCGCCCGCTGGACGAAGTCCAGGTGGGAGCGCACCTGCGCAGCGTTTCGGCGGGGCCGGGACCCGGCCACCTGGCCGGGGACGACGACGCGTTCCGCATCTCGATTGCCGGCGCCCAGGAGAAGACCGGCCTGTTGCGCCACCAGGGACGGTGGTGCGTGCCGCTCGGCAGCACGCCCAGCACCCATATCTTCAAGCTGCCGCTGGGCTTGGTGGGCAACATGCGCGCCGACATGACCGGTTCGGTGGAAAACGAATGGCTGTGCCTGAAATTGATGGCCGCGTTCGGCATTCCCGTGGCCGAAGCCGACATGGCCAGCTTCGACGGCCAGCCGGTCCTGGTGGTCACCCGCTTCGACCGGCGCCTTGCCGACGACGGCAGCTGGTGGATGCGGCTGCCGCAGGAGGACATGTGCCAGGCCTCTGGACTGCCTGCCTCACGCCGCTACGAAAGCGATGGCGGGCCGGGCATCGCCAGGATCATGGAACTGCTGCGCCTGTCCGAGGAGCCTGGCGACCGCGCCACCTTCTTCAAGAGCCAGATCCTGTTCTGGATGCTGGCGGCGACCGACGGCCACGCCAAGAACTTCAGCCTGCGCATCGAGGCCGGTGGACGCTTCCGACTGACGCCGCTGTACGACGTGCTGTCGGTCTACCCGATCATGGGCCGGGGTCCGCGCCAACTTGATCCGCAGCGCGCAGAGCTCGCGATGGCGGTGTCCGGCAGGAACCGACACCGCCGCCTTCGCAATATCCACCGCCGCCACTGGAACGCGACCGCGCGGGCCTGCGGGATCCCGGATGGCGCCGAGGCGTGGATCGGCGAACTGCTGGAACGGGTGGAGCCGGCGATCGGGAGCGTGGAACGGCAGCTGCCGGCCGGCTTTCCGGACCAGGTGGCGTCGAGCATTTTCGGCGGCCTGCGGAGTGCCGCGCGGCGGCTGGCCTCGATGGCCCAGCCAGCGTAAAGCGGCGCGACGCATCCCCTGTTCAATCCGCCTGCGGCAGCTTCCTGCGGCCAAACCGGTGGATCACCCACAGCCAGCCAAACGCCAGCAGCGTGCCCGCCACCCCATACACCGCATCCACCGGATCACGCGTGTTGAGCAATGGAAGGAACAGCTCATACACCGCGTTGGCCAACACGAACGCCAACCCAATCCACGCCAGCCGCCGCATCGGCACCTCGCCCAGCAGCGCCGCGAATCCTGCGCCGGCATACAGCATGAAGGACAGCGAGAAGTTGGAAACGTGGCTGTAGAAATCCGGCACCAGCGCGATGACCGCTTCCGACCGGAAGAACCCCGGCTTGCGGCCCGCGAACAGCGCGTACGCCAGGCCCAGCAGCAGCAGATGCAGCAGCGTGGCCCGCAAGCGGGGCTGGTAGCGGAAGGCGGTTCGCGCGTCGGCCTGGTCCATTGCTGGCGCAGCATGCCACCCACCGCGCCGGCGCGTCATCGAAGGCCCTGGCGAAAACGGGCACAATCGCCCCCAGCGCGCGCCAGCGCGCGGCCGTTCAACAGGGGAGTGGCGGCAGGGGATGAAACAACTGCGTATTGCGATCGTCGGCTACGGCACCGCCGGGCAGGCGGCCGCCGTGTGGCTCACGCGCGATGGCCACGACGTGTGCGTGTTCGAGCGGGTGCCCGAACCCGGCCCGGTGGGCGCCGGCTTCCTGCTCCAGCCCAGCGGCCTGCAAGTGCTCTGGCGCATGGGCCTTCTGCCATCAGTCATGGCGCACGGTGCCCGCGTGGACCGCCTGTTCGGCGATACCCCCTGCGGGCGCCCGGTGATGGACATGCGTTACGCCGGAATGGAACCGCGCCTGTTCGGCGTCGGCCTGCAGCGCGGCGCGCTGTTCTCGATCCTGGATGCGGCCTGGCCTGGCCACGCCAGCGCCCTGCACGCCGATCGGGACATCGTCGACGTGGATGACCAAGCCGGCCTGCTGCGCGACGCCCGCGGCGAGGTGCACGGCCCCTTCGATCTGGTGGTGGTGGCCGACGGCGCCGCCTCGCGCCTGCGCGGCGCCATCAGCGCGCCACGCGTGGACAAGCCCTATCCCTGGGGCGCGCTGTGGTGCCTGCTGCCCGCCGGCAAGTGGCCACACGTGGCCGAGTTGCGCCAGCGCTACGTGGCCGCGCGCAAGATGATCGGCCTGCTGCCGGTGGGCGGCCGACCCGGCGACCCGACGCGCCGGCTGAGCTTTTTCTGGAGCCTGCATACCAGCGCGTTCGAACAGTGGGAGGCCGATGGCCTGGCGCCGTGGATGGACGAGCTGCACAGCCTGTGGCCCGAGGCCCGCGACGTGTTCGCCGGCATCACCGGGCCCGGCCAGCTCGCGCGCGCCCGCTACCGCGACACCGTCATGCGCCAGTGGCACCGCGGCCGCGTGGTGCTGATGGGCGACGCCGCCCACTCCATGAGCCCGCAGCTCGGCCAGGGCGTGAACATGGCGCTGCTTGATGCCGAAGCACTCGCCGGCGCGCTGCGCGAATCCGCATCCATCGGCGCCGCGCTGCAGGCCTACCAGCGCGAACGGCGTGCCCACGTTTGGATGTACCAGCTCTGGAGCCGCTGGCTCACGCCTGTGTTCCAATCCGACCTCGATGCGGTGGCGAAGATGCGTGACCTTGCATTCCTGCCCATGGGCCGGCTGCCGGGTGGACGCGGGCAGATGCTGCGGGTGCTCACCGGCACGCAGCGAGGGCTGCTCGGCAGGCTGGGATTGGAAGAAGAATTCGTGGAGACGCTGGGGCCGGCGGTGCTGGCAGCCGCTGTTTCACAAGAGGGGTAGCGGTCTGGCCGCCCGAAACATTCAACCAGGCAGTTGACAGTCAACCCGGCGTGGCGCAATAATCAACCTCATGGTTGAACAACATCTCGATCGCACCTTCACCGCGCTGGCCAATCCCACCCGCCGCGGGATGCTCGCTGACCTGATGCTGGGCGAGAAATCCATCGGCGAATTGGCGGCGCCGCACAGGATGAGCTTCGCCGGTGCGTCCAAGCACGTCGCGGTGCTGGCACAGGCGGGACTGATCGAGCGCTGCAAGGTCGGCCGGCAGCAGGTGTGCCGGATCCGGCCGGAACGGCTGAAGGACGCCAGCGACTGGCTGGGCCAGTGGCAGCGTCTGTGGACCACCCGCCTCGACGCCCTCGAGCGCGCACTGAAGGAGGGCGACGCCACCGGCGCGTCGCACCCCCCATCCCCCACGAGGAAACGACCATGACTGACACCCGGCATACCGACCAGGCCACCCCTGCCACGCTGCGTTTCGAGCGGCTGCTGGACGCACCGGTGGACAGGGTCTGGCAGTTCCTGGTGGACCCCGAGCTGCGCGCGCGCTGGTTCATGGCGGGCCCCACCGACGCCCGGGTGGGCGGCTGCATCGGCCTGACCATGGACCACGACCGGCTCTCCGACCGCGAGGTGCCCACGCCGGAGCCCTACCGCCCCTACATCGGCCACAGCTGGAGCGAACGCATCACCCGCTGCGAACCGCCCAACGTGCTGGCCTTCACCTGGGAGAACGGCGACGCCGGCGAAGTCACCTTCGAACTCACGGATGCCGGCAACGACCGGACGCGCCTGGTGCTCACCCACACCGGCCTGCGCGGCCCCGGCGATGCGCTCAACTTCGGCGGCGGCTGGCACTCGCACCTCGCCGTGCTGGAACGGCGGATCCGCGGCGAGGGCGTGGAGGACTTCTGGGCACTGCATGCGCAGGCGGAGGCGCGGATCGCAGAGATGCTTCAGCGAAGCTGAGCCGGCAGCGCTGGGCAGCGCCCGGACGCTCGCGGCCGTGCGTCAGATAGCAGAAAAAATCGTAAAGAAACTACGGGGCGATACCGTCAGGAATGCCGGCAACACCGAGGTCGACGCCTGAGGAGGCGTCTGATATCGTTTCTGAATCGTAAAGAAACTGCGCCTCGATATGGCTCGCCCCCCATCTGCCACCCCGGACGACCTGCTGGCCGTTCTAGCCAGCGGCGAAGCCGTACCCGCCTCCGACATCCTTCGCGAGCTGGGTATCAGCCGGCCGGTGCTTGGCCGGCTGGTGCGCGAGGCTGGTGACCAGGTCCTGCGCGTGGGCCGCGCGCGCGCCACGGCCTATGTCGCGCGCGCGGGCACCGACGCGGGCAGCGCCTGGCCCCTGTGGCGGATGCGGCCGGATGCCACGCTGGAAGAGCTTGGCACGCTTTACCTCCTGCGCGGCGGACGGTTCCAGTTCGAGCCGTCGGGCGAGCGGCCCAACCTGGTCCGGCCCGTGGAGCGCGTGCCCGGACACTTTCCCGGGCTCCCCTGGTTCCTGGACGACCTGCGGCCGCAGGGCTTCCTCGGCCGCAGCCTGGCCCATCGTGCCGGTCCGGGGCTGGGCGTACCGAGCGACCTCAACCGCTGGCAACTGCGCGATACCCTGCTCGCCATCACCCGCACCGGCGGCACTGCGATCGGGGACCTGTTGCTGGGCAGCCACGCGGTCGAGCGCGCACTGGCCGAACGGGACGCGCCACCCGACCTCGTCGACATGGAGGAGCGGCGCACGCGCTACTCCGAATGGGCCGACGCGGCCCTGGCCGGCGAGGAGATCGGCTCCTCCCCGGGAGGCGAGCAGCCCAAGTTCACCAGCACCGTCACCCGTCCGGACGGCCGATACGCCGCACTGGTGAAGTTCGCCGTCCACGACAACGGCCAGGCGGCGGCCCGCTGGGCCGATCTGCTTGCCTGCGAGCAGATCGCGCTGGCCTGCCTGCGCGAGGCGGGGCTGCCCGCCGCAGAATCCGAACTGGTCGACGCCGAAAGGCACCTCTGCCTGGAAGTCCGCCGCTTCGACCGCACGCCCGACCACATTGGCCGGCGCGGATTCGTGTCCCTGCTGGCCCTGGACGCCGCCTTCGCCGGCACCGGCGGCCACGACTGGCCGGGCGCCGGGGAACAGCTTGCAGCCGAAGGCCTGATCGACGCTGGCACCGCCGACCGGATGGCGGAGCTGCACTGGTTCGGCCGCTTCATCGGCAACAGCGACATGCACGCCGGGAACCTCGGTTTCCATCTCACCGACGCCGGCCCGCTCGCCCTTGCCCCCGCCTACGACATGCTGCCCATGTACCTGGCGCCCTCGCGCACCGGCGCCGTGCGCCCGGCGGTACCGCTGCGCCTCGGTCCGCCCGAACGGACCGGGCAGACCGGCCATATCGCGCGCGCCGCCGGGATCGCGATCCGGTTCTGGGAACAGGTGCATGGTTCCGATCGCATCCATTCCGGCGAACTGCGGGCGGTTGCGGCCCAAAACCTGGAGGTGGTGGCGCGATTTGCCCGCACGTTCGCGGCCGCGGGCCGGTGAAGTTGTGGCGACAGCAGGCCGCTACTGCGTCAGCAGTTCGACGTAACGGGTGTACAGGAAACTCTGGTTGCGGACCCGGCCGGTGGTTTCCTGCAGCACGCCGGCTTCCTGCAACCCCTGGATCGCCTTGGCAGCGGTAGGGGGACTCAACCCGCCGCGGCAGCGTCCTTGAACCTCAACGGCGCAGCGCCCGCACCGCATCTTCCATCACCCCGAACACGATCTGCCGCAGCAACCGCGTCTCGCCGGCCTGCACCGGGACAGCGCCCCGCTGTTCGCACTCCTCCAGCAGTCTTCGCCCGTGCATCGGGGCATCAGCAACCAGCCGGTCGAGCTGGCGCAGCGTGGCCTGCTCCGGAACACCAATCGCGGCACCGAACGCCACGACATCGGCGCGGCGTACCGCGCCGAAAGTCCGCGCATGACCCATCGGGAACACCAACTCGCCACCTCCCCAATCCGGGGCGCGGTACACCGCGGTGCTGAGCAAGTCGTAGTGCGGTGCCAACTGCATGTCACCGGTACCTGGGCCCATCAGCAAGCTGAGGTTCTTGAGATGGGCGTCGCCGTTGCCGATCAGCAGGTTGAAAATCTGCCAGCGCAGCAGCGCGACGCGCGTGGCCGCGGGGCGGCGACACAGGTCCACGAGCTGAAGCAGGCGCTCCGTGGTGGCTTCGCGGTACTTGAACACCGCGTCAAGCGACAGCGCCTGGCACGCATCCAGCGCGTAGAGCCGACGGGCCTCCAGACCATCGCCCGCGCGGTCGAAGCGCCGCACCATGTACACCGCTTCGGGGACCTGGCGCAGCCCGACCGCCGGCACGGACAGGCCGCAGGCGGCCGCCAAAGACATGCAGAACCACTCGTTTGCAGCGCTGTGCGGATAGTCGTCCGCGCGCTCGTGGTCGGGCTTGAGGATGTGGGTGGAGGCGGCGCTGCCCACCGGCTCCCACAGACGGCCTTCGTGCAACACCACCGCAAGCTTGTGCTGCGCGCCTGCCAGCGACATGCGCTTGGGCGCACCGGCTCCCAGCGGGGAGCAGGGCAGGGCGCGGATACGGGCGGAAAGGACCTCGTCCGGCAGCGGCTGGAGACCCGGGGCCGGCAGGGCCTGGCCGGGAGCCAACAGGCTGAGCGCGCCCGCCGACTCCGGCCCGTAGTGCTGCAACAGGCCGAATGCATCCGCGGGATCGACTCCCGCGTCCTCGGCCAGCAGGCGCCGCGCCCCTTCTTCCGGCAGCAGATTGTCGAAGAACCACTGCACCGGCCGCAGGCTGGCACCGTCGACGATACCGCCCTCGGCGCGCGGCAGGGCGGGGGCAAGGTCGAAGCCGGACTCCCGCCAGTCCGCCGCATACTCGAACGCCCACAGGTTGCCCTGCTCCCGCAGTTCGCCCACCTTGCGCTCTTCCAGCCAGACCTCGAGGCGACGGGGCGGTGGTGGCGTGGACATCATTGCCCGTGGCCGCCGCGCATGGCCTTCTCCACCTCCCCTGCAACATCCGGCGGCACGTCCAGGTGGACCCGGACCCCCAGCTCGCGCAGCACGTCCAGCGTCCGGCCCAAGCCTACGTTGGCGTTGCCCCGCTCCAGGTTCATCAGGGAAACGTGGCTGGCGCCGACGATCGCGGCGAGGTCATCCTGACGCAGCCCCTGCGCGCGGCGGGCGGCCCGCGCCAGGCGGCCAATGTCCTGCGGGCTATCAACCTCGAATTTCATGGAATTGGCGCCTTGATCTAAAACACGCTTTAGATTAAGACGGGCACGCGGCTGTTGCAACGGAAATCTAAAGCCTTCATTAGATTCCTGCGGAGAGTGCGCCCCACCCAGCTGGATCTAAAGTGCCCTTTAGATTTATGCGACGATATCAGCTTCCCTGGATATCGGCGAGCACGTCGCCCAGCAGCGCGGCAAATCCCGCGCCCGCGTAGAGCAGGAAGGACAGCGAGAAATTGGACACGTGGCTGTAGAAGTCCGGCACCAGCGCGATGATGGCTTCCGAGCGGAAGAAGCCCGGCTTGCGGCCGGCAAACAGCGCGAACGCCAGCCCGAGCAGCAACAGATGCGTGAGGGTGGCCCACAGGCGCGGCTGGTAGCGGATCCCGCGCGGCGGGGATCTGGCCTGGCGCGGCGACGCCATCGACTCAGATATCAATCACGATCTTGCCGAAGTGCCGCCCGCTCTCCTGGTGCCGGAACGCGGCCACCAGGTTGTCGAGCGCGAAGTGGCGGTCGATGACCGGGCGCAGCGTGCAGGCTTCCAGCGCGCGCACCATGTCCTGCTGCTGGCGGCGGCTGCCGACCACGAAGGCCTGCAGCCGCAGGTGCCGCGCCAGCGCCAGGCCCAGCGGCAGCTGGCTGTCGATCCCGGTGAGCACGCCGATCACCGCGATGTGGCCACCCACGCGGGTCGCCAGCATCGACTGCGGCAGGGTCGCCGGGCCGCCCACTTCGATCACGTGGTCCACGCCACGACCGCCGGTCAGGCCGCGCACGGTCATGCCCCACTCGGGATCCTGGCGGTAGTTGATCAGCTCGTCGGCGCCCAGTTCGCGCATCCGCTCGAGCTTGGCGTCGCTGGACGAGGTCGCGATCACCCGCGCACCGGCCAGCTTCGCGAACTGCAGCGCGAAGATCGACACGCCGCCGCTGCCCTGCACCAGCACGTCCTGGCCCGGCTGCAGCGCACCGTGTTCGAACAGCGCCGTCCAGGCGGTCAGGCCGGCGGTGGTGAGCGTGGCGGCCTCGGCGTGGCTCCAGCCGCGCGGCGCGCGGGTAAAGGCCGTGGCCGGCGCCGTCACCTGCTCGCGCGCATAGCCGTCGATGCCGTCGCCCGGCACGCGGCCGAAGCCCTCGGCCGGCGGCGCGCCGTCCAGCCAGTCCGGGAAGAAGGTGCTGACCACGTGGTCGCCAACGGCGAATTCCTCCACGCCCTCGCCCAGCGCGATCACCTCGCCGGCGCCGTCGGACATCGGGATGCGGCGCTCGGCCGGGCCCATCGCGCCGCTGACCACGCCGTAGTCGTGGTAGTTGAGCGAGCTGGCGCGCAGGCGGACGGTGATCTCGCCGCGGCCGGGATCGACGGGCTGGGTGGTTTCGACGGTGACGTTGTCGAAGCCGCCGCCGGGGGGGATGTAGAGGGTTTTGATGGTCATGGGGGCTCCTTGGAAAGGTCGCATAGGCTGCCTTCAGACCCTTAGTGTCTCGCGTGGGGTGGCAACATGCCGGCAACGGCGCATTCCGCCTTGGGGCAAGCGAGTTTGGCAAGATGATCTGGCCAAGTCGCTTTTGGTGCGGCTACGGTCTTTCTTCCACCTGGAGGAGGCTGGATATGCGATTCCGTCGCAGGATCCGGATTGCGCCCGGCGTGCGGCTCAATCTTTCCGGCAGTGGGGTGAGCATTTCCGCCGGACCCAGAGGGGCTTCGCTGACCGCGGGCACGAAAGGCCTTTGGGGCAATCTCGGTATCCCAGGCACGGGGATCTACAACCGGAGGAAGCTCAGCGGAAGAGCCTCCTCTCCGGGAGCCGGGCGCGTCACCCGGAAGGAGCAGGAAGCCCTCTTACTTGATGACTTCTTTGCTTCCCGCCCACGTTTGAGTGCGCCAGCGGCCGGCGGACCGCTCGAGCTGATTGACGGGGACGGGAACGCGCTGTCTCCGCTCGTCCAGGAGACTGCCTGGAAGCATCTTCGTGCCGGACTGCTGGAGCAGCTGGCGGAACGCTGCGACGCCTTGAAGGCGGATATCGAGGGCCTGGGCCGTCTCCATGAGCAGACCCCGCCACCCGAACCGGTCCTGCAATACCGGCGAAACGAGTTTCATCAACCCGAACCGGCCGCACCCCAGGAGCAGCCCTATCACCGGCTCTGGAAGCTGCTGCCGTGGCACAGGAAGCAGATCGACGCGGTCAATGACACCGCCCGCGAGGAGCATTCCCGCATACGAAAACAATGGCTGAGTCTCCGTGCAGCGCATGATCGCGCGGAAGAAGCCCGACGAAAGCAGTACCGGCTACGCGATCAGGGCAGCGTCCCTGGGATCGAGGAATTCATCAGCGCGCATCTGGCCACGCTGCAATGGCCTCAGGACACCGCGGTGGACCTGAAGTTCGATCTGGACCGGAAGCGTGCGTATCTGGACGTGGACTTTCCGGAAATCGAAGACCTGCCGGAAGGGATCCCCGAACCTGCGCCCAGGACCCGAGGAGTGAGAATCAAGAAATTCAGCGATGCCGCCCGCCGCCGCTTGTACGCGGCTCACATCCACTCGGTTCTTCTCCGCTTGATAGGCGAGACATTCCGAACCAGTGAATTGGTGCATGAAGTGATTGCATCGGGCTACTCGCAACGACCGGATCCGGCGACCGGCGCCATCCAGGATGAGTACCTGATCAGCTTGAAGGTTCCGCGCTCGGCATGGCGCGAGATCGACTTTTCAAACTTGGAGCAGGTGGATCCAATAGAAGCGATTGCCAGGTTCGAGCACGTGCGGAAGATGACGAAGACCGGGATCTTCCGGCGGATCGATCCGATGGAATGATCGAGGCAGGTGCGCAACGCGGTTGATGGCTCGACCCACCGGCCCAGCCCGCTGGGCCGGCTCTTATCCTGGGCATGCTGTCGTGCGCGGGCTGGCAGCTGCAGCCGTCAACCGCCGGTGCTGCATCCAGTCTTGAACGACGCTGCGCCAGGCTGACCTTGGCGCAGCGACATCAGGGACACGAAGCACTCGCTGCCGCCGGCGCCGACGAAACTGATCGACTCACCGCTGGAGAGATTCCGGCGGGTTGCCACGCTGCGGCCCTCGGAGGTGAGGTTGATCCGCACGCCGCCTTGGCTCACGCCCTCCAACCCCAACACCGCACCTGGCGCCAAGTCCATGCTGCTGTTGCTTGCCAGGATGAAGTCGTAGCCTGAACCGACGCCACCTCGCGACTCGGCGACCGTGGCTATGGTGTCGATCTCCTGCTTGGCCAGGTTGAGCTGCTGCACCAGGCCCGCACTCTGGCGCTCAAGAGCGGCGATCGAACGCTCCAGGTTGCGGAACGCCTCGCGCCCTTCCGTCGGCAAGCTCCCGCGGATCTGGGCCAGGTATTCGTTCATGGATTCGAACTCGGCCTTCTGCGCCGCGATGATCTTTTCGATGAACTCTTCGTCGCTGTCCTTCCAGGGCTTGTAGCGTTCGTAGAGGTCGCCTGCGACTGCATTGACGAGGAACCCAAGCACGAACACCGACACCACCACAATGAAGTGCCGCTTGCGGCGCTGGAAGAAACCGACCGAGCCCTTCAGCGGCCCAGGCACGGTTTCAAGGTCGATGCCGTCATTGGCCTCCGGCGGCGGGCTGCCCACACTCCCGGCCACCGGGCCGGTGTTTTCATTGCTGCTCATGATTTCCCCCTTTGGGCCGTGTCCGTCGTGACGGCCATCACACGGAACTAGATAGCCCAGCGCGGCCGCAGCCGCAAGCGCGCGGCTCCGGCTTTCGGCATCATTGTCACTCGGGGAGGGACCGCATGCCGCTGAGCTGGAACGAGATCAAGGACCGCGCCCTGCGCTTCTCGCGCGAATGGGCGGACGAGACCGACGAGCACGCCGAGGCCAAGAGCTTCTGGGACGGCTTCTTCAACATCTTCGGCGTCTCCCGGCGGCGGGTGGCCAACTTCGAGAAGCGGGTAAAGAAGCTCGACGGCCGGGACGGCTACATCGACCTGCTTTGGAAGGGCGTATTGCTGATCGAGCACAAGTCCCGCGGCAAGGATCTCGTGCGTGCCCACACGCAGGCCCGCGATTACTTCCACGGTCTCAAGGACGCCGAGCTGCCGCGCTACCTGCTGGTTTCCGACTTCGCCAATTTCCGTCTCTACGACCTGGAAGGTGACGAGGAGCCGGTCGAGTTCCCGCTGGAGGAGCTGCACAAGCACGTGCGCCTGTTCGGCTTCATCGCCGGTTACCAGCCACGCGCGTTCAAGGAACAGGATCCCGTTAACGTGCAGGCCGCCGAGCGCATGGGCCGCCTGCACGACGCGTTGCGCAACGCCGGCTACGAGGGCCACGCGCTGGAAGTGTTGCTGGTACGGCTGTTGTTCTGCCTCTTTGCCGACGACACCGGCATCTTCCCCCGCCATGCCTTCCACGACCTGATCGACCAGCGCACCAGTGAAGACGGTGCCAACGTGGGCATGTGGCTGGCACAGCTGTTCCAAGCCCTCAACCGCACCCCCGAGCAGCGCCAGAGATCGCTCGACGCGCAGCTCGCCGAGTTCCCCTACGTCAACGGCAAGCTGTTCGAAGAGCCGCTGCCAATTGCCGCCTTCGATTCCAAGATGCGGCAACTGCTGCTCGAAGCCTCCGGCTTGGACTGGAGCCGCATCAGCCCGGCGATCTTCGGTTCCATGTTCCAGTCGGTGATGGACGCCAAGGCCAGGCGCAACCTGGGCGCGCACTACACCAGCGAGAAAAACATCCTCAAGCTGATTGGCCCGCTGTTCCTGGACGAGCTGAGCGCCGAGCTTGAGCGCATCGGCAACCACGAGGGCAAGCTCAAGAGCTTCCACGTGAAGCTGGCGAACCTGCGCTTCCTCGACCCGGCCTGTGGCTGCGGCAACTTCCTGGTCATCGCCTACCGCGAACTCCGGATGCTGGAGCTGGAGGTGCTGCGGCGCCTGTTCGCCCGCCAGGGCAGCGTGCTGACCCGCGTGGCCGACCACGTGGCCGTGGACGTGGACCAGTTCTACGGCATCGAGATCGAGGAGTTCCCGGCCCAGATCGCCCAAGTGGCCATGTGGCTGATGGACCACCAGATGAACCTGCGCGTGGCCGAGATGTTCGGCGAGTACTTTGCGCGGCTGCCGCTGGTGAAGGCGCCGACGATTGTGCATGGGAATGCGTTGCGGATTGACTGGAATGATGTGGTGCCGGCGGACAGGTTGAGCTACATCCTCGGAAACCCGCCATTTGTCGGGGCCAAGCTGATGTCGGCCGAGCAGCGCGCGGATCTGGTGGCGATTGCGGGCTCGCTGAAAGGCTCAGGCCTGCTGGATTTCGTCACCGCCTGGTACCTCAAAGCCGTGCCGTACATGCGCCAAGGCTTACCCAGCACTTGCCGCTGCGCCTTCGTATCAACCAACTCGATTACCCAAGGGGAGCAGGTCGGCGTGTTGTGGGGCGAGATGCTCCTGAACGGCGCACGGATCTACTTTGCGCATCGGACCTTCCAATGGAACAACGAAGCGCGGGGCGTGGCTGCCGTCCACTGCGTGATCATTGGCTTCGCTCTTGCCGAAATTACGCCCAAGCGCCTATTCGACTACGAGGACATCCGCGGCGAGCCATTGGAAAGCCGCCCTGGCAACATCAATCCGTACCTTGTCGATGCACCCGACATCCTGCTGCCCAACCGGCGAAGCCCAATTTGCCCTGTCCCTGAACTAGGGATCGGCAATAAGCCGATCGACGGTGGATACTATCTGCTAACTGCCGAGGAGCGTAAGGACCTTGTCGACAAGTAACCGAATGCGGAGCGGTTCATAAAGCGGTGGTACGGCGCAACGGAGTTTCTAAACAGTACTGAGCGTTACTTCATTTGGCTTAACGATGCGGCTCCCGATGAGCTGAAAGCGATGCCGGCCGTGATGGGACTGATCGACAAGGTTCGATCGTTCCGTCTCGGAAAAATACCTGCAAAAAATGGACGCCCGTCCAAGGCTGGATCGAGTTCCCTCGCACTAGCAGCGACACCGACAAAGCTGCACGTCAGTAATCTTCCGCGCGACAAATACCTGCTTGTGCCGAGACACTCGTCCGAGAACCGGCCATTTATCCCGATGGGCTTTATGAGCCCGTCTGACTTGTCCGGAGATGCCAACCTGATAAGCGGTGCGGCAACGCTGGTGCATTTTGGAGTTATGCAATCCACGATGCACATGGCATGGGTCCGTGCTGTTTGCGGTCGATTAAAAAGTGATTTCCGCTACTCAGCGGGAATTGTCTACAACAACTTTCCGTGGCCGGAGATTGTCGACGGCATGCATCAGGCCGCCATCATGGAGGCGGCACAGGGGGTGCTAGATGCGCGTACCCTGTTTCCGAAAAGCACCTTGTCGGAACTCTATGATCCGCTGACCATGCCTTCGTTGTTGACCAAGGCTCACCACGGCCTTAATCGCGCCGTAGACGCCGCGTACATCGCCGCCGAGAAAGCTGCCGGCCGCAAATCACTGAAGCTCACCAACGACGCCGAGCGCGTCGCCTTCCTGTTTCAACGCTATCAAGCAATCACTTCATTGCTGCCTGCGACGAAGGCAAAGAGGCCGAGCAAGCGGCAGCTGGGATCTTGAGCCGGCTCCGTCCGCTTCCGGCCAGAAGCGGTCACCCAGGTCATGCGGGACGAACCATTCGTGTCGCTCTTCCCCGACCCGCCTCAGCCTCCGGTGAGCCGCTGAATCGCACGGTATTCCCGCAGCCATCGCTTGCGCAGCGTGCGGCTGAGCCAGACGGTCGCCCCCAGTGATGCGACGGCCATGAACAGCAAGGCCAATCCAGCGTCGCGCCACGCCTCACTGGCCAACAGCCAGACGCCCGAATTGGCCACCACCGCATACGCGAGCAGCGCCCACGCTGTGGTACGTGCCAGCCACAGGTCGCGCAGGCCGGCGCGCAGTTGCGCGAGCCGGAGCCGCGCATAGGTACTGGCACTCCCGGTGGCGTCCGTCGCACGTCGCTTCGGTGCGCGCAGCACGACGAACCACGCCATCGGCAGGAACACCAGGAAGAACGGCATCAGCAGCCAGTGCGCAGGATCAACGCGGCCACTCAGCAGCGCCTGGCCGAACATCAGCACGGCCCCGACTGTCAGTGCGATTTCCAGGCTGCGCAGCATGCGCAGCCGCCACTCGCGTTGGCGTATGCGACGGGTCAGGTTTTGCTGCATGGCGGAATGCGTCTGGCCTTGCCACGCATCCTTCAGCAGATCGTCAAACTTCATGCGATGCCCTCCTCTCTGGACAGGGACTTTAGTCGTTCCCGGGCGCGATGCAGGCGCACCCCCACGTTTTCCGTGCTGATGCCCAGCATGTCGGCGATCTCCTGATAGTCGAAACCTTCCAGCTGCAGCATCAGCACCTGCCGCAGCTTGAGTGGCAGCGTCGGCAGCACCTCGAACAGCCATTGCGTGCGGGCGCAGGCGTTGGCCGTGGCCGGGTCGGCGACGTCATGCAGTGCCTCGTCGAACGGAACCGGTGACGCCATCCGCGTTTCCGCGCGCACATGGCTGGCGCCGAGGTTGTGCGCGATGCGCAATACGAAAGGCAGCAGCCTGTCTGCCTCGCGCAGCCGCGGCAGGCTTTCCCATATCGCCAGCAGTACTTCCTGCAACAACTCGTCGCGCATGGCGGGGTTGAGCTCATAGCCGCACACCGCACGCCACAGGTGCGGGTGGAAGGCTTCTACTTGTGGCCAGAGTGGATGCATGCAGTCGAGTGAAAGTGGATCAGCGGTCGGCCGGGGGGCGGCCAGCAATCTTCAGTCGTCGCTGGCAGCGCACTTCTTACATCGGGAAGAAATTTTCCTTCTGCGTAAGAAATCCCCGGTTCCCGGCAACTCAGGAGGAAATCCACTCGAGAGGATGGACGACGATGCGATGCCCCACCCTGGCAAGCCTGCTACTCCCCGCCACCCTTTGCGTACTGACCCCTGCGCTGGCCAGCACCCAGGCCACCGACAACGCATTGGCGCTCGACAATGTGCACATTGTCGAGGCCGAACACAACCGCGTCAGCGGGCGCCGCTGCGTACGTATACACGGCACCCGCATCACCTCCGTCACCGATGCCGGCGACCCGGTCTGCCTCCGCGGTGCCCGCACCGTCGAACTGCAGGGCCGCTACCTGACGCCCGGCCTGATCGACATGCACGCGCACCTCACCTTGGGGCCGATGGAGATCAAGCGCGAACGCGGTCGCGCAGTCATGCAGGCCCTGCCCGATGACGGCATCGCCGAACACAACGCCCGGCGCCTGGTGGCATTCGGCGTCACCACCATTCGCAATCCCGGCGGCGACCTGGCAGCGGCGGCCCGCTACGAGGCGCGCCTGGCTAAAGGCGAACTGGTCGGCCCCGAGAGCTTCAATGCCGGCCCGGTCATCAACAACGCCGAACTGCCTGGCCTGGCCACCGTGGCGCGCAACGCCGAGGAGGTGGAGCAGGTGGTCCACGCTCAGGTCGAAGCCGGCGCCGACTGGATCAAGCTCTACACCGGTCTCTCCCCGGAACTGCTGAAGGCCGGCATCGACGCTGCGCACAGGCATGGCCGGCCCGCCGTCGCCCACCTGGAGAGCATTGCCTGGCCCGACGCGCTGCAGATGGGGCTGGACGGCATCGTCCACCTGATGCCGTTGAGCCCGGATCTGCTGACGCCGGAGCAGCGGACGGCCTGGCAAGCCACGGCCCGTGGCAGCACGTACTCGTTCTTCGAGTGGTGGGAACACTTCGATCCCGAAGGTCCGCAGGCCGAGAAGCTGGTGGCGGCCTACCAGCAGCACCGCCCGGTGTTCGACGCCACGCTCGTCGCCTTCCATGCCGCCTTCGTACAGGACCAGGACAACGCGTACAAGGACGACGCCCGCCGGCATGCCCACCCGACACTGCTGGCCCACTGGAACGAATGGTTCACCTTCGCCATCGGTTGGAAGCCCGAAGACTTCCAGCGCGCACGCGCCGTGTGGCCGAAGGTGCAGCGGATGGCGGCGCGGCTGTATGCCACCGATGCACGCATGACCCTGGGCACTGACATGAGCAACCCGTGGATCGCGCCGGGCATCAGCCTGCATCGCGAGATGCAGCTGCTGGCGGAGGCCGGCGTTTCCAACGAACGGCTGCTCCTGGCCGCGACGCGCAATGCCGCGGACGCACTGGGCGCCGGCGATCGCCTCGGGCGGATTGCCGCTGGTTTCGAAGCCGACCTGCTCGTGCTCGATGCCAACCCGCTGGAAGACATCCAGCACACCCGCGACATCCACGCCGTCGTGCTCGACGGCACGTTCCTCACCGCCACCGCACTCGATCAACTCAAGGGAGAATGACCATGAAGCGTACATTCCAGCACATCGCCACCCGCACCCTGCTGTTTGCAGGCTTGTCCCTGGGCCTGGCCACGACCGCCCACGCCGGCTCCGAGGATTGGGAATCCCCCGAGGCCATCGTGCACGCCCTGTACGACACGATCTCCGGCGACGCCGGCACCCAGCGCGACTGGGACCGCTATCGCGACCTGTTCCTCGATGGGGCCCGCATGTCGGTGGCCATGGATTCCAGCATCGGCAGCGGCATCATGGGCATGGGCAGCGAAGAGCTGATCACCCAGACCGAAACCGCCTACGCCGCCACCGGCTTCCACGAGCTCCCGCTGGTGACGAAGGTCGAGCAGCACGGACTGCTTGCTTCGGTGATGAGCAGCTTCGAGATCCGCCTGCGCACCAGCGACGAGGAGCCGTTGATGCGCGGACTGAACCACTTCCAGCTGCTCAACGATGGTGAGCGCTGGTGGATCGTGTCCAACGTGGGCATTGTGGAAACGCCGTCCTCGCCGCTGCCCGAGGCCTTTCTGCCGCGGACCCGGGCAGGTGCGAAATGAGCCGCCCGGTGGATGTCGCGGTGACGGAATCACAGCCGGCCCAGCGGCGCAAGTGGATGTGGATCAAGCTGGCGGGCTTCGCTTGCCTAACGTCGTGGATCGCACTGGCAGTCGGCATCGGGCTGAAGGTGGACACCGGGGCGATGCTCGTCCTGGCCACATTGGCCGCGGTGACCACCGAAGGCACCATCTGGCTGGCGGCCCTGCTGCTCGGGGTAAGCGCCTACCAGGCACGACGGCGCCTCTGGGAGAAGTTCCGCCAGAGCGTGCGTTGAACAACGGGGGAAGCGGTCGCTGGTGGGCAGCGACCGCTTTGGGTCGAAAGCAGTCGCTCAGCTATCAGCTAAGCCGTTTCATTAAACCCGACCATCGTTCCGCATGCCGTGCCATCGCAGCCGTAAGGACGACCGCACTTCCCGCCAAACTCAACACGGTCCGTGCCCTCGTCATCCCCGTGTACACCAGCTCCCGCGACAGCACGCGGCTGAAACGCTCCGGCAACACCAACCACACCTCGTCAAACTCGCTCCCCTGCGCCTTGTGCACCGTCATCGCGAATGCACTGTCGTGTGCCGGCAGAGTGGCCGGATGGAATGGTCGCGGCGCGCGCGCATCGTCGCCGGGGAACCAAGCCATCAGTGTTCCGCTTTCACCGCGCAGGCAAATGCCGATGTCGCCGTTGAACAGGCGATGGCGGTAGCTGTTTTCTGTTATCAGCAAGAGGCGGCCGTGGAAGTAGCGGCTCGCGGAGGCATTGGGGGCACCACTGCGAGCACCGGTGAGCATTTCCTCAATTCGCGAATTCAAGCTCCGCGCCCCGTGGGGTCCTTCGCGCACCGCGGTCAGAATGCGCAACTTGTTCGCCAGCGCAAGCGCTTCAGCCGGATCATCCACTTCCGCCAGGGGCTGCCAGTGCGCCAGCAGCTCGTCGCGATGGGTCCGCAGTGGGTCGGCATTGCCTTCGTGGAAGTGGACGCCGGAGAGGCTGCCGCTCCGCAGCAAGGAGAGCGCGGTTTCGGCATCACCTTCGCGTACGGCAGCCGCGAGCGGAGCGAGGTCGAGTCCTGCGCTCTGCCGGTAACCGCGGGTGAGGTGGACGTGGCGAGCAGGGAAATTGCCGCTGTCCTTGCTGGCCTCCGCGGCACGAAGGATGCCGGCGAGCACATCGCCTGCCTCCACCGAGGGGAGCTGGTCGGGGTCGCCGAGGAGGACCAGTCGCGCCCCATCCGGCACGGCCTCCACGAGCTTCGCCATCAGCGGCAGGTCGATCATGGAGGCTTCGTCCACCACCACCACATCAAACGGCAGCGGGTTGTCGGCGTGGTGCCGGAACGTGGGGCTGTCGGGGATGGTGCCGAGCAGGCGGTGCAGGGTGGTGCCGGCGGTGGGGAGCTGGGCGCACAGGGCCTCGTCCACGCCCAGGGCGCGCAGCGCCTGCACGGCGTGGCGCACGCTTTCGGCCATGCGCTCGGCGGCGCGGCCGGTGGGCGCGGCCAGGGCGATGCGCGGCGGCGCGGCGCCGGCCTCGCGGGCCTGGGCGGCCAGCAGCACCAGCATGCGGGTGATGGTGGTGGTCTTGCCGGTACCGGGGCCGCCGGTGACCAGCAGCAGGCTGTGCCGGAGCGCGGCGGCGGCGGCGCGCGATTGCATGTCCTCGCCGCTGGCGGCATCGGGGAAAAGCCGGGCGAACAGGGGGGCGAGGTGGTCCGGCACCTGGGCCTGGCCGGCTTTGCCCTCTTCCGCGGCCACGTGCGGGGTGGCGCTGCCGATGCGGCGCAGGCCTTCGGCCAGGCGGCGCTCGTATTCGCGGTAGCGGCGCAGGTAGACCAGACCGTGTTCGAACACCAGCAGGGCGTCGGCCGGGGATTCGGCGTCGCCGGCCTGCGGGCAGGCCACCCAGCGCGAGAATTCCAGCGCCTGTCGCCAGGCATCCGGCGCGGGCCAGTCGATGGGGGCTTCGATGAGGCGCTGGGGCTCGGCGGGATCGAAGCCGGCGTGTCCTTCGGCCACGGCCAGCGAGGCCAGGGCCGCGGCGGCGAGCACCGCGTCGGGCGTGTCCGGATCCAGCCGGCGCAGGCTTTCCGCCAGGGCGTGGTCGAGCGTGCGCAGGGCGCCGGCGCTGGTGAGGGCCTTGAGCAGGCTCATGCGGCGGCCTCCTGCGCATCGCCGGCAAACAGCTTGTCGAGTGCGTGCACCAGCTCGGGCTCGAAGCGCCAGGCGTGGATGCCCTGCCCTTCGCTGCCGGTGGCGTCCACGCCGCGGCAGAACACGTAGCGGGCGCCGCCGAAGTCGCGCGCGTAGTCGTAGCCATCGCCCAGGCGGAAGCGCAGCCAGCGGTGCAGGGCCAGGGTGTAGATCAGCGCCTGCAGGCCGTACTCGCTGTGCGCCATGGCCTCCTCCAGCTCGGCCGGGCCGTAGCCGGGCAGGCGGTTGGATTTGTAGTCGAGCACGTGCCAGCGGCCGTCATGCAGGTAGGTGAGGTCGATCAGGCCGGTCATCAGGCCTTCCAGCCTGCGCCGCGCGCCAAACCCCTGGCGGCTGGTGAGCAGGCCGTGGCGGTGCAGCAGGGCCAGCAGCGCATCGACGCGGGTGGGCGCAAGGGAGAACTGGAACTCGATCTCCGCGCGGCGGTGGTCTTCCGGCACGGCGGCCAGCGCGGTGCCTTCGGGAAGGGTGGCGGTGAGGGTGTGGCCGATCATGGGGGTGATGACGGCGATGCCTTCCTCCATGTCCCCGGCGGGATAGCCGCCCTTGCCCAGGGCGTCGGTGATCTTCTTGCGTTCGCCTTCCGGGGCGTCCTTGCCGGGGCGCCAGCCCTGCCAGGCGGCGAAGTCGGCGTTTTCGAACACTTCGTGCAGCACCACGCCGAAACGGGCGCCACTGAACTTGCGGTCGGTGTCGGTGAGTTCGATGGGGGCGGCATCCGGATCCACGTGCGGCTCGTCGCGGCCGCCGGGGGCGGGCTGGGTGGCGGCGCTGGAGGTGTCGTGGCCGGCCTCGGCGCGGGCAAGCTGGGTGAAGCTGTAGACCCACCAGTCGCTGGCGAGCGGGCGCCTGGCGGTGCGGGCGGGGGGCACTTCTTCCGCCAGCTCGGCGCCGAGCCAGGGCAGGTCACGAGGCGGCACGGCGTCGTCGATGGCGATGGCATCGGGCACGCGCGCGGCCAGTTGTTCCGGGTTGCTCACCATCTGGCTCAGCGGCGACTGCGCGCCGGCGTAGAAGTGGCCGGTGGCCAGCCACAGGGCGTCGCGGGTGCGGGTGAGGCCGACGTAAAGCAGGCGCGCGTCCTCGGCGCGCTGGCTGCGGCGCCAGGCTTCGCAGGCCTCCGCCCAGCCGCTGGTCTCTTCCTGCAGCTTCCAGTGCAGCTCGCGGCCGTTGTCGCCGTGCACCACCACGCGCCCGCCGTGATGGCGCGGCTTGCCGCCGATGCCCACGTAGGGCAGGAACACCAGCGGGTACTCCAGGCCCTTGCTCTTGTGCAGGGTAACGATCTGCACGCGGCGGGCGTCGGACTCCAGGCGCAGCAGCTGGGCCTCGTCGTTGTCGTTGGCCTCGGCGATGGCGCGGGCCAGCCAGTCGAGCAGGCCGTGCAGGCCCAGGGCGGTGCGCTGGGCTTCCTGCAGGTGCTCGGCCAGCTGCAGGTAGTTGGTGAGGCGGCGCTCGCCGTCCATCAGGCCGAGCAGGCGCGGGGCGTGCTGCGAACACAGCTCGCCCACCAGCGCCAGCGGGCCGCCGCGCTGCAGGCGCTCGCGCCAGGCCAGGGCCTCGAGCTGCTTCTGCTGCAGCACGTCGCCCTCGGCATCCAGCGCGGCGATGGCGTGGGCGTCCTCGCCCACCAGCACGGTGGCAAGCGCGGCGCGCAGGCGGCGGTCGTCGGCGCCGTGCACCAGCGCCTGCAAGAGGGTGTGCAGCTCGCGCGCCTCGCTGGTGGCAAACAGGCTCTGCTTGCCGGCGGCCACGGCGGGAATGCCGACGGCGGCCAGCGCATCGCGGATCTGCATCGCCTCGCGATGGGTGCGCACCAGCACGGCGATGTCGCCGGGGCGCACCGGCTCGCCCTTGATGGTGGCGGTGCCGGCGCGGGCCTCGGTGAGCACGCGGTGGATGGCGGCCACGCAGGCGCGGGTGGCCAGCTCGCGCGATTGCCCGGCGGTGTAGGGCTTGGGGTTGCCCTGGCGGTCGGTTTCGGTCGGCTCCGGGGCGCGCCACAGGGTGAGCGCGGGGGCGGGTTTGCCACCGCGCTGGTACTCGTCGTCGGCGCGCGTGCCGCCCGGCTGCACCGGGTAGAAGGCGATGCGATCGTCGATGAAGGGCGGGGCGATCTTGTCCGGATCGGCGGCGTGCGCATCCTGCGCCTGGGCGTAGAGCGCCCCGATGCTTTGCAGCACGGACGGGCGCGAGCGGAAGTTGTGCGCCAGCGACGGAGCCTCCTGCGCCGTCTGCCTGGCGGCCAGGTAGGTCTCCACGTCGCCGCCGCGGAAGCCGTAGATGGCCTGCTTGGGGTCGCCGATCAAAAACAGCGCGGGCTCGTCGCTGTTGGCGCCGAACACGCGGTTGAAGATCTTCCACTGGCGCGGGTCGGTGTCCTGGAACTCGTCCACCAGGGCGATGCGGTACTGCCCGCGCAGGCGCTCGACCAGGGCGTCGCCGTGTTCGCCATCCAGCGCATTGGCCACGCGGTCGATCTGGTCATCGAAGGTGAGCACGCGGGCCTGGCGTTTGTGGCGCTCCAGGCGGCGGCGCGCGTCTTCGCGCAGGCGGTGCAGCAGGGCCGTCTTGCGGTCTTCCTGCATGCGGTCGGCTTCGGCCAGCGCGGCGGCGTAGTCGGCCACGGCGTCGCACAGGGGCGAATCCGGGGTGTTGGCCTGCTGTCCCTTGAGGGTGCGCTTGGCGAGCGTATCGCGCTGCAGGTTGGCGAACTTGCCGTGGCGGAACGGGCGCCGGGTGTTGCCGCTGCACCAGGTCCTGAGCTGGGCGAACAGCTCGTTGATCCACTCGGCCTTGTAGCTGCCCTTGTTGAGCACCCCGCCGCTGGCGGCGCGCAGCAGGTCGTCGCGGAAGCCGTCGCCGTGGGTGCGGGCGGCTTCGGCGAATTGTTCCGCGGCGGCGCGGAGCATCGGGCCGGGATCGGGCAGGTCGTCGGGTGGCGCCGGCAGCAGCCGGTCTTCGCGCACCAGCGGGGAGAGGTCGGCCGCGAGCGCGTCGGGGCCCTGCGGCCACAGCGCGTGCAGGTCGTCGACGGTATCGGCATCCACGGCGTGGGCGCGCCACAGGTCAGCGGCGATGGCGGCGCGCAGGTCGGCGTCGCTGGGCAACAGCTCCGGCGGGTCGAAGCCCTGCCCGCTTTCCAGCGCATGCTCGCGCAGCACGCGCGCGCAGAAGCCGTGGATGGTGAAGATGGCCGCCATGTCGATGTCGTCGGCGGCACGGCGCAGGCGGCGGCGCAGGGCGTCGCGGGATTCCTTGCCCTTCGCAAGGTGCTGGTCGATCAGCGCCTGCATCAGCGTGGCTTCCGGGGAGTCACCAAGCGGCGCTTCCGCCGCCACGTCCGCTGCCAGCACCAGCCGCTGGCGCACCCGCGCGCGCAGCTCCTGGGTGGCGGCCTCGGTGAAGGTGACGGCGAGGATCTCGCCCACGCCCAGGTCTTCCTCAAGCACCAGCCGCGCCAGCAGGGTGGCCAGGGTGAAGGTCTTGCCGGTGCCGGCGGAGGCCTCGATGGCCCAAACGCCCTTCAGCTCCTGGCTCAGGTAGGGATCGGTGCTGCTCACTCACTGTCCTCCGGCTCGTGCGGACGGGCCAGGCCGGCGAGTGAGGCCGGATCGACGCCGCCGTGGACCACGCCGTCGCGCAGGGCGACGAACACGGTGAGGGCGACATCGGCGAAGCGGAGCACGGATTCGTCATCCGCAAACGGATCGCAGCCGCGCAGCACCTGTCGCAGCGCATCGCCCTGCCCTTCGGCAAAGCCGCCGAAGCCGCCGCTGCCGTGCCACTGCTTGCGGGCGGCGTCCACGCCGCGGTCAAAGTTGTCGGCGTTGACGAAGCACCAGGCGCTGTAGGGCGCATAGAGCAGCGGCTCGCGCAGGCCCATGGCGCGCACGGCGAACAGTTCGCGCAGCGCGGTGCGGGCCTGCTCTTCCGAAATCGCCTCGCGCTGGTGCGGGCCGGGTCCGGCGTCGCCGCCGTCATAAAAATCCACGACCGGCAGATCGATGCCCGCGGCGCGTGCGAGCAGCCAGTCCAGCCCGCTGCGGATCACGCTGGGGCCGTTGGGCTTGCCGAAGCGCAGGCGGGCGATGCCGTGCGGATACACGTCCTGGATGCGGCCGTGCACGCGCACGCCGTCGATCTCCACTTCGGCCGGCAGCGACCCGGGCTGGGCGTCGCCGCGCCATGCGGCGAAGGCTTCCAGCCATGGCTGCAGCACTTCGCGCTGGTCGGCCAGCACCCGGCGGCCGGCGGCGCCAGAGGGCAGCAGGCCGCGGGCGCGCAGCGCGGCGTGGATGGCGTCCTCGTCGCGGCCCTGCAGCAGCTCGTCGAACAGGGCGCGCTGCAGGATGCTGCGCTCCAGCCCGCCTTCGGGGCCGGCGAGCGGCTCGAGGTCGTCGCCGTGCGCCTCCACTTCCACCAGGCGCATGCCCATGCGCTCGAGCAGGGACTCGGCGGGGTTGAGCAGGAAGCGGCGCAGCACGCTGATCGACAGCTCCGGTTCTTCCTCGCCGCGCTCAAAAGGCTCGCCGGCGAACCACGGCGGCAGCGGCACCCGCCGGTTGGCGGCGCCGGCGGCGGCCTGCTGCCAGCGGGCGTGGTAGGAGAAGCGGCGCGGCTCCTCCTCCGAGCCGAACGCCTGCGGCGAGAACGGCTGCAGCGGGTGGCGCACCACCAGCGCTTTGGCGGCCTCGGCTTCCGGCGCGTGCTGGGCGGCGGCGGCGTCGATCAGCTCGGACACCAGCACCGAGGGTTCGCGGGCGCTGCCGTCGCGCGGGTCGGCGCCCTGCCAGCTCACGTAGAACACGTCCTGGGCGGCGGTGAACAGCTGCAGGAACAGGAAGCGGTCGTCGGCGCGGGTGGAGCGGTCGCCGGCGCGGCGCCTGCCGGTGCCGAGCTCGGCGGTGAGGCGGTTGAGGCCGGGGGCGGGATCGCGGCGCGGGAACTCGGCGTCGTTCATGCCCAGCACGCAGATCACCCGGAACGGCAGCAGCCGCATCGGCACCATGCGCGCGATGCTCATGCCGCCGGTCAGCAGCGGCGCGCGCACGTCGGCTTCGGCCAGCACCGCGCCGAAGTGGGCGCGCACGGCCTCGGCGGGCACCGGGGCGTCGAAGCCGGCCTTCTCCGCGGTCTTCGCGAACTCGTCCACCAGGGTGCGCAGGCGGTCCAACGCGCGCTGGCTGGCGGGACTGGACGGCGGCTTGGGCAGCAGCGTCTTGAGCAGTTCCAGCAGGCGCTCGCGCCACTGCGCCGGGGTCATCGCCTCGTCCAGTACCTTGGCGTGGCGGGCGAGCACGCGCAGCAGGCGCACCAGGGTGTCGAGCGCTTCCAGCGCGCCGCCTTCAAGCTCGGGCAGCGGCGCCACCAGGCGCCCGTCGCTGGCGCGGATCAGCGCGTCGCTGCCGCTGGCATGGCCCAGCAGCAGGCGGTCCAGGGCGAAGGCCCAGGTGTAGGCGTCGTCTTCGGGCGCGTCGAAGCGGGCGCGGTGGCTGGCGTCCAGGCCCCAGCGCGCGCCGGCGGCGTCGAGCCAGCCCTGCAGGCGCTCGATGGCGGGCGCGTCCAGGCCGTTGGCCTCGGCCAGCGCCGGGCTGGCGAGCAGGTCCAGGATCTCGTGCAGACCGAAGCGCGAGACCGGCAGCGCCAGCAGGCGCAGGAACACTTCGGCCAGCGGCTCGTTGGCCAGCGGGCTGGCGTCGGCCAGCGCGTAGGGGATGGCGTCGGCGCCGGCGCGGTCGCCGAACACCGCGTCCAGGTACGGCAGGTACGGGTCGATGTCCGGCGCCAGCACCGCAACCTCGCGCGGCTGCAGCGGCGGGTCGAAACGCTCGTCGTCGAACAGCGCGCGCAGCTGGTCGCGCAGCACCTGCAGCTCGCGCAGGCGGGTGTGGCAGGCGTGCAGCTGCAGGCTGGGATCGGCGCGGTCGACTTCCTCGCGCAGCGGAAAGCCGGGCGCGCCGCGGCGGTGGAACAGGTCCGACTGCAGGCGCCGCAGCAGGCTGCCCTGCAGCTTGCCGCCGCTGTCGGCCGGGTCGGCGTGGGCGGCGAATTCGGCCGAGGCGTGGACCACTTCGTAATTGCCCACCAGGCGCATGAAGTCCACGCCGGCGGCGCCCCAGGCCTGCAGCAGTCGGCTCTCGCCCCCGGCCAGCAGCGCGCCTTCGGTGGCGAGTTCGGATTCCGGCACGTCCCGCACCTTCTGCAGGTCGCCCCAGTAGTCCTTCACCGGCGAGGGCACGAAGCAGTGCAGGGTGCCGGCGCGGGCCTGGGTGGCGATCACCCGCAGCGCGTCGGGCGAGACGTTGAGGGTGGCGAAGGCGGACAGGCGCGAGGGCAGGCCGGCGGGCTGCGGGCGGTCGGCGGCTTCGAACCGGTCCAGGTACTGCTGGATGCGGCGCGCGCGATGCGCCTTGCCGCGCGCCACCCGCCGCCAGAGGATCGCCTGCGGATCTTCCGGATCGGCGCCGTCCTCCCAGCGCAGCAGCCAGTCGCGCCGCCAGGCCTGGTACTTGCCGAACACCTGGGCCAGTTCGCCGGCCAGCGACCAGGCGCGCAGCGGGTCGTCGCCCTGCACGTGGGCGGCGATGGCGGCCAGCGGCGGTTCGGCCAGCAGGTCCTTGTCGGTAAGGGCGGCGTAGAGCGGCCA
Organism: Luteimonas sp. JM171; assembly: GCF_001717465.1. Lineage (NCBI taxonomy): Bacteria > Pseudomonadati > Pseudomonadota > Gammaproteobacteria > Lysobacterales > Lysobacteraceae > Luteimonas > Luteimonas sp. JM171. The sequence goes on along the minus strand of NZ_CP017074.1, from coordinate 1,083,617 downwards.
GTGCAGGGTCTCGGGATCGAGCTCGTCGCCCTCGCCCTCCAGGTTCGCCTTGAGCGCGCGGCCGACGAATTCACCCGGGGTGAGGAACTCGATGTTGGCCGCCACGCCGTGGCGCGCGGCCAGGGTGGCCTGCAGCCAGCGGCGCATCGCCACCTGCGGGATCAGCACCACGTCCGGCGCCAGCGGCGAGGCCTCCGGCGGCGGCGTGCGCAGGATTTCCGCCAGGATCCCCGCCAGCACCTCCAGCGAGTTGGAGTGGTAGAGGCGGAAGTCGGGCGCGGCGGGCGTGGTCATGGATGCGCCCATTGTGCCGGAGGCCGTTCGCAATTCCGGAGACGCGCACGGTTCCGGGCGATACTGGGGTTTTCCAGCAGCAACGGAGCGTGGGCATGTTTGACCTTTCAGGACAGGCGGCGCTGGTGACCGGCGGCGCGGCGGGCATCGGCAAGGGCATTGCCTTGGTGCTGGCGAAGGCCGGGGCGAAGGTGGTGGTGGCGGACATCAACGCCGAGACCGGCGCCGCGACCGCGAAGGAAATCGGCGGCGTGTTCAAGCAGCTCGACGTGACCGACCAGGCGCGGGTGCGGGCGGTGGTGGACGAGGTGGTGGCCGAGTGCGGGCAGCTCGACATCCTCGCCTCCAACGCCGGCATCTTCCCCCAGGCCACGCTGGAGGAGATGACCGAGGCCGACTGGGACCACATGCAGGCGGTCAACGTGAAAAGCATGTTCTTCGTGGTGCAGGCGGCGCTGAAGGCGATGGCGCCGCGCGGCTACGGCCGGGTGGTGATCACCTCCTCGATCACCGGGCCGATCACCGGCTTCCCGGGCTGGAGCCACTACGGCGCCAGCAAGGCGGCGCAGCTGGGCTTCATGCGCAGCGCGGCGCTGGAGTACGCCAACCGCGGGATCACGGTGAACGCGGTGCAGCCGGGCAACATCCTCACCGAGGGGCTGAAGGCGCAGGGCGAGGCCTACCTGGACCAGCAGCGCGCGATCATCCCCACCCACACCCTGGGCACGCCGGAGGACATCGGCCACGCGGTGGCGTTCCTGGCCTCGCGCGAGGCCAAGTTCATCACCGGGCAGACCATCGTGGTGGATGGCGGGCAGATCCTGCCGGAGTCGCCTGAAGCGCTGCTGTGACGCCGGGCGCGGCGGGACGCTGATTCCCGCAGCGGGACGGGGTGATTGCTGTACCCGCCGGTACAATGGACGACCCTGCGTTCAGCGTGGCTCTGCGATCCTGCGCAGTCGCCGCGCCCCGCCCTGTTGCCCCGCCGATGCCTGAAAACACCGACATCGCCGTCCGCCTCTCGGGAGTCCGCATCGACCGCGGGCCGCGCACGATCCTGTCCGGAATCGACCTGGAGGTGCCGCGCGGCAGCGTGACCGCGGTGCTGGGGCCTTCGGGCTGCGGCAAATCCACCCTCTTGGGCGCGATCACCGGCGAACTGCCGGTGGCGGCCGGCAGCATCGAGGTGCTGGGCCAGCCGGTGCCGCGGCGCCAGCGCGAGCTGCTGGAGCTGCGCAAGGGCATCGGCATGCTGCTGCAGCACAACGGCCTGCTGACCGACCTGACCGCGGCGGACAACGTGGCCCTGCCGCTGCGCACGCACACGAAGCTGCCGGCCGAGGTGCTGGACCGGCTGGTGGAGATCAAGCTGCACGCGGTGGGCCTGCGCACCTCGGGCCACCTGTACCCGCGCGAGCTCTCCGGCGGCATGGCCCGGCGCGTGGCGCTGGCGCGCGCGCTGGCGCTGGACCCGCCGCTGATGCTTTATGACGAGCCGCTGACCGGGCTGGACCCGATCGCGATCGGCGTGATCATGGGCCTGATCTCGCGCCTGAACACCACGCTCGGGCTGACCAGCATCGTGGTGACCCACCACGTGCGCGAGAGCCTGGAGATCGCCGACCACGCGCTGGTGCTGGCGAACGGGAAAATCGTGTTCTCGGGCACGCCGGATGCGCTGTACGCCAGCCAGGATCCTCTGGTGCGGCAGTTCCTGGAAGGCCGGCCGGACGGCCCGATCGCCTTTGACGCCGCACCCCGCGAGAGGGCCGCCTGATGCCATTCGCCGATGCCACCCGCTCGGTCGGCCGCGCCGGAATGTTCTCGCTTTCGGTGCTGCGCGCATCGAAGCCGACCAAGGACTTCTTCGCCGAGCTGGTGCGCGAGATCTACAAGATCGGCGGCCGCTCGCTGCCGATCATCGCCGTTGGCGGGGCCTTCGTGGGCCTGTCGCTGACCCTGCTGGCCTACCGCGGGCTGGAGACCTTCGGCGCCACCAACCAGGTCAGCATCCTGATCGGCCTGGGCCTGTACCGCGAACTGGCGCCGGTGCTGACCGCGCTGCTGTTCGTGGGCCGGGCCGGCAGCTCAATCGCCGCCGAACTGGGGCTGATGCGGGCCACCGACCAGATCACCGCGCTGGGCCTCATGGCCATCGACCCGGTGGCCAAGGCCGTGGCCCCGCGCTTCTGGGCGGCGGTGATCACGGTGCCGCTGCTGACCGGATTCTTCTGCAGCTTCGCCATTGCCACCAGCTGGTTCCAGGGCGTGCAGGTGCTGGGCATCGACGGCGGCATGTTCTGGCAGCAGATGCAGGACGCGGTGGATTTCCGCCACGATTTCGTCAACGCGTTCGTGAAGGCGGCCGTGTTCGGCGGCACCGCGGCGCTGGTGGCCTCGTACGTGGGCTACCACGCCGAGCCGACCATCGAGGGCACCTCGGTGGCCACCACCCGCGCGGTCGTCAACGCCTCGCTGCTGGTGCTGATGTTCAACTTCGTCCTCACCGCGTTCCTGTATTGATCCGGAGACTTCCATGAGCCAGTCCCGCGGCCCCCGCCTCGAATTCGCCGTCGGTGCCTTCCTGCTGCTGGCCCTGGCCACGCTGCTGGTGCTGGCGATCGCCTCGACCAACAACAACTTCAGCTTCGGTTTCGGCAACCCGACCTACCAGCTCACCGCGCGGTTCACCAACCTGGGCCAGCTGCGGCCGCAGGCGCCGGTGCGCGTGGGCGGGGTGACGATCGGCCGGGTGGCCGCGATCAGCCTTGATCCGGTGCGATTCGACTCCATCGTTACCCTGGAGATCGACGAGCGCTACAACGAGCTGCCGATCGATACCTCGGCCACCATCCTCACCGGCGGGCTGCTGGGCGAGAGCTACGTGGACCTGCAGCCCGGCGGCGACATGGAGTCGCTGCAGCCGGGCGAGGAGATCGCCTTCACCACGCCGGCGGTGGACCTGATCCAGATGGTCGGCCGCTACATGTTCAGCGGGCCGGGCGGCGATGAGGCCCAGACCGCGCCCGCACCGGCCGACGACATCTTCCAGGCCGAACCGCTTCCCTCCCCCGAGGAACCCAACCAATGAAAAAGCGCACCCTCCCCCTGATCCTCGCCTCGGCGCTGCTGGCCGCGGCCCCGGCGCTGGTGCTGGCGCAGTCGGCAACCACCCAATCCCAGGCCACCACCCAGGGCACGCCCAGCCAGCTGGTGCTCGACAACACCCAGCGCATCCTGGCCACGCTCGAGCAGCGCCGCGCCGAGTTCCAGAACGACCGCGCCGCGCTGGAGGCCTTCGTGACCTCCGAGTTCGAGGCCATGTTCGACAAGGACTACGCGGCCCGCCAGGTGCTCGGCCGCCACGGCCGCGGCGCCGATGACGCCGACATCGCCTACTTCGCCGACGCGCTGGCCTCGAGCCTGCTGCGCCGCTACGGCTCCTCGCTTCTGGACTTCAACACCCGGCTGCAGGTGCGCATCGTGTCCGAGAACGCGCTGCCGCGCGGGCTGGGCGTGCGCGTGGCCAGCGAGCTGCTGCGCCAGGGCGGCGAGCCGATCCCGATGACCTTCCTGATGCGCCAGAGCGGCGGTGAGTGGAAGGTGTTCGACGTGCAGGTGGAAGGCGTGAGCTTCGTGAGCACGTTCCGCCGCCAGTTCGACAACGAGCTGCAGAACAAGTCGATCCGCCAGGTGGCCGATGAGCTGCGCGGCGGCCGGGTGCAGGTGGATGCCGGGATCTGATGCCCCGGGCGTGCGCCGCGAGGCCGACGCGCTGGTGTTCAGCGGCAGCCTGCTGCGCGACGACGTGGCCGGCGCCTGGCCACCGGCGCTGGCCGCGCTCGAGGGCGTGCGGCGCCTGGACCTGACCGCGGTGCCGCGCATCGACAGCGCCGGGCTGGCGATGCTCTCCGCGCTCTCGGCGCGGGCCGGCGGGCCGCTGCAGATCAGCGGCAGCCCGGAGGGCTTCGAGGAGCTGCGGGCCGCCTACCGGCTGGCGCCTTCGCTGGCCTTCGGCGATGCGCCGCCGCCGGGCGCCGACTGAGCGCTCCCCACGTTTCAACCTTTCATTTGCAGACCTGTTTCCGCTCGTGACCATCCGCATTCCTTCGCTGCCCTCCCTGGCCCTGGCCGCACTGCTCGCCGCGGGCCTGTCCGCCTGCGCGGGCGGGCCGCAGGTGCGGGCGGATGTGCCGGCGGCGGATGTGCCCGCCCAGGTTTCGGCGGGCGAGGCGGAAACTGCCGCGCAGGACGCGACAGGTCGTCCCTACGTGGCCGACGCGGGCGATGCCGAAGCCGATACCACGACACCCGAGGCGCTTGAGCCGACGCAGGCCGAACTCGACTACGCGCTGATCTACGGCGAGCCCTACAACCCGGTCGCCGACCCGAGCCTGCCGCCTTCGGCGCAGATGCCCACCAGCTACGACCCGTGGGAGCCGTTCAACCGCCGCATGCATCGCTTCAACAATGCGGTGGACCGCAACGTGGCGCTGCCGCTGGCGCGCGGCTACCTGAAGGTGGTGCCGCGGCCGGTGCGCCTGGGCGTGAGCAACTTCTTCTCCAACCTCGGCCAGCCGGTGAGCGCAGTCAACGCGCTGCTGCAGGGCAAGCCGGGGCAGGCGGCGCAGTCGCTGGGCCGCTTCCTGCTCAACGTGACCCTTGGCATCGGCGGCATCTTCGATCCCGCCACGGATGCCAACATCCCGCATCGCAGCGAGGACTTCGGGCAGACCCTCGGCGTGTGGGGCTGGGAGAACTCGCGCTACCTGGAACTGCCGCTGTTCGGCCCGCGCACCGTGCGCGATGCCTTCGGCCTGGTGGGCGATGCGCCGCTCTCGCCCACGCGGCAGATCGACGACGACGCGGCGCGCATCGGCCTGCAGGGCCTGCAGCTGGTGGAGATCCGCACCCAGCTGATGGCCGTGGACCGCATGCGGCAGGGCGCCGCCGACGAGTACGCGCTGGTGCGCGACGCGTGGCTGCAGCGCCGCAACTACCAGATCCACGGCGACCGCACGCAGGCCGACGACGAATACCTGCTGCCGGACTACCTGCTGGACGACGAGGCCAACCCAACCGTCCCGGCCGACGCGATCCCGGTGCCGATCCCGGATTGACGCTCGGGCCCGCGGGGTCGGAATCAGCGCCTCGCCCTGGATGCGGTGGCCTGCAGCCCGCCGTCCTCCAGGGAGTACATGTAACTGTGCTCGTCGATGCGCACTTCGACCTGATTGCGACCCCGTCGCTCGACGGGATAAATCCGGCCGCCCCATCGAGCGGTGAGCGCGGTCATAGGGTCAAGATCGCCCAGTCGGCCCGCGCTGAGATGGATGAGTACACGGTCTTCCGGGTACGACACCTCCGCCGAACTGAAGTACATCGCGCTCTGGCCACTCTGCAGTGCGCTGTAAGAGCTGTTCGAGCGAGGGTGCGCGACGAGGAAGGCAAACTTGCTGTCGAAATCGATGGCGGAGAGGTCAGGCTCCGTGTCGTGGTGTCGAACCGCGGGGGGCAACTGGCTCGAGTCGAAAGCGTCTGCCCGGGTCACCGGGAAGAACGCAACGTCTGAATAAACGGGTGTAACCGAGCCTCCCGTTCCAGTGGCAAGGATCACCTCGAGCTGCGCTTTCGCGCTGGGGGCCGGACGATGTCCGACCTCGAATTCGCTGACAGCCTGGAGCTCCTGGGACTTCGGCGCGCAGGCGGCGACAAGGAAGAGGCCAATAAGCAGCAGCGCCGAACGGACGACGGACTGGAACATGATGCACTCCATTGCAATGAAATCCTGCGGAGATTTTCAGTGCTGCGTGCAACGGGTTCAAGGCCTACTCTTCCTCGTCGTGGCCCAACAGCTCGCGGGATTCCTCGCTGGAGAGGGATTCGACGTCGCGCAGGCGGCGCTCGATGGTGCGGGTCTTGCGGCTGGCGTCGCCCAGGCTGCGGCCGACGGTGGTGATCTGGCGCTCGGCCTTCTCGAGGATGCCGGCGAACTTGCCGAACTCGCTCTTCACCGCGCCCAGCAGCTTCCACACCTCGCTTGAGCGCTGCTCGATGGCCAGCGTGCGGAAGCCCATCTGCAGGCTGTTGAGCAAGGCGGTGAACGTGGTCGGCCCGGCCACCACGATGCGGTGCTCGCGCTGCAGCGCATCGACCAGCCCGGCGCGGCGGATGACTTCCGCGTACAGGCCCTCAGTGGGCAGGAACAGGATCGCGAAGTCGGTGGTGTGCGGCGGGGCCACGTACTTCTCGCAGATGGACTTGGCCTGCACCCGGATCGCGCGCTCAAGCTGGTTGCCGGAGACGCGCACCGCTTCCACGTCGCCCTGCTCCTGGGCATCAAGCAGGCGCTCGTAGTCCTCACGCGGGAACTTGCAGTCCACCGGCAGCCACACCGGCTCGTCGTCGTCACGCCGGCCCGGCAGGCGGATGGCGAAGTCCACCGCCTCCGACGAGCCCGGGCGCACCCGCACCTCGCGCGCGTACTGCTCGGCGATCAGCACCTGCTCGAGGATGTTCTCCAGCTGCACCTCGCCCCAGCCGCCGCGGTTCTTGACGTTGGTGAGCACGCGCTTGAGGTCGCCCACGCCGGTGGCCAGCTGCTGCATCTCGCCCAGCCCGCGCTGCACCTGCTCCAGGCGCTCGGACACCAGCTTGAACGAGGAATCCAGGCGCGTGTTGAGGGTGGACTGGAGCTTTTCGTCCACCGTCTCGCGCATCTTCTCCAGCTTCTGCGCGTTGTCGGCCTGCAGCGCCTGCAGCTGCATTTCCAGGGTGGCGCGCATCTCTCCGATGCCGCGCTCGTTGCGCTGGGTGAGCTCGCTGAGGCGCTGGTTGAGCGCCTCGGTGAAACGCTGCTGCTGGTCGGCGCCTTCCAGCCGCCCCTTGCGGGCATCCTCGACGAGCGACTCGCGCAGCACTTCAAGGCGCTGGTCGGTGCGCGAGATCAGCTCGTTCAGGCGCGCGCCGAACGCATCGATGCGCTGCTCCTGCGAAGTCGAGAAGCTGGCCAGCTGCTGGTGCAGCTCGCCGCGTCCCTCGCGCTGCTCCTCGCGCAGAGCCTGTTCCAGCTTGGTTTCGGGGCGCCGCAGCACCAGCACAAGCAGCAGCGCCACGGCCACCACCAGCAGCAGCGCGATCACGATCAGAAGGGCTTGGTTATCCATCCGGCCAGTGTAGCCGCCGGCGTCTCACCGGCTGCGCCGGCCGTGCCGGTTGTGCCGCACGGCGCGGTGACAGATGACCCATGCGCCTGCGTCCTGGCCGGAGGAGACTGGGGCCTCCAACCGGCCAGAGGAAGGACCCATGCCACGCACGCTTCCCATGCTTTTTTCCGCACTGCTGTGCCTGTGCGCAGCACTCCCGGCACCCGCTCGCGCCCAGCAGCCTGCCGCGGACGACGACCTTGCCCGCGCCCGCGCGGTGGTCGAGGACCTCATGCGCATCCCCGGCCCCGACGGGGTGCAGGAAAGCCAGGCCGTGCGCATCGGCGGCATCGACCAGTGGATCAGCATCCGCGGCCAGGACCGCTCCAACCCGGTGATCCTGTTCGCGCACGGTGGCCCGGCGACGCCGACCATCCCCAGCCTGTGGCAGTTCCAGCGCCCGCTGGAGGACTTCTTCACCATGGTCAACTACGACCAGCGCGGGACCGGCAAGACCTACGCCGGCAACGATCCGGACGCGGTCACCGAAACCATCCACGTGCAGCAGTTCGCCGCCGACCTCATCGAGGTCGCGGAGTACGCGCGCGAAAGGCTCGGCAAGGAGAAGCTGGTGCTGATGGCGCACAGCTGGGGCACGATCCCGGCGATGCACGCGGCGCTGCAGCGGCCAGACCTGTTCCACGCCTACGTCGGCGTGGGCCAGGTGATCAACGTCCGCGACAACGAGCGCCTGAGCCTCGCCTGGGGGCTGGAGCAGGCGCACCGCCACGGCAATGCCGCGGCCGTGGCGGAGATTGAATCGCTCATGCCCTACCCGGGCGACGAGCCGATCACCCGTGAGCGGATCGTGGCCGCGCGCAAGTGGCCGCAGCACTACGGCGGCATGGCCGCGTTCCGCGACGAAACCAACCTGTGGTTCTATGGCGCCGCGCGGCTCTCGCCCGACTATGACGCCGACGACCGCGCCGCGCTCAACGCGGGCAGTCTTTTCACCCTGGGCCGGGTGCTTGACGAGTTCGTCGAGGTCGATTTCAAGCCGGTGCGCGAGTTCCCGATCCCGGTGCTGATGTTCATGGGCCGGCACGACTACACCACGCCGTCGCAGTTGACCGCGGAATGGCTGGCGCGGGTCGAGGCCCCCTACAAGCGCGGGGTGTGGTTCGAACGGTCGGCGCACATGATGCCGTGGGAGGAGCCGGGCCGATTCCTCCTCAACCTGGTCGAGCACGTGCGGCCACTGACGGAGGAGTGACCCCGGCTTCACGCGGGGCTACGGGAGGGTGCAGAGACTGGCCCCATGGCCAAGGGCGACACCACCGTGGATCTGGAGGTCATGCGCGCGCACGATGCTGCCCGGAAGAAGAGCCGCGGTCGGCGGGTGCTGGTGGATCGCATCTGGCCACGCGGGATCAGCAAGGAGGCGCTGGGCGCGGACGCGTGGGTGAAGTCGGTGGCGCCCAGCGACGGGCTGCGCAAGTGGTTCGGACATGACCCGGCGCGCTGGGACGGCTTCCGCGAGCGCTACTTCAAGGAGCTGGACGACAACCCGGAAGGGCTGGAAGCGCTGTACGACGCGCTGCGCGGGGTGAAGCGGGCCACGCTGCTGTTTGGTGCCCGGGACGAGGAGCACAACAACGCGGTGGCACTCGCGGAATACCTGCAGCGCCGCCAGTAGGACCGCGGCATGCGCCCTCCTACAGTGGGTTCGATCCTGGTTTCGCGACGAGGGTGATGGGCAGGTCCCGGTTGCCGGTGGCCTGGTTGCCGGCGGCGTCCTCGGCGAAGGCGCGGATGATGTAGTCGCCCGGGGGCAGCCGGGAGGGCTGCCAGTGGCTGATCGCGAGTTCGTTGGCGCGCACGCGGTTGCTGGCCACGTACAGGAAGCGCGTGCGCGCGGCGCCGTGCACGGTGATGCCGCTGCTGGCGGCGTAGGCCACCTTCACCGCCTCCGGGTACGGCGGCATGCGGGAGAAGTCGATGTTCATCTCCGGCCGGGTGTGGCCGGGGAGCATGGAGCCGTCGGCGGCCAGCACCTGCCAGCCAACGCGGTGGAGGCCCAGGCGGCGCCTTGCGAGGTTGCCGTCCACCTGGTCCCAGGCCTCGACTACCACCTGGATGCCGCGGCCGTCCTGCGGCACGAGCACTCGGCCGTTGCGTTGTCGGGTGAGCGGCCGGTCGTGTTCGTCGAGCAGGGAGACCGCGTCGACGCGCGGCGCCACGGTATCCACGTAGTCCACCAGGCCGAGCCGGATCGCGTTGAGCTGGTGGCCGTAGGGGCCGACGATCAGGTGCACGTGGGCCTGGGCGTTGATGGTGCCCAGGGCCTCGCCGGCGGCAAAGCGGGTGCCGCGCGGGATCCGCACGCGCGCGGTCCTGCCCTCTTCGTCGTCCACGAACAGGAACTTGCGCGGATCCAGGTTCGCGCCCTGCGGGGTGCGGCCGACCCGCAGGTGCAGGTAGGTCAGCTCGTCGGTGGCGATGCCCTCGGCCTGGCCGCCGAAGCTCCACGCGGCCAGCGGCGAGCTGACCTTGGCATCGGCGACGGATAGCACCCGCGCGCCGACGTTGCCGCGGATATCCAGGCCGTTGTGCAGGTGGCTGCGGCTCTCGCCGCGGAAGTTGCCGCGCACTTCGCCCAGGGTGCCGACCACTTCGTGCCAGGCGTATTGCGGCGCCAGCGGCCAGCGCCCGGCGGTGTCGGGGAGCAGGCGTTCGGGATTGGGCCCGACCGGCCCGTGGGGCGCGTCGCCGGTGCGCGGCGCCAGCCGGTGCAGGCGATGCCCGGCGGCGTCCGCCACCAGCAGGCTGCCGTCGCCGTCAAGCCACAGCGCGGAAGGCCGGGCGAACCAGCGCGCGCCTTCTTCTCCCGCCAGCACCCGCACCCGGCCCTCCGGGCTGAGCTGCAGCACGCGGCCGGGCGAGAGCTCGGCCACGTACAGGTGGCCGTCGTGCGTGGCCGCGAGCGAGAGCGGCGCGGCCATTGCCGGGTCATCGTCCGCGTCCGCCCAGGGCGACGGGCGCCAGGCATCGACCGCGCCGTCGGGATCGACGCGGCGCAGCGCGCGGTTGCCGGTATCGGCCACCCACAGCCGCCCGTGGCCATCGAGCGCCAGCGCGGTGGGCGTGTCGAAGCGCGCCGATCCACCGCGCCCGTTGCGGAAGCCGGGCCCGTCGCCGCCGGCCACGGTGCGCACGCCGCCGTCGGGCTCGATCACGCGGATGCGGTCGTTCCAGGTATCGGCGACGAACACCCGGCCCCGGGCATCCACCGCCACGCCCATCGGCGCGTGGAAGCGGGCCTGCCCGGCCGGCCCGTCGCGGAAGCCCGGCGTACCGTCGCCGGCCAGCGTGGTGACGGTGCCGCCCGGGGTGACCTTGCGGATGGCGTGGTTGCCGGTATCGGCCACGTAGAGGTTGCCCAGCGCATCGACCGCGAGCGCCGAGGGCGTGTGGAAGCGCGCCGCTTCGCCCACGCCATCGGCAAACCCTTCCACGTCCCCGGCGAGCGTGCGCACCTGGCCGTCCGGGGCGACGCGGCGGATGCGGTTGGCTTCGCCGCCATCAGCGATGAACAGGCTGCCACCCGGCCCACGCACCAGACCCCAGGGCTCATCGAAGCGCGCCCGCACCAGCGGGCCGTCGCGCACGCCCCGGTGGCCGTCGCCGCCGAGCAGCCCGATGTGCGCCTGCCAGTCGAATGTTGTATCGGGCGGATCCGCGTCCGGCGGGCCACTTTCGGGCAGGAGCAGCGTGGCCGCGAGCGCCAGCGCCACCAGCGCAACGCACGCCACCAGCGCGCGCCGCGCCCACGGACGCAGCGCCCGGCGATGGCGCCGGTTCAATCCAGCACGCGGCAGAAGGCCGCCTTGAGGTAGCGCGACTCCTGCACGTCAGCCAGGAACGGATGGTCGGCGCCCGCGCCGGCCACCTTCAGGATCTGCAGCCGGCGATTGGAGAAGAACGCCGCCCGGCGCAGCATGTCCAGGAACTGCTCCTCGCTCACCAGCCCGGTGCACGAGAAGGTGGCAAACAGCCCGCCCGGCTTCACCACGCCCAGGGCGAGCTTGTTCATGTCCAGGTAATTCTTCAGCGCCGGGATCACCTGGTTGCGGTCACGGGTCATCTTGGCCGGATCCAGCACCACCACGTCCCACGCCTCGCCGCGGGCCGCGGCATCGCGCAGCCACGGGAAGATGTCGGCCTGCACGAAGCGCACCCGCACGTCGTTGAGCCTGGCGTTGCCACGGGCGATCTCCAGCACCGCCTCGTCGATGTCCACGCCGGTCACGTCCATCGCCCCGCGCGCGGCGGCGTAGATGCCGAAGCCGCCGGTGTTGCAGCACAGGTCGAGCACGCGCTTGTCCTGGCACTGGCGCGAGAGCCACTCGCGGTTCTCACGCTGGTCGGCAAAGAAGCCGGTCTTGTGCGCGCCGGCCGGATCGGCGCGGAACTTCACCCCGTGCTCGGTGATGATTGCCGGCTCGGCCGGCACGTTGCCGCGGAAATCAAAGCTCTCCTGCTTCTGCACGTGCTCGTCGGCCGAGGCGTGGATGCGGCAGCCGGGGAACTGCTGGCGCAGCGCGTCGAAGATCCACTCGCGGTGGCGGAACATGCCGGCGGAGAAGAATTCCACCACCACCAGGTCCGCGTAGCGGTCCACCACCAGCCCGGACAGCCCATCGCCCTCGCTGTGCACCGCGCGCCAGGCATCGGACACCTCGTCCAGCCGCAGCACCTCGCGCCGCAGCCGCACCGCCTCGGCGATGCGGCGCGAGAACCAGCCCGCGTCCACCGGCACCGCCGGGTCCTTCTCCAGCAGGCGGATGGCGATGCGCGAATGGCCGTTGTAGAAACCGCGGCCGATCCAGTCGCCCTCCACGCCGACCACGTCGACGATGCTGCCGGGTTTGGGCCGCTGGGCGGGTTTTTCCACCAGACGCTGGAAGATCCAGGGGTGCGAGGAGCGCCAGGCGTTCTTGAGCCTGACCGTGGGCAGTGATTGATCCATGCCGGTGATTCTACGGCCCGGGGCCCCGCCGGCGGTTGCATCCGGCGGCGGCGGCGCCATTGTTGGAGCATGGACCTGCACCTGCCCGAGCCGCCCGCCGATCCCAAAGCCCAGCGCGCGGCCGACCGGCGCCGGCTGGCGGGCGCGTTCAAGCTGAGCCTGGCGTTCGTGGCGCTGCTGGCGGTGGTGTTCGGCCTGCAGGCGATGGGCGACTGGCGCCCGTTCGCCATCTCGCCGCGCAGCGCCCACGGCCTGCTGGGCATCCTCACCGCGCCCCTGCTGCATGGCTCGCCCGAGCACCTGCTGGCCAACGCCGGCGCCCTGCTCCTGCTGGGCACCCTGACCTTCATGCTCTACCCCCGCGCCGCCCCGCGCGCGCTGCCGCTGATGTGGCTTGGCGCCGGCCTGTGCGCGTGGTGGCTCGGCGACCCCGGCTCGCACCACCTGGGCGCCAGCGGCGTCACCCACGGCCTGATGTTCCTGCTGTTCGTCCTGGGCATCCTGCGCCGCGACCGCCCCTCCGTGGCCGCCGGCATGATCGCCTTCTTCTTCTACGGCGGCATGCTCCTCACCATCCTTCCCCAGGAGCCCGGCGTCTCCTGGCAATCGCACCTGGGCGGCGCCGTTGGCGGCCTGCTCGGCGCCTTCCTCTTCCGCCGCCTCGACCCCCTCACCCCCCGCCGCCGCTACAGCTGGGAGCTGGAAGAAGAACAGGCCGAAGCCGACGCCGCCCGCGAACGCGACCAGTTCGAAACCCGCGCCGCCGACGATGTGCCCATCCTGTGGCAACGCGACGAACCCACCCGCGGCCAGGTCCTCGAGTTCCGCCGGCCATCCAGGAAGGACGACCCTCCGCACGCTTGAGGCAAACACCCGCCCGGTGATCGACCAATCAGGCAGATTGCTGCCAACGCGAGGGGCCGGCGGGGCAAGCCGGTGGCGGACTGTCCGCGACATGGACGTCGCGGACAAGCCCCCATGGACGGGTTCACGGCGTGTCCGCCACCGGCTTGCCCCGTCGGCCCGCCCGCGAGAACAATCATTGCTCCCCGGACCAGACCACATGGCGCCCACCCACGCCGCTCGCTAGACTCGGGCGATGCGCACATTCCTCCTCGTCCCGCTCCTCGCCGCCCTCGCCGCCTGCGCCGACACCGGCTCCACCGAGCCCGCGGCGCCCGCCCCCGAGGCCGACCCCATCGACGCGATCATGGC